>JAFYRW010000030.1 GCA_017546785.1 Bacteroidaceae bacterium | reverse complement strand
GATGTTTTATTATCCGCGTCCCGAGCCTGCTATCATAGAACGCAGCGTATCATTGAAGCCTCGTTCCTTGAGCAACTGCTCGAGAGGTATATGCATTCGGTAATTCCACACGTGGTCGCGGTTCGAAGGAACGTTTATACGCTCCTCGTTGTGGTCGCCGCGACGCAGACGCTCGTCCATTGCCATAAGGTCCTGCCAAGCAAAGAGGGCAAGCATTGAGGGTGCGTTCAAATGCTGTTGGATGATTGCGTGAGCAGTGCGTCCGTCCATTTCGACGGGGGCTTTTCCCTCGAATCCAAGCACGTGATTGTAGAATTGCTGCGAGAGTACCGCATCCTCGCACCACCATCCTCGTAGAGTGCTCATATCGTGGGTAGAGGGTGTCGCAACCGACAGATAGGGATATTCGGCAGGATTAGCGAAAGTCTGTCCGTAGACTTTAGGCATACGCTGAATCTCGAGCGAGAGTATCTGCAGATTCTTCATCACCCAGGGCACGCAGGCCGGAATCATTCCTAAATCCTCGCCGCAGGCTGTCATTGAGGTACACTCCAACAAGGGAGAAAGCTTGCGCATACCCTCCTCGAACCAGAACATCGTGTGGCGATTATAGTAGAAATGCTCGTAGATGCGGTCGTAGGCTGCTCTGTCGCTCTGTGCAAGATGCACATAAGCGGCTGTATCAAATGCCGATATTCGCGGAGTATAAAGCTCGTAAGCGCCATCTTTTATAAACAGCACCTCGTTGAACAGACGCAGAATAGATTCACACTCCTTGCGGTCGAATTCCAACCCATTGGTTGCAAACGAAAGGGTAAGATTCTGAGGCAATGCATATTCGGGCTTAAAGGTGTAATTGCCGTCGGGACGCTTGCAAAAATAGTATTCTGTCACAGCATCGGATTTTTCGGCAAAAAGAGAATCTATCGCTTCCTTATATATAATAGGAAGAGTATGTTCATTTGAATCGAAATTAAATCCCATAGAGGTAATTTCGCTGCGTGTCATAGGACGCGAAGGCGAGAAATGTCCGGCAAGGCCGCTAACAGCCCATCGAGGAATCTCCCAGATGCGGAAGAATCCCAAAATATGGTCGATACGATAAGCATCGAAGAATTTTGACATATACTGCAAGCGACGACGCCACCAGGCATAGCCATCGGCAGCCATAAGTTCCCAATTATATGTCGGGAAGCCCCAATTCTGTCCGTCGGCAGAGAATACATCGGGGGGTGCACCGGCCGACACTGATATATTAAACTGTTCGCGGTCGCACCACACATCAACGCCATTAGGCGCTACACCAATAGGAATATCACCTTTAAGGGTAACCTTCTTAGATGCCGCGTAACTGTGTGCATCGCGCAACTGCGCATAGAGCACATACTGTACATAAGTATAGAAGAGAACCTCTCGGGCGGCATCGGGATACTCGCTGACCACACGGGCGTATGTATCGCTGTCGTAGTAACGAAACTCTTTCCAGTCCCACACATTGCAACGCAGGCGCGAGGTGAGGAAACGGAACAGAGTATAGGGAGTGAGCCACTGTGCCTGCTCCTTTACAAACAGCTTGCAGTCGCGGGTAGCAAGAACCTCATCGCCTACCTCCTCGAAAAGTTCGCGGAAATAGTTCATCTTGAGCATATAAACAGCAGCGTAGTCTACCGCGGGAAGAGCATTCAACTGCTGACGCTGCTTCTGATAGTAGCTGTTACGCTTAGCACTGCGCAGACGCGGCAGCATTTCCATATCAGCATATATGGGATTAAGCGCAAAGACCGAGACACAATTATAGGGATAAGAGTCCTCTTTGCCGCCATTGATAGTAGTATCGTTCACAGGCAACAACTGAAGCACACTCTGACCGGTAACAACCAACCAATCGACCATAAGGCGAATATCGCCAAAATCGCCGATACCCCATCCGCGCGACGAGCGCATAGAGAAGAGAGGAAGCACCGTTCCGGCAAGATGCACTGCCTTTGAGGGGAATTCAACCTCTTGCAATTCGTAACGATAGCAGGACGACGGTTCATAGTCGGGGATTGAGATTACGCGATTGTCGCCGCCCTCCCAACGCACTACCCCATTGCTACGACGGGTAATAATCTTAAACTGAACATTTCCACCCCACAGACGTTCGGCGTCGAAGGTCACGCTCCACAGTCCGGGAGAGACCTGACGCAACGGCAACGCCGACTCGGGACGCCAATTTCCGAGAGCATCGGCATCGCCCGAGATTGCAGGCTCCTCACCCTCCTCGAGGCCGACGATATAAAGTGCAATAGAAACGCTGCGATTATACCAGCAGACGCATCCTTTATCTACCGCAGCATTGGCTCCGCCGAATATGCGATAGATTGATGTACGCGTATACAACCCTGCAGGAGCATCGCACCAACGGTCGTAGCTTATATAGCGGTAATTCACCGAATTAAGATGCATATGGTGGGGCTTTCCGCTCCACTCGCGACGCACAACCTTTCCGTTGCGCACATATTCGTAGCCATACTCGAGGGAATCGACATTATCGTCAAGTTCAAGATGTCCCACCCAACAGCCGGGACGAACCTCGCGCAACGGCTGAACGCCGCACATTGAGGTATTGTTCTTCTCAAAACTATAATGTACCTGCATTATACTGCCGTCGTCAATACGGTACGAGACATTGAATTCTATATATTTCATAGCAATTTTAACATTTTACTGCTGGCGAAATTACAAAAAATAACAATAGATGCAACTATAGAGAGAAGTAATAAAAAGAGAAAAGATAGATAGAATAGAAAAAGAGCCGCCGCAAAATGCCATTTTTCACAAAAAAGAGAGCAAAAAACAGCAATTAGTCACAAGATAGTTTACTTTTACAAATAAAAATGTTATTTTTGCAAAAATTAGGAGGTCTCTGCAACCGAACCGGCAGAAGAATCCTATAGTAGGAAACACTATTTTTAAAATTAAATCACATTAAATATTATGAGCGACAGATTATTTATTTTTGATACAACGCTTCGCGACGGTGAGCAGGTTCCCGGCTGCCAATTGAATACAGTTGAAAAAATTCAGGTGGCTAAGCAATTGGAGCTTTTGGGTGTAGATTGCATCGAGGCGGGCTTCCCCATTTCGAGCCCGGGAGATTTTAACTCTGTCATAGAGATTTCTAAGGCTGTTACTTGGCCCACAATATGCGCATTGACACGCGCCGTAGAGAAAGACATCGACGTTGCAGCCGATGCTCTTAGATTCGCTAAGCGCAAACGTATACACACAGGAGTCGGAACATCGGACTCTCACATTCAATACAAATTCCGTTCGACACGCGAGAAGATTATCGAGACAGCCGTATCGGCAGTCAAATATGCAAAGCGTTACGTCGAAGATGTTGAATTCTACGCCGAGGATGCTGGTCGTACCGACAACGAGTATCTTGCTCGCGTGGTAGAGGCTGTAATCAAGGCCGGTGCAACAGTGGTAAACATTCCCGATACTACCGGTTACTGTCTTCCCCACGAGTACGGTGCAAAGATCAAATATCTTATGGAGCACGTAGATTGTATCGACAAGGCTATCCTTTCGACACACTGCCACAATGACTTAGGAATGGCAACAGCAAACACTCTTGCCGGAGTCATCAACGGTGCGCGTCAGGTAGAGGTTACAATAAACGGTATCGGTGAGAGAGCGGGTAACACATCACTCGAGGAGATTGTGATGATTACAAAATGTCATCCTATGCTCAACATTGAGACTAATATCAACACACAGAAGATATACCCCACAAGCCGTATGATATCGAGCCTTATGAATATGCCCGTACAGCCCAACAAGGCGATTGTGGGACGCAACGCATTTGCACACTCTTCGGGTATACATCAGGATGGCGTATTGAAGGATGTAAGCACTTACGAGATTATGAACCCCAAAGATGTAGGTATCGACGATAACTCAATCGTACTTACTGCACGTAGCGGACGTGCAGCTCTCAAATATCGTCTTTCGGTACTCGGAGTAACTCTCGACGACGATAAGTTGAACGAGGTTTATCAGGAGTTCTTGCGTCTCGCCGACAAAAAGAAGGAGATTCACGACGACGATATTCTTGTATTGGCCGGTGCCGACCGCAGCAGCAACAAGGGTATAAAGCTCGACTATCTGCAGGTAACCACTGGATTGAACATACGTTCGGTAGCAAGCATCGGATTGCGCATCGCAGGCGAGCTCTTCGAGAGCGCTGCAACAGGTAACGGTCCTGTGGATGCTGCCATCAACGCACTCAAGAATATCATTCGCCGCGAGATGATTCTCCGCGAGTTCACCATTCAGGCTATCAGCAAGGGTAGTGATGATATGGGTAAGGTGCATATGCAGGTAGAGCACAACAACCACGTTTACTATGGATTCGGTGCAAATACCGACATTGTGAGCGCTTCGGTTGAGGCATACATCGACTGTATAAACAAATTCCAGGATTAAGAAGAGGAGTAGATGAATACACTTTTTGATAAAATTTGGGACGCCCACGTTGTACAGAAGGTAGAGGACGGCCCTACTCAGCTATATATTGACCGTTTGTACTGCCACGAGGTAACATCGCCGCAGGCATTCGACGAATTGCGCAGCAGAGGAATAAGCTGTCTGCGCCCCGAGAGAATATATTGTATGCCCGACCACAATATCCCCACAATGGGACAGGAGAAGCCCATCGAGGAGCCTGTGTCGCGCAAACAGGTAGAGACTCTTGTAAAAAATGCCGAGGAGTTCGGATTGTCGCTTTTTGGTATGAAACACCCCAAGAACGGCATTATACACGTTGTAGGCCCTGAATTGGGACTCACACTGCCGGGAATGACAATCGTCTGCGGAGACTCACACACATCGACTCACGGAGCAATGGGTGCTGTAGCATTCGGAATAGGCACAAGCGAGGTTGGAATGGTAATGGCCTCGCAGTGTATCCTGCAGCAGAAACCAAAGGCTATGCGCATAAGCGTAGAGGGTACTTTAGGCAAGGGTGTCACAGCAAAGGATGTTGCACTTTATATAATGTCGCAGATGACAACAAGCGGCGCCACCGGATATTTTGTAGAGTATGCCGGAAGCGCTATACGCTCAATGTCGATGGAGAGCCGTCTGACACTATGTAACCTTTCTATTGAAATGGGTGCACGCGGTGGTATGGTCGCTCCCGACGAGATTACCTTCGAATATATAAAGGGACGCGAATATGCGCCCAAAGGAGAAGAGTGGGACAAGGCTGTTGCCTACTGGAGAACATTGTACAGCGGCGACGATGCTGTATTCGACAAGGAGTTCACATTCCGCGCCGAGGATATTGAGCCTCGTATAACATACGGTACCAACCCAGGAATGGGCATTGGTATAACCGAGACTGTCCCCTCTATCGACAGCGTAGACGAGGCGGGAAGAGCCTCATACGAAAAGTCGCTCGAGTATATGGACTTTGAGTCGGGAAAAAGTCTCATCGGAAAGCCTATTGATTATGTTTTTGTAGGCTCTTGTACCAACGGACGCATTGAGGATTTCCGCGCTTTTGCCGCTATTGTAAAGGGCAGACGCAAGGCCGACAATGTAACAGCGTGGATTGTTCCCGGTTCGTGGAGCGTACAGCGTCAGATTGTTGCCGAGGGCATTGACAAGGTGCTTCAGGAGGCAGGATTCGAGCTTAGACAGCCCGGTTGCTCGGCTTGTCTTGCGATGAACGAGGACAAGGTTCCCAGCGGAAAATATTGTGTATCGACAAGCAACAGAAATTTCGAGGGACGACAGGGCCCCGGAGCACGCACAATCCTTGCGAGCCCCTACGTTGCCGCAGCTGCTGCCGTGACAGGAAAGATTACCGACCCCAGAGAGTTTCTGTAACAGAATAATATCAGAGAAATGAAAAGAGAAAAATTCGATATAATTACCGACAGTTGCATTCCTTTGCCACTGGAAAATATTGATACCGACCAGATTGTGCCCGCGCGCTTTCTGAAGGCAACCACACGCGAGGGATTCGGCGAGAATCTTTTCCGCGACTGGCGATTCGACAAGGACGGCAACAGAATTGAGAGTTTCGTGATGAATAACCCGGCCTACTCGGGACGTATTCTTGTAGCAGGCAAGAATTTCGGTTGCGGTTCGAGCCGTGAGCACGCAGCGTGGGCTATTGCCGACTATGGTTTCCGCGTGGTAGTGTCGAGCTTCTTTGCCGATATTCACAAGAACAACGAGCTTAACAATTTCGTGCTTCCGGTGGTTGTCAGCGAGGAGTTTCTGAGCGAGCTTTTCGAGAGCATCGACAAGGACCCCAAATGTCAGGTAACAGTGAATCTACCCCAGCAGACTATAACAAACAATGCTACGGGCAAGAGCGAGCATTTTGAGATTAACGGTTATAAGAAGCATTGTCTTATGCACGCACTCGACGATATTGACTTTTTGCTGAGCAACAAGGACAAGATTGAGGAGTACGAGCAGAACAAGCAGAAATAGGAACAAACATAAAAAACAAACAGGATGAATCTTAATATAGCGGTACTGCCCGGCGATGGTATAGGTCCCGAGATTATAGCACAGGCTCTCGAGGTAACAAAGGCAGTATGTAACAAATTCGGACACACACTCACATATAATACAGGATTGGTAGGCGCGTGCGCCATTGACGCGACAGGAAACCCCTACCCCGAGGAGACACACGAATTGTGTATGCAGAGCGACGCAGTGCTCTTTGGTGCAGTAGGCGACCTTCGTTTCGACAATAACCCCGCGGCAAAAGTACGCCCCGAGCAGGGTCTTTTGGCTATGCGCAAGAAATTAGGTCTTTATGCAAATATCCGCCCCGTAACCACATTCGAGGCGCTTATGCATAAGTCACCCCTACGCCCCGAGATTGTAGAGGGTGTCGATCTTATGTGCATCCGCGAGCTTACCGGAGGACTCTACTTTGGACGCCCTCAGGGACGCAGCGAGGATGGCAATGTAGCCTACGACACTTGTGTTTATTCGCGCGAGGAGATTGTACGCATCGTCAAATTGGCATACGAGTATGCTATGAAACGCCGCAAGAAGGTTACTGTAGTAGACAAGGCCAACGTGCTTGCAACGTCGCGTCTGTGGAGAGAGGTTGCCAAAGAGATTGCAGCCGACTATCCCGAGGTTGAGACAGAGTTTATGTTCGTAGACAACGCCGCTATGCGTCTGATACAGTGGCCCGCATCGTTCGATGTGATGGTAACCGAGAATATGTTCGGCGACATTCTCACCGATGAGGGTTCAGTGATTACGGGCTCGTTGGGACTGTTGCCGTCGGCATCTATCGGTGTACACACATCACTCTTTGAACCCATACACGGTTCGTGGCCTCAGGCTGCAGGACAGAATATTGCCAACCCATTGGCAACCATTCTATCGGCAGCAATGATGTTCGAATATGCGTTCGGACTAAAAGAGGAGGGCAAACTTATACGCGAGGCTGTAAACGAGTCTATGAGCGCCAACGTAAGAACAGCCGATATTCAGACAGAGGGACATCCTGCCTACGGCACAAAAGAAGTTGGCGAGTGGATTGTAAACTACATCAACAATAAGTAAGAGTGCGACACAGGATACTCCTATATATTTTTCTCTTGTCGTTATTCTCTATAGTGGCACCGCATAGCGTCTGTGCCCAAAAGGATAATGGGCAATTTGTGCTGGTATTAGACCCCGGACACGGTGGCGAGGACCCCGGAGCGGTAGGCAAGAAAGGCACAAAGGAGAAGGATGTAAATATGAGTGTGTCGCGCGCTATAGGCAACCTTATTGCTAAGAAATATCCCGAGATTAAGATAATATACACACGTACCGAGAAGAAGGATGTAAAGGTGCCGCTTATGCAGAGGGCAAAGATTGCCAACGATGCAAAGGCCGACCTTTTTATTTCGGTACACTCCAACGCATCGAAGAACCGTGCGGCAAAAGGTTGCCAGACATTTACATTAGGTTCGGGCAGTGACGCCGAGGCAAAGGCTGCCGCTATGTACGAGAACCAGGTAATCCTTCTCGAGGAGAATTTTGAGCAGGTCTACAAAGGATTCGACCCGCGCTCAAGCGAGAGTTATATTATCTTTGAGCTTATACGCGGACACGATATGGAGAAAAGTATATCGTGTGCCGAACATATTCAGCAAAATATGGTGGACAAGAGCGGACTGATAAACCGTGGCGTCTCTTCGGCGGGATTCCTTGTGCTCCATAAGACTGTTATGCCCAGCATTCTTGTTGAATTGGGATTTATATCAAATTTAGAAGAGGAGAAATATCTTGCATCAAAAAACGGACAGGCAGAATTGGCAACCGGCATTTTCGAGGGATTCTCGGATTACTACGAGAATTACAAGAAGAACAAGCAGTCTATAAAAGGCGAGCCTGAGACTCCAAAGGGCGACAGCAAGAAAAAGAGCGGGGAAAAGGTTGCCGACTCTCCCCCGAAGAAGCAGCCAGAGGCAAAGAAGAGTAGCAGCGACATTATATTCAAGGTTCAGATTCTTGTTTCGTCCACAAGGATAGAGAGTGGCGACAGCAGGCTCAAAGGCATCAAGGCCGACCATTACAGCGAGAGAGGAATGTACAAATATACCTATGGCGAGTCATCGGATTACGAGTATATCTCGCAGCTAAGAGCCGAGATTAAGCCTAAATTCAACGAGGCATTCATCGTTGCATTCAAGAACGGAGAGAAAATCCCCACAGCACAGGCTATCGAGGAGTATAGAAGCAAGAAATAGGATTATTACAGCCTCGGCGGAATGTTATAATTCTATAATTTTATACAATTCTGAATTTTTTAGTGTAATTTTGCGCAGAAATTCAACATTACACTGTTAGAATACCGAAAATTTAGAAAAATGAGAAGAAGAGTTATCAGAAAAGAGTTCATTGTGGGCATAATAGGAATTATCGCCCTTTTGTCCATTTATCTTATCATCAACTTTTTCAAAGGCATTAACCTTTTTAAGAGCGGAGAGACCTATTACGCTAAATTCAACAATGTAAGTGAGCTTGTAACATCGACCTCTGTGTTCATCAATGGTTACAAGGCCGGTAATGTACGCTCAATAACATACAAGAGTATGAACGACATTATTGTTGAGCTTGACATTGATAGAAATATGCAGATTCCCAAAGGTAGTATCGCTGTAAACTCATTGAGACTATTGGGTGGCTCGGATGTCTACATAAAATTGTCGGACAGCGGCACATACTATCAGCCGGGAGATACAATGCCCGGTATGCTGGACAAAGGTATGATGGGAGAGGCCGGAGAGAAGATTATGCCTGCCATAAACAACATTCTGCCTAAATTGGATTCTATACTCACTGCTACAAACAACATAATGTCGAGCGAGGCGCTTATGGCTTCGGTAAAGAACATCGAGATTCTTACAGAGGAGCTTAAGACATCGACAAAGCAACTCAATAACATTATGGTGAACGATATTCCTCAGATTACAGGACGAGTTGTTGAGATTGAGGATGATGTCCTTGCTGTAAGCTCACAGCTAAAGGAGGTTGATTACGAGAGTCTCTTTGCCACACTCGACTCTACACTCGGCAATATACACAGAATATCGGCTGCACTAAACGAGAGTCAGGGAACATTGGGACTACTGCTCAACGACAGCGCTCTGTACAACAACCTTAACAGCACCTGCGAAGAGGCAAACAAGCTGCTCGAGGATTTAAGAGAGCATCCCAAGCGTTACGTTCATTTCTCGGTATTCGGACGCAAAGACAAATAATTTTAATAACGACAGTTACACAAAAAAAGAGGGCGATTGCCCTCTTTTTTTGTGTATATAACTTATTGCCACTCTAACGTGTAAAGGGATAGCGCAGAAGTACATCACCGTTACGCGACAGCACCTCTAATGTATACACGCCTTTAGGGAGGCCGCGCACACCAATCGTCTGCGAGTAACCGCATTCATAAAGTTTATTGCCTACAGCATTGCGTACAACGACACGCATTCCCCACGTTGCAGGTTCGGGCAAATAGAATTGCTTGCGATAATATTCAGGCACAAAGCCCTGCTCGCTCCAGAAAGCAGGCGCACCCTCGACACCATAAGCATTCACCGGCACAACAGCCCAATGCATTGCATCGAGCGTAGAGCCCTCCCACACAAAAACTGTGTCTGTGAGCGCCACAGCCACTATATTACGTGGGTCGGCAGTATTTACAGGATAGCTGCGCGACACATAGAGATTATATTTAACCGCAGGCTCACTATTGGCGGGTCGCACACTGCTCCACGAGAGAGTAAGGAAGTCTCCGTGGCGCTCTGCCGAGAAAGAATCGGGCTGTGCAGGAACGCTGCTTGCGCACCAGTTCATAGGTGGCACAAGAGCCTTGTCGGCATATACTCTTTTATAAAGTTCCGAAGCACCAGCTGCGCTTGTCAATAAATGACGGGCGCGGAACATCACACTACCCTGCGCTCCTGCCGAGCGAGAGGTAGTCAATTGACGCTCAATCTCTTTAATTTCCCAATTACCCTCTTCGGGCAACAGACGATAGACACCTATTCCCGGCGCAAGATGACGACCGTACGACTGCTCTGCCCAATCGCGCACAAAAGGATAAAAGTCGTTCCCTCTGAAATAGAGCATAGGAAAGAGAGCATCGACAATGCCCTCGCGCATCCACGCTTGAGCATCCTGAAACACTGTGTTACGCGCATTCCAGCCATACGACGAGTACGAGGAGAGATTATCGTGCTTACCCAAAGGAGCAACGCTCACACGCACCCACGGCTTGATGCTCTTCACCTGTTCGTAGAGGCTTCGGACTAGCCGTGTAATGTTTCCGCGACGCCAGTCGGCAAGCGATTTTCCTTTGCCGTATTTACGATAAAGATGAGTATCGGCATAAGAGGAGGGGCGGTCGGGGTAACGTATATAATCGAGGTGAATTCCATCGACATTGTATTTCGAGACAATCTCGGCAACAATCCTGCACAGATAATCGGCTGTCGCAGGCTCTCCCGGCTCCATAAACCAATCGCCTTTATGCATACGGCACAACGACGGACGTGAGGCGGGAAGGGATTTTCGGCCCAACGACTTTACGTGCATTCTGTTTCCCAATGGCAGTGTAACCAGCCAAGCGTGCAACTGCATTCCTCGCTTGTGGCACTCCTCTACGGCAAAAGCCAACGGGTCGTAGCCGGGAGCAGCTCCCACACGTCCGGTAAGCACTGCCGAGAAAGGCTCATACTGAGACGGATAAATGACATCGCCACGCAAGCGTGTCTGCAAAAAGACAGTATTAATGTTCAGACGGGCAAGCGAGTCGAGCATTCCGGAGAGTTCGTCCTTCTGCTTTTGAATGTCCGGCTCACAAAGCACCTTTGTCGATGGCCAGTCGAGATTCTTTATTGTAGTGAGCCACACTGCCCTGTATTCATATTTTTGCGACGGTCCTGACTGTGCAAAAAGCGATACGGGAACAATGAGAAAAAGTATTGCTAATAGATTTTTGAATGTAGGCATAATTAAAAATATCACAAAAGTAGCGTTTTTCTCCTCATTTATAACCGTAATATCCAATTATTTTTTGTACTTTTGTACGTTTTCAGAATCGCGTTCTACACATTGACGATTCGCGCAGATGGCACACACAGCGCACATCTGCCGCAACTTTTTAAGTATCAAAGGAATACTACGTATTAAACAAATTATATTGCATTATGACAAAAGCAAAAAAGTTTATCACATGTGACGGAAACCAGGCAGCAGCACACATTGCCTATATGTTTTCCGAGGTAGCAGCAATCTACCCTATCACTCCCTCTTCGCCTATGGCCGAGTATATCGACGAGTGGGCAGCTCAGGGACGTAAGAACCTCTTCGGTGAGGTTGTATCGGTTCAGGAAATGCAGTCGGAGGGTGGCGCAGCAGGCGCACTCCACGGTTCACTCCAGGCAGGCGCGCTTACAACAACATTTACAGCGTCTCAGGGTCTTTTGCTGATGATACCTAATATGTACAAGGTTGCCGGAGAGTTGCTCCCCAGCGTGTTCCACGTTTCGGCTCGTTCTTTGGCAGGTAGTTCACTTTGTATCTTCGGTGACCATATGGACGTTATGGCTTGCCGTCAGACAGGATTCGCAATGCTTTGCGAGGGTTCTGTACAGGAGGTTATGGACTTGTCGGCAGTTGCACACCTTGCAACAATCAAGAGCCGCGTGCCCTTTATGAACTTCTTCGACGGATTCCGTACATCACACGAGATACAAAAGATTGAGATGATCGAGCAGGATGAGATTTCTCCTCTTGTTGATTGGGAAGGTATTCAGGCTTTCCGCGACAGAGCGCTCAATCCCGCAGCTCCTGTAACTCGCGGTACAGCTGAGAACCCCGAGACATTCTTTGCACACAAAGAGAGTGTAAACCCCTACTACGACGCAGTTCCCGAGATTGTCGCAGAGTATATGCGTGAGATTTCGGCTATCACAGGCCGTCACTATGCACCCTTCACATACTACGGTGCAGAGGACGCTGACCGTGTAATCGTTGTTATGGGTTCTGCTACAGAGGCTACAAAAGAGGCTATCGACTACCTTACAGCAAAAGGCGAGAAGGTTGGTTTGGTCAGCGTACACCTCTATCGTCCCTTCTCTATCAAATATCTTGCAGCAGTAATGCCTAAGAGCGTTAAGCGCATTGCTGTTCTCGACCGCACAAAAGAACCCGGCTGCAACGGTGAGCCTTTGTATCTCGATGTTGTTGAGGCATTCTCAAGCAGCGAGGAGCTTAAGGCTATCAACCCCGTTATTGTCGGTGGTCGCTTCGGTGTAGGTTCTTGCGATACTACTCCCGCAGTTATTATGTCGGTTTATGAGAACCTCGCATTGCCCACTCCCAAAAATCACTTCACTGTAGGTATCGTTGATGACGTAACATTCACATCACTCCCCAAGAAAGAGGAGATTGCTGTTGTAGATGGTATGTTCGAGGCTAAATTCTACGGATTGGGTGCTGACGGTACCGTAGGTGCAAACAAGAACTCAATTAAGATTATCGGTGAGAATACCGACAAGCACTGTCAGGCTTACTTCTCTTACGACTCTAAGAAGTCTGGTGGTTTCACCTGTTCACACTTACGTTTCGGTGACAAGCCTATCCGCAGTACATATTTGGTAAATACTCCTAACTTTGTAGCTTGCCACGTTCAGGCTTACTTGCGTATGTACGACGTACTCCGCGGTTTGCAGAAGGGCGGTACATTCCTTTTGAACACAGTATGGGATGGCGAGGAGCTTGTCAAGAACCTCCCCAACAACGTTAAGAGCTATCTTGCTAAGAACGAGATTACCGTTTACTATATCAATGCTACAAAGATTGCACAGGAGATTGGTCTCGGCAACCGTACCAACACAATCCTTCAGAGTGCATTCTTCCGCATCACAGGCGTAATTCCCGTAGACCTCGCTATCGAGCAGATGAAGAAGTTCATCGTTAAGTCTTACGGTAAGAAGGGTCAGGACATCGTAGACAAGAACAATGCAGCTGTTGATCGCGGTGGCGAGTACAAGCAGTTGGTTGTAGACGCTGCTTGGGCTAACCTCCCCGCAGACGCTACTGTTGAGCGCGACGAGCCCGATTTCATCAAGAACTTCGTTCGTCCTATCAATGCACAGGACGGTGCTTCATTGCCCGTATCGGCTTACTCTGATATGATCGACGGTACTTGGCCTTGCGGTACATCAACATACGAGAAACGCGGTGTAAGCGCATTCGTTCCCAAATGGGATATGGAGAATTGTATCCAGTGTAACAGATGTTCTTATGTTTGTCCTCACGCTTGTATCCGTCCCTTTGTAATGGACGATCAGGAGGCTGCAGGCTTGAACGCCGGCAAATTGGAGATGAAGGCTCCCGCTGCTTACAAGGGTATGCAGTTCCGCATTCAGGTAGGTGTTATGGACTGTCTCGGTTGCGGTAACTGTGTTGATGTTTGTCCTGGTAATCCTAAATTGGGCGGCAAGGCTCTTGCAATGGTTCCCTTCGAGCAGGAGAAGGCTGAGGCTGCAAATTGGGACTACTGCGTTAAGAACGTTAAGAGCAAACAGGCTCTTGTAGACGTTAAGAGCAATCCCAAGAACTCACAGTTTGCAACACCTTTGTTCCAGTTCTCTGGTGCTTGCTCTGGTTGCGGTGAGACTCCTTATGTAAAACTTATCACTCAGTTGTTCGGTGACCGTCAGATTGTAGCTAACGCTACCGGTTGTTCTTCAATCTATTCTGCATCGGTTCCCTCAACACCTTATACTACAAACGAGAAGGGAGAAGGTCCCGCTTGGGCTAACTCACTCTTCGAGGACTTCTGCGAGTTTGGTTTGGGTATGAAACTTGCTGAGAACAAGATGCGCGCACGTCTTGAGCGTTTGTTCACAGAGGTTCAGACTTGCGACTGCTGCACAGAGGAGTTTAAGGCTCTCGCACAGCGTTGGATTGAGAACCGCGAGAACGCTGAGGTAACAAAAGAGATTGCTCCTGCCATCATTGCTGCTTGCGAGGCTTGCGGTTGCGACAAGTGCAAAGAGATTCTCAATATCAAACAGTATATCATCAAACGTTCACAGTGGATTATCGGTGGTGACGGTGCTTCTTACGATATCGGTTACGGCGGTCTCGACCACGTAATTGCATCGGGTGAGGATTTGAACATTCTTGTTCTTGACACTGAGGTTTACTCTAACACTGGTGGTCAGGCATCAAAATCAACACCTCTTGGTGCTATCGCTAAGTTTGCTGCTGCAGGTAAACGTATCCGCAAGAAAGACCTCGGTATGATTGCAACAACATACGGTTACGTATATGTAGCACAGATTGCAATGGGTGCAAGCTACGACCAGTGCCTCAAGGCTATCCGCGAGGCTGAGGCTTATCCCGGTCCTTCACTCGTTATTGCATATGCTCCCTGTATCAACCACGGTATCCGCAAGGGTATGGGTAAGGCTCAAGCTGAGCAGGCTGCTGCCGTTGAGTGCGGTTACTGGCACTTGTGGCGTTACAACCCCGCGCTCGAGGATGAGGGTAAGAACCCCTTCACACTCGACAGCAAAGAACCTCAGTGGGACAAGTTCCAGGAGTTCTTGCAGGGCGAGGTTCGCTACGCTTCACTTGCTAAGCAGTTCCCCGCAGAGGCTCAGGAGCTCTTCACTGCAGCCGAAGGTATGGCCAAGAAGCGTTACGCAAGCTACCAGCGTTTGGCTAAAATGGATTGGAGCAAAGAATAATCTTTCTCCTGTCATACAACAAAAACCCCGAAAGTGTGAACTTTCGGGGTTTTTATTTATTGTCATCGCGGCAATGCTTAAAAAGCATATAAGCCGCTTCTAAAGGACTTTCATATAGGGGAAGATAATTTACTTAAACTTACGCTGAGCGTTTCTATTGACCTTCTGACGCTCCTTATCAGGTTTCTGCTTTGTTATCTTAAGAGGTTTCTGTTCGTTGAGCGGAGCCTTTATATCCCAATCATCCTGAGTATATTCAAAGAGGGCACGCAATTCAAGCTCGTTGGGATAATAGTATACTTCCTCGGGCTGTATATTAGCGCCATAGTCGCCCGTATCCCACACTCCATTGCCATTATTGTCCATAATAAGGCGCAGATAATATTTGTCGGGCTTAATAAAATAGAATGCGCAACGATTGTTGTCGGTACGCTGCTGCGCAGCCACCTTTTCGTCGCCTCGGAGCAGTTGCACCAGAGCATTGTTTCCTGTTCCGGGAACGGTAAGATAGAGCACCGCATATTCGTCGAGAGAGCGGAAGCTTATCTTCTCCTCGAAAGTCTTTGAGTGCAAGCCATAGATACCCACAAAAGCAGCCGAGTCAATATCTATACGATACTTGCCCTCGGGACGCCATTCGGCATATATGGCATAGCGACGTATATTGCCATCAACCTGCCTGAAGACAAAAGGCATTGCCTCGAATGTGGAGTCGTTCACCATCTTTGAGACGTGTATCGCCGAGGTATCTATCGACAGCAACGGCTCCTGAAACTCTAGCATATAATCGACATTAACGTCGCTTGTCGAAGATGAGAGAGGCTTTATCTTAAGGAATTCAGGCTTGGGAACATACACCGGAGGATTATTCTCGTCGTAGTCCTTGCGTCTCTTGGCATCCTTAAGGAACTCCTTCTCGGCCTTTTCGTATTTTTCTCTCTCCTCCTCGAGAATCTTTGCCAGCTTCTTACGAGGCGACAGATAGAGTGTGTCGGTGCAGGGAACAAAAAGCCCCATACTGTCGAGCACATTGTATGTAACGGCAAGAGAGAGTGTATCCTTGTTATATATTGCACTATCCTTTATCCAATAGAGCAGAGTATCCAATTTTGCGCTCGCCTCGAGTACAAAAGCATCCTTTGCATCGAAATTAAGACCCTCTATTTTAGGCAGCGAGTCGTTGCTGTCGGCAAAAAGAAGGGTAAAGTTCGAGTGCTCCTTGCGGGTGGATTTTAGAAGATACTGTGAGTAAAACTCCTCGGTAAAGGCTCTCAGAATAATATCGTCCGGCTGAAAGCGTGTGTAGGAGATATAACGGATAGTATCTATCGTGATACTGTCGCGCCATATTGTATCGGGACGGACAGCAGGCGTAGCAAAAGGCTCTATTATCCTATCGGTAAAGGCTATCTTCTCGCTCTTCTGGTCGAAACGATAATTCTTGTTGGCATCGGAGAGGGCGTACACACGATACTGTCCGGGAGCAATTCCTTTTATGCTGAATCGTCCGCGACTGTCGGTGCGCGACACGCGCTCAAAAGGCTTGTTATAAAAGGCCGAATCATCGCCCACATTATATAACCCCACCATAATACCCTTTATAGGCTCGAGATTCTGAGCCTCAAGCACTGTTCCCGACACAGCAAAGGTATCTACTTGCTCGCCAGTAGAAAAGACAAACGAGAAATTCTCCAGAGGATTACCCTCGTTGTTATCTACGATAGCATCGTTAAAGTCGATAGAATAGGTTGTGTTAGGAATTAATGAGTCCAGAAGCTCCACAGTAACACGCTTGGCTGCAGCCTTAATCTCTGGCATCTCAATCTGCGGAGGAGAAATGACAACCTTCTCAAAGGCATTCTGCAGCTTAATATTCTCGTCGAAATTAAGTATTATGCGCTTCTTGGAGATATTTACAGAATAAGGAAGGGGTGCCGAAGAAACAAGAACAGGAGGGTCCTCATCATAAGGCCCTCCGTCCGGACGTCCAATGCTTGCACACGCCAGCAAGAGCGAGGCTGCAAGGATGTATATTATTGCTGATTTTTTATACATAAAAATCACTCATTCATAGAGATAAGTTCTTCTATATATTGTCGGCTGTTACTCAAGCGGGGAACCTTATGCTGTCCACCCAACTTTCCTTTGCTCTTGAGCCAATCGTTAAAAAGATTCTCTTTGGCAACAACAACCTCAAGCTGCTGCAGTGTGATATTCTTATAACGCTTAGCCTCGTAGTCTGAGTTCAAATGCTGCAGAGTATTGTCGAGAACCTCAACAAAATGCTCAATAGAGTCGGGTTCTTTAGAGAATTCTATAAGCCACTGGTGACGGCACTGCGCATTGGCATCCATAAATACGGGTGCTGCAGTGTACTCCTGCACCTGTGCGCCTGTCTCTTTGCAGGCCTCTTTAAGTCCCTGCTCGGCATTGTCTACAACAAGCTCTTCTCCAAACGCATTTATAAAGTGTTTTGTTCTTCCGGTGATTATGAATTTATAAGGCTCGGCACTTGTAAATCGCACTGTATCGCCAATCATATATCGCCATAGACCGCAAGAGTTGCTTATAAGCATAGCATAGTTCTTGCCTGGCTCAACAGCCCACAAGGGAAGAACGGTTGGATTGGGCGACTCAATATCCTCGAAAGGTATAAACTCGTAGAAGACATCATAGTCTATCATAAGCAGCATCGAGGGGTCGGAAAGATCGCTCTGTATACCAAAGAAGCCCTCGCTTGCATTATATGTCTCCATATATTTCATATCGGGCTTACGGATAAGCTGCTTGTACTGCTCGCGATAAGGGGTAAACGCCACTCCACCGTGGAAGAACACCTCGAGATTAGGCCATACCTCTTCGAGAGAATTCTTTCCTGTAATCTCGAGAAGATGTTTAAGGACAGCCATCATCCACGAGGGAACACCCGAAAGGTTGGTAATGTTCACATTCATTGTCGAGCGTGCAATCTTGTCCATCTTCTCCTCAAAATCGCTCAACAGAGCGATATTCTTTCCAGGGACACGCATATAATTGACAATAGTAGGACAATTCTCTATGAGGATGGCACTAAGGTCGCCGACAAGCGATTTTTTGAGATTGTAGTTCGAAGCGTGACTACCGCCCAGAATAAGGCCCTTACCCGAGAATATCTTGCTATCGCGGTTATTCTGCAGATAGAGCGCAATAACGTCGGTACCGCCTCTATAATGCACATTCTTCAAGCCCTCGCGGGTAACAGGGATAAACTTACTCTTATCATTTGTTGTTCCCGAAGATTTTGCGTACCAGCGGCAAGTGCCGTGCCACAACACATCGGATTCTCCCTGACGCATTCTGTCGATATACTCTTTCAAACTATCGTAATTCTGAACAGCGACACGAGAGGCAAAATCGTTATATGAACGTATATTCTTATAATCGCACATACGACCCCATTCTGTATTCTCGGCCTTTTTAACAAGATTCATCAACACACGTGTCTGAATCTCCTCGGTGTGCGATGCGTATTTCGCAATCTGATTTGCTCTATGGCCCAAATAGGGTCTGAAAATAAATGTTTTATCCATAGAATTTGCTATTCATAATTTGCACCGGACATTTGACATTAAACGGTGCAAAAGACTTTATTGCAACAACATAAGAGCGGGAGACACCCGCTCTTATAAAATATTATTTCTTGTAATTTGAAACACCTTTCTTTAGAAACTGTACATATGCACTAACATCAGTGTTGTGCGAATAAGAGCCATTCAAAGGGTTACCGTCATTATCGACAGGAACATAGAAAGGCTGAGCATTGGCACCGAACTTATAGCGCTGCAGATAGCTCCATTTATCTCCTACTGTACGCAATTTCTTAACCTTACCCTGCTCTACGACCTCGATAGGCTCATCGAGAGGAGTTCTGTCATCGACGTACAACGATACCAATACATATTCGTTGTTGAGAATATCCATCACCTTATCGTCGGTCCATACGGCAGCCTCCATTTCGCGGCAGTTCACGCAACCGTGTCCTGTAAAGTCGATAAGGACAGGCTTACCCTGCTGCTTGGCGATTCTCATACCCTCGTCGTAGTCGTAGCTTACAGGATGCAATTCGTTCTCTACAACCTTGAAATCCTGTGTCCACATAGGAGGAGCAAAGGCACTTACAGCCTTACAGGGAGCACCCCAAAGACCAGGAACCATATAAACGGCAAACGCGAACGATGCAAGAGCCAAGAAGAACTTAGGAACAGAGGTTGTCTTTTCGTCAGTATCATCGTGAGGTAAGCGTATTACGTTCAACAGATAGAGTCCAAGGAACAGGAAGAGAGCAATCCAGAGAGAAAGGAATACCTCGCGGTCCAACAATCCCCAACCGTATGCAAGATCGGCAACAGAGAAGAACTTAAGGGCAAAAGCCAACTCAATGAATCCTAGAACAACCTTAACGGTATTCATCCAACCGCCCGAGCGGGGCATCTGCTTCAACAACGAGGGGAAGAGAGCAAAGAATGTAAAGGGCAATGCAAGAGCAAGAGCAAAGCCGAACATTCCTACTGCAGGACCAAAGATTGAGCCCTCGGTTGTCATCTCAACAAGAAGGAATCCAATGATAGGACCTGTACAAGAGAATGACACAAGAGCCAATGTGAATGCCATAAGGAAGATGCTCAATACTCCG
Source organism: Bacteroidaceae bacterium (assembly GCA_017546785.1). Classification (GTDB taxonomy): domain Bacteria; phylum Bacteroidota; class Bacteroidia; order Bacteroidales; family Bacteroidaceae; genus HGM04593. The sequence continues at coordinate 44,719 of JAFYRW010000030.1, read as the reverse complement.
GTGGTACTGCTTGCCTTCTCATCTACCTTGTTTGTCCAAGAAGAGGGGAGAGTAATCTCGAATCCTCCGAGGAAAGAGGCACCAAAGAGTACCAGCAACAAACAGAAGAATATATTGAAGAAAGCGTTTGTCGAAAGAGCGTTAAGCGCGCTTGCACCAAAGATTGATGTTACAGAAAGACCTAGTACAAGGTAAATGATAATGATTGAGACACCATATATAATAGCCTCGCTCAACGCCTTTTTACGGCTCTTTGAACGTTTGAGGAAGAAACTTACGGTCATTGGGATTATAGGCCACACACAGGGTGTAAGCAGTGCGATGAGTCCACCGCCGAATCCCAAGATGAATGTAATCCACAAAGAGCGCTGTGTAGTACCCTCGTGAGTGTCGAGCTTGTCAATTACAGGAGTCCATAATTCGCTAATGATGCCATTGGCAGCCTCAGTGGGCTCTGCAACAGCAGGAACTTCAACAACAGCCTCTTCAACAGTTGGAGCCTCCTCTTTTGCAGGAGCGGGAGCCTCGACCTTTGCAGGCTCAGCCTTTACCGCGGGCTTCTCCACAACCTTAGGAGCCTCTTTTGTAGGAAGAACTGCAGTACCCTTTACCTCAAAATCGAAAGAGGTAGGAGGAGTACAATTCTCGTCGTTGCAGCAACCATACTCTAGATAACCTACAATCTTGTAATTCTGTGACGTAGCCTTGAATTTCTGTGTAAAGGTTGCATTATCGTTGTAATATCTCAGACGCATTCCAAAAATAGGGTCATCAACCTCTACCTCTCCGGCACCGGGCATAAGTTCGCCAACAAGCTCAGCACCCTCGATAGACTCGACATTGAAAGTTGTTGATGTAGGACCACCATCGGGAATTGAGGTTGAATAGAGATGCCAACCCGGCTCAATAGTTGCACTGAAGGTAATTACACCCTTATCACCATCTACTGCAGTCTCAACTTTGAACTCCGCAGGATTGTACATCTGTGCAAATACTTGCGCTGACAATGTCAGCATAATCATCAATAGAAATTTTTTCATATATCTAAGCATTTTATAATTCTAATGGATTCTTGCGTATGCGCCACTCGGCAGGATAGAGATTATTGGCTCTATTACCCACATTCTTGGCAAATCCCAAAGGCTTTCCTTTGTATGTAAGCAGAAGCACACCCATAGGTGCCCCACTCAAATTCAATGTCTCGCGATGCAGATATCTCAAAGCCTCTTCGCGCTCAAGCTCCACCGACGAGAATGCGCCGTCGGCAAGCTGTGTGCTCATAGCAAGAGCGTGCAACGGCAATAGTTTGTTATTCTTTATTGTTGCCAACGGCAATGCCGCGTGCAATACTTTCATTTTTGACATCAGCGCGCACATTGCCTCGGCGTGCTGTCGCGGCAAGGCTGTTACCCGATCATCGCACAATATATATTCATAGTCGGCAGGCGACTGCAACCACTTTTCAACCTCTGAACGAACCTTTGCCTGCAAAGGCTGCATTCGGGGCACCCTGAGCTTTGCATTGCCTGTCTCTGCAGTCTTGCGCAAAAGAGCAAGAAAAAAACCTTCACCCTTTGTGTAACCGGGGATAAAGCGGTACACAGGGTAGCCGCATCCGGTAAGTTCGCCGGTAATATTCCATTCGGGCTGTGTCTCCAAAGGAAGGACCTCGGCGCCAAGTTCATCGACAATCCACGCCACGCAATCCTCGTCCTCCTCGCGGTTAAAGGTGCAGGTGCTGTACACAAGCAATCCTCCGGGAGACAATGACTCCCAAATATCGGTCAATATTTCACGCTGTGTCTTTGCACAGGAGCGGACATTAGAGGGTGTCCACTGCTCAACGGCAAAGGAGTCCTTGCGGAACATTCCCTCACCCGAACAGGGTGCATCGACGAGCATAAAATCAAAGAACCCTTTAAAAGGAGCAAAGGCCGACGGCTCGTTCATTGTAACTACAGCCGAGGGATTACCCCACTTTATCACATTCTCAGCAAGAACCTGCGCTCTCTGAGGCATCGGTTCATTGGCTACCAGCATACTGCCTTTGGGCAACAACGACAGCAGAAGAGTAGACTTTCCTCCGGGAGCAGCACAAAGGTCCAACGCACGCACCGGTTCCTTTACATACTGACGCACCACCTGTTCCAGAAACATTGAGGAAGCCTCCTGAACGTAGTAGCAGCCTGCGTGAAAAAGAGGGTCGGCGGTAAACACCGGACGGTTGCTCAAATAATAAGCATCAGAGGCCCACGCTACCGGCTGTGCAGTCTCGGGAGCATCGGCACACTTTGTGCGATTATAGCGGACACTGACCACAGGGTCATCGCTTAAAGCCTCCTCAAAGCGGGAGTATCTTTCAGCGCCAAAAAGCGACTCTGTGCGCGCAACAAATTCCGCATTTAATTCCATTCCCCTATACGCCTATTATTTGTATTATTATGCAAAAATAGTAAAAAAAACCACAGATAAAAGAATATTCACATTATTTATTACAATTAACCTCCGAATTTGCGTATTATAGGCAATAAAAGCACCAATTAAAGTAAAAAAGCTACACAAAGGGGGCATTTAAATAATTTCCAAAATTTCATTTCCAAATGTTGCGAATTAGAACTATATTCGCAGAAAATTTCAAGAGATGAAACAATATTTGAACCTACTCGACAGAATACTCCAAGAGGGTACAAGAAAAGAGGACAGAACAGGAACAGGAACCATCAGCATATTCGGACACCAGATGCGTTTCAACCTCGAAGAGGGATTCCCTTGCCTCACCACAAAGAAACTGCATCTAAAGTCTATTATCCACGAGCTTCTATGGTTCCTCAACGGCGACACCAATGTAAAATATCTACAGGACAACGGCGTGAGAATATGGAACGAATGGGCCGATGAGAATGGAGACTTAGGACACGTATACGGCTATCAATGGCGTTCGTGGCCCGACTACGAGGGAGGACACATTGACCAGATAAAGGAGGTTATTGAGACTCTAAAGAACAACCCCGACTCGCGTCGAATAATTGTCAATGCGTGGAATGTGGCCGACATTAAGAATATGAACCTGCCTCCTTGCCACGCAATGTTCCAATTCTACGTAGCCGACGGCCGTCTGAGTCTGCAGCTATACCAGCGCAGTGCCGACTGTTTCTTGGGGGTACCGTTCAACATTGCATCGTACGCGCTGTTATTGCAGATGGTGGCTCAGGTTACCGGACTAAAGGCCGGAGACTTTATCCACACATTGGGCGATGCACACATTTATCTGAACCACATTGAGCAGGTAAAATTGCAATTGACTCGTGAGCCTTATGCGCTCCCACAGATGAAAATAAACCCAGACGTAAAAGATATCTTCAGCTTTAAATACGAGGATTTTACGCTCGAGAATTACGAGGCGCATCCACACATTAAAGGTGTTGTAGCAGTATAAAAAAAGTATGTATAAGATTGCACTTATAGCAGCCATAGCAAAGAACAACGCTATCGGGTTCAAGAACAAGCTTATCTATTGGCTGCCTAACGACCTTAAGCGCTTTAAGGCTCTCACAACAGGGCACACAATAATTATGGGCAGCAACACATTCCGTTCACTACCCAAAGGAGCATTGCCTAACAGACGCAACATTGTATTGTCGCGCAAAGAGAGCAGCTTCCCCAACGCCGAGCATTTCCCATCGCTCGAGGAGGCGCTGAAAAGCTGCGCCAACGAAGAGACTGTATACATAATAGGCGGCGAGACACTCTACAAGGCCGCAATGCCTATTGCCGATCTACTATACCTCACCGAGATTGACGACACCCCTGCCGAGGCCGACGCATTCTTCCCCGCCATTAACGAAGAGGAGTGGGGGGTTGCCGAGAGAGAGTCTTTCTCCACCGACGAGAAGCATCATTACAGCTACTCTTTCACCACATACAAAAGAAAGTAAAACAACAGTTTTTTTAAAAAAAAGACATACAAAAAAATCGGCAGAGGTTACTCTGCCGATTTTTTTTATCTATTGTTAGTTATATTAGCGTTGTGTAGCTGAATATACTACCGATAAGGCCCACGCCTTACGAAGCTCCATCTTAACGTCGGTGATGATACCCATATGAGTATCCTTGTCACCCTTGATAGAAATCTTCATATAGGGCTTATCGCGCTCTGCCAAACTCTCACGTTCGTCTTGTACATACTCGCGGATGTTAGCAACCTCAGCGAACTTATCATTAAGCTGAATACGGCTCTGAGGACCGAGTTTAACACGATACTCGCGTGTAGGCTTACCAATGTAAATATTAGAAACCAACGACTTACGCTCAAGTTTTTCCAATTCGGTTCCCGCAGGAGTCTTAAACTCCACCTTCAACTCAACCTCACGCATTGATGTTACAATCATAAAGAAGAAGAGGATAGAGAAGATCAAGTCGGGCAACGACGAGGTATTCAACTCAGGCATTTCTGCCTTACCTTTATTCTGAAACTTACTCATAATTAATGTTGGTTATAGGTTCTTGGCTCAGCCTCTGAAATCATACACTTGTAATACTGACGACAAGCCATTTGTTGGTCTTCTGTACACTGAACGAAGGGACGTCCGAATGTCTTGCGAGCAAGCTCATCACGTAATTCGTTATATGCACCATAAAGCTCATTCTCAACCTGGAAATATGTGTCGTAGTTTGTCGCACGGTCGGTCTGCAAAGAGATTACGTGTTTGTCTGTAACCATCTGAACGCCGAAAGGTGCTGGCAATTCTACTGCATGTTTCTCGGGGTAATCCACCTTATCTTCAGGGTTTGCGATAAATTCTTTAGCAATTGTACGCAACTCTGATATTTCAACCTCAACAGCCTGTTTCTCACCCTGTGTAACGAGAATCTGGTTATTCATATTCACGTTTACAATGAGACTGTTACGTTTACGAATCTTTGGAGGATCCTGAAGTTCTTGCTCCTCGGGGGGATTCGGTAGACGCACGTGCAAACCACGGTCTGTATCCATAGAGGTTGTCACAAGGAAGAAGATGAGCATAATGAATGAAATATCAGCCATTGAACTTCCATTCAATCCCGGAACTTTTCTTTTTCCTTTTGCCATTTTATTTCTTTCTCTTTATTTAATTTTGTTAGATGCCTTGAATATGCCAGACACGCTTGCAACAGTACAGATAACAGTTACGAGCAACAATGCATATTGAACATATATGCAAACATCTGTCAATATCAAGATATTCTTATCGTCAAATGCTTTTCCTGAAACAACGAGTGTATCATCAGAAGCAACTAAATAGGCACCACCGAAGAGGACAACAAGCAAAAGCACGCCTGAGAGGCTCTTCAATGCGGCAACGGGGCTCTCTTTCATCTTAGCGATAAACTGTGCAAATCCGAAGATTAAGACACAGATTACGCTGACAGCAAGCAGACCGTACATCCAATACAACAAGAGGTCTGTGAATTGGGGATCGGTGACCATACCTGCAGCAACCTGAGACATATTATCAAAACCAACACCAAAGAAAAGTCCGAATACGACAACCGACAGGACTAACAGTGCGGCGAATACGTAGGTTGATATTTTTTCAGCAATAGCAGCTTTCATAATTATTTTAAGTATTAAGCTGTTAAAAATTATTTCTTAAGGTTATACTTTGTAAGAAGGTCGAGAAGAACGATTGAAGAGTCCTCCATATCAGCAGTGATAGACTCAATCTTACCGAGGATAAAGTTGTAGAAAATCTGAAGAGCAAGAGCTACGACAATACCGTAAACGGTTGTGATAAGAGCGACCTTCATACCACCAGCAACGACTGTCGGAGAGATATCACCAGCTGCCTGAATCTGGTCGAACGCCATAATCATACCAATCACAGTACCCAAGAATCCGAGTGAAGGAGCCATCGCAATGAAAAGAGTAATCCAAGAGCAACCTTTCTCCAACTCACCGGCCTTAACGCTACCGTAAGAAACAACTGAACGCTCAACTACATCGAGACCCTCGTTGATACGGAGAAGACCCTGATAGCAAATAGAAGCAACGGGACCCGCAGTGTTACGGCAGATTTCCTTAGCTTTCTCAACATCCTTAGCGTCGAGAGCAGCAGCAACAGCAGCCATAAGTTTCTTTGTGTTTACCTGAGCAAGGCTAAGGTAGATGATACGCTCGATACAGAATGCCAAGCCGATAACCATTGCAATAGCAACCAATGACATAAACGAAGCATCACCCTCGATAAACTTAGTCTTCAATGCCTTGTGGAAGCCTTGAGCCTCAGCCTCCTCAACTACGGGAGCAGCCTCAGCGGGTTCTGCGGCGGGTTCTGCAACTTCCTCAGTTGCGGTTGAATCAACTACCTGCTCTGTCTGCACGTCGGCAGCAGGAGCGTCCTGAGCAATAACTGACTGGGTTGCACCAAAAGTGAACATACCCATAATTGCAACAATTGCAAAAAACTTTTTCATTGTGTGTAATTTTTAGAAATGATTATTTTAAAGTTAATTAGTTCACAAAAAATACTGCGGAAAGAGGGGGATTCGAACCCCCGATACGTTTTTGACGTATACACGCTTTCCAGGCGTGCCTCTTCAGCCACTCGAGCACCTTTCCTTGAGACAACTTCCTATAAAACGGGTGCAAGTTACAAAAAATTTGCAATCCGCACTCCAATTTCGGGCAAAAGTAACTTTTTTTTTCAAACAAATGAAATATTTAGCAAAAAAGGTACGCTCGAAATGTTAAAAAATGCAGTTTCTTTTTATACAAGGGAATATCATATAGAAAATTAAGCGGGCTTAACATTGAATGTTAGAATAAAATGGCTACTTTTGCAGTAGCATATATGCGAGGAATTATGGGACACAGGATAATATCAACATTGTGCGATGCAATAAATCCTTTTTATTGGATTACTGCTGCCAGAAACAGAGCTTTCGACAGAGGATGGCTCAAGAGCCATAGGTTCAGTGTCCCCACTATATGCATAGGGAATATCACTGTTGGCGGAACAGGAAAGACTCCTCATACAGAATATCTTGTCAATTTATTGAAAGGGTCCCACAGCGTCGCCGTACTCAGCCGAGGATACGGGCGCAGAAGCAAAGGATTCATAAAGGCATCGACCGACAGCACAATGCAGATGATTGGCGACGAGCCGTTCCAGATAAAGAACAAGTTCCCCGACATTACTGTTGCCGTAAACGAGAAGAGAGCCGACGGCATTGAGAGGCTTATTGGCGACAAAGAGCCACCTAGCGTAATTCTGCTCGACGACGCCTACCAACACAGACACGTTAGCGCGGGGCTCAACATTCTGCTCATCGACAGCAACCGCCCATTGTGGAACGACTCGCTGATGCCATTCGGACGACTGCGCGAGAGTGCAAAGGGCACAGAGCGCGCCGACATCATAATCGTTACAAAATGCAGCGCGGATATGCCTCGCAACAAGCAGGAGGAGTTCAAGAAACGGATAGGTGCAAAAGCCGGGACACCGATATTTTTCTCGACAGTAAAGTATGGTGTACCCTACCCCATCTTCCCCGACAGATGCCAGCCTTTGCCTCAAATAGACAAAGAGCATAACATATTGTTACTCACCGGCATTGCAAAGCCTCAACCGTTAAAGGAGAGGCTCGCCAGAGAGGCGGCCAGCGTAATGCTTATGCAATTTTCGGACCACCATAATTTCACACAGGGAGAGCTCGAAAATATAGCAAGGAGATTCAAACAAATGGAGAGTCTCAAGCGTATTATCATAACAACGGAGAAGGACGCCACACGATTGGTATCGCGCAACGACCTTCCCGAAGATATTGCAGCGTACACATATGCTCTACCCATAGAGATTGAGTTCCTGAACAACGAAAAAAATATGTTTAACCAAATAATTTTTGATTATGTTACAGAAAATTCAAGAGACAGCCGAATTTCTCAAGGCTAAAATGACCACACACCCCGAGACAGCCATTATTCTTGGTACAGGATTGGGTAGCCTTGTAAACGAAATTACCGACAAATACGAGATTCAATACGAGGATATTCCCAACTTTCCCCTATCGACAGTAGAGGGCCATTCTGGCAAGCTCATCTTCGGTAAATTGGGCGACAAGGAGATTATGGCAATGCAGGGCCGCTTCCACTACTACGAGGGCTACTCAATGAAAGAGGTAACATTCCCCGTACGCGTAATGCGTGAATTAGGTATAAAGACTCTCTTTGTATCGAATGCAGCCGGTGGTATGAACCCCGATTTTCTTATCGGCGACCTTATGATTATCACCGACCACATAAACACATTCCCCGAGCATCCTTTGCGCGGCAAGAATATTCCTTACGGCGACCGCTTCCCCGATATGAGCAAGACCTATTCGCCCGAGCTTATCGCAATGGCAAAGGAGATTGCAGCCGAGAAAGGAATACGCGTTGTCGAGGGTGTTTATCTTGGTACACAGGGCCCCACTTTTGAGACTCCCGCTGAGTATGTGATGTTCCGCCGTATGGGTGGCGACGCTGTCGGTATGTCTACCGTTCCCGAGGTAATCGTTGCACGTCACTGCGGAATAAGAGTATTCGGAATTTCTGTAATCACCGACCTTGGATTGGAGGGAGTGGTTGTAGAGGTTAGCCACGAAGAGGTTCAGAAGGCAGCCGACGAGGCACAGCCCCGTATGACAACAATTTTCCGTGAGATTGTAAACAGAGCATAAGAAAATGAACACACACAAAAGAACAGAGATTGCGAAGCTCGGTGAGTTCCGCCTCATAGAGCATCTTACATCGGACATTCAACTCACTAATAAAGAGAGCATTAAAGGAGTGGGTGACGATGCAGCAATTCTCTCATACGACAAAGAGGAGGAGGTTCTTGTAAGCACCGACCTTTTGATGGAGGGTGTACACTTTGACCTCACCTACGTTCCTTTGAAGCATTTGGGTTACAAGGCCGCAATGGTAAATTTCTCCGACATTTATGCAATGAACGGCACACCGAAGCAGATTACCGTATCGGTGGCATTGAGCAAGAAATTCTGCATAGAGGATATGGAGGATTTCTATGCAGGATTGAAACTCGCCTGCAATGAGCATAATGTAGACATTGTGGGTGGCGATACATCGGCATCACTCACCGGCCTTGCCATAAGCATCACCGTCATCGGTAGCGCCCCCAAAGGCACTGCTGTAAAGAGAAATGGTGCCAAAGAGACCGACCTTATATGCGTCTCGGGTAATTTAGGAGCAGCATATATGGGACTACAGCTTCTTGAGCGCGAGAAGATTGCAACCGCAGGAAAGGATATTCAGCCCGACTTTGCAGGAAAGGAGTATATTCTTGAGCGTCAGCTTAAGCCCGAGGCACGCAAAGATATCATCGAGCTTTTGAGAAAGGAGAATATCCGTCCTACATCAATGATTGACATTTCCGACGGATTATCTTCGGAGCTTATGCATATATGCAAGCAGAGCAATGTAGGTTGCCGCATCTACGAAGAGCATATTCCCATCGACTACCAGACTGCCATAATGGCCGAGGAGCTCAATATGAATGTGATGACTTGTGCGCTCAACGGAGGAGAGGATTATGAGTTGCTGTTCACAGTGCCTATTGCCGACCACGAGAAGGTTGCATCGATGAAGGATGTACGACTCATAGGACACATTGTAAGCGAGGGAATGGGATACGCAATGATAACCCGCGACGGCGTAGAAATGGAATTAAAGGCGCAAGGATGGTCGGCAACAAGCGAGGAGTAAGAGAATGGCTATCCACTATATAATACAAGTACTCTTCGGCATTGTGGGGGCAGCCACACTCGCCGCGGCGCTGTTCGACCACGATTGGCTCTTTGAGTCAAAAAATGCCGAATATGTAGTACGGCTGTTCGAACGCAGAAAAAGCCGAATATTTTACGGAGCAGTAGGAGTGCTTTTTATAGCGATTGCCATATTCTTCTTTTTTCACATTCGCGCAACAATAAAATAAAGAATAAGGCTACCTAACAAGGTAGCCTTATTCTTATTATGCCGTTTATTTCATCAGTTCCTCGATAGTCTCGTAGAATACAGGCGATTCACCAAGCACAATCTTATATATTGTTCCATCGGGCGAGATTATCAATTTTGTAGGAAAGCCGCGAACCTCGTAGAGGGTGGCAAGATTCTTTTCGGAGCCTCGGTCGTAATCCCTCACATTTACCCAGGGGAGTTCCTGTTTCTCTACCGTTGCACGCCACACATCCTCCTTGTCGCCACAGGCAATGCCTATAATCTCAACCTTATCACCATATTTCTCGTACATCTTCTTCATTTCGGGCATACCTTTAATACACCATCCGCACCACGTACCCCAAAAGTCGAGCACCACATATTGCCCTTTATAGTCCGATAGCTTAACCTCTTTACCGTCAATTCCAACAAGAGAAAAATCGGGGGCTACGGCACCCTCTTTTATTTTGCCTTGCGCAGGCTGTACCTGCCCATTCTGAGAAGCAAAAGCCATAGTCGCCACCAGCACAAACACCGACGAGAGTAATACAAAGAAATACTTTTTCATACTGCTTACATATTTAATTTATAGTTCCACAATAGCATTAACGCCCAAACGGGCATCATCTGTGCGCAAATATACAATTTTAGCGGAATCCCACGCAACTATTATGTTCTTTTAAGAGAGGCTACACAAAAAAAGGAACCGCATGCGGTTCCTTTCCATTATTTATGGGTGTTTACTATCTGTGTAGGAGGAAGCTCCTCGTTGCGACGCTTCACCTGCTCAACTAACGACGCGGCAAGAGCAAGGAAAGCCTGCCCGTCAGGAGTCTCGGGACGCATAGCAATAGGAATTCCAGCGTCGCCACTCTCGCATATACTCTGCACAAGAGGAATCCGTCCTATAAGCGGAACATTGTAAGCCTCGGCCATTTTCTTACCGCCCTCGCGACCAAAGATATAATATTTATTTCCGGGTAGCTCGGCAGGAGTGAACCACGCCATATTCTCAACGACTCCGAGGATAGGCACTCCAACCTTTTCGTTTACGAACATATTTACACCCTTTATGGCTGCTGCCAACGCAACCTCCTGAGGAGTGGTAACGACCACCGCGCCTGTAAGGGAAAGCGACTGCACTATAGTAAGGTGAATATCGCTTGTTCCGGGAGGAAGGTCAATAAGAAAATAGTCAAGATCACCCCAATTAGCATCGGCGATAAGCTGTTTAAGAGCATTGCTTGCCATTCCTCCGCGCCACAGCACAGCCTGTTCAGGGTCCACGAAAAATCCTATGGAGAGAATCTTTACTCCGAACTTCTCCACAGGGAGTATAAGGTCGCGTCCGTTGATAAATTCGCTGTAGGGACGCTCATCCTCAACGCTGAACATCTTAGGGATAGAGGGACCGAAAATATCGGCGTCCAAAAGACCTACCTTATAGCCTAGACGAGCAAGAGCTATCGCAAGATTGGCCGACACTGTAGACTTTCCTACTCCACCCTTACCCGAAGATATTGCAATAACATTCTTTACCTGAGGAAGGAATTTTCCGGGCTCGGGGCGCGCCTGCTGACGGCTCACCACACTGATATTACCAACAATCTCAACCTCTTTTCCTACGTATGTAAGAATAGCTGTCTCGGCCGATTTTACCACCGAGCGTATGAATGGGTCGGTGGGCTTTTCGAATATCAGTGAAAAAGAGACCTTGTTACCGTCGATACGAATATTGTCATCGACCATTTCAGCCTCAACAAGGTTCTTACCGTTGCCCGGATAGCGCACTTTTGTAAGCGCGTCCAATATCAATTTAGGATATAATGCCATTTTTTGCTAAAAATTTGTGCTGTTACTTACGCGATTCGAGCGAGCTTCGCTTGCTGCGATTGTAACTGCGGTATTCATCAAGTTCAATTTCAACCTCAGGCTCTATGAAAGCCTCTTTTCCTGCCAAGCGAAAACTTATATACTTAATTGTCAATCCTCTTTCGAGCCACTGCGACTCATAGTAGGTGCGTATGGAGAGAATATCGCCCACGCACTCCTGCGCATATACATCTTCGATGCACTCTACCAACGGCAGGCTGTTTACCTCGGTGATATATTTTGTATAGGTAAACATAAAGTTGCTGTCGGTCTTAAGATGAACTACAGCATCGTCCGAGAGGATGCTTGCGTAGCGCGACAGGAAGAGCGACGAGGTCAATCGTTTGGTTTGTTTCTTCATCTGCGGGTCGGGGAAAGTAAGCCAAATTTCACTAACCTCACCCTGCGCAAATAGTCTGTCGATAATCTCGATATTGGTACGCAGAAAGCCCACGTTCGAGAGCCCCTCTCTGATTGCCTCGGTTGCGCCGGTCCACATACGCGCACCCTTAATATCGACACCTATAAAGTTCTTTTCGGGGAAACGGCGGGCAAGAGCCACTGTATATTCTCCTCGGCCACAGCCCAATTCAAGAACAATAGGATTGTCGTTCTTAAAAAAATCCTTTTTCCAATTGCCACGCAGAGGAAACTCAATATTGTCGGCTATCGAATATGGATGCTCGACAACATTGGCATACTCGCGCATATCGGCGAATTTCTGTAATTTACCTTTAGCCATAAGATTATTCTTCTATCTGCTTGTCGCTATCAGCCTTTAGACTCTCGTAGAAATTGGCACAGGCAGCCCATACATAAGGCTGAACCCATAGAATAGCTACTCCAAAAGTAACAAGAACCAACAGCCACCATCCTATGAATGAGAATTGCAATTTAAAATATTGCCAACGATGACCCTGCATCATAGCCATACTCTTTTCTATTGCAACATTGTCACTGAGTTCGGGATTATCTCTAAGAATAAAAGGAACCTGTGAATACTCTATCGCCTTTATAATTCCGGGGACAATGAGCAACAAGGTCCAAAGGAATGCATAGAGGTTCGTCAAGAAGTATGTGGTAACTATACGGGACCACTCTTTATAACCCACAAAGAGCGAATCTATATTTATTGCCTTGCCGCTACGGAGATTATCCAAGAAGGCAACGCCATAAGAATAGATCATAGGATACAATCCCAATGCTACTACAATAGAAAGAACGGCTCCAACAAAGGGAATAACCTCTGCGGCTGTAGATACTGCAACCGAGATTAAAAGATAGACAAGAGTAAACAACACAGCAGTTCCCCACTGATGGCTCAACTGCTCCCAAGCCTTATTTCTGAAATAAGCAGAATTCATCATAAAATCCTTAACTTAATATATTAAATATCCAATACAGTTACCCAACCGTATGTATCGGGCTCGTCGCCATACTGTATGGCGCGCAGCTTGTTGTAGAGCTTTGTACATACAGGACCGGGCTTACCATCCTTTGCTATTACATACGATGTACCCTTCTCAAGGTCATCGATTCGCTCGATGGGCGATATTACCGCTGCTGTACCGCAAGCACCCGCCTCCTCGAATGTGCTGAGTTCCTCCTCGGGAATGGGACGCTGCTCAACCTTTAGTCCCATATCTTTTGCTAACTGCTGCAAGCTGCGGTTGGTTATTGACGGCAAGATTGATGTTGATTGCGGAGTAACGTATGTATTGTCCTTTATACCGATGAAGTTAGCGGCACCACACTCGTCGATATATTTCTTCTCTTTTGCATCGAGATAGAATTCGCAAGAGTAACCCTTTTCGTGAGCCAGCTGATTGGCCTTGAGGCTGGCAGCATAGTTACCGCCCACCTTGTAACGGCCTGTGCCCAAAGGAGCCGAACGGTCGAAGCCACGAATAATCACATAGGGGTTAGTAGAGAATCCTCCTTTAAAGTAAGGACCTACGGGAGTTACAAAGATAAGGAACATATACTCCGACGCGGGGTGTACTCCTACTTGCGCGCTTGTACCGATGAGCAATGGACGAATGTAGAGCGAGGCACCACTCTCGTAAGGGGGAATATAATCCTTGTTGAGAGTTACCACTTTTGTCACCATCTCACGGAAAAGTTCCACGCTAACCTTTGGCATAAGAATACCATCGCAGGTATTCTGCAGACGCTCGGCATTAGCCTCGAGGCGGAATATACGGACCTTGCCATCCTTACCGCGGAAAGCCTTAAGTCCCTCAAAAGCCTCCTGTCCGTAGTGTAGACAGGTTGCAGCCATATGCAGATTGAGATTCTCATCGCTGCTTACTTCAATTTCGCCCCACGCACCGTTACGATAGCAACAACGCACATTGTAGTCTGTTTTCATATAGCCGAAGCCAATGTTCGACCAATCTATATTCTTCATTTTTATATTGTTTTTTTATTATTTCTAAAAAATGGTAATAATCAAGCGCGAAGATACTAATAATTACTCAAATTGTGTTTTTTATACCATTTTTTTTACTCATTGTCTATCGCTTCTATGCTTTCGAGTATCTTTTTGACATATTCATCGACCTTAAACAGTTTGTCGCGACAGAAATTTATAAGTTCCTGCGCCTCACGTAAGCAGTCGGAAAGAGTGTCAATATCGACATTGCCACCATTTATCTGGGACATAATTGATTCGAGGCGAGCTATTGCCTCGCTGTATGTTTTTATATCTTTCATCTTTTTATTTCGTTTATCACACTGGTAATTTCTCCATCAATAGTTCTTGTTGTAAGCACGCAGCCCGGCTCAACATCTGATGCAGAGCGCACTATTCTGCCGTTACAGGTAGTAAGAGTATAGCCCAATGCCAATATGCGTTGCGGCGATGCAGCCGCTGCCTGCTGTTGCAAAATGTCGAGCCTATGCTTATGCTGCTGCAGAAGCAATGCCGTAGCTACCGGCAGACGCTGCACCATTGCCTGTAGACGACGGTGCGAATCGGACAGAAGCTCGCGCGAGAGTGCCACAAGGCCGTTGGCCATATTGTCGAGCCTTGCCGCCTGTGCCGCCATAGAGTGTATGAGAAGTTCCGCAGCCGCCGTCGGGGTCTTTGCCCTTGTATGAGCGACAATATCAAGCAGAGTATCGTCGCGGTGATGTCCTATTCCTGTGATTATGGGCAATGGGAACTGCGCGCAATTGTTGGCAAGGTCATATGTATCGAAGCAGCTAAGATCGCTGGTCGCTCCTCCGCCGCGTATTATCACTACAATATCCCAAAAATCCATATTTTCAGCAATTCTGTTAAGAGCCTCAATTATTCCCTGTTCGGTCCTTGCACCCTGCATAGGCGAAGAGAAGAGACGGGTGTAAAAATGGAATCCATAGGGATTATTCTGCAACTGATGACAAAAATCATCGTATCCGGCAGCCGTTGCCGAGGATATTACCGCCACACGCTGCGGAAGGGCGGGAAATTCTAATTCCTTGTTGAGGTTTATCACCCCCTCTTGCTGCAGACGATTGATAATGAGCTGACGCTGACGGGCAATATCTCCTATTGTGTAGGCAGGCTCAATGTCGCGAACATCAAGAGCATAGCCATAAAGTTCGTGAAAATCGACCGTTACCTGCAGCAGCACCTTAAGCCCTACTCCGAACGGTTGCCCTGTCTGTTCAAGAAAATAGGGGCGCAGCAAAGAGTATATGCGCGACCATATTGTTCCGCGGGCCTTTGCGGTCATTTCGCGGGTAGCCTCATCGCGCTGTACAAGTTCTATATAGCAGTGTCCGGCGGCAGTCTCACGCACCTCACTAAGCTCGCCCACCACCCAATAGCACGACGAGAGGCGCTCGTTTATGGCGCCACGCACAAGAGCATTAAGCTCGTACAGGGTAAGAGGTTCGTTGCCGCTTATCATAGCCATTGGTTTATTCCGCGTTGCGAAGCTATAAAAGCACCGCCAACAACTTTGTTTCCTACATAAAACACAGCCGATTGTCCCGGAGTAATAGCAGACGCAGTCGTATGCAGATGCACAAGATAGCGTCCATCGGCAACCTTTACAGGGGTGTCGCAAGGAATAGGACGGCTGCGGTAACGTATGCGCACGGTGAGTTTCTCATAGGGAATGCCATTGACCCATTCAGGCTCTTCGATAAGCATATGATCCGTTTTTAGGCTCTGCTCCTCGCCCAGCATTACAGTATTCTTTGCCGCATTTATCTTTATGACATAGGCAGGATAGCCAAGAGCAATGCCCAATCCTTTGCGCTGACCGATGGTATAATAGGGGAAGCCCTGATGCGTGCCGAGCACCCGTCCCTCGCTATCGACAAAAGAACCAGGTTTTATCCGTTGCTCAACGTCGGGTATATTGTTCTTGAGAAAATCGCGATAGTCACCGGGAATAAAGCACACCTCCATACTCTCGCCGCCGCGCGAGAGAGTCTCAAAGCCATTTTCGGCAAGATACTCCTTTACGTCGGCCTTTGTGCTGCCACCAAGCGGAAAAAGCACGCGTCCCAACTGCTGCTGGCTTAGGCGCCACAGGAAATAGCTCTGATCCTTGCTGTCGTCGTCGCCCGTAACAAGATAGTGCTTCGCTCCACTGTCTGACTCCTCTGTAACCACATTCACATAATGGCCGGTAGCTATTTTTGCACAATTCAATTTATCGGCCCATTCACACAATATTCTGAACTTTACAGTCAGATTGCAATTAACACAAGGGTTAGGGGTTATTCCCAATAGATAATCGTCGATAAAAGGCTGTATCACCATACTGCGGAACTCCTCGCGAATATCAGCCATATGATGCTCAATGCCCAGCCTCTCGGCAAGAAGCGCCGCCGACTGCGCCGCATAGAGCCCTGAGTCGCAAGTGACGAAAGTAAGCCCCACGACCCTATAGCCTTGCTGCAAAAGCATTTGGCATACAGCGGTACTATCTATACCGCCACTCATTCCCACAAGCACACTCTTTTCCGTTTCTGACATTTTTCCCTACCGATGAACCTATTTTATAAACAATTTTGTGTAAATTCGCAACGACTTTACAATCGCTCTATCAATCGCAAAGTTAATTAAAATTTGATTAGCGTTGAAAAGCCTCATCCTTTTTATAGTATATTTTTGGAAAATATAGACTTTCTATGAGTAAAGCCAAAACAAACAGAGTGCCCACTGAGCTGGGAACAGAGAATATAGGCAAGTTGCTTATACAGTATGCGATTCCTGCGATTATTGCACAGACAGCCGCCTCGCTCTATCATATGATAGACAGTATCTTCATCGGACACATTCCACAGGTAGGCGCGCTTGCTATTTCGGGATTAGCAACAACATTCCCCTTTATGAACCTGTCGGCAGCCTTTGGCGCAATGGTGGGCATTGGTGGAGCGACACAATTATCGGTGCGTCTGGGACAGCGCGACTACGATTCGGCAAAGATAATCCTGGGTAACCTTGTCACTCTCAACCTTATCGTAGGTTCTTTGTTTGCCGGAATATCGCTTATATTCCTAAACGAGATTCTCTTCTTCTTTGGAGCGAGCGAGCAGACTCTGCCCTATGCACGCGCCTTTATGGAGATTATGCTGTACGGCAACCTTGTAACGCATCTTTATTTTGGTATAAACGCTGCGCTTAGAGCAGCAGGACACCCCAAGCAGGCAATGTACGCAACAATTCTGACTGTTGCAATGAACATAATATTCGCCCCAATCTTCATTTATGTACTCAACTGGGGCATAAGGGGCGCCGCTACAGCCACGATATTGTCGCAGACAATAACCCTCATATGGCAATTAAAGCAGCTCAGCAACCCTAACGAGCTATTGCATCTTCAACGAGGCATCTACAAGCTGAGAACAAACATTGTAAAAGGCATCCTTTCTATCGGAATTGCCCCTTTCTTCATAAATGCAGCAGCCTGCATTGTGGTTATCATCATAAACAAAGGATTGAGAGGCTACAGCGAGAATGGAGATTTGTCTATTGCCGCATACGGCATTGCCAACCGAGTGCAGTTTATTTTTGTAATGGTTGTATTAGGATTGACACAAGGTATGCAGCCCATTGTTGGATACAATTATGGCGCACGACGCCAAGAGAGAGTAAAGGAGACTCTCAAGCTTACAATATTCTGGGCTACCGTTGTTACCACATTGGGCTTTGTGGTCAGCGTATTCTTCCCCGAATATGTAGCAAAGGCCTTTACTACCGAGGAGAACCTGATAAACAGCGCAAAGACAGCAATGCGTACAATATCGATATTTATGCCTGTAATCGGATTCCAATTGGTTACAACGAACTTCTTCCAGAGTATAGGTAAGGTAAATAAATCGATATTCCTCTCTCTCACACGACAGATTCTATTGCTTATTCCCCTTCTTCTCATTCTGCCTATATTCTTGGGCGAAAATGGAGTGTGGTACAGTATGCCAATATCGGACATTATAGCAGCAATGCTTACCGTCGTATTGCTCATACAGCAGTTCCGCGAATGGAAAAGAGGAGAAGAATAATGTTTAATCGAATAAACGACATTCACTTATGAGTAATTTTGTAGTTTCCATAGGCCGTCAGTTGGGTAGCGGCGGTAAAGATATAGCCGAGGCACTCGGCAGAATGCTCAATATCCCAGTTTACGACAAACGCCTCTTGACCGAGGCTGCTGCAGAGAGCGGACTGCACGCCACTGTCTTTGAGAAGGCCGACGAAAAGGAGTCCGATTCATTCATCGGCAATTTTGCGGCGTTCCGTTCATCAATAAGCAACTATTTCTCGGGAGAGGAGAGTTGTATGAACCGCGACCACCTCTTTAAGATTCAGAGTGAGGTTATGCGCGACATTGCATCGCGAGAGTCGTGTATCATAGTGGGACGCTGCTCGGAGTATGTACTGCGCAACCATCCGAAGCTTATAAGCATATTCATCACAGCCGACACGGCCGACCGCATAACACGCACTATGCAAAAGGACAATCTCGACAAGGAGAAGGCGACAGAGCGCATAGCAAAGGGCGACAAGAAGCGAAAATCGTACCACGACTATTACGCAACGACACAGTGGGGCGACACAAAATGCTACGACCTTTGCGTAAACTCTTCGCGCTTAGGCATAGATGGCACTGTGGAGTTTATTCACGAATATATCAAACGCCGTATAGCCGAATGAAACGGATAGGTATCCTGTCGGATACTCACGGATATTGGGATGACAGGTATCTGCTGCACTTTGCCGACTGCGACGAAATATGGCACGCCGGCGACATTGGCAGCGAGATTATAATTGAGCAGCTACAGAAGCACTGCACGGTAAGAGCAGTACACGGCAATATAGACGGCTGCATTGTGCGCAAAAGATTCAAAGAGACCGAGCGGTTCACCATAGAAGAGTGCAACGTCATAATGAAGCATATAGGAGGCTACCCCGGCAAATACGATGCATCGATACGTAGCGAGCTTATCACAGAAAAGCCTCAGCTGTTCGTCGCGGGACACTCGCACATTCTAAAGGTCATATACGACGAGAAGATAGGATGCCTGCACATTAACCCCGGAGCCGCCGGACGTCAAGGGTGGCAGCAGGTTCGCACGCTGGTCAAAATAACTATAGACAAAAGCAGCATCAAGGATCTTGAGGTAATTGAGCTATCGTAATGATTCAACGCACAGAAGGGAGCCACGGCCCCCTTCTGCATTACAATCAGTATACTATGAATTTTCTGTTATCCACCAGATAAAGGCCTGGCGGCAATGCATTGAGAGCCTCGACGTATGTAACAGAATCGAGAATTAGAAGCCCTGTCATTGAGTAGACATTTATTAAAGCGGCGGCTGCACACTCCTGTCTGTCGTCAGCTTTCTGAAGCATATACGACAGGCAGCACAAATACTCAGGACGCTTGCGGCTGTCCGATGAAAGCAGGCAAGAAAGAGCATTATTCTCCTTTTGAGGATTCCCGTTCACACAGGGAAGCGTATAGGTATATGCAATGGAGTCACCCCACACATAATCGGCAAGATTGGGATAATCGACAAAAGGGTTGCGATTATTCTGTATTGCATATACAAGCTCGTTACGCTCCTTTTCTTTGGCACTCACAGGGTCTTTAGCGTGCCAATCGAGCAATAATTCCACAGCCCAGGGCTTTATTGTAGGATAGGCACTGTTCTTGTAATTCATAGCAGTATGCTCCCATTCAAAATCCTGATAGCAGGTAAATATGTACATATATGCGCGCGCAAAGTCCCCTTTATACTCGTCGCAAGGCTCAAAGGCCGCCTGCAGAGAATCCTCTATGAGAGCCTTGCCGATGCTCGCCGCACCATTTGTCCAAGAGACATCAACAAGATTACCCAACGGCTTATTGCTCTTGCGTATATTGGCCGACGCATCAGCAGGAAACAAATGATGAAGGTCGCAGTATGCATCATTTTTATCACCACCCCACCAACTTTTTGGTACACAATGTTCTATATGCATTCCAGCAACCGAAGAGCCCCTATCAGTAAAATATCTCGGAGTCTGAGAATATATGTCCACTACCTGTTTTTTGTTACCTTCCACTGCGTCCGTTACATAAAAAGCCCACCAAACAGAATTTTTGCCCGTACCGTATGATATTCTATTATGCCGCCCTACAAGCTCGCAGAGCGCACTCTTTAGAGGAGCGCCGCCCTTTACCCCATTTATCGATGAATAATACGAGCGCTGCGCAAAAAGCGGTGCAACAAATAGTTGCAGTAGCCAAAAGGGAATAAGGAGTCGATATATGCTCATTGACATTATATTGTAATATGGGAACAAAGATAGATAAAATCCGCATTAAAGCCCTCTTTTTACAAAACACACCTATTAACAAAAAAAATATACAAATTGTAAAAGAAACAATAAAATAGTTCTCATAATTGCAATATTCAAAAAAACATTTTATAAATTTGCTTTTGAAAGTTCTAAAAAAGACAAAGACAAAAACATAAAACTCTATATTATGAACACAGAGCAGGAGAGACTTTTCGAAGAATTTCCGCCGGTAACAGCCGAGCAATGGAAAGAAAAGATAGTTGAGGACCTCAAAGGTGCCGATTACGATAAAAAAATGATATGGAAAACCCAAGAGGGTTTTAATGTAAATCCTTTCTATCGCAAAGAGGATATTGAGGGTTACAGCGAGAGTCTGCCGGGTGAATACCCTTACACTCGCGGTAATAGCACACGCAACAATTGGCAAATAAGGGTAGATATTGCCACCGACGATGTTTGTGCAGCAAACAACAAAGCAAAAAAGATGCTGAGCGAGGGTGTTACCTCTCTCGGATTCTCTATAAAAGGCCGAATGGTGTCTGCAGAATTCATCCAGAATCTTTTGCAGGATATTGACGCCGAAAAGGTTGAACTCAACTACCGCGTATGCATAAAGCGCACCAATGACTTTGCAATATTGCTTGCCGAATATTACAAAAGCAAGGGATATAACCTTGCAAAAGTCTGCGGTTCGATAGAATACGACCCCATTGACAAGCTTCTTGTAAAGGCAAAAGTCATTGACAATTACATTGACAACATCAAGAGCCTCATTGTTGCGACAGCCGAAATGCCGCAGATGCGTTGCGTAACAGTAAACGCCATAGACCTATGCAACAGCGGAGCATATATCACGCAGGAATTGGGATACGCCCTTGCGTGGGGTAACGAATATCTTGACGCAATGACCTCTGCCGGAATTCCTGCAGAGCTTGCCGCCAAAAAGATGAAATTCAATTTTGGAATATCGAGCAACTTCTTTATGGAGATTGCAAAATTCCGCGCGGCACGCACATTGTGGGCAAAGATTGTGGAGCAATACAGCCCCGCCTGCAAAGAGGCCTGCAAAATGATTGTACACGCAGAGACATCAATGTTCAATATGACACTCTTCGACCCGTATGTAAATATGCTGCGTACACAGACCGAGGCGATGAGTGCGGGAATCGCAGGAGTAGAATCAATTACAGTAAGACCTTACGATTCTGTTTACGAGACTCCCACTGACTTTGCCGAACGCATAGCAAAGAATCAGCAACTTATTCTAAAGCACGAGAGCAATCTTGACAAGGTTACCGACCCCGCCGGCGGCTCATACTACATTGAGAGCCTCACACGCTCAATAGCAAACGAAGCGTGGAAAATTTTCCTTGCCACCGAGGAGCAGGGAGGATTCCACACAGCAGCACAAAATGGCACTGTTCAGAAGAGTATCGACGAGTCGGGAGAGAGCCGCAGAGCAGCGCTTGCCAAACGTCGCGAGATTCTGCTGGGAACCAACCAATATCCCAATTTCACCGAGACCTCCGAGGGGCACGAACCTCTACAGAAATTCTGTTGTTGTGGCAAGCCCGAGGAGCATCGCGACGGCACATTGAATATGGAGCGTCTGGGTAGCCGATTCGAGGCATTGCGCCTCGCCACCGAGCGCAGCGGAAAACGTCCCAAAGCATTTATGCTCACAATAGGTAACCTTGCGATGCGTCAGGCACGCGCGCAATTCTCTTGTAATTTCTTTGCAGCAGCAGGCTATGAGGTAATTGACAATTTAGGATTCAAGAGCATCGAAGAGGGTGCCGAGGCAGCCATTAAGGCAAATGCCGACATTGTTGTTCTTTGTTCAAGCGACGACGAGTATGCCGAGTATGCTGTTCCTGCATTCGAATTGCTTAAGGAGAAGGCTATATTCGTTATTGCCGGCGCTCCCGCTTGCAGCGAGCAATTACAGCAGGCCGGCATTGAGAATTTCATACATATTAGAGTAAACGTTCTGGAGACATTGGAGGCTCTGAACGCAAAGTTAGGAATTGCCGAAACAATTTAAACACGAGCCACTATGAGAAAAGATTTCAGAAATATAGATATATTCGCCGGCGAGGCTGTCAATGTAGCCGCAGCCGCAACAGAGGCTAATTGGGAGACTGCCGAGCACATTCAGGTAAAGCCAGTTTACACAAGCGACGATTTAAAGGAGATGGAGCATTTGGACTATGCTGCAGGATTACCTCCCTATCTGCGTGGTCCCTACTCTATGATGTACACATTCCGCCCCTGGACCATACGTCAGTATGCGGGATTCTCTACTGCCGAGGAGTCTAATGCTTTTTATCGCCGTAACCTTGCATCGGGACAGAAGGGACTATCAGTAGCATTTGACCTCCCCACACACCGCGGATACAATCCCGACAATGAGCGTGTGGTTGGAGACGTTGGCAAGGCAGGAGTTTCTATCTGCTGTATGGAGAATATGGAGCAGTTGTTCGACGGCATTCCTTTGAACAAGATGTCTGTGTCGATGACAATGAACGGCGCCGTTCTTCCTGTACTTGCCTTCTACATTAACGCGGCTCTCGAGCAGGGTGCAAAATTGGAGGAGATGGCAGGAACCATTCAGAATGATATTCTAAAGGAGTTTATGGTGCGTAACACCTATATATACCCCCCTGCATTCTCTATGCGCATAATAAGCGACATTTTTGCCTATACCTCGCAGAAGATGCCCAAATTCAATTCAATATCAATTTCGGGTTATCATATGCAGGAGGCGGGTGCTTCGGCTGACATTGAGCTTGCATACACTCTTGCCGACGGACTCGAGTATGTCCGCGCCGGAGTAAACGCAGGCATTGACATTGACGCCTTTGCGCCTCGTCTGTCGTTCTTCTGGGGTATTGGTATGAACCCCTTTATGGAAATTGCAAAGATGCGTGCGGCACGTATGCTGTGGGCAAAGATTATAAAGAGCTTCAACCCAAAGAATCCAAAATCAATGGCGTTGCGCACACACTGCCAAACATCAGGCTGGTCGCTCACCGAGCAGGACCCCTTCAACAATGTCGGCCGCACAGTGATTGAGGCAATGTCGGCAGCAATGGGACACACACAATCGCTGCACACAAACGCGCTCGACGAGGCCATCGCACTGCCCACCGACTTTTCGGCACGTATCGCGCGTAACACTCAGATTTATTTGCAAGAGGAGACCAACATCTGCCGAGTAATAGACCCCTGGGGCGGTTCATACTACATCGAGAGCCTCACAAAGGAGATTGCCGAGAAGGCGTGGAAACTCATTCAGGAGATTGAGGAGCTTGGTGGAATGGCAAAAGCCATTGAGACAGGACTCCCCAAAATGCGTATCGAGGAGGCTGCCGCACGTACACAGGCACGTATCGACAGCGGCCGCCAGATTATCGTAGGAACAAATGCTTACCGCTTGGAGAAGGAGGAGCCCATAGATATTCTGGAGGTTGATAATACCACTGTACGCAAAGAGCAGCTCGAGGCATTGGAGCGCAACAGGAAGAATCGCGACGAGAAGGCCGTAAAAGAGGCTCTTGCAAAAATCACAGAGTGCGCAAGAAGCGGCGAAGGCAACCTTTTGGAGTGCGCGGTGGAGGCTGCAGGCCTACGTGCCACATTAGGAGAAATCTCCGATGCTTGCGAAGAGGTATCAGGACGTTATAAAGCAATTATAAGAACAATTTCGGGCGTGTATTCAACAGAGAGCCGCGACGACGAGAACTTTGTAAAGGCTTGTCGTCTGACAGATGAATTTGCAAAGAAGGAGGGACGCCGTCCCCGAGTATTTATCGCGAAAATGGGACAGGACGGACACGACCGCGGTGCAAAAGTCGTTGCAACGGGTTACGCCGACTGTGGATTCGACGTTGATATGGGAATGTTGTTCCAGACACCCGCAGAGGTTGCCCGTCAGGCGGTAGAGAATGACGTACACGCTGTAGGAGTATCGTCGCTCGCTGCCGGACACAAGACTCTTGTTCCACAACTCATCGAGGAACTCGAGAAATTGGGACGCGGCGATATTATGGTGTTTGCCGGCGGAGTAATCCCCGCACAGGATTATGATTTCTTGTATCGCGCCGGTGTTATGGGTATTTTCGGCCCTGGCACAAGCGTTGCAAAGGCAGCGTGCGAGCTTGTTGAAATTTTGATGAACAGAGAGGAGGAGTAACGCCTAATAATGATTGTTTGTATAGCAGAGAAGCCAAGCGTTGCGCAGGATATTGCAAAGGTGCTTGGCGCAAACAGCAAACGCGACGGTTATATCGAAGGTAACGGCTATCAGGTAACGTGGACATTCGGTCATCTTTGTACCCTCAAAGAGCCGCACGATTATACCCCAATGTGGCAAAGGTGGAGTCTCGGCAGTTTGCCGATGATTCCGCCTCGCTTCGGCATTAAGCTTATTGCCGACAAGGGAATAGAGAAGCAATTCTCCGTTATTGAAAAGCTTATGCAATCGGCTGAAATGATTGTGAACTGCGGTGATGCCGGACAGGAGGGTGAGCTTATTCAACGTTGGGTGATGCAGAAGGCACAGGCAAAATGCCCAGTAAAGCGTCTGTGGATATCCTCGCTGACCGAGGAGGCTATACGCGAAGGATTCCAGAATCTGAAGGACCAGAGTGCCTATCAGCCGCTATATGAGGCAGGGCTCAGCCGTGCCATAGGCGATTGGCTGTTGGGAATGAATGCCACACGCCTGTACACGCTCAAATATGGCAGCAACAGACAGGTGCTGTCTATAGGACGCGTGCAGACACCCACATTGGCTCTTGTGGTAAAGCGTCAATTAGAGATTACCAATTTTACTCCGCAGCAATATTGGGAGTTAAAGACACTCTATCGCAATACTACATTCAGCGCCACAAGCGGCAGATTCGAGAGCGAGGAGAAGGGTCAGGAGGCTCTACAAAAAATCACAGGCTCTGTATTCAATGTCACCGACGTTACGGCAAAGAACGGTAAGGAACAGCCTCCGCGTCTTTACGACCTTACGTCGTTACAGGTCGATTGCAACAGGAAATTCGGACTTTCGGCCGACGTTACCCTGCAAACTATACAGTCGCTATACGAGAAGAAGGTAACAACCTACCCTCGTGTGGACACCACCTATCTTAGCGAGGACATTTACCCAAAATGCGAGAATATAATAAAGGGACTGCGCGATTATCAGGCCTATACAGCCCCTTTGCTGAATAAGCCTTTAGAAAAATCGAAAAAGGTATTTGACAACAAAAAGGTTACCGACCACCACGCCATTATCCCTACAGGAGTATACCCTCAGGGGCTTACCGAGCTTGAGAAAAAGGTGTACGACCTTGTTGCCCGACACTTTATAGCAATATTCTACCCCGAATGCAAATTCTGTTCGACAACAGTATTGGGCGAGAGTGCCGGCGTTGAATTCAAGGCCACCGGAAAGGTAATAACCGCCCCGGGGTGGAGAGTAATATTCGCACAGGACAACAACAACGACGACAAAGAGGAGAAAGAGAATATACTGCCCCATTTTGTAAAAGGAGAGAGCGGCCCTCACACTCCAGGATTACAGGAGAAATGGACTCAACCACCCAAACATTATACCGAGGCTACCCTGCTGCGCGCAATGGAAACTGCCGGTAAATTGGTCGATAATGAGGAGCTACGCGACGCAATGAAAGAGAATGGCATAGGCCGTCCTTCGACACGCGCTGCGATAATTCAGACTCTTTACAAGCGCAACTACATTCGATTGGAGAAAAAGAACATCATTGCCACTACAACCGGTATTGAGCTAATCTCTACAATAAGGAACGAACTACTGAAGAGCGCCGAACTCACCGGACAGTGGGAGAAGAAGCTGCGCGATATTGAAAAGAGAGAGTACAATGCAAAGGATTTTATCGACGAGCTAAAGGAAATGCTCACGCAGATAGTAAACAGTGTTCTCAGCGACAATAGCACCATAAATGTATAAACAACAAGTTATACACTTTGAATGTAAAAGAGAGCATACGCACCTTTATTTACAACAAATTAGAACAAGTTTTAACGTTAAACCCTCCTGCTATGAAGAGATTGACTCTTACAATGAGCATAATGCTCTTTTTTATAGCCACAATAGCAATAGCTTGTGAGCCACCGACAAAAAAAGCCTATTTAGAAAATTTCAAAGAATTTGTCGATAAGATAGGTGAAACACACAAGGATATGAGTAATTCCGATTGGAAAAAGGCCAAAGAGCACTACGATAAGTTCAACGGTGAATGGTATGAGAAATTCAAAGACGACTTTACCCGTAACGAGAAAAACAATATTAACGAATATAAATTAAAATTCAACTATTACCAGACATTACATAAGGTTGGTAACACCATAGACACTATTATAAGTGGCAAAGGCACAAAAACGACTGTCAGGGAGCTTGAATCGGAGCTACAGAGGCTCGAAGAAGCTCTCGATGGAGCCGAAGGAACAGCCGAGGAGCTTGGCAAAGAGATTGAAGGAGTATTGGAGAAATTCTCGGAGCACACAGGTAAATTCATCGAAGATTTACAGAAAGTTACAGAAGAGTATTTAGAGTCGATAAAATAATAGATACAGATACAACACAAAAAAAGCAGATGAAAATTCATCTGCTTTTTTTGTATCAATACAGAATTATTATGCCACAATAAATATCCATAAGGGATACTATAAATATGTGGCAATAAGATAAAAGTTAAAGATAACCTTACAGTGGTTTATTGCCATCCATCTACAGTGCCACCAACCTCAACCTCTATTTGGTCGGAGTTAGAATTTATTGTAAGCTGCAACGTATGCTGCTTACCGGGCTTGAATACAAAAGCATCCTCAAGTAAATAAGAGACACCATTTGCAATGTACTCAATAAAAGGAAGGAATGTTTCAACACGCTGCGGAACAATTATCGCCTCGAATGTATCGTCGCTCACTCTGCGCGCTTTTATTGTTGCCGGCTCACCATAAACATACTTTGTTACAGCTCCATTCACAAAATCAATAGTCGCAGTAGGAACTGTATTATGAATATAAAGTTCCGATTCTGTGGGGAATACTCCCGAAAAATCCTTACCCTTAACCAATTTAATAACTAACTTAGAACATTGGTGTTTAAACTGTAATTGTACATCGCCACCATCTTGAGACAGAGCAGTTGCTTTTGCCCACATAAAATCGGAAGCCTCGTAACCCGACAGTGCTTCTGCTGTTTCGGGCGACGATTGGTCAAGCTGTACCGACCACAAATGTTCGTCAATTGATTGAGGAGTCATATAAGGATAGTAACCGTATGCATCGAGTTTATTCTCACTCCAGCAGACTTTTTTTACTGCATTCCATTCTGTGCCATCGTATATTACAGCAACGTTGTTTGCCCAATTACCCGAAATTTGCAAAGGAGTTGGAAATTCGCCATTGTACTCAGTAACATAGAGACCTATTTTATCACCATTTTCGAAAGAAGTTGCAGTTGCACGTGTTGCAGCCGGATGTAATACCTCTATTCGCAAAGCATCATCCTTTCCTTCATTATTATCAAAATTACTATTATCGCAACCTATTGCCAATATCGCCACAGTTGCCCATGTTATATACTTCTTCATTTTTATACTCTATTTAGAAGTTCAACTTTGGTTTTTCTCCCATAAATTTAGGAACGTTCCTATTGTACGACCTATACGATTTTACATAGTTAGGAATATCCTCAGAACGTGTAGCCACTCCATCGGTAACAAGACCACGGTCGTTAGCCTTCCACTCTTCGTAAGAGAACTCAAGCCCCGCATACTTCATTATACGCTCTACAATTTCCTGACGCGATATTGCCGAGAAATAGGGAATATTATTATTCATACAACTATTAGGTTCGGAACGGAAACAACCGCGTGTGTGCATATAAGCACCCTCGTATACATCAACCGTATTCTGATACTTTTCGTCGAAGATTAAATGCGACCAAGGAACGTCGTATATGTTGCCTGTAAGCGATAAGTTTCTGTACCAGCCTCTGCTTTGTGCTTCACGAACTACTGCATCTAAATTCTCACAACCGAGAATGGGACAATTTGTTATAAATGCATTGTGATAGATATATTCATCGCCCAGTTTACCGAATGCATGTCCACCGGCCTCGTGCTGCACAACACCACGATAATCGTAGGGATATTCACCTACAATCATAGGGCATAGAGCTACAGCAGAGCCATCGTTCCACAGATGTGTAACACCTGCATAATCGGCCGAGTTCTCAATGAGCACTATCGGTGTTTGACAGATATTCTCTTTTGTTACAGTAGGAGCTTTACAAGCATATTCAAAGCAAAGTTCTTGATTTATTCCAACACCCTCGTTAAGAGTATATTGCGAACCGAAACGAGCCTCACGTATTGTATTTACAGTACCCATTCCACTGTCGTCAGAGACTCCAAGCACTGTGTATACATTAAAGTAGTCTCGATAACTATTATAGGGTTCTACTGCAAAGAAATATTCTATAGCCTCGTTAATTCCATTGAGATACTTACCAGCAGCAATATCCTGAGCATCAAAGCAATCGCCCATAAAAACAACATTCACGCCTTTTCCAATGGTTGCAGTCTGGTTGGTTATTACATCACCGTCGCCATATTCGTAGTTATACTGTTCTACCTTAGTGCGTGTGCGGTAATCTTTACCTTCGAGCAAGAATACAACCTCACCTGCGCGTCCATTATATGTTTTTGTTGTTGTAGCACTGCTGTTATTTTTGTAGACCTCAACATCGAATGTACCAGACTCCGAGGCACTCATTTCATTAACAGTTATTTTAATTTCACTCTTGCCCACTCCGCTCGTCGGTGTTACTGTTACCCAGTCGGGACAACTCTCTACACTCCACGCCTCGCCACTGAGAGTTCTAAGAATAAGTGTTTTGCTATTGCCGGCATTTAGTGTACGAATAACATTACGACTTATAGAAAAATCCCTGTGTGCAGCAATGCGTTTAAACTCTTTCCAATTGGGAGCAAGAGTGTATTCAATAACAGAAGCCTCGGGAACCTCTACCACAAAATTATCTTTTGCTACTCCGTTAAAAGCCGAAGCATCGAGTGCAGGCGGAGTCTTTGCATCGCACACAATAGAGTTAAGCTGATAACAATTTTCGAATGCTCCACTACCAATGCTTGAAATTTGCGAATGTAGTACCACCCCCTCTAATTGCCTACAGTTTCTAAATGTGGTTGAGGCAATAGACCTAACCCCATTAGGAATAACAACTTTACCCGAGAGTAATTGGCAATTTTCAAATGCTCTATCTCCAATTGAGGCCAACTCATTTGGTAGCACCAATGTTCCACTAAAATTATTATTTTTAAATGCCTGAGAACCGATAGTAGTAACAGTAGATGGAATTTCCAATTCCCCTTTAAAACCGCAACTCTCAAAAACACCGTCTCCTATAACCTGCATATTTTTAGAAAGCACAAGTTTCCCACCAAAGTTACAACCTCTAAACGCACCACTTACACATTCAATTATATTATCTGGAATAATCAAGTCACCAGTAAGACCAGAACATCCGCAGAAAGCGCTGCCACCTATCTGTTTTAAAGATGTTGGAAGTAACAATTCACCAGTAAGACCAGAACATTCGTAGAAAGCGCCGCCTTCTATTACTTCTAGACTATTAGGTAGGTGCAATTCTCCTCTTAAATTATTACAATTCATAAACGCACTAGTACCAATGTTACGCAAATTTTTTGAAAGTGTTAGAGTTCCATTTAAAGAAGAAATCAATTTAAAAGCCATAGAACGAATCTCTATAACACTATTAGGTATAATAAGTGAACCGGTAATATTTGTACCACAAAATGTTTCCGCACCTATAGATGTAATACTTTCAGGAAATATAATGCGTAATAAGGTTGCTTTATTTTGAAAAGCTCCGTAGGGTATTTCATTAGCATATCTTCCACTCTTATCTGCAACCACTGTAACCTCCTTTAAATTTACACTCTGCAAAACAGTCATCTCGTCGCGCATAAAATAGAAGTCCTGTGAATTAATCTCACCGGCGACCTTAAGGTTCTTTATCTTTGTGTAGTCCTTGCCTGCAGCTTCAATAGCACTTTTAAGCGCACTTTTTCCATCAATAGCAGCCTTTGGAACATTTATTATCACATATTCACGTGCCTCGCCATCGTGAGTTATAGTTTCACTCTCCCAAGCAGTTATTGCCTCACCAATAAGTTTAAATTCAACACCGGTTCCCTGTCGTTTCGATACCTCTATGGTAAATTTATGCAGTTTACCTGCACGATACTCAAAAGGTTCACCCTTGCGGAATATGTAAGGCACTCCATCGACTGTAATATTAAACAGAGCAACCTGTGCTGCTATAGTTTGTGGCACAACAACTGCTCTCCAGCTCTCATCAACTTGTGCAGGCACTGTTCCTGTAGTCGATACATCACCAGTTGCAGAAACATTTCCGGTTGCAAGATCAATAGTCGCCTTACGAATGGTATTACCAACAAGAACCTGCTTTTCCAATGCTGCCCATTCATTCTCATCGAATCCCTCTCCTTCGGTAAGTTCTACCAAAATTCCGGCCATACGATGGTGGAATGTAATGTTCACACGTTGCGAGGTAGGAGAGACCTTTTCGGTCTTACCCCACAAAAAATCACTTGCTTCGTAACCGCCCAATGCACCATTGGAAGCATCAGTAGATTGGTCTTTAGCAACCTCAAACGGATAGCTGTTCACCTTATCTATTTTTACTTGCGGATAGAATCCTATAATATCGACGGGTGTAACCTTATCGTAATAGTAGACAGGATAATCAGGCGTCCACTTACCCTCACTCTCGTTGAGGACGTAACGAACATTGTCTGCCTGATTACCTTTATCGAGCAGCGTGCCTGGTTGCTCACCTTTGTAATTTACTACATAAATACCCACTGCGTCACCATTGCAAAATCCTTCATCGTTCACTCGGGTTACAGTAACTTGGTTTATCTCGTTGAATAACTCAACAGCTATTGCTCCATCACCCTCTACAGGCAATAAATCGTCGTTAAGGTCGTTCATACAACCCACAAAAAGTAGTGCTATACAACCAATGAGGGGAAATATATGCTTTTTCATAATCTGTTATTATCTTTTTTATTCTACACTACCTCCATTATCAGTACCGTCAATCACCCAACCACCGATACCAATATTTACACCATTATTCACTTTGTTTACCTTTACTGTGAAGCAATGCTGAGTGTTAGCCTCAAATTTAAAGGCCTTTACAAGAGTATAGGTTACTCCATCGACTGTAACTATAATAAGTGCATCCTCCGGCACAGTCTGCGGTACAATAAGTGCACGATAGTAAGTACCTTCGTTAAGGGGTGTAACAGTTGTTGGTACTCCGCTTGCCTCTACTGCACCCGTTGCAAGATTTACGAGCATTTCTGTCTTTACATTTGCAATCTTCACCTTAATATCAGAAGCTGCAAGACTCTCGGCTGTATAACCGTTACCGGGCTCCACAATCACAATAGCATTGCTCAACTTATGGTTTACTGTTATTGGAACAACATCTGCAGTGGGTGTCACAAGCTCGGTTTTTCCCCACAAAAACTCCGATGCTTTGTAGTTTGCAAGAGTCGATTGGTCGGCCTTTGTTGCAAAGGTGTGAGCCTTTGTGTTTACACTCTCTGCATAGGGATAGTAGCAGTAAAAATCGGCCTTTGTTGTCTGGTCCTTCCAAAATATTTCCTCATCGGGAGCCCATTGCCCTGAATAGGTAAAGCCCATATTATCAACGTAATTACCCGATGCCGCAAGAGTATTAGGTTCATTAACAACAAAGATACCCACCTTGTCTCCGGCCTCAAATGCCGAGTCGGTAGCACGGGTTATTGATGTTGAAATGTTTATAGGAATTCTCTCCACAGGAGGAGTAGGTTCAGGGATTAAGCTACCATTCTCGCCACAAGAGATAAACGACAATGCAATAGTTGCAATGGTAAAAATTCGTTTCATAGCTATATATTTATTTAATATTTAGTAACCTATTTGGCTCACAAATGTAGCTAATTAGGTAGAAATCGTCCCTCTCAAGTTGTTAATATATGTTAATAAATGTTGTCAAAATACACAGAGATTATTCATTCCCTATGTCATTTATTAAATGACATAGGGAATGAATAATAAAAGGTATTAAACTTTCTGCTGAGATTTATGCTGCAAGGAACATCACTAATAAGATACCTTTACAGTAAAAAATTAGAACGGGAATAGCAACGGAAGGGTAAACACCATAATAATACCCATAAGCACCTGCAACGGCAGGCCGACCTTTACAAAATCCATAAACGAATATTGTCCGGCGGGCATCACAAGAGCATTGGGCGGAGTAGAGAAAGGCGATGCAAAGCACATTGAGGCAGCCACCGTTACCGCAAACAAGAATGGCAACGGACTAACGCCAATGCCAATGGCACACTGTAGAGCAATGGGGGCCATAAGCACCGCGGTTACAGTATTACTGATAAATATTGTCATCAATGATGTTGCACAATATACAGCGGCAAGAGCCATATAAGGACCGCTTGTTCCAAAGGTTGTTACAATATAGTTTGCTATAAGATTGGAAACACCGGTCTTTTCGAGTGCGGTAGACATTGGCAACATTGCAGCAAAAAGCACTATAGTCTGCCAATTTATTGTCTTATATGCAGCCTCGACGCTTCGTACGCAACCGGTAAGAACCATTAAGATAGCTGCGAGCAACACCGATGTAACAGGCGCCACAGGAATAGAATCAACCACCATCATCACAATCATTGCAACCATTATGGCTGCAGCAACAGGAGCCTTGTAGTCGAGGGTTACTTTTGCAGCCTCCTGCAAAGGCTCGCCAAGAACCACCCAGTTGTCCGACTCATTACGCAAGCGTGCAATGTCGCTCCACGCTCCCTGCACAAGGAGAACATCGCCTCCGTGCATCTTCTCGTTCGCAAGATTCTCGAGGCAATACTCCTTACCGCGTCTTATTCCAAGCACATTGACACTGAATTTGCTTCGGAATCCAGCCTGAGCAACGCTTCGGTTAATCATCGACGATGATGGCATAATAAGAATCTCGGCAATGCCAATATCGTAAAAGTCGAGTGAGGTATTAGAGAGATTGCCATCCTTTGCATCATTGTCAAAAAGTTTCAATCCGTAATCCTCGACAAAGTTCTTTACCTTTGCAATGTCTCCCGATATATATAGAATATCGCCCTGCTTAAGCACAAGAGAAGGCGACGCCAATTGCTGATTGATGGTGCGCACCATACGTTTGTTGCCATTGCTGCGACGAAGCTCCATCACATTAAGACCATACTGTTTGTAAATGTCAAGGTCGATGATGGTCTTTCCTATTGCCAACGACTGCTCTTTTAGAACAACACGGAAAAGATTATCCGAGAGTCCATACTCCTTAACAAGCTCATTCAACGATTTTCCCGCACTTTTGTCGCCATTGACATTATTCTTTGAGCTAAGGAATATCTTTGTCAAAGGCATAAGCACAATAATACCCACCGACAGAGTGATAAGACCTACCGGTAAGAATGTAAAGAAAGAAATATCGGGAATGCTTGCAGGAACAATAGAATCGAGCTTAGCCTTTGCTAAAGTCTCTTGAATGATAATGTTCGGGGGCGTACCGATAAGAGTCATCATACCACCCATACTGCTGGCAAAAGCCAATGGCATAAGCAGGCGGCGCGACGATGCCGAAGCGTATGCAGCCATACTCACAACAATAGGCAGCATTAGCGCCACTGTACCAGTATTACTAACAAAAGCACCGATGAATGATGTTACCAGCATCACAAGCAAAAAGAGACGAGTCTCGCTGGTTCCCGCCATCTTAATAACCTTACCACCGATCATTTTGGCAAGTCCCGTCTGAAAAATACCTCCTCCAACGATGAACAGGCCGACCATCATTATAACAGTATTGTTCGAAAAGCCTGCAAGAGCTTCGGTAGGAGTAAGTACCTGACAGAGAAGTAATGCCAACAAAGAGCATATTGCCACTAAGTCGGAGCGCACCTTTGCGCTTACAAATAAGGCAGCAGAAATAAGTAGTATAATAAGCGTAGCTATCATATTTCAAAAAAAATAACTATATTTTATATAAAACATACAACAGAGTACAAAGTTACAAAGAAAAAAGCTATTAAAAGAGCTATTTTGTAACATTTTGCAAGAAAAACAGCATTTTAAAAGACAAAAGAGCATACAATAAACAAAAAGCCTGCAACATTACAATTGCAGGCAAAAAAACGGGACGCTCAATTTTATAGTATTTCTTTTATCTCGTCGAGAATATTTACCACAAAAGTCGGGGCAAACGGCAACTGCCCTACAGACTGATGATTATAGAATATCTGGTCTATTCCGACATTGGCTGCACCCTTAATGTCAGTCTCGAACATATCCCCTATCATTATACTCTCCTCGGCTGTAGCACCCGCCCTTTCGAGAGCGTGCATAAAAAGCTGAGGATGCGGTTTATTCACTCCAATATCGTCCGAAAGAATAAGATCCTTAAAATAATCGAGGATACCCGTTGTACGCATCTTGTGCGACTGCAGCTCTTTAAAGCCATTCGACAATATAAAAAGTTCATATTTTGGACGCAGATACTCAAGCAGCTCAACAGCACCGGGAATAAGACAGTTTTTTGTCGGTATACGCTTGAGTGCCTCGGCGCAGAAGCGTGCGGCAAGCTCGCCATCTTGTACTCCCACAGCCTCTAAAGGATAAGAGAAGCGTATGCGGTTAAGTTCCTGCTTTGTTATTTTGCCATCGCCATAGAGCCCCCACAATTCAAGATTGCGCGGCTTATAGAGACTCATATAATGTTCAAAGGAGTCGAAAAAGCGGTTGTATCCCAAAAGGTCATACGTCTCGTTGAACGACGCACGAGAGGCTGCCGAAAAATCGTACAGCGTATCGTCAAGATCTATAAAAACTGTCTTGTATTTTGTCATCGTATCATTAAAAGCCGAGGCGATGAACCTTTGTGCATCGCCTCGTACCATTTATTATTTTATTATCGCACCTGAATAACAAGATAGCGAGAAACACTCCAGAAAGAGGCTGCGTCGGTGATATTCAGTGTGTACATTTTGTTCTCGTCACGCACAAGCTCGTAGCTGTCCGCAGGGTGAGCGGTAAGCAGCTTCGCACTCTTTGAATGCGTGGACACCGATGATAGGTTACGCATATCAACCTTTGTGAAATAGTCCATATTGGCCTCTGCTGCATTAAGAGCCTTTCCTTTGACAAGAATTTTCTCGTTCTTAAGCTCGCGCTTTGTACCCATTGCGTACCACACTGCGTGCAACTGGCTATCCTGCTCGCCAATCTTCTGCTCATTGGCATTGTTCTTTTCGGTAAGCTCGGCTACTGTCTTGTCAAGGTCGGCAATGTGGATATTCTTCTGTGCAAGAATCTCGTGCATTGTCTCAATCTCGCGCAACTTTTCTACCAATTGAGTCTGCAGATTGTCTATCATCAGCTGCAGCTGCTTTGAATTTGCCTGACTCTTGCCGAGCAATTTCTTAAGACGCTCAATATCTTCCTTGTTCTTTGCAAGGGTGTTGCTGATAAATGTAAAATTCTCGTTCAAGCGGTCGGCATTCTTTTCTGCTCCCGCGGTGTTGATATTTATACGGCCCTGCGCCTCGTTTATCGAGCGGAAGCCCTCTTCTACTACATTTATTGTTGCAATCATCTCATCGAGCGATGCGTCACGCTCTACGATAACATTGCGCAACGAATCAATTTCACTAACCAACTGTTCGCGCTTAGGACCTTCGTTGCAGGATACAAGCACTGCTGCCAACGAGCAGATAAGGATAATACTCTTTTTCATTTTTCTTAATTATTAAAGTTAAACATTAAATTACCCGTCACTGCCGACGAGTATGACAAATTCTCCGCGTGGTTCATTTTTAGTAAAATGTTCTACAAGCTCCTGAAGAGTGCCGCGCACACACTCCTCGTGTATTTTTGATATTTCTCTGACCGCCGCCGCACGACGCTCGCCACCAAACACCTCGGCAAACTGGGTGAGAGTCTTTAGCACGCGGTAGGGAGATTCATAGAATATTATGGTTCGTGTCTCCTCCTTCAATTGGTTCAAACGAGTCTGACGCCCCTTTTTCTGCGGCAGGAATCCCTCAAAGACAAACTTTTCGCAAGGAAGGCCCGAGCTTACAAGCGCCGGCACAAAGGCTGTCGCTCCGGGCAGGCACTGAACATCAATATCGTTCTTTACGCACTCGCGCACAAGCAGGAATCCCGGGTCAGAAATTGCAGGCGTTCCCGCGTCCGACACAAGCGCCACGTGCTGTTCGCTGTTGCGTATACGCTCCACAAGTGCACCGACGGTCTTATGCTCGTTGAACTTATGATGAGAATACATTGGAGCCTGTATCTCAAAATGCTTCATAAGCTTAGCCGACGTACGCGTATCCTCGGCAAGAATAAAATCGGCCTCACGCAATATGCGTATGGCACGCATTGTCATATCCTCGAGATTACCGACAGGCGTCGGCACTACATATAAAATACCCATATAAATACCGTTGTCTACATTCTTACAAATGCAAAAATAATTAGATTTTATATAAATGGTGCTATTTTAACAAATAATAGCATTTATAAATTGTTGATAACTTGTTTTATTCAATTTGAGAATCTTTTGAATTTAATTCATATCTTCGCCAGCATCAGTAAACAGACGAACATAAGAGACAGATAATGAACCGATTTTCCGATTTTACCAGCTTGGAAACGACACGCAGAGGACGCATAGAGGTTGTATGCGGTTCAATGTTCTCGGGAAAGACCGAGGAGCTTATACGCAGAATGAAACGTGCGGAATTCGCACGACAGAATGTCGAGATTTTTAAGCCAGCAATAGACACACGATACTCCAACGAAGAGGTAGTATCGCACGACAGCAACCACATTCTATCGACTCCTATAGAGTCGTCGGCGAGCATACTGCTATTGGCCACCGATGTTGATGTAGTAGGCATCGACGAGGCGCAATTCTTTGATGATGAGCTTGTAACAGTGTGCAACGAGCTTGCCCGCCGAGGCACACGCGTAATTGTCGCCGGCCTTGATATGGATTATATGGGCAAGCCTTTCGGCCCTATGCCCGCCCTTATGGCCATTGCCGACGAGGTAACGAAGGTACACGCAATATGCGTGCGCTGCGGCAGCCTTGCCTACGTATCGCACCGCACCGCCGACAGCGATAAATTAGTATTTTTAGGCGAAAAAGCCGAGTATGAACCCCTCTGCCGCGAGTGCTACAACAAAGCATTGGCAGAGAATAATGCACAAGAGAAATGAACAGCAATTATCACGAAATTTCATTAGGAAGATTCCTGCGCATAATGCTAATATTCATTACCGTAGGTATTTCATATTTTATACTCAACAGCATAAGCAGTGTGTTGCTGCCCTTTGGAGTAGCGTGGCTCATAGCCTATATGCTCTACCCTATTGTCCGTTTTTTTCAGAATCGTTTACGTATAAAATCGAGAATGCTGGCTATTCTCGCAGTGCTCATTACAGCCGTTGCCGTAATAACTGTATCGGTTATACTCATCACACCCTCTATAACCAATGAATTCTCCATTTTTAAGGAGGTCATTGTAAATTTCTTTTCCAATAATATAAAGAACCCCTCTATACCCCCATTCATCGTAGATGCCGTGCGAAAATATGGCAATGAACAGGGCATTGTGAATCTACTGCAAAGCAGCGGCATTCAGGACCTTATAGAAAAGCTTTTCGAGCACACACAAACACTGCTCGCAGGAACGATGAACATTGTATCGCAATTGCTATCGTCGTGTATAACATTGCTTTATCTGTTCTTTATATTGCTCGACTACGAGAAGCTGAGCGACGAGTGGAAGCTCTTTTTGCCAGTACGCTGGCGCGAGCTTGCAACAAAATTGTCGAACGACCTTATCGATGGTATGAACCAATATTTCCGTGGACAGGCGCTCGTAGCGCTCTGTGTGGGAATTCTATTCTCCATCGGTTTTTTGATTATTGATTTTCCGCTGGCAATAGGATTCGGACTATTCGTCGGAATGCTCAATCTTGTGCCTTATCTACAATTGGTGTCGCTGTTACCTATGGTGTTTCTTGCGTTGCTCAAGGCGGCAAATACAGGCAGTAACTTTTGGCTGATACTGCTGTCGGCATTCATCGTGCTTGCTGTAGTACAGACTATTCAGGACCTTTTCCTCGTGCCAAAGATTCTGGGCAAGCGTATGAACCTGCATCCTGCGGTGATTCTTTTGGCTCTTGCAATATGGGGCAAGCTTTTGGGAATTTTGGGAATGATTGTGGCACTGCCTATGACAACCATCCTCATTGCCTACATAAAGCGTTACCACGAGATTAACAGCGTGCAGGAAAAAGCAGAGAATGCGCCCGAAGAGCCGCTGTCTGAGGCCGCAAAAACAGCAAAAAGCGAAGAAAAGGAGACAAAAAATTAAATATTTACGCAAATTTTCCCAAAATAATTTGCGAATTCAAAAATTATCCCTACCTTTGCACTCGCTTAACGGCGATTAGGTAGATTCGCTAGCTCAGCAGGTAGAGCACATCCCTTTTAAGGATGGGGTCCTGGGTTCGAGCCCCAGGCGAATCACTAAGAAAAAGAGGAAAGCTATGGCTTTCCTCTTTTTCGTTTTTATACCCTGTACATTTTATTTCTCTCGGAAAAAGTCGTTGTAAATTTTTATTCCGAACACAATACTACTGCAAACACAGGTCACAAGATTAGTGATAAAAAGCGACCATATAATATCGGGACGATGCAGAATCCCCTGCAACATAAAGCAGAAGGCACCCACCGCCATCATCAAGAAAGTGGGCAGAGCAATATCATCGGTCTTTCGGGTGCGTATAGTCCTTACAGCCTGCGGCAGATAGCCTAAAATAAGCCCGACGCTAGCCACATAACCGCAAATTTCGTACAAGAGAGTCTGTTCCATAAAAGTCCAATCTTAGTACAGACAAACAACAATCGCCCATAAGATGTTCATTTATAATATCACACACTCCGCCCCATATTACCCCCTTTTTGGCATTTAATGAATGAATAATTTGTATTTTTCCGATGATTTTCATTCCTTTGCAAAGAATTTTATCTCAAAGAGATAAATAATATAGCATAAAAACATCCGAAAAAATCAATTTTATTCATATGAGAAAAGCAATATTATCGTTATTGTTGGTTCTTGCCACTGTTGCCGCACAGGCTCAATGGTCGGAATCTTTGGCTGCAAAGGAGGGACTCCCCGGTTCAAAAAAGACATATCTTGGAAAGGAGTACTACCATTATCTGTCGCCATTGATGGAGCCCGGAACATCTACCAACAAAATACGTATCACCGTTACCGACAATTACGGCCATCAACAGCCCAACGGGAACAATTATGTTATGGCGCTATCGGAGCTTAAAGTGCTCGACAAGAACGGCAATTACATCGGCTACACTGCAAAATCGAATGCTGACCACAACTCCTTGTCATATTCATCTGACGGCGATGGCCTTCCCGCATTGAATGACAATCAAATAGAGACATACTTCCACACAATGTGGTTGACGCCCGCCGTAAGCGCCCCTCACTATGTAGAATTGACACTAAATACATCTGTTTCGGAATTCAAGCTGGAGTGGGACACAAGAGTCGGCGACACGTATACCGTTCCTACAGCAGTGAATATAACATTGGGAACCGACTATATTCCCGACACTACAGGACAGGAGTTTGAACTAGGCAACAAGGTTACCTCGCTGACCACTCTAACCCAGAGCAACAAGATGTTTGTTATGCGCAGTAACTCGCAGGATATGTACACATCAAATGGAATCACCTATTATGCTTCGGGTCCTATATTTATGCGTAGCGCCGAGAAGGGTGATGCAACAGCCTCAATGCTGCATCTTGTGCAATTTATCCCCGCCGGCAATGGCAAATATATTCTCTATTGGCCTGTAACGGGAAAATTCCTGCAGAATTCAACAAGCGAATATAATGGTTCAAACGGATGGCAATATAGTACTACCGACTTTAGCGAAGCTGCATTGATAAACTTCAGCAAGCTCAGCAACAACGACTTTGAGTTCAACTACAGCGGCGAGTATATCGACAAAGAGAGCGGCAACGTAAAGGAGATTACCGTATACGTCAGCGGAGAGGTTCGCGACGGTTCATACTCAAAGATGAAGATATTCACCCTCGACAAAAAGCAGGCACTCGAGAATGGCGACTACACAAGCGGCTACTCTCTGCCCGCGGCATTCAACTGGACAATATACGAAGCAAATGTAAGCGACGAAACAATAAAGGAATATGCCCTATCAACATCTTTGATAGCAAGCAACCTCTTGTCTGATTTAATAATGACCTCATCGCAGTATCTTTCGACATACGGCGACTTTGACGGCAATTGCACCAACGGCGAGAATAACAGTCTCGTAAATGCGATAAGCAATGCCATACAATTGCTCGAGTATGAGTCCCCCTCTATAAACGACATTTACGCCACCAAAGAGCAGCTTCTACAGTGCGAGACTCGATACATTGGTGTAAAATTGAACATCTACGAGAATGAGATAAAGAGCCTTATTGCAAACTCAAAATTCTCGTCAGCACCCTATGAGGTAGGTACCTACCCCGAGGAGTCACGCACCACTCTCAACAAAGTGCTGACATCTATAGACAAGGCACAGGCAACTATAGACTCTTACAACACATCGTCGCTCTTCTCGTTCTACGAGCAGATTGACAAGCAGATTGACAATTTCAAGAAGTCAATCATCACAAAGACCGAAGAGGGTGGCAGCGGAAGTGGAAGCAGCGGTAACGAGACTGTGATTCTTCCCCCCTCATCGGACGACGAGGAGTGCATTTATGTATATCTTGTAAACAGCGGAGTAGATGCTTTTGCCTTATCGACTCTCAGCGGCGAGTATTACGACGAGGATGGCTCATTGTATATTCCCCTTGCAAGCGGCGATACAATATCATACAGCCAGAATGAGTATACAAGATACACCACCGAGAAGCCCGAATTCCCCACTCTTACATCGTTTAAGTTCAACAACAAATACAACCACAACCTTTTTGTAGATGTTATTGCCGACACCATTAAGCCGACAATGAACATTGCGTTGAACTCAATAGGAAAATGGCTTGTTCCGAGCTTCAATTTAAGCGACGACAGAGCAGTAGCTTTTGTCGATACAACATACGTACAGAGCAAGGATACACGCATAAACTTTGCCGACGACGTTAAATTCGTGGTAACATACCCCGGATACTACAAATTGACGAATGTTAAGATTCAGGATGAAATTTGGTCTACCCCCGGTGGCGACACAATGGAGGAGATTCCCCTTACAGCCGACGCCCTTTACACAAACAAGCCATCGAAACAGACAGGCGAAGGATTAGAAAATCTTCTAGACAATATGCCATCGACTATATTCCACTCTACGTGGGGGGCAGACAACAACGCTACATTGTATATAAATTGTTACATTACAATAGACCTTCCCACCGAATTAGAGGAGGTAACACTCTACTACAAATGCCGTCCACAGAGCGGGTACAACCCATTAGAGCTACAGATTTCTGTCAGCAACGACTATGCGTCGTGGACTCCGGTGCGCACTCTGACAACAAAAGATGGAATGCCTACCGGTGGAATGGGAGCAGAGTACACATCACCCGTAATTAACTTTGGCGGTAAATATAAATATCTAA
The DNA here is from genome assembly GCA_017546785.1 of Bacteroidaceae bacterium. Taxonomy (GTDB): domain Bacteria; phylum Bacteroidota; class Bacteroidia; order Bacteroidales; family Bacteroidaceae; genus HGM04593. The sequence continues at coordinate 2,202 of JAFYRW010000030.1, read as the reverse complement.
AGATTGAGCAGACAAGCGGAGAGAATGCAAAGAACCACTTTGCAATATCGGAACTACATCTTTATAAAATTATTCCCGGAGACGAGGAGCCTGTAAAGATTCAGGATGCAGTATATGCTACCCGCCGTATGCCGTTCGGAAACAACTACAACATTAACCCCGATTGGCTCACCGACAAGGCAACATCTGTTCCCCGCATAGACATTGACCTTAAGAGCGGTTCAATAAGTCAGATTCATTACAACAAAGAAGTTTATCAAGATGCGACATTCCGCATAACAGGCTATGGTGTATACGACGATTTTGAGGCGGAGGTACAGATTAAAGGCCGCGGAAACAGTACGTGGAGTTACCCCAAAAAGCCCTATCGTCTGAAATTCAGCGAGAAGGTCAAGCCTTTTGGACTCACAAAGGGTAAAAGCTGGGTTCTTTTGGCGAACTATCAGACAGGCTCTCTGTTGGCAAATGCTATAGCAATGGAGGTTGGACACCTTGCCGGAGCGCAATATACCAACCACATTGTACCGGTAGAGCTATATATAAACGGTCAGTATCTCGGAAACTATATGTTCAGTGAGAAGGTTGGAATGGCCAACAACAGCGTAGATGTAGATGAGGAGACAGGATATATGCTCGAGCTTGACGTAAACTACGACGAGACATATAAATTCTACTCAAACAGCTATAATCTTCCGGTGAATGTAAAAGAGCCCGACCTTACCGAATATATGGGCAACCCCTCAACCCGCTTCGGAGAGATAAAAGCAGACTTTAACGAGTTTGAGTCTGTTCTAAAGTCGGGAGCAAGCATCGACGATTATGTTGATATGGACGCTCTTGCACGCTTTATCCTTGTCAATCAGTTTGTGATAAATCAGGAGCTTGGACACCCCAAAAGTACCTTCTTGTGGAAAGAGGACCTTTCGTCACCCTCGAGCAAGATTGTATTCGGTCCTCTATGGGACTTTGACTGGGGATTCGGCTACGAGACTTCTAAGAGCTATTGCACATCAAATGTGAACAGCAGCATATTCAACAGCAGTATGAGCACCTCTTCGGGATACCGATTCTTCCAAGCAATAACAAAGAACGAGTCATTCAAGAGACACTACTATAGCGCGTGGAAGAAATTCGTGGACAGCAACCGCCTGCAGCAACTATGCGACTACATTGAGGAGTACTACAACTTTGCAAAAGGCTCATTCGAGAACAACTACTACGAGTGGGGCGACGGTAAGGGCTACGACAAGGATGTTGAAAGAGCAAAGAACTGGTTGAAAGAGCGTCAGGATTATATTATGGCCAATATTGACAAATACAGCGACATTGGCTATATAAGCAATGTGTTGGGCGATGTAAACTGCAACAACGAATTTACCATTGAGGACCTTACCATTCTCATCGACTATCTGAACGGAATACTATCTGATGAATATTCATCGATTAAGGCCGACATTAACGAGAGTGGCATAGTAAGCGATGTTGATGCTACCGAAATGGCAATGCTGCTGCTTGTTTCTCCCACTCCCTCGCCAATGTACTACTTTAATACTCCAATGGTCGATGCACGAATAGGTGCCGAGGATATCTGCGTATCGATAGGCGACCACGTTGATGTTCCCATCACATTGACGGGTAACAAGGCCGAGGAGATTGTAGCGCTACAGATGGATATTTATATTCCCAACAATGTTTCTCTGCTCGATGCTACCGCAGGAGATATTCTGGAGAACCACAATTTTGAATATAACCAGATGGACGACAATTCTTACCGCGTAGTAGTACATTCAATGAAGAACGACAAGTTCTTGAGCGGAAATTCGCTTATCGACCTATCGTTGAGCATCGACGAGGCTCTTGCTGCCGACGAGAAAGGCATTTCAATAAGCAACATTCTGGTTACAAGCGAGAGAGAGGAGATGCGCCTCAACGAATTCTCTATACGTCCCGAGATTGCAACAGCAGTATTGTCGATGGAGGATGTCGTTGCTGACATTCGCGGAGGCAACTGCCTTTCAATCACTCTCTTGGATGCAAAGAGCATAAGAATATACTCATTGGACGGACGCGTTGTCCGCGAGCTTGAGTTGGAGGCTGGAACAACCACTGTTGAGCTGCCCGCCGGAATATACATTGTAGAGAACAGCAAGGTAATAATAAGATAAGGTATAATTACCCCAGATAAAATAATCGGTTGCAAAT
>JAFYRW010000004.1 GCA_017546785.1 Bacteroidaceae bacterium | reverse complement strand
TGGAATCATTATTTGTTTTTTTATTTATAAATTATTTTAAAAGTATCTTTTCTCCATTTAATATATAGACTCCTTTTGTTGGAGTATCGACTACATTTCCTTTTAAATCATAATATAAATTATTCTTTATTATAGGAGAATCCATATAAGCATTATTGATATTTGTAGGTATATACTCCTCTATATTTTTAAAATAATTCCAGCCATAGGCGTTTGCATATTTTTCTTTAGAGCCTAACGGAACGTAAAGTATCGCATCATCGGGAACATCATAAAAAGGATGATAAAAGTCACCCGTAAAAAAATCCACCAAAGGGGGTGTTACACATTCCATATACAGGCTATTAAGTTTTCTACAAAAACTAAAAGCGCTGTTTCCTATACTTGTTACTGTATATGGGATAGTAAAACTGTTAAGATAGTCACAGCTACTAAAGCCCCCTTTATCAATACGAGTTACACCATTGGGAATTACTATCTCTTTAAGAGATAAATCTGAAAATGCAGATTCACCAATAGAAGTAACACTATTGGGTATAACGGTATTTTTACAACCTTGAACAAGAGTGTTTGTCGCTGTCTCTATTATAGCATTACAATTATCGCGACTATCATAAACACTATTTCCGCTTTCCACTTCAATATCAGTAACTCTAGAACAACCTGCAAAGCCACCTACTCCTATACTTGTTACACTATTGGGAATAAAAATACTTGTAAGACTACGGCAACCACTAAATGCATAATCACCAATAGTTGTTACGCTATTGGGAATATCTACATATTTAAGACCTGTATCACTAAATACAGAGTTACCAATAGCTGTAATACTATTTGGAATTGCTACACTTTGTAAATCAGAACTTAAATAAAATGCATAATCACCAATAGTTGTTACACTGTTTGGAATAACTAAATTATTGGGAGAAGCATCATAACTAAATGCATATTCTCCAATGGCCGTAACACTATGGGGAATAAATGTATTTTTACAACCTTGAACAAGAGTGTTTGTCGCAGTCTCTATTATAGCATTACAATTATCACGACTATCATAAACAGGGTTGCCTTTGCTAACAACAATTCTATTAAGTTCATCACAACCCGCAAACGGATAGTTTCCTATATAATTGACACTTTCGGGAATTGTTATGCTTTGGAAAGAACAGCCATAGAAAGCAGAACTTCCAATATATCTTACGCTATTTGGTATTTCTACACGCTCTAGTTTATATAAACTTGCCAAAGCACGACCGGCTATACCATAAGTACCGGTTTTTATAGTTATTTCTTCAATGTCTTTATAATCTCCTTTATATTCATAGAACCAATTACCTAAATATATTTCACCATCCGGTAAGCTATTATACCAAGCTGTGTTATGGAATGCATATCCTTCTAATTTTATAAGAGAGTCGGGAAATTTAAAATCCACAAGAGATGTACACCACTGAAATGCGCCATATTCTATTGTTGTAACATTTGACGGTATCTTAATACTCTTAAGAGATTCACAACCATAAAAAGCGGCTTCTCCAATATTTTTTACTCCTTCCGGAATATCTACACTTAAAAGAGAAAGGCAATTATAAAAAGCATAATCTCCAATACTTGTAATATTTTTAGACAATTCTATTTCTACAAGATTTGTACAATTATAAAATGTATAACGCCCAAGTTCTGTAACGCTGTTAGGTATTACAATACTGGTAAGTCCTGTACAATAGGCAAATGCAAAATTAGATATTGCAGTTACACTGTTTGGAATTACACTATTTTTACAACCAATTAAAAGTGTATTGGTTTCTGTTTCAATTATGGCATTACAATTATCACGACTATCATAAACTTTGTTTCCGTTTTTTACTACAATTTCTGAAAGAGCCGAACAACCAGAAAAGGGGGTTAAAGGAATACTATTAACTGTATAAGGAATTTCAATACTCGTTAGTTTTTCACAATTGTAAAATGCTGTATTTGAAATTTTTCTAACATAATAAATCTTATTATCCTTCATCACAAACGAAGGAATAACAACCTTGCCACTATAGAAGTTGGGATTATTTATAACCTCTAACTCTTTAGTATCATCAATAACCTTGTAATAGATACCATCCTCCTCAAATTGCTGAGGGTAGAGAGCAACTACACAGCAAAACAAGAATATTGTCAATAATATTTTTTTCATATTATTAGAGTGTTTATAGTTTACAATAAACGTTCAGCGCCTGAATCTAAGCTTAGATTCAGGCGCTGATGATTATAATGTTATTTATTGTTTTTCAATCCAAGCAGTTTCCTGTGTAATACATACAACAGAAGATTTAACTGTCACACCCTTTGTAGTCAGCAATATAAATTTAAGTTTCAAAGTACCTTTTACGCCACTCAAACCATCAATAAAGTCATATTTATACTCTTCTACAAAGTCCTCAAAAATTTCAACAGCCTCCTCTTTCTTTACTTTATAAATATAAGGAGCGTCACTGTTCAACTCTGCTTGTAACTCATTCTGCGCTGCTGCATCTAATCCACCGGCAGAAAGAACTTCAGTCTTAACAAAGAAATCATTGTAACCGCTAACATCAGGTTCATTATCATTGCTACATGATATGAGGCCCATAGAAAGAATCAATCCAAGAAGGATTGTCATAAGTTTTAAATTTTTCATAATTTTGTTGATTTTATATTTTTTAGATGTACAAAATTAACTACAATTAACAAACTTTTTTCTCCTGCTATGTATTAACAATTTACACAGTTTTGTGGATTTTTTTACACGGATTTTTTTTACACATTCTATAAATGTTGTAGAATATTCTGTTTGCTGCACTAATTTGAATAATTTACCCATAGAGGAGATATAAAAATATTCTAAAATTTGATAATTTTGGCAAAAATTATACTTTTACACTCGCAAATAAAAACTGACAGAATTTAAACCTATAAAACACAACAATAAGAAAAAGTATTTAGCAACATTATTACTTGCACTTTTTGTATCACTCTCTTTTGCTCAGGCACAAGATAACAATGAACAGTCTCGTAAATTCTACTGCGAAATTAAATGCTATTAAAGAGGATTAAAATCGAATAAGAAAGTGATTTCGATTTTGGAAGAACTATCTCAAAAGAGATTTGTTAATGAGAATGGTAAAAAATAGTATTCAACAGCATTGTAGATGCAGCAAATTTCTTAGAGGAAAGAGGTTAGATTCTTCAGCAGGTTTACTCTTCGACCTACACAAATAAAAAATCGGTTAAGCACTACATTCTCTATAAAGAAGCTGAAGGCTACGATGAAATTAGATAAGGACTTGTTACCAGGAAAGAATATAAAAGAATGAAGAAAGAAGCTTCTAAACAAGAATAACAAAAAGCAATAAAAAATATCTCAAAGTAATAAACTTTGAGATATTTTTTATTTACACCAAACTTACACTTTTATCACTTAATTCAAGATTCAGACTTTTTCTCTTTCAAAGAATCGGTATAATATGAGAAAAAATCGTATTCAAGAATATTTGAGATACGCATAAGAAGAGCTGTATCTATACTCTTGCGTTTAAAAATATCGTAGACATTACTACGGTCGCAAAATAGTTTACGTGCAAACCACGAAATTGTACGCTCTTGACGATGCAATTCTTTTCTTATTTCCTCTCCAATATGTACCATATTACCAAATTTTATTATAATACACGTTCCCTTGTGCATAAAAAAAAAGGTGTGGGAACTATATATTCTATCCTTAATCTCGGGCTTCTCGCATTGCCTTGCAGCGGATAGAACAATAGCCCACACCAAAAATTATATCTATGATACACCTTATAGGACAAGATGACGATATAAGAAATGGTGTGGCGCTACTGCTATTACCTTCGCTGCCTTTCAAATTTTGCGAGAATTCGAGATTCAGAAGATAATTTCAATAACACCAAAAGAAATAACTATAACACAGAGTTTCTCCGTATTATGCGGTTGCAAAGATAATTAAACTTTTTTGATCATAAAAGTTGAAGATAAAGATTATCTGCCAAGCTAAGAAAGAGTATGATTATCCGTTATTTATTTAAAATAGCATTCACAAAATTAAGAGCCTCGGATGCAGTAGTGCAACGCTTACGGATAGTACCGTTGCCATCTATCACAATGCTATAGGGATTGCTATTCACTCCATAGAGAGCCACCGGTGCGCTACCCCACCCCTTTCCATCGGTCAATTGTATTTGTGGCAGATTTTTCTCTTTTATAGTCTTTAACCAATCTACAGGATTGGTGTCGAGCGATATTCCAACCGCAACAATTCTGTCGCGGGAATTTTGTTGCATAACCCTCAGCTGCTGTTGCTCTTTTACACTGGCGGCATTGCTTGACGACCAAAAGTTGAGAATTACAATTTTGCCTTTGCCAACAAAATCGGCAAGATTGCGTATGCTGCCCTTTGTGTCGCTTAGGCGAGTATCGATAAAAGATGCTCCTTCGGCGGCTCTCAACGCTCCTTTGTAATACTCCTTTATTTTTGCAGCGGTCGGTTCCTCCTGCATATCAAGCGGAAGGAGCGAGAGTAATTCGAGTCCTTTTACCGGAGAAAAAAGTTCGTAATTCTCTCTTATCACACATAGTGCCACTGCATTGTCGATATTCTTTCGCAGATATTTTTCGGCATATTCCGCACGGGCTAAAGAGGTTACAAGCATAACCTTACGAGCCTCTTCGTAGGCTGCAGGCGTTATATCGGCTGCAGCAATCTTAGAGGCATATTTATCGTATATTGCAATCATTGGTGCAATAGAGTCGCGGTATTGCTGCAAGCGGTCATTCAGGAAAGTTCCTTTTACTGCGTATCCCTGCTCTCCTATTTTCACATTAACAATGCCTTTTTCAATGAAAAGTTCGGCGCGACGAAGAACCCTATTCTCTTCGAAAGAGATTATAGCAGAGTATAACGGTTCGGTGAGTGCGCCCGAGAAAGAGAATCTCCCGTTCTTTACCACAGCCATCGATTCAACCTTTGGCACGGCGGTTAAATTGCTCATAAGATAGAGCGTGTCGCCCGACTGCACGCCATCGACAACCTCTCCTTTTATTGTGTAGCTATCCTGTGCAAAGGCAGCAACACTAAAGAACAAGGATATAATGAGCAGAATTTTTCTCATAGGGTTTAACTTACGCTACCTGCCACAATATCGAGCAATTCATTGGTAATAGCCTGCTGACGACTCTTGTTATATTCGCGCACAAGAGTCGTTATAAGGTCGTTGGCATTGTCTGTAGCAATCTGCATTGCCAACATTCGGGCTGCGTGCTCTGCCGCAACAGAGTCGAGCAACGATGTAAAGAGACGCATTGCAACAACCTTTGGGATAAGCTGCTCGATAAGAGCCTCTTGTGTAGGTTCGACGATAAAATCGCCTATAGAGTGCGAGTCGGAGAATTCCAAAGAGGAAAAATCAAGAGGCAGCAGCTTTTCGCAGACTACACTCTGCTTTGCTGCCGAATGAAAGTGTGTGTACACAAGCACTATTGAATCGAGCTCTCCGGCAATGAATCGACGCATAAAGTAACGCGCTACCTCGGCAACCTCACTGTATGCGGGGGCGGCAGCCTGCGACATCAACGAATCGTTAAGTGAATACCCGGCCTTATGCAACGACTCTGATATTTTCTTTCCTACAGGGAAAATCTCGACATTATCGGCACCCAGCGTCTTATACTCCTCGAGCAGTTCTTTGGTGCGTTTAATTATTGCTGTATTAAAGCCTCCGCACAGGCTTGAATTTGAGGAGACGGCAACAACGGCAATGCGTCTAACCTCTCCATTGCGCGCATAAGGGGTCGAAAAATCCTTCACCGCAGATAGAAAAGAGAGCAATATCTCATCGAGCTTATTCTTGTAGGGTAACATACCCTCTATTGCATTTTGGGCACGACGCAATTTTGCCGCAGAAATAAGCTTCATTGCCGACGTTATCTTCTGCGTATTTTTAACCGATAATATGCGTTGCTTAACCTCTTTAAGGCTCATTATTTATCTATTTAAAGCTATTTACAACCTCTTGAGCAACTTTCTCAATAACCTTTTCAATCTCTTCGTTTATCTCTCCTGCTGCCAATTTATCGAGCACAGTAGCCTGATGGTTCATTCTTAGAATATCGAGGAAAAATCTCTCAAATTCGGCAACAGACGACAAAGGAACATTACGCAACAGATTGTGCGTTCCGCAATAGAGCACTGCAACCTGCTCGGCTACCGGCATTGGCGAGTATTGTGGCTGAATGAGCAATTCGTTATTCTTGCGTCCACGGTCGATGACCATTTGTGTCACTGCATCCATTTCGCTGCCGAATTTTGCAAAAGCCTCAAGCTCACGGAACTGTGCCTGGTCAATTTTTAATGTTCCGGCAACCTTTTTCATTGATTTTATCTGAGCTTTTCCTCCTACTCGCGATACGGATATTCCGACATTTATCGCGGGGCGCACTCCTTGATTGAACAGGTCGCTCTCGAGATATATCTGTCCGTCGGTAATTGATATTACGTTTGTAGGAATATATGCCGATACGTCACCGGCCTGTGTCTCGATGATAGGCAGGGCTGTGAGCGAACCGCCACCCTTTACCTTTCCCTGCAGGCTGACAGGAAGGTCATTCATCTTCTCGGCAACCTCTTGCTGATTGATGATTTTTGCTGCACGCTCCAACAGTCGCGAGTGAAGATAGAAGACGTCACCCGGATAGGCCTCACGTCCCGACGGGCGACGCAGGATAAGCGATACCTCGCGATAGGCAACAGCCTGCTTGGAGAGGTCGTCGTACACAACAAGAGCGTGTCTTCCGGTGTCGCGGAAATACTCTCCGATAGCAGCGCCGGCCATCGGTGCATAATATTGCATTGCAGCAGTGTCGGCAGCTGTTGCGGCAACAACAATGGTGTAGTCCATAGCACCGTATGTACGCAGAGTATTCACTATTGATGCGACAGTAGATCCCTTCTGTCCTATTGCAACGTATATGCAATATACAGGCTTTCCAGCCTCGTAGTTTGCTCTCTGATTTATTATAGTATCTATTGCAATGGCAGTTTTTCCTGTCTGACGGTCGCCGATTATAAGCTCGCGCTGTCCGCGACCGATAGGAATCATAGAGTCCACCGATTTTAATCCTGTCTGCAGAGGCTCGGCAACAGGCTCGCGGAATATTACTCCCGGAGCTTTACGGTCGAGCGGCATCTCACAAAGTTCGCCGCCAATCTCTCCTTTGCCGTCGATAGGTTCACCAAGCGGAGTAATTACACGACCCAACATCTGCTCGCTGACATTTATCGATGCGATGCGTCCGGTACGCTTTACAGTCATTCCCTCCTTGATTTTGTCGGTTGCTCCCAAAAGGATAGCACCGACATTATCCTCCTCAAGGTTCATAACAATAGCTTTTATTCCATTGTCAAACTCCAGAAGTTCATCGGCCTCTGCATTCTGAAGACCATATATGCGCACGACACCGTCGCTTACCTGCAACACAGTACCAACCTCTTCGTATCTGAGGCTATCGTCTATTCCTTTTAACTGTTCGAGCAGAACTTGCGAAACTTCGCTTGGTTTTATATTCATCGGTTATTTTTTCAATATTGGTTTATAAATGTAGAAGAGTTATACCAGACGGTGTGTATCATCGACCAATTGCTTCTCGATTTTCTTAAGAAAGCTCGACAGCGTTGCATCGAGACGCTTGGAATCGACCTCAAGCATAAAGCCTCCTATAATGGAATCGTCTACAATATTCTCTAATTCAACACCCGAGTAACCCTCGCTTTTCACAAGAGAAACAACCTTGTCGGCAATAGGTTGGTCGAGCTTTATTGCTGTTGTTATTTTTACCGCAACAATATTCTTTTTCTTGCGATAAAGTGATATATATGCGTGTGCTATATATATCAACAGTTCCTCACGCTCCTGCTTTACAATTAACGTTGCAAATTTACGGTACTCCTCACCGGGATTATTCACCGCCTGACACAAGAGCGATATTCTCTTCTTTGCATCGAACGACGGATTCTGCAACCTGACTACAAAATCCCTTACGCCGGACAACAGAGCCAACAGCTGAGACATATTTGCATATATCTCATCCTCGACGCGTCTCTCACTTGCATAGTCCCAAAGTGCACACGCGTATCGCATCGATACTACTCCTGCGTTCATTTAGCCCTGTTGTTTCTCCTTTAACGAATTATCGATAAGATTCTCTATTACTGCATTCTGACTCTCTTTGTCAGAAAGTTCGCGTCGCAGAATTTTTTCGGCAATCTCGACAGAAAGCGTTGCTACTTGACGACGCACGTCGCGTAAGGCATCCTCTTTCTCTTGCTGTATTATGTGTCGAGCTTCGGCGATAATCTTCTCACCATCAGCCTCGGCCTTCTTACGCGCCTCGTTCAAAAGGTCGTTGCGCATAGCAGCAGCCTCGCGAAGAATCTTTGCCTGCTCCTCGCGGGCAGCCTTTAAAAGTTCTTCGCTCTCGGCATTAACAGCCTTTAGGCGTTCGTTGGCCTCCTGAGCGTTACGCACCGATTCATCGATGAGCCTCTTGCGTTCATCTACCATACCCACAATTGCCGGAAAGCCGAATTTGGCAAGGATAAAAAAGACAATGCCAAAGACGACCAGCATCCAGAATAGCAGGCCTGCGTCGGGTAATAAAAACGACATCTTATTCTAAAATATTATACAAATAGAACAAGGAAGCAAACTACTACAGCGAACATTGCAACACCCTCGATGAGCGCAGCCGAAAGAATCATTCCAGAACGAATATCTCCGGCTGCCTCGGGCTGACGAGCAATAGACTCGAGTGCAGTTGAACCGATGCGGCTAATGCCCCACGCTGCACCCAACACACATATTGCTGCAGCAAAAGCCGCACCAACCTTAGATAATCCTGCAGCCGATGCTGCCTGTAACAAAATTGTCAAAAACATAATTCAATGTATTTAAAGTTAATATTAAATTCTATCTAAACTCAATGTTTCTCGCTATGATGCTCGGGCTGTGCAAGACCTATAAATACCGACGACAGCATTGTGAACACAAAGGCCTGTATAAAGGCCACAAGAATCTCGAGTACATTTATAAATATGGTAAAAAGCACCGATACAAATGTCATTGCGCCACCAATAACGGAGCTTACGACCATTGTCACAAATATAATGCTCACAAAGGCAAGCACCACAGTATGTCCCGCCAGAATATTGGCAAAAAGACGTATCATAAGCGCAAAAGGCTTTACGAACATTCCAAAAATCTCTATTATAGGCATCAGAGGAATAGGCGCCTTTAACCACACGGGAACGTCAGGCCATAGAATCTCCTTCCAATACTCTTTGTTGCCGAAGATATTAACAGCCAAAAAGGTGCATATTGCAAGAGCCATTGTTACCGCAATGTTTCCGGTGACATTGGAGCCTCCTGGGAAGAACGGCACAAGACCAATAAGATTACTCAAGAATATAAAGAAGAAGGCTGTCAGAAGATAGGGAGCAAAGAAGAGATATCTGCGGCCGATATTGGGCTTTGCAATATCGTACACAACCATTTCGACAAGAAGTTCAAAAGCACCCACAAAGCCGCGAGGAGCCTCGAGCGACGAGCCTCGGCGACGATAGTAGCGTGCAACGGCAAGCACTATAACCACAAGCAGCAGTGCATTTATGAATACCGCAAGCACTGTCTTTGTTATTGAGATATCAATAGCGGGGCGAACCTCTTTGCCCTCGGCATCATACTCTACAATCTTACCCTCGTTGTTCCCGCTCTCGGCAATATGAAAGCCCTCGTACTCATCGAAATTATGAAACACCGATGAGGAGAACGCCACCCATCCGGTACGTTCGCTATAAAGAATGACCGGCAGATAAATTGATATATGCTTACTGCCCCACGTTGTTATATGCCACTCGTAAGAGTCTTTTACGTGCTCGAATATAAGCTTCTTGACGTCAATCTCGGCTGTCTCGGAATTGTTGTGGGAATGAGAGTGTGCGTACGCGTCATCCTGCGGCTGATAGAAAGCCGCAGCAATCAACATCAGCAGCGGCAATATTAGCGCAGCCGATTGTAGGACGATATTTTTTATTTTACTCTTTTTCACAACTGTTCAATTGTACTCCTCTTTTTCTTATATATGTGCCGTAGAGAGTCTCGGGCAGCATCATAATAAGATAATATACTAAAAATGTCACCAACAGATTAGCCGCCTGCCCGCGACACAAAAAGGCAAGCATAAGCATTACAGCCAACGAGGCCATAAGCTTTATTGTCTTAAATAGCATAAAGGCCTCAAGGAATTTCTTTGCCGGCAATGTAGGCTTAAGCACAAACGAGAGTGCTACAGCATAAAAAAGCAGGAAAAAGCCCGGCACGATCCAATATAATGTATAGTCATATTGTGGCATAAGATATATTAGCGACAATTTTCCTGCCGCAGCCATAAACAACAACATTATATATATTGCCGATATATATTTTTGTTCCTTATTCATCATTCAATTTATTTTATCTCGACACAGGCTGTAACACAATTGTTCTTTACCTCGACAAAGCCTCCGATAATCTCTATTGCATTATCCTTGTCGTCGGCTGCAAAGGAGATTGTTCCGGCAACAAGCGACGATATTAACGGAGCGTGATTGTAGAGTACTGTAAAAGGAGATTTTTCGCCGGGGAAGGTCGCCATTGACACTTTTCCCGAAAAAAGCGACTTTTCGGGAGATATAACCTCCAATGTAAACAACTTTTTATCCATTCTCCTTTATTTTGCAATTTCGAGCATCTTGCGTCCTTTTTCTATAGCCTCCTCTATTGTTCCAACGTTAAGGAATGCCTGTTCGGGCAGATTATCTACCTCACCATCGAGAATCATCTTGAACCCTCTTATGGTATCTTCGATAGGTACCATCACACCTTTTATTCCAGTAAACTGCTCGGCCACGGTAAATGGCTGCGACAAGAAACGCTGCACACGACGCGCTCTATTCACGGTGAGTCTATCCTCGTCGCTCAACTCATCCATTCCCAAGATAGATATTATATCCTGCAGTTCCTTGTTGCGCTGCAATATCTGCTTTACACGCTGGGCTGTATCGTAGTGCTCCTTACCCACAATATTGGCATCCAATATTCGGGAGGTAGAATCGAGAGGGTCCACCGCAGGATAAATGCCAAGCTCGGCAATTTTGCGGCTCAATACAGTTGTTGCGTCAAGATGGGTAAATGTAGTTGCAGGCGCAGGGTCGGTAAGGTCGTCGGCCGGCACATATACAGCCTGCACCGATGTAATTGAACCGTGTATTGTAGAGGCGATACGCTCCTGCATTGCTCCCATCTCACTCGCAAGAGTAGGCTGATAGCCAACAGAGCCGGGCATACGGCCTAAAAGAGCAGATACCTCGGAACCGGCCTGTGTGAATCGGAAAATATTATCGATAAAGAAGAGAATATCGTTTCTCTTACCCTCTTTTGCACCGGCATCACGGAAAGACTCGGCAATTGTAAGTCCCGAGAGTGCTACAGAGGCACGTGCACCTGGAGGCTCGTTCATCTGTCCATACACAAGCGTCGCCTGCGACTTTTCAACCTCGGAGTAATCTATTTTGGAGAGATCCCACTCACCTTTCTCGAGTCCCTTCATAAACTCCTCGCCGTAACGTACCACATTCGACTCAAGCATTTCGCGTAACAGATCGTTACCCTCGCGAGTACGCTCACCCACTCCAGCAAATACCGAGAATCCATCGTGTCCCTTTGCGATATTGTTTATAAGCTCCATTATAAGCACGGTTTTTCCTACTCCCGCGCCACCGAAAAGACCAATCTTTCCTCCTTTACAATAAGGTTCCAGAAGGTCGATAACCTTTATTCCCGTATAGAGCACCTCTTGAACTGTAGACAGCTCATCGAATTTAGGAGGCTCGCGATGAATGGGATAAGCGCCATCCTTGTCGAGACTCTTCATTCCATCGATAGCCTCGCCAACAACATTCATCATACGGCCTTTTATCTGGTTTCCTATAGGCATTGTTATAGGCTGTCCGGTTGCTACGACCTCCATTCCACGGGACAATCCTGCGGTACGGTCCATAGCTACCGTACGAACGGTGTCGTCGCCAATATGTTGCTGAACCTCAAGAATAAGATTACGTCCATCAGGGAATGTGACTGTCAGCGCCTCGTGTATCGACGGCAACATTACCGACTCATTCTTCGATTCTACATCGAAACAGACATCAATTACTGCTCCTATCACCTGCGAGATACGCCCTATACTTTTTTGCATATTCTTATTTACTTTACTGAAATTATTCAAAAGCATTGCCTATGCTTCATAAACAAAAAAGCACAAGCAATCATCCGTGGCATACGGCCATTCGCAAACAGCGTCCCACGCCACAACTGGACGAAGATAGCAAAAAAAAACGAAATTCCAAAAAAGCAGTTGCTATTTAGCAAAGATTCACAATAAAATATAAATAAACTACACAAATAAAAAAGGAGAGCCCGCAAGTCCCCCTTTTTTATTTGTCTAAAGTCTTTCTATTCGATTAACCACCTGAAATAAAGCGCAAATATCGTGCTTGTTTATTGTAAAGGAGGGGTAATTCGGCGACACGCACCACAAAAGCTCTGAATTCTGCTCATCGCAATGGCAACGCTTTATCATACGGGAGTCATTTGTCACAATCATATAAATTTTCGCAGGGTCTATCTGATTTATCGACTCCACCCTATTCACTCCTATAATATCACCCGAATAAATCTCCGGTTCCATAGATGTTCCCGAGACAGGAAAATAGAATTCAGCCTTCCACTGGGGAACAGATATAAATCCCGATGGTGTTTCGCGCGAAGGGTCGAATACCTCCTTTCGTCCGGCCGACACAGGCAATTCGCTATAAAATGGCGAAGAAGAGTCAAGCGCAGCCTCAACGTCGGGGTTACAGAACATACTGCCCTCGCCCAACAACAGCCAACGGGGCGAAATTTCGGGAAAGGTATTCAGAAGAGCATTCACAAGCTCCATTCCAACCTTGCCATCCTCGTTCACCTGACGATTTATGGTACGTTGCGGCAATCCCAACAAACGGCTCGCACTGTTCACGTTCAACATTTTTGTTTCAAAAAAGCGCAACACCCTATTTTTCAATCCATTTTTCATAACCTATAAAATAGTGCATCAATGTATAACAACTTTACAAAAGCCAAAGATTATCGGTTAAAATAATTTAGAATTATTACAAATAGCCATTTTTTGCTAATTCTGCAATTTGTTTTTTGATTTTAGCCATTATATTTGCAGCCACATTTGGCTAACATCTGTTATAAACGGGTAAAAAACCAATAATTTTGAGACGACAAACATAAGATTATTTTGGCAAACGAGAAAAGAAAAAAGAAATTATTTATTTATGAAAGAGAAGGAAATTAGTAAAGGTAGATTTTTCTGCGAATGTTTAATCGAAAAATGTATGGAATTCATCGACCATATAAGATACGGATTAAACAGAAGCAGAGAGTGGACAAGTAATCTTATAGAATATTATTGTATACACGAGGAATATATCGACAAGGATTTTGTACAGGAATTCCTGAACAACCGCCGAAAGATTCTCGACAACAACAGATACAAAATGGTTGTAAAAAGATTACCGCCGGGCGAGGAGAAGTATGTAATAGGTAAAGTGATGCTCTACCGCAAAAAGCACTTCATACACGAGGCGAGACTAAAAATAAGAGGAGACAAGAACGATGAAACGCCTCTAATATTCTGGTCATTCGAAAATAACAATAAAAAATAAAGAACTATGAAAGCAATCAAACTAATAACCATTCAAATTATAAGCCTATTGGCACTTATAGCATCGGCCGAAAAACTAATGGACAATATCCCATCGACAATTGTATTCTTTGCAAGCTTTGCCGCATTTGCTGCCGCGAGCCTATATATTAACCGCAACGAAGATAGACTGTTGCGAGAGATCAACGTAATATTCGGAAGAAACGGAAAGGTCAAAAAGTGTATATAAAATATCCTCATTCAGAAGAAACGAACAAGGCTATCCATTTAACGGATAGCCTTGTTCGTCCATATAGCCCAACCATCAAGAAACGCAGCAGAATTCTTACTCCGCCTTGATGTTCCGGTTTTTCTTATCCTCCTCTACCGTAGGAGCAGAATCCTTATATTTAAAGCGTCTGATTTTTTGTGTCGCGGTCTTTTCAAAAGGTTCTTTCATTACCTCTACCGAACTTACCTGAGAAGATTTATTCACATTCTTATTTGTGATACTAAGGATTTT
>JAFYRW010000029.1 GCA_017546785.1 Bacteroidaceae bacterium | reverse complement strand
ATATTATCTCTTCTTAATCTCTGAATCGAAACGACGGTTAGCCTCGTTGCTGTCGGCGCAAGAGCAGGGGCCTGTGATACAGCCACCGGGGCACGACATAACCTCTACCATCTTTCCGGGGCACTTACCCTTTGCGTATGCTTTTAGTACAGCGATATTCTTTTTGTTAAGGTCCGAAATTACTATTCCGTTAATATCCTCTCCACCAAGAATATTCTTTACTGCTGTAAATACGCCACCGGTCTTTGCAAAGCCGTGTGCGTCTACGCCTGCGCTCTCCTCGGGAGTAAATGGCTGACAGTCGTCGATAGAAATCTCCATACCATCAAGTACTGCGTCAAGCTCGCGGAAAGTCCACACAAAGTCTACCTTCTCGTGCTCGCGTGCCTCGGCCTTCTTAGAGGGACAGGGCGAAATGAACACATTCACTGCGTCGGGGTGCTTCTCGCGTGCATAATCTGCGGTGTACACCATAGGCGATGCAGTCGATGAAACATATTTCAACATATCGGGGATATGCTTGCGGGCAAGATTAACATAAGCGGGGCAGCAGCTTGTTGTCATAAATGCCTCTCCCTCTTCCATCTTCTCCTTGAACTCCTCAGACTCGCGACGTGTAGTCTCCTCGGCACCAACGGCAACCTCAATTACATCGTGGAAACCAAGAGCTTTTATTGCACCGTATACCTGCTCGATAGGCTTTCCGAACTGTGCAAGAACCGAAGGAGCAACCATTGCGACAACCTTTTTGCCAGCCTTTATTCGTTTAAGAACATCGAATACCTGACACTGGTCAAAGATGGCACCAAAAGGACAAGCGTTCAAACATTTACCGCAGTAGATACATTTATCGGGGTCAATATGCTCAATACCGTACTCATCTTTTGAAATAGCCTTTACGGGGCAGGCCTCTTCACAAGGAACGGGCATATAAACAATTGCGTGATAAGGACAAGCCTGGTGACATTTACCACAACTGATACATTTGTCGTGGTCAATATGGGCTTTACCCTCTTTATCGTACCAGATTGCGTCTTTAGGGCAGTTAGTGTAGCAGGGACGCGCAACACAACCACGACACAAATGAGTTACCTCGTAGTTGATTTTTACGCACGAAGAACAAGCCTCGTCCATTACACTCAATATGCCTCTTTTGTCGTCGGGCATATCTCTCTCCATCATTCTGTTTACATAGCTGCTCAGACGTTCGCCTTCATCAACTTCGTCGCTCATATCAAAGCCGAGCATTGCCATTGTCTTGTATTTCATCACAGCGCGCTCCTTGTACACGCAGCAACGTCCTTTAGGATTACGTTTACGAGGGTACATATCGAGCAACATTCTGTCGATTTTTGTGGAGAGTGAATCCTCTTTCCACATTTTTACCAATTTTGTGAGAAGCTGATATCTCACAAACATTACATTGTTATTGTATGCCATTGTTCTGTATGGTTTATTATCTAATATATGTTGTTGTGCTATAAAAGGTTACGGCGTCGGGTTGTTGCTTGACACACTTTCCGGCCGTACACACTCCGTAGTTAACTGCAAATATATTAAAAATAATTATATTGTACTTTCTGTATATTAAATTCTTTTTAAATATAATTCAAAGATGCTGCGGCAATAAAAACAGAGCATATTGAAATGATAGACAAAATAGATTGTAAAATCCTTTGTCAAGATATTCTGCTCATAAATTTCTCCTTGTCTACAACGAATCGCACGTGTGTACCCTCGCCGACGAGGCCCGATGCATCGTGTGCCTCTACATTGAATGTAAGCTTGCGACCCTCTGCCGAAGAGAGAGTGGCTGTTGCCGTAATCCCGGTACCGATAGCCGACGGCTTAAGATGTTTTATGCTAATCTCTCCGCCGACGGTAGTAGAGCCCTCGGGGAGCGAGTCGGCAACAGCAAGCATTGCCGCATTCTCCATCAGTGCAACTAATGCCGGAGTGGCAAACACCGGTAGATTGCCCGAACCCATTGTACAGGCGCAATTCTCCTCTGCAACTATTGTGCGTGAGGTATATTTTGTTCCTTCGCTAATCATAATTATATTGTAATTTTATCGAAAATTCCTGTCAGTGCCGCAATGGCGATTCCATAATTTGTAATAGGTATATTCTGTGCTTTTGCGCGTCTCACACGCGAGAGTACGTGTCGGCGGGTGAACATACAGGCTCCGCAATGAATGATAATGTCGTAAGGGGTAAGATCCTCGGGAAAATCGTTTCCCGATACAACTGTTATATCAAGCTCCTCACCTAATTTGTTGCGTAGCATACGTGGCAGCTTTACTCGTCCAATATCCTCGTTCTGTGGAATGTGCGAGCAGGCCTCTGCTATGAGCACTTTGCCGTTCTTCGGAAGCGAGAGTAGTGTTTTTGCTCCGCTACAAAATGTCTCAATGTCTCCTTTGTGTCGCGCCATAAGCACCGAGAATGATGTAAGCTTGCTCTCTTTGGGAGTAAGAGCCTGAACCTGTGCAAAAACCTGCGAATCGGTGATTATAAGCGATGGTTGTACAGTCAAAGAGTCGAGCATACGCGGAAGCTCCTCGGGAGTACAGCAAAGAGCCAATGCTCCCTTGTCCAAAAGATTACGCAGCGTAAGTACCTGTGGCTGTATGAGACGTCCTTTGGGAGCTTGTGCATCCTGCGGCATTACAAGCACTACAATATCTCCTTTCTTTGCAAGAGAATAGGTAATATCGTCAAGATTATCGTCGCTCTTGTATAGCGCAGCTATCTTCTCGAGCAGAATATCTATTCCCTCTCCCTCCTTTGCCGAAACAGAGTATACCTCTTCTCCTAAAATCTCGTTCCATTTATTTGCACCGTTATACTCTCGTCCGCATCTGTTGTAGACGAATATCGTGGGAATATCGGCCTTACGGAAAAAGTCGCGCCACTCAATTTCAAGCGACGCATCTTCAGGCTCTCCGTTGACAAGCACTAGCGACATATCAACCTGCTGCGCTGCACGACGCGTACGCTCGTTGCGCATAACGCCCAATGCTCCCTCATCGTCAAAGCCAGCAGTATCGCCAATGACTGCCGCTCCTATTTTAGGAAGCTCTATATTCTTCCACACAGTGTCGGTTGTTGTGCCCGCAACATCCGATACAATAGAAACATCTTGCCCTGTGAGTGCATTGAGCATTGTTGATTTTCCTACATTCCTGCGACCGAAAATACCAATATGATAGCGGTTCGAACGTGCTGTATCGCTCATTGTCAATATCCTGTTTTTATTTTAGAATCTAAAGTCTCTCTCTCCCTTGTCTATTGCCTCGATGAATTTCTCGGCTGTAGCGCGAGTCTTTTCGTTGGGTACGGTAGTCAAAAGCTTCTTAATCATAGCCTCACACTTTACACGGACCTCGGGCGAAGCATAATCGTTCATATACTCCTTTAGCGTGATAAGCGCATTGGGTAGACAGCAGTTTGCTATCTGTCCGCTCTTGAGCAATGACATAAAGCGGTCGCCTGTGCGTCCCGCACGATAGCAGGCTGTGCAGAAGCTTGGAATATGGTCAAGGTCGAGCAACCAGCCTACAACCTCGTCCAATGTCCTGTTGTCGGCAATCTCGAACTGAGCCGAATTCTCGCTCTCCTCCTCGGGGTGAACGTATCCTCCTACGCTTGTGCGCGAGCCACCGCTTATCTGCGATATTCCAAGCTCCAACAATCTTGCGCGGCTCTTTTCGCTCTCGCGGGTAGAAATAATCATTCCCGTATAGGGAACAGCAATTCTTATAATAGCCACTATGCGGTAGAAAATATCGTCGGGCACAGCATTCTTGAAATCATCGGTGTTTATATCATCGGCCATACAGAGACGAGGTACGCTTATAGTGTGCGGTCCTACGCCGTATGTGGCCTCAAGATGCTCGGCGTGCATAAGCAGTCCGGTAAAGTCGTAACGGTAGGTCTCTAATCCGAATAATACACCAATGCCCACATCATCTATTCCTCCCTGCATTGCGCGGTCCATAGCCTCGGTGTGATAGGCGTAATTGCTCTTTGGTCCGGTAGGGTGCAACGCCTCGTAATTCTCCTTGTTATATGTCTCCTGAAACAGAATATATGTTCCTATTCCTGCGTCGCGCAGACGGCGGTAATTCTCTACGGTAGTTGCGGCAATGTTCACATTCACACGTCTTATGGCACCGTTCTTGTGCTTTATACTGTAAATGGTGTTTATACTCTCAATAATATAATCCAATGGATTATGTAGCGGATGCTCGCCGGCCTCGAGCGCCAATCGCTTGTGCCCCATATCCTGCAACGCAATAACCTCCTGACGAATCTCCTCTTGTGTCAGCTTCTTGCGGCGTATTGTTTTGTTCTTTGCGTGATATGGACAATATACGCAACCGTTCACGCAATAATTCGATAGATATAGTGGTGCGAACATCACAATCCTGTTACCATAGAAACGGTGCTTTATCTCGCGTGCAATCTCATAAATCTGCTCTATCGTCTCTTTGTCGTCACACTCCAGCAACAGTGCCGCCTCTCTGTGAGTAAGTCCCTTACAGTCGCGCGCCTTCTTTAGAATCTCATCTATAAGCTGGCGGTTATTGCAATTCTCCTTAGCGTATGCCAGCGTATCGCGTATCTCGGCATCGCTTATAAATTCTTCGGCTATTTTAGATGTTATATTATACATTTTTCTTCTCTTTTTATAGTGGCTAACAGCCCAATGTTTATGTTGTTATGTAAATGTTGTTATTCTTGTCTGTAGTCGCCACGAGCATAATTTATATGGTAGCCTATGGCGTTTAGTCGTTCCTCGAGCAATTGCATCTGTTGTGCCGATTCTGCTCCGGTACTTTTCTTGTTATTGTATATTGAATATTTCTTGCGTTCTTCGGGTGGTGATATGTTGGGCATTACAACATTTGCTCCTGCGAGAATGGCGCGTTCCATTCCATTGGGTAATAGCGTAGATAATGCTGTTGTTGCAGGAATAAGCGCCTGAGGGAATCGCAGACGCAACAGAGAGACCAAAAGAATGGTATTCTCGCCGCTGCCTGCTGGACGATTCTCGAAAGGAGTTCCCGTAGCCGGCAGAAAGGGCCCTATGCCAATCATCTGAGGCTGTAGCTCCTCAAGGAATCTTATATCCTCGTAAATATGTTCTACAGTCTGTCCGGGAGAGCCTATCATCATTCCGCTGCCCGTCTGAAAGCCAATCTCCTTTAGTGTAAAGAGACATTTGCGACGATTCTCGCCGCTCATCGGGACAGGGTGAAGCTCTCTGTAGTGGCCGTCGTTGCGTGTCTCGTGACGCAGCAGGAATCTGTCGGCGCCCGCCTCTTTGAACAAGGCATAAGCTTCTCTGCTGCGCTCCCCGACGGACAGCGTTATTGCCTTATCGGGATACTCGCCGCGAATGGCGCGTACAACGTCGGCAACCCATTCATCATTCTGTTTGGGGTCCTCTCCACCTTGTAGTACAAAGGTGTTGAATCCCAATTTTGCACCCTCGGCACAGCACTCCAATATCTGTTCTTTAGTGAGCCTGTAGCGTTGAGCATCTTTGTTGGAGCAGCGTATGCCGCAATAATAGCAGTTGTTGCGACAGTATGAGCTAATCTCCAGTAGAGCACGAACGAATATCCCCCTGCCGAAATTGGCAGTAGCAACCTCTGCCGCCTTTTTGTGGAGAAGTTCCTTCTCGCCATCTGTGAGAGCAGTGAGCAGACTCATCCACTCGCTTTTCTCCAATGCTCTCTGTGAGGCAAGCTTTTCTATTATGTCGCAATGCGAGCGCATCTTTTATTGCTTACTGAATTAGTCCTCTTTCGCGTAACAACGCCGCAGGATTGGGGTCGGCACCTCTGAAGCGTCTATATTCGCGCATAGGATCCTTGCTGCCGCCCATTTCAATAAGTTTCTTGAAGCTCTCAGCAGTGCTCTTGTCGAACAATCCACGCTCCTCGAACAATTCAAAAGCGTCGCAGTCGAGTACCTCGGCCCAAAGATAGGCGTAATATCCTACGGCGTAACCGCCACCAAAGACGTGAGCAAAATTGGTGCTTCTGTAGCGATACTCAATCTCGGGTATAAAGCCCAATGCCTCGCGTGTCTCATTCTCGAAAGCCTCGCAATCGAAATTGCTGTAATCCTCAATCATATGCATACGAAGGTCGAGTAGGGCTGCGGCAACAAGCTCGCCTGTGTCAAAGCCCGAATTGAAATGCGCGCTACGCTGCATCTTCTCAATCAATGAGTCGGGGATAATCTCTCCTGTCTGATAATGCTTTGCATAGCAGCGCATAACCTCGGGAGCGATGGCCCATTTTTCGTTAATCTGCGAAAATAGTTCCACAAAGTCGTGCTTTACGCTTGTTCCGCTTACCGATGGGTAATGTGTCTGTGTCAGCATACCGTGGAGAGCGTGTCCAAACTCGTGGAAAAGCGTGCGTGTCTCGTCAATATTGAGAAGCGCAGGAGTATTTCCTGTGGGTGCTGTAAAGTTGCACACATTCACAATTGCTGGGCGCACATTCTCACCGCCTATATTGCACTGATTGATGAAATTGGTCATCCACGCACCGCTACGCTTTGATGCGCGAGGGAAAAAGTCGGTGTAGAATAGCGACAAATGGTTACCCTCAGCATCGAGAACATCGTATGTCTTCACCTCCTCGTGATAAAGAGGAATATCGTTGCGCTCAACAAAAGAGATATTATATAGTCGGCTCGCGCAGTCGAATGCACCCTCAAGAACATTCTCTAATTTAAAATAGGGCTTTATAAGGTCGTCGTTGAGCGCATATTTCTCCTTGCGCAACTTTTCGGTATAATAGAACCAGTCCCAGCCCTGCAACTTAAAGTTACAGCCCTCGGCATCAATAATCGCTTGCAATGCGGCACGCTCCTCTTTGGCGCGTTTCATTGCAGGCTCCCATATGCTCATCAGCAGATTGTCGGCAGCCTCGGGAACCTTTGCCATCTTCTCGTCGAGCATAAAATGTGCGTACGACTCGAATCCCAACAGACGTGCCTGCTCCTGACGCAATGTCAGCATTTTGCGTATAATATCCTTGTTGTTGTATTTGTTGTCGTTGTTTCCTCTGTTGTAATATGCGTTGTACACTTTCTTGCGAAGCTCGCGATTGTCGGCATATTGCAGGAAAGGGATACAGCTTGGCTTGTCGAGCGTGAACAGCCAGCCTTCGCAACCATTGGCCTCGGCAGCCTCTTTTGCGGCATCCACTACACCCTCGGGTAGTCCGCTCAACTTCTTTTCGTCAGTCAATACAAGCTTGAACTCTTTGCTGTCGGCCAACAGATTGTTGTTGAATTCAATCTGCAACAGGCTCAGCTGAGTGTTTATCTCCAACAGACGGGCCTTCTGCTCCTCGTTCAGCAGCGCACCGCCACGAACAAAACGCTGATAATAGTTGTCGAGCACAATGCTCTGCTCCTCGTCAAGGTTAAGCTGCTCTTTTGCATCGTACAGAGAGCGTATGCGCGCAAAAAGCGAGTCGTTCATAAAAATATATGCGTCAAGGTCGGTGAGCAGGGGGATAACCGCCATTTCAACCTCTGTCATTTCGGGGCTGTTATTGCTCTCGTTAAGGTTGAAGAATATTCCCGACACCTTTTCGAGCGCCTTTCCGCTAAGCTCCAACGCATCTATTGTATTTGCGTATGTAGGAGCGTCTGCATTTTCTATAATAGCCTTAATGTCGTTGCGCTTCTCTTCGATAGCATATTTAAAAGCGTCAAGATAGTCGCTTGTATTGTAAAGATGGAACTCTGGCGCTCCCAACGGAGCTTTGCTGTCGCTCAGTAAGGCAATAGTTCCATTATTCATATTACATCCTGTCAGTATCATAATTATTGTAGAAATTAAAAATGTGGTCAATCTGTTTTTCATAGTAGTAACCGATGAATATTTATTTAACGAAAAAGTTATACTCTGCTTCGTAGCCGATAGTCGTCGGATCGCTGTGTCCGGGATAGACGACAGTATCGTGAGGCAGCGTGAATAGTCGCTCCTTTATGCTCTTTATAAGTTGTGCGTGATTGGAGTCGGGAAAATCGGTGCGTCCTATGCTGTCGCGGAAAAGAGCGTCACCGGTAAACACCATATTGCTCTCCTTAATATAATATGCGAGACTGCCAGGAGAGTGTCCGGGTACGGCAATAACCTCGGCCTTGCTGTTTCCGAACGAAACAATATCCCCGTCGTGCAGCACTCTCTGCGGAAAGGAAATCTTATCGTTGTACAATAGCCCGAATCGTGCTACTCGCTCCGAGATATTTTCGGCCCATTTCCAGTCGCCATCGTTAGCCTCGGCCTTGACGCCGAATACCTTTTCGACAAAAGGGTTGCCGAAAATATGGTCAAAATGCAAATGGGTGTTTACATAATGCTTTATTGTCAATCCATTGCTCTCGACGAATCTTTCAAGCTCCTCCTGCTCGTGCTCGAACAGGCAACCGCAATCTATCAGCAGTGCCTCTTTTGTCTCGTCCCACAAAAGATAGCAGTTTACCTGAATAGGATTAAATTCAAAAACCTTAAGCTCCATAATTATCCTATAGGTACATAAACAACCTTCTTATCCTTGAAGAAATCCTCTTCGAAGAAAGTCTCCAATCCTGTAATCTCCACACAATTCTTGAACGGCTGAGTCTCGGCTGTCATATCTCCACCCTTAAGGCAAATTATTCCGTTGGGCATTGAGTTTATCTGCTCCTTTGATATGTTCTTGCGGCATATTTTTACAAGCTCGGGCAGCTGCATCACTGCGCGGCTAACCACAAAGTTGTATTTATCCTTTATATCCTGCGCTCTGCTGTGCGATGTCCTTACATTTGTCAGTCCAATGGCATTTGCAATCTCCGATGCCACACGTACTTTCTTGCCAATGCTGTCCACAAGATGAAACTCAACCTCGGGGAACATTATGGCAAGAGGAATACCGGGGAATCCGCCACCGCACCCCATATCCATAATGGTTGTTCCGGCTCTAAAGTTTATCACCTTTGCGATGGCCAACGAGTGTAGCACGTGATGCAGATAAAGATTCTCGATATCCTTGCGCGATATTACATTTATCTTGTTGTTCCAATCGTAGTAAAGGTCGTATAGCGCCTCGAACTGTGCTATCTGCTTTTCGCTGAGCGAAGGAAAGTATTTTTTTATTGTAAGCATATTATTGTTCTTTTATTAAGTCTTTAAGTTCTTCGTATGTGAATGTAAGGTCGCTGCTGCCCAATGCATAGGGAGCAATATCATATTGATTATAGTGGAAACGTACAGAATCCTTTCCTAATTCAAAATTGTCGGTAACGAACATATCATTTAACACAAGATAGCCCATTTCCTGCAACTCCTCGAACGACTGTGCGCCCACTCTCTTTACAAGCGCTCTTGTGAGTCTGTCTATAAGCACCTCCTCGAAATTATCCTTGAAAAAGTCGTTCAGCTTAATCTCCTTTCCTGTCGCGGGGTCAAAGTTAAGCAGGGTCGTGGTGAAGCTGCCGTGCGCTCCTCCTGTGTATGTGTCGGTTGTAATGGAGTAGTTTATTATATCCTTATATCCTCTCGTTACACTGCTCTTTATTGTGTAGTTGTAGTTGAACCACTCGGCTCCGCTGTTCATTGCCTTCTCATTGTAATATTCGGGACGCAACGACAGATACTCATCTTTTATTGTTGCAATGAATGAATCGGTTGCCTCCTTAGGACAGATACCATCGTAACCAAAAATTGCATAGGCAATACCCACGTTTATATTCTTTTCAATCTCCTTGTCCTGCGACTCAGCCTCTTCTATCATAAATTCGCAACGCAGTGCCGGAACCTCTTTGGCATACTCGTCAATAGGTGTTCTTACAATATGTTCGTATCGGGCGAATGTTACCTCTTTGATATTGGCCTTTGATGTATCCTCCTTTTTGCTGCCGGGAACACAGGCAACAAGAATAACAGTCAATATTATTGCTGAAATATAATCTTTTAGTCTCATTTTGTAATACTCTTTTGCCGCTATGGCGTAAATATTAAAAATAACTTAAAAATACCACAAATTACCCGCAGAATTTGTTTAATGAATGTTCGGGAAATATGCACTGCGAAGATAGTCATTTTGCCGTTACTATTTTAAAAAATAACTATTTTTTATTCTTTATCTACAGCTAGTGTCCGAATTTTATAACAAATAAATTTTTGTATTATGGGAATAAAGAAAAATATTGAGATTTTTACCGATGATACGTCAGAGTATCTCGATGCTTATATTGATGTCATTAAGCTCAGGCTGCTCGAACGTCTGTCGTTGTTTGCGAGCGACATTCTTTCGCGGATAATATTCCTGCAGCTGCTATTTATTGCAGCAATGTTTGTCTCTGTTGCCATAATGCTCGCCATTGCTCCCTTCACCGGTTACATTGCCGGAGCGCTCATAATAGCCTCGCTTCTTTTGCTTGCCGCCATAATACTGACACTCTCGAGCAGGCGCATTTTCGTAAATTCGGTGGTTGCCTATATGAGCCGTATATTTTTCTCAAAAGACGAATCTAACGATGAAACAGAATGATTATTCAACAATTACCTCTATCGAGGAACTTCGTAAATGCAGGGTAGAGGCCGAGGCGCGACTGTGCCGTGTAAAAAAAAGTATAAAATTGGACTACTTAATTTTGAAAAAATCGCTAACCTTTACTAATTTAGTCGCCACAATGCTGTCGGACTTTTCGATGCTCATCGAGGAGGCGCGACTCCTGCGTCACCGCTTCTTGTGGCTACGCAAGATATTCTCGGGGAGCGGCGTTGAGAGCGACAATAGACAATAGAAATATAAACGACAATGACTGCTACATATATAATTATCGCTCTTATCCTGTTGCTGGCAATTATGCTGCTTGTTCTTGTGAAGACAAATTCAAGGTTGCACGCCTCGGAGTGTAATCTCGCCGTTGAGCGCGAACGCAACAGCTCACTCGTCGAGTCGAACGGCAAAATAGAAAAGGAACTGCAGGAACTACAGTGTCACAACAGGGAAATAGAGGATAGCAACCATAAATTATTCTCCGAAAATTCAATGCTTAAAGAACGCTCCGAAGCACAAAAGGAACAGTTCAAGACAATACTGGAGCAGATGCGCCACGAATTCAAGAATATGGCAAACGAGGCACTCGAGAAGAACAGCGAGGCATTCAACCGTCAGTCCGAGGAGCGTCTGCTGTCAATGCTCCAACCGCTGAATATAGACCTTAAATCCTTCCGCGAAAAGGTCGACAGCTACTATGGCGAGGAGAGCCGTCAGCGCTTCTCGTTGCAGGAGAGCATACAGACGCTTGTCGAGGCCAACCAACGTATAAGCGCCGATGCTGTAAACCTCACGAACGCCATTGTCGGTACACGCAATAATAAATTTCAGGGCGATTGGGGCGAGACAATCCTCGAACAGATACTCGAAAATTCGGGACTCATCGAGGGCGAACAGTGGGAGCGTCAGGTAACGCTGCGCACCGACAGTGGCTCGGCAGCAGTGAACAATGATAGCAACCGCGCAATGAAGCCCGATATTATAGTGCATTTTCCCGGCAAGCGCGACATTATAATCGACTCAAAAGTGTCACTCACAGCCTATATATCCTACCTCTCGGCCGAGGATGATGCCTCGCGTGCCCAATATCTAAAGGAGCATATATCGAGCGTGCGCTCACACATTGATAATCTCTCCTCAAAATCGTACGACCGATACAATATCCACTCTCTCGACTATGTGATGCTGTTCATCCCTAACGAACCATCCTATTTTGTGGCAATGGAGGCCGACAACAGCTTGTGGAATTACGCCTATAAAAAAGGAGTGGTGCTAATCTCACCGTCTAATCTTATATCCACGCTCTTTGTGGTAAATTCATTGTGGACACGCGAACGTCAGCAGCGCGACGTACAGAAGATTGTAGACACTGCTAATGCCATTTACGACAAGTTCGTCAATTTTACCGACAATTTTACAAAAATCGAAGGCTCGCTGAATAAGGCAATGGATGCTTATCGCGACGCCTACCGACAGCTCACCAGCGGAAAGGGAAATATTACCCGACGACTCGAGGAAATAAAGCGTCAAGGCTTGCTTACAACAAATAAGCAATTACCAGATTATTTTGTCGAAGAGTAAATATTTTTAATTAAAAACTGTAATTTTAATATGAAAAGTTTTGAATTGGTTGCATTTTGAGTATATTCGCAACGGGAGAAAACTCTTATACAAGAACCAATTTTTTACTTAAAACATAAAATTATGGATTACAAAATTCTTTTCTGGTTTGTGCCGGCAGCAGCGCTGTTGGCATTGGCATTTGCCTTGTATTTCTATAGACAAATGAAAAAAGAGAGTGAGGGAACCGAACGTATGGCATATATTGCAGCGGCGGTCCGCAAGGGAGCAATGGCCTATCTTAAACAGCAGTACAAGATAGTTACCATTGTCTTTATTTCTTTAGCCATTGTTTTTGCAATAATGGCCTATGTGTTCCACATTCAGAATGAGTGGGTACCCTTTGCTTTCCTCACCGGCGGACTCTTCAGCGGTCTTTCGGGATTCTTGGGAATGAAGACTGCCACACACGCTTCGGCGCGAACAGCAAATGCGGCGCGTCAATCAATGAACAGTGGATTGCGTATGGCATTCCGCAGCGGCGCTGTGATGGGACTCGTTGTCGTCGGCCTCGGACTACTCGATATTTCAGTGTGGTATCTTATCCTCGACTCAGTAATTCCTGCCGATATAAACAATACAGGAATGAAACTCTGTATTATAACAACCACAATGCTTACATTTGGTATGGGAGCATCGACACAGGCTCTTTTTGCCCGCGTAGGCGGCGGTATCTACACAAAGGCAGCCGACGTTGGTGCCGACCTTGTAGGAAAGACTGAATACAATATCCCAGAGGATGACCCCCGTAACCCCGCCACAATTGCCGACAATGTAGGCGACAATGTTGGTGACGTTGCTGGAATGGGCGCCGACCTTTACGAGAGTTATTGTGGTTCAATCCTTTCTACTGCAGCGTTGGGAGCAGCAGCCTTTGCTTCCGAGGGTGGAGCAATGCAGACTAAGGCTGTCTTTGCGCCTATGCTCATTGCGGCTGTAGGAATTGTTCTTTCTATAATAGGTATATTCTCGGTGCACACAAAAGAGGATGCCAATGTAAAGAAACTCATTGCAGCATTGTCGCGCGGAACAAACTTGTCGTCGTTGCTCATTGTCATTGCAACTTTTGCGATACTCTATCTTTTGGGCATCGAAAATTGGCTGGGTCTTTCTATGGCGGTAGTCGTTGGCTTGCTCGTAGGAGTGGTCATCGGTCGCTCAACCGAATATTATACATCACAATCGTATGCGCCTACGCGCAAAGTATCTGAGGCTGGACTCACCGGCCCTGCAACAGTCATAATCTCGGGAATGGGATTAGGAATGCTCTCTACAGCAATTCCTGTGATATCGGTTGTAATAGGTATAATCCTCTCGTATCTCTTTGCAACAGGATTCAGCACCGATGCGGCCAATGTAACCATTGGTCTTTATGGAATAGCAATAGCATCGGTAGGAATGTTGTCCACATTGGGTATTACCCTTGCTACTGACGCTTATGGCCCTATTGCCGACAATGCCGGCGGTAACGCCGAAATGAGCGGCCTTGAGCCCGAGGTTCGTCGACGCACCGATGCACTCGACTCTCTCGGTAATACCACTGCTGCAACAGGAAAGGGCTTTGCCATAGGTTCGGCTGCCCTCACAGCATTGGCATTGCTCGCGTCGTATATCGAGGAGATTCGTATAGCAATGGAGCGTTCAACCCCAGACGTGCTCATAAACGGAAAGGCGCTTATGGAGGCCAATATCTTCGACTTTATGCAATATTTCAACGTTACACTGATGAATCCCACAGTTCTCTGCGGAATATTCATCGGTGCAATGATGGCCTTCCTCTTCTGCGGACTCACAATGAATGCCGTTGGCCGTGCCGCACAGAAGATGGTTGCCGAGGTTCGTCGTCAGTTCCAGAATATAAAAGGCATTCTCGAGGGAAAAGCAGAGCCCGACTATTCACGTTGCGTAGAAATTTCTACACGCGGAGCACAGCAGGAGATGATACTCCCGTCGTTGCTTGCCATTGTGGCACCCATCCTCACCGGAGTAGTGCTTGGCGTGTCGGGAGTCATCGGCCTTTTGATAGGCAGCCTCTCGTCGGGATTCCTTCTGGCTGTCTTTTTGGCCAACGCCGGTGGAGCGTGGGACAATGCAAAGAAATATGTCGAGGAGGGTAATTTCGGCGGCAAGGGTAGCGAGACACACAAGGCAACCGTTGTTGGCGACACCGTCGGCGACCCCTGTAAGGATACATCAGGCCCTAGCCTCAATATCCTCATCAAACTTATGAGTATGGTGGCAATCGTAATGTCGGGCCTTACCCTTGCATTCAGCATAATGTGATAGCTTTTTTATAATAGCAAAGTGCCGTTAATTGTCTCGTAAACAGATAGTAACGGCACTTTTTCTTTACTATGGCAAATAGTAATGAATGAGTAAAGATTGAATATCTGTTGTAGATTATATAAAAAACAACTACCTTTGAGCATTGAATAACACAATTTAAATAAACAACTATGCTATCTTCCGAAATAAGACAAGAGATAATAAAGCTGATAAACCGAGAGGTCGTTCCTGCAATGGGATGCACCGAGCCTGTAGCCGTGTCGCTCTGTACCGCAAAAGCCGTTGAACTTTTAGGAGTACAGCCACAGCATATAGAGGTTCGTCTAAGCCCCAATGTGCTTAAAAATGCTATGGGCGTCGGAATACCAGGAACAGGAATGATAGGCCTTCCTATTGCAATTGCTCTCGGCGCCATTGTCGGACGTTCGGAATATCAGTTGGAGGTTCTCAAGGATACCACTCTAGCCGACGTTGAGTTGGGACGTAAGATGATTGACGAGCAGCGCATAAAGGTTGGGGTAAAGGAGGGAGCCTGTGATATGCTCTATATAGAGGTTGAGGTAACAGCAGGCAACGACAAGGCTGTGGCTATAATCTCGGGCTCACACACAAACTTTGTATATCTCGAATCCAATGGAGAGGTAATCTCCGACAGTCGCAATAGCAGAGCCTCGGCCGACGATGCCAACGGCGATATTGTGCTTACAATGCACACCGTATGGGAGTTTGCTACAGAATCGCCATTGGACGAACTTAAATTCATTCTCGAGGCAAAGCATCTTAATAAGGCTGTAGCCGAAGAATCGTTGAAAGGAGAGTGGGGACACTGTCTGGGACGCACCATCCGTGCCTCAGTCAATAAAAAAGAGATTTTTGGCGATACTACATTTTCCCGAATGGTCTCTTATACCTCTGCAGCGTGCGATGCTCGAATGGGCGGCGCACAGATTCCTGTGATGAGTAATTCGGGTAGCGGCAATCAGGGTATTGCATCTACACTCCCTGTGGTAGTATATGCCGAGGAGAAGGGCTCTAACGAGGAGCAGCTCATCCGTGCGCTCATACTGAGCCATCTTACAGTAATATACATCAAGCAGAGCCTTGGCCGCCTGTCGGCATTATGCGGTTGCGTTGTTGCCTCTACAGGCTCAAGCTGCGGAGTAACCTATCTTATGGGTGGAAAATACGAAGAAGTAGCAATGGCAGTAAAGAATATGGTAGCCAACCTCACCGGAGTAATCTGCGATGGCGCAAAGCCTAGTTGCGCACTCAAGCTTGCGAGTGCAGTATCGACAGCAGTCTTTTCGGCTGTGATGGCAATGGAGCATCGTTGCGTAACCTCTCTCGAGGGTATTGTCGATGATGATGTCGATAAGTCTATACGCAACCTTACATCTATCGGCTCAAAAGGAATGATGGAGACCGACAGAATGATTCTCGACATTATGACAAGCAAATAACAGCGACAAGCAATATTAAAAAAATCCTCATCAAAGGATGAGGATTTTTTATTGTCGTTATTCGAAAATCAATTCGCCAAAGAACTCCGGACGGTGGAAGCTCGGCTCGGGCCAGTCGATGGCGTTCCACGAAATAAAGTGAGGAGTTGGGAGATTGTCTCCGCACTTATAGAAATTGGCACGCATCTTCTTTCCTTCCCACGACTCTACACCGCTACGGAAGAGCGACGCTGCAGGAATAATCTCAATGAGACTCCAAGAATTCTCACCCTCACGCAGAGCGAAATTCTCGGTACCAAGCGAGGGTATGCGCTGAATATTGTTTATAATATCCATAGGCGCATCCTCTTTTGTCGCGCCGTTGGGATGCCACGCCATAAGCATCTTGCCAATGCAGGTACATTCAAAATTGTAGTAGTCGAGATTACCCTCGGGCGACACAAAGAACTCAACGCAAGGGTCGGTCCATATTCTACCAAAATCCTCGGTTACCAATGTATGGATGTCATTCTCGGTAACATTGAATTTAATGTACAGATTCTCTCCATCGTGGAACATTGCGAACGACACTTTTGGAGTGTAGGGAAACTCTTTTGCCCAGTTGCAGCATTCAATGGCATTCGACTCAACGGTAGCAAAATGGCTGTTCAATTCCTCGACGCTGCGGTTGGCAGGTACTATCTTACGTACTTCTATTTTTTTCATTATCTTAAGCAATTATGGTTGTCTTTGCGAATATAGTTCATTATTTTCAATAATTGTTATTTCCTAAAAGCAATTGTCCATTTATTTTTTCACTCAGATTAAAAGTATCACGAATAAGCGGCAATATAACAATGGTTGCTTTTAATAATTACACAAAAAACAGCAGATCAGTATCCCTCATTTATAGAAAATTAGGAAGAGTTACACTCTTCCTAATTTTCTATAATAAGCCTTTCGCTGCCAAAAATATGAACGCCTAACCTCTGCATAATATATTTTAGAGCCTTCTGCGCCTTTACCGAATTTCCTGCGCCATCAAGCGGGGGAGCAAACGCAGCAATGCCCAATGCGCCGGGAAGCACTCCCATAATACCGCCGCCGACACCGCTCTTTGCCGGTATTCCCGAGGAGAATATCCAGTCGCCTGTATTCTCGTAGAATCCAACGGCTGCAATCATCGATATTATCTTTGCGCTTATACCGTTGTTATATACCTGTTTTTTTGTCAGCGGGTTAAGGCCGTTATTGGCAATAGTGGCAGCGCACACTGCCAGTTGCTTTGCCGTAACGCCCAACGAACATTGACGCGTGTAAAGGTCCAACGATAGCTCTGGATTATCGTAAATGCGTTCGTAGTTTTTCAACAACCAGGCTATTGCCCGGTTGTTGAAATTGCTTATGCTCTCCGATTTATACAGCTCATCGATGAGCGTAAGCTCGCTACCGCAAAGGTCGTTTATGTTGGCAAGAATATTCTCCCATTTGCTCTTGCTGTCTCCCACTGGAGTAACCATACTCACTGCCGATATTGCTCCGGCATTCACAAGAGGCGTAGAAGGGTGGTCATTCTCCAATAATATTGCCATAATTGAATTGAAAGGCAATCCTGTGGCATCGGCACCAATCATATTCATTACAGTCTCGGCGCCATATTTCTTGATGATAAGTATTGCTGTCATCACTTTCGACACAGACTCTATGCCAAAAATGTAGTCACAGTCTCCCACGCTCATCATTTCGCCATCGGGCAAACATATTGCAATGCCGAAGAGATTGCTGTCTACTTTTGCAAGATAGGGAATATAGTCGGCATTCTTTCCGCTGTTATCCTCTCTGCAATTTGTGTAGGCCTCGTTCATTATGGCCTTCAACGCCTCTTTTGTTATTCTTCTCATATAATCAACCTTTACCGGTGTGAGTATAAACAGTACCTTTAATCTTTACCTTGCTTTCGAGAGCAATGCGCGAGGGAGTAGGGTACTGTAGCTTGTCAAGCTCGTTCACAGCCGCAGCAATGTCTGTCAGCAGCTGGTCGGCCATATCACGGCTGAATCCCTGTCGCACCACTATACGCATTACAATAGTTTCCTCTATGTTCGCAGGCATAGTGTAGGCGGGTACCATCCAACCATTCTGCTTAAGCTTATCCTGGAGGTCGTAGAGAGTCCATTTTGCCTTTTTGCCATACTCCTTGTTCATCTCCCAAATGAATAACGGGTTGTGTACCTCATTGCTGTAGTTCACAAAAGGCTTCATCTTGCCAATCTGCTGATGCAGATATTTTGCAATCTCCATACTGCTGTGCTGAATAGCCTTGTAACCATCGAATCCCAAGCGGATAAACTGGTAATATTGACCGAGAATCTGTGCTGCGGGACGTGAGAAATTGAGTCCTACCTGAGTAATATCGGCTCCAAGATAATTTACGCTGAATGACATTTCGTTTGGCAGATATTTCTTGTCCTTCCACACAACCCAGCCTAATCCGGGGTAAACAAGGCCGTATTTATGTCCGCTGGTGCTTATCGATAACACCCATTTGAGGCGGAAATCCCACTCTCTCTCAGGCTCGAGGAAGGGTAGTATGAATCCTCCCGATGCTGCGTCTACGTGAATAGGAATATCGTATCCTGTCTTCTGGTTATATTTATCGAGAGCATCGTTTATTGCCTTTACATCGTCGTTAAGGCCGGTCCACGTAACACCCTGAATGGGAACGACACAAATTGTATTCTCGTCGCAATGGGCAATTACATCCTCGGGGCACATTGTAAGCTTCTCGGGGGTGAGAGGAATTGTACGCATCTCAATCTGCCACAGCTGAGCAAATTTCTCCCACACAACCTGATAGGCCGATGAAATTACAAAGTTGGGCTTGTCGTATGGCTTCTTCTGTGCAATGCGACGATTCTTCCAACGTTGCCACGCTGCTACGCCACCAAGCATACAAGCCTCGCTAGAACCTATTCCAAGTGCTCCGGCCTTCCATTTTGCCTGCTCGGGAGAATTCCACAGATTAGCCACAATGTTGATACATTTTGCACACATAAGCGCTATACGCGGATACTCAGTCTCGTCGATGTAATTTATGGCAATCGCATCGTTCATAAGCTTAGTTGCGTATGGGTCCATATATGTTGTTACAAATGTAGCAAGGTTCAGTCGCGGAAGAGTCTGGGCGTATGTCTCGTCTTTTACCATCTGATAGGCAATCTCCGGGGTAGTGGAGTGCTGCGGAATTGTGTCTACCGGCGCCGATTTTAACATCTCCTCCGACGCAAATACCGATGTTGTAACAGTTGTCTTCTTTAAAATTTCTTCGTCTCTTTTCATAATCGATACTTTTTAAAAGTTTATTGTCGTAAATGAAACAGCAGCTCTGTGTAAAGAGTTTGTTGCCATAATTTTAAAAAGCTGAAAAGATGGTAACGGCAGTAAAAAACGCAGCCGATGAACCTATTTATATCCAGACTTGTTCTAAAATGAAAAATCTTGTAATATTATGAATATAAAAACCGGAAAAGGTGTCATAACACTAACAGCGCTTGTCGGAATATGGTCCGTGTCGGCTCTTACGTCGCTTCCCGGCCTTGCAATATCTCCTATCCTAGACGACCTTTCTCATATTTTTACCAACGCGAGCGACCTTGATATTGAAATGCTCACCTCATTGCCCTCGCTTATGATTATACCTTTTATACTGCTTGCCGGATGGCTCACTGAACATTTGGGATATATGCGTCTGCTATATTGGGGATTGGGACTTTTTGCTTTGTGTGGAGTGCTATATTTCTTCTGCGACAGTATAAACGAGCTTCTGCTGGTGAGCGCTCTCTTGGGCATTGGCGCAGGAATTATAATTCCTCTTTCTACCTATATAATATCCTACTTTTTCGATGGGGAGTACCGTACACAGCAATTCGGCTATAGCTCGGCAATAAACAATGTGACTCTTGTTGTTGCCACCGTTGCCGTTGGTTATCTTGCCGATATTAAATGGCGCTTGCCCTTTGTGGTCTATCTTCTGCCGTTCCTATCGCTGCTGCTTATGCCTTTTGTCGCACGGGCGGGCGAAAAGGTCGCAACGGCAAATATCAGCAAAAAAAGTGTATCGCCATCTGTTGCCACAATACAGTATCGCCCTTTGATGTGGTATATATTATACTATTTTCTTGTGACCTATCTTGTGATGGCTGTCGGCATAGACCTACCGTTCCTTATGGGAGAATATAGTTACAGCAGTGGCAGTGTAGGAGTGGTAACCTCTATATTCTATTTGGCAATAATGCTGCCAGGATTTTTTCTTAACCCTATAATGCGTTTCCTCAAGGGGCGTGTTACAGGAACGTCGCTTATGATGATAGCCTTAGGACTTCTTCTCGTTTATGTGAGCAAAGAGATTGTTCTGATAACCATTGGTTGCTTTGTCGCCGGAGCAGGATACGGCATTGCACAGCCCTATATTTATGACCGCAGCTCGCAGTATGCTCCGCCGCAAAAGACGGCCTTTGCTCTGGGACTAGTGATGACAATGAACTATGTGGCAATATTGCTCTATCCTTTTATAATAGATTTTTTTCAGAAGATAATGCATACAAGCTCGCAGAGATTCTCTTTTGGCTTCAATTCCCTATTGGCTTTTGCCGTCCTATTCTTTCTGTTGTTGTACCGAGTGAACAGTAGTAGCAATGAAAAACAATGATACATTAAAGGGGCACTATGCGCTCTTTGCGTCGCGAATATTCAGCGGCCTAAATATGAATGCTCTGAAATTCCTATTGCCTCTATACATTTCCCCGTTGAGCTGCGTAACCTTACGCCTTGTTTTTGGAACAGCGGTATTCTGGATTATCGGAATATTCGAAAAGCCAGACCTTTCGAGCGTAGCCGACAGGGTGAAACTCTTTTTCATAGGAGCAATATCGGTCTTTGGATATATGCTCCTCTATGCAACGGGAATAAACTACACGACCCCTGTCAATTTTGCTATTCTGAATGCCATACAGCCAATATGGGTTTTTATTCTGTCGGTTCTCTTTTTAGGCGAAAAGGTTACGTCGAACAAGGTTGCCGGTATTCTCGTAGCTTTTTTAGGTGCAATATTATGCCTGTTGTCGCAGCCCGACAAGGCATTGGCAACCAATCCTCTGTTGGGAAATATCTTAGGCGTAGTGTGCTCTCTGTGCTATGCTGTATATTTGATTCTTACAGGAGTCATTCTCAAGCGCGTCAGCAATATGACGATGCTGAGATACACATTCTTGGGCGGTGCAGTATCGTCGTTGGTCGCAACTGTTTTTGGGGGATTCGAGGCTCCGATGTTTCTGCTGCAGCATAATACAAAGGAACTTGGCGTACTCTTTTATGTACTTCTTTTTCCTACGGTGGTAAGTTATCTGCTTGTGCCTGTTGGGCTTAAATTCCTGCGTCCTACTGTAGTGTCAATCTATGGCTACCTTACACTCTTTATCGTAACGATAACCTCTCTTGTACTCGGACAGGACAGGCTCGACGACCTTCAAATATCGGCATTGGCACTCATTTGCATCGGAATATATTGGGTAAGTACTGCCGAGGAGAAGAGTAATTAGATGTTAAAAATAACTTATTCATTTAAATATTATGTAAGAATTTGAAAGACAACAGATAAAAATAATAACAAAAATACTATTTTTGCAGGCCGATGCTCTTTCCTCTCTTTCTGCTGACGGGAAATTGAGCCATCGTGTGAATAACTTAAGAAAAACTATGAAACGTATTTTTATATTTTTATCAGCTCTTTTTATCGCTCTTTCTATTTTCGCAATCCCTGCCGACAGAACAGCCATCAGCGTAAAGCAGTCCGACGGCACTACGCTTATGGTGCGCTTGACGGGAGACGAATATTGTCACTATTATACCACATTGGACGGAATACCCGTGGTAAAGGAGGCCAACGGCGACTTTTACTATGCGACAATGACAGCCGATGGCGCTCTTGTCTCTACCAATTGCCTTGCTCATAACAAAGAGAATCGCTCGAGCGACGAAGAGGCGCTTATATTGTCGGGCAATCCTGTGAATATGCGCTCGCGAATGGCGACGTATGCCAAAAGTGCCGTTACACGCGCCAATGCCACACGCGCACTGAATAGTGACATTAAGCCTGAAGGAGAGATATATGTCCCTATACTCTTGGTGGAGTTTGCCGATGTAAAATTATCTTTTACAAAAGAGCAGATTGAGCCAACATTCTCGGGTGAGAATTACACAGGCTTTCATTCTCCCTATCTGGAAAGTCAGAATATTACCTCGTTGCCCGGCAGCGTCCACGATTATTTCGTAGCACAGAGCGATAGCATTTTCAAGCCAAAATTCGTTGTCTGCGACATTGTAACGCTCAAGAACAATCAGGCCTATTATGGACGCAACAATATTTACGGCAACGACACTAATCCCGCCGCAATGATAATAGAGGCCTGTAGAGCGCTCGATTCAAAGGTCGATTTTTCCATTTTCGACAATGATGGCGACGGCGAGATTGAATATGTCTATTGCCTTTACGCAGGCTATGGCGAGCACGTTGCAAACTCAAATTCCAATTATATATGGCCGCACTCCTCGTGGCTGAGTGAATTTTCTTCGCCCATAAAGCTCGATGACGTGATGGTGAACAAATACGCCTGCAGCTGCGAGCTTGCATTTAACGACTATTACATTCAGCAGGGCGGCCAATACGCCGGCAATCTTTCGGGAATAGGTACAATATGCCACGAATTCTCACACTGTCTAGGTCTTATGGACCACTACGATACCTCGGGTAACTATGCTGCTTTTGGAATGGACTATTGGGATGTGATGGACTACGGCGACAACACAATGCGAGGATACGCCCCCGTTGGCTACAATGCCTATGAACGCGATTTTATGGGCTGGAGAAAACTCGTCGAGCTTACCGAAAAAGGCAACTACAGCCTCGATGCATTAACGTCGGGTGGAGTAGGCTACAAGATTGTGAATGATGCCAATTCCAATGAATATTATATTCTTGAGAACAGACAGGCCGAGGGCTTCGACAAATATATCGTGAATACAGGAATGCTTATAATACACGTCGATTATAACGAATATTATTGGAGCCGAAACGAGATAAACTGCAATGTCTCGCACGAACGATTCACCATTATCCCCGCCGATGGAGAACGTCTGAAGTCCGAGAATGCAACCTCTACCACCCACTATAAAAATAATCTTTTGGGTGACGTATGGCCTGGTCCCACCGGAAACACCGAGCTTACAGACTATTCAACCCCCGCAGCAAAAGTCTTTACTGGCGGCTATATGGGCAAGCCCATCCGAGACATACGCCTCGAGAATGGAGTGATACATTTCTCCTTTATGCGTGGCGATGTAACAACCCCTACCGCCCTTGCTGCAACAGAGGTAACATCCAACAGCTTTACTGCCAATTGGAGCGAGTCGGAAGATGCCTACAACTACATTCTTACACTCGAAAAGGTTACCAAAAGCGAGTCTACAAGCTCGTACACCAATATCCTCACCGAGGATTTTTATAACTGTACATCAGCAAATATACCTATCAACTCCCCTGACAGCTATTTCTCAAAAGCAGGGTGGAGCGTTAAGAATATCTTTTCGAATACAGGCACATTGCGCATAGGCGCTTCCAATACAGCAGGAGAATTGACAACACCTCTTATAAATAAAGAGGGAAAGATAAATATCTCCTACAAGGTACGTCTGCACAATGCTGGCGACACAGGAGCACAACTTACACTATCGACTGACAATGGCGATATTATACAGACTGTTGAACCTACCGCCGATTGGAGCGAAGAGAGTGTTACAATAACCGCTACAGGAAAATTCACTATAACATTCTCCACCGAAAAATCATTGGATAAAAAGCGTGTAGTAGTAGATGATATAAAAATATCATTGCTGCGCGACGAGCTTATTGTTCCTGTCGAAACAATAGAGACCACAGAGACAAGCTATACATTCGAAGGATTAGAGGAGAATGGCACCTACCGATATTCGGTCAAAGCCGCCGATGCTGTAGGCAACGAAACAGAAAGTTCCGACGTAATATATGTGTCGTTGGGGCAGGCGACGACAGTAGAAACCATTGCCGAGCATAATGATACAGTGGAAATTTACACCCTCGGAGGAGTAAAGATATACTCTGGTGCCGTAGCCACTATACCTCATTTGCACAAAGGGATATATATACGCAAGGAGAATGGCAGTGCAAGCAAAATGTATGTAAGATAAACCATATATCGGGCGTCGGGCAGAGCAGTTCTTTTAAGAAAAAATAAAGAAAAATATTTTTAGTAAGAATATAAATTACTACTTTTGCCCCACATTTAAAGGAAAGATGCCAGAGTGATCGAATGGACCGGACTCGAAATCCGGCGTACGGTTTTTACCGTACCGTGGGTTTGAATCCCACTCTTTCCGCAACATAAAAAAGGTATAGGGGAAATAATATTTCCCCTATACCTTTTTCGTTGCAAGGACGCCTGCGACAGCGCAGGGATGCACTCTGTGAATCCAACTCTTATATTCTTGCTTGCGCACTTTTTGTATTCACTCTTATTTTTTATCACTAATCTTCCCACACTAATTCAATGGTTGAATCATCTGATGGGGCTGTGAATCGCTCGGATAGCGGTAGTAGAGCCACGCGGTCCTCCTGTGGATTGTCGCTGTTAAAAGAAAAATTGTCGGGTAACAGAAAGGTTACATTGTATCGTCCCGAAAAGCCGAATCGTGTATAATAACCGTACAGTTCTTTGCTTGCAGGAATAAGCGCCAAAGCATCGTATCCTCTCTCCTTTGCTATGGCTATTGCATCGTTTATCAGT
Organism: Bacteroidaceae bacterium; assembly: GCA_017546785.1. Taxonomy (GTDB): domain Bacteria; phylum Bacteroidota; class Bacteroidia; order Bacteroidales; family Bacteroidaceae; genus HGM04593. Next base: position 58,935 of record JAFYRW010000029.1, on the reverse strand, counting down.
TGCGATGCATATCCTCGGCAGCGGGCCTCGTAGTGAGTGGCAACAGCAAAGATATACCCAATCCTAAAGCTGTTGCTCTTGAAATGGATAATATGCAGCATAGATAGCAGTTTGTCATCATCTTCTATCGACAGCATATTGCTGTCACAATAGTAAGTATTTATGAATTGTGTAATATATTCATTGCTGTCTCCAAAAATATTGCTCCAAAGATTGCGGCAACGCTCTATGCGTCTATCTTTCTCCGAAAAAGCTGTCATAGGATATAATCGTTTAAACAAAGGTATAAAAAATGTCGATTATAAGAAATATGTTTGTTCTCTTTTCCGCTCTTTTTGCTCTGTTATAAACGCCTGATGATGAAAAGTGCATCCGCGCAGTTGTTAAATATTAAGATTCTTAATTTGCATTCAATATATATTCTTATTATCTTCGCAATAATTGGCGAACATCACAGGCTTTTAGCCCAATGGATTCGTCCGGTTGTTAATATTAAAAACAAATAATTATGGAGGTAAAAAAATATATAGCAGAGAATGAATCACGCTTTCTCGACGAGCTCTTCTCGTTGATACGTATTCCCAGCGTAAGTCCCAAACAGTCGCATAAAAAAGATGTTGAATTGTGCGCTGAACGATGGAAAGAGCTTCTTATTGAGGCCGGCGTAGACAGAGCCGAGGTAATGCCGTCGGCAGGTAATCCTTTGGTATATGCCGAAAAGATGGTGGATGCAAATGCTCCCACAGTGCTTGTCTATTCACACTACGACGTAATGCCAGCCGAGCCTCTCGAACTATGGCACAGTGACCCCTTTGAGCCTGTAATAAAAGATGGAAAAATATGGGCACGCGGAGCCGACGACGACAAGGGACAGGCTATGATACAGGTAAAAGCCTTTGAGTATCTTGTAAGGAAAGGCGAGCTTACACACAATGTGAAATTCATTTTCGAGGGTGAAGAGGAGATTGGATCTCCCAGCCTCAATGCTTTCTTGGAGGCAAACAAAGAGCTTCTTAAGTGTGATATTATCCTTGTTTCCGATACGAGTATGCTATCGGCAGAGCTTCCTTCGCTGACAACAGGACTACGCGGCCTTGCCTATTGGGAGGTTGAGGTTACAGGCCCCAACCGCGACCTTCACTCGGGACATTTTGGCGGAGCGGTGGCTAATCCTATAAATGTCCTCTGTGAGATGATAGCAAAGATGACCGACGAGGATGGCCGTATTACAATCCCCGGATTCTACGACGATGTTGTTGAAATGTCGCCCGAGGAGCGTGCGATGATTGCATCTATTCCTTTCGACGAGGAGAAATATAAGGAATCCATTGACGTTGCTGCGTTGCGCGGCGAGAAGGGGTATCTTACCATTGAACGTAATAGCTGCCGTCCGTCGTTCGACCTTTGTGGCATTTGGGGCGGATACACCGGCGAGGGCAGTAAGACTGTGTTGCCGTCGAAGGCATACGCAAAGGTGTCGTGCCGATTGGTTGCCAACCAGGATCATCACAAAATATCGCAACAGTTCATTGACTATTTTACATCTATTGCTCCCGAGTGTGTAAAGGTTAAGGTTACTCCTATGCACGGCGGTTCGGCCTATCTTTGTCCTATAACTCTGCCGGCCTACAAGGCTGCCGAGGCTGGCTTTGAGAAGGCATTCGGCAAGAAGCCCCTTGCCGTGAGACGCGGAGGCAGTATCCCTATTATCAGCGACTTTGAGAAGATTCTTGGTGTAAAGACTATACTTATGGGCTTTGGCCTTGAGAGCGACGCCATACATTCTCCCAATGAGAATTTCAGCCTCGAAATGTTCCGCAAGGGAATAGAGGCAGTCGTTGAGTTCCACAAGAGATTAGATTAAAGAGGGAAAATATTACAATGATGAGAGTTTTTAGACTTTTTCTTGTAACTACTCTTGCATTTTTGGTTGCCTGCAGCTCTTACGACAAAAAGGAGCTGTATAGCGAAGGAGTGTCGGAGCAATTGGCCACATTGCGCAAAAAAGAGATAAAAGAACTTGCATACGAGCTCTTTTTCTCAATTCCGCAGGAGAGGGATTCTGCTGTCGTGGGCGAGGCTACATTGCGTTTCTCGCTTGATAGCGCACAGCCTGTCATTGTAGATTTTCGTAACGACCCTGATAATATAAAAGGTATTACGGTTAATGGTACAGCCATTGCCTGCGATATTCGCAACGAACACATAATAATTCCTGCTTCGGCGAGCAGAGTAGGGGATAATATAGTAAATATCGCTTTTGTAGCTGGCGACCAATCGCTTAACCGCAACGACGATTTTCTTTATACATTGCTTGTCCCCGACAGGGCGCGCACTCTTTTTCCTTGCTTTGAGCAGCCCAATCTTAAGGCCAATTTTACTCTCTCTCTCGAGATTCCTGCTCAGTGGGAGGCTGTGTCGAACAGCGCGGTGAGCAGTCTCACCGTTGCCGGCGACAGAAAGAGAATTAAGTTTGAGACTACAGAGCCTTTGAGCACCTATCTTTTCTCATTTGTCACAGGAAATATGAGCCGATGCGAATATAAGGCCGGAGAGAGGACCATCGCTGCCTACCATCGTGAAAATGACGAAAAGCGTCTGGCACAGATGGATATTATCTTCTCTCAGATAATTTCGTCGCTGGAGTGGATGGAGAATTATACAGGCGTTCCCTATCCCTTCTCAAAATACGATATTATAATCCTTCCTGGATTCCAATATGGAGGAATGGAGCATACGGGAGCAACGCTCTACAACGACGCTACCATCTTTCTGAACGAGAATCCTACACCCGATGAGGAACTTCGCCGAGCATTACTCATTGCGCACGAAACAGCCCATATGTGGTTCGGCGACTATGTGACAATGCAGTGGTTCGATGATGTGTGGACAAAAGAGGTCTTTGCCAACTACTTTGCATCGGCAATTGTGGAGCCTCTCTTTCCCGATATTAACCACAGCCTCAATTGGCTTAAGACAATAACCTCACCCTCACTTTCCGAGGACCGCACTGCGGGAACAACATCAATTAAGCAGCCGTTGGACAATTTGAGCAATGCCGGGCTTATCTACGGCAATATAATCTATTGCAAGGCTCCTGTGATGATGAAAAAGCTTGTCGAGATAATGGGCGAAGAGGCCTTCCGTAGCGGCATACAGCAGTATCTTAAAGAATATGCCTACGGCAATGCAACGTGGGAAGACCTTGTTATTATCCTCGACTCAAAAACAGTCGATAATCTCTTGGAATTCAGTAATGTGTGGGTGAACGAGAAAGGATTACCGCATATTGAATGCAGCGTGAACGACGGCATTATGCGCATTGTGCAGAGCGACCCGCTGCAGCGTGGGCTGCTGTGGCCGCAGAGCTTCGAGGTAACGGTGATAGGAAAAGATACTACAAATGTAAATGTTACTATGAGCGGCAAGGAGTTTGTGTGCAGCGTTGCTGAAGATGCACGCTTGCTGTTGCCCAACAGCGACGGTCGCGGTTACGCCATTTTCTTGCCAGAAGCTCCATCTCTGCAATGGTTGCTCGATAATTGGCACACTACAATCGACGAGACTGCCCGACAGTCGTATCTAATGACTCTCTACGAGAATTATCAGCTAAAGAGGGTTGGCAATGAGGAGTTTGCCCATACATTATTAAAAGGGCTCAAAGAAGAGAAAAATCCTCTGATAGCGTCCACTATATGCTCCTATTTTGGCGAGCCTCTGCGCAGTAGCACCGACAGGAATATAGAGCAGTCGCTATATGAATTGTCGCAGTCGCATCCTTTGGCATCGTGCCGAACAATGCTCCTGCGTCTGTTAGCCTGTGAGGCCCGTTCGCCGCAGATTGTCAGTGCGCTATATTCTGTGTGGAAAGAGAAGAACCATCCGCTGCTCGGCGAGTCGGACTATATGACTTTGGCCTATGAGCTTGCAATAAGAATGCCCGAGCGCTGCGATGATATAATATCGGCACAGCGCAGCAGAATAGCCAACGGCGACCGTCTGCGACAATTCGATTTTATATCGCGCGCAGTTATCCCTGATACATTGCTGCTCGACGGACTTTTCGAGTCGCTTATGGAGCCTGAGAATCGTCGTATAGAGCCGTGGACCGCAACAACGTTGTCATATCTTAACCATCCGTTGCGTGGCGAGCGTACGGTGAAATATATACGTCCCGCACTCGATGAACTGCAGGAGGTTCAGCGTACAGGAGATATTTTCTTCCCGCGTAATTGGGTAGGGGCGTTGCTGGGCAGCCATCGCAGCCCTGCCGCAAATTACGAACTTGAACGCTTCTTGTCGGATAATCCCGGTTATCCTGTACTTTTGAAGAATAAGATTATGCAAGCTGTGCATATGTTACAACGAGCAAATAAATGACAATAATTTTTTAATACTTATATACTATGAACAAGGAACTGGAACTTAATCCCAATAAAATAGTAGCTTATTTGGGAAAAAGTAATAAGGAGTTTACAAAGGCCGATATTATTCGCTACATCAAGGAGAATGGGGTGCGTATGGTTAATTTTATGTATCCTGCCGGTGACGGACGATTGAAGACCTTGAATTTTGTGATAAACAATGCAGCGTATCTCGATGCTATCCTCACCTGCGGTGAGCGCGTTGATGGCTCGAGTCTCTTTCCCTTCATCGAGGCAGGCAGCAGCGATCTTTATGTACTTCCCCGCTTCTCGACAGCATTCCTCGACCCATTTGCCGAGATTCCTACATTGTCTATGCTCTGCTCTTATTTCAACAAGGATGGCGAACCGCTTGAGAGCTCTCCCGAAAATACCTTGCGTAAGGCGTGCCGCGCCTTTAACGAGGTAACAGGAATGGAGTTTCAGGCAATGGGCGAGCTTGAGTATTATGTGATTGCTCCCGACAGCGGAATGTTTCCCGCAACCGACCAGAAGGGTTATCACGAGTCGGCTCCCTATGCAAAGTTCAATGCTTTCCGTACCGAGTGTATGGCCTATATAGCACAGGCCGGAGGAGAGATTAAGTATGGACACTCAGAGGTTGGTAATTTCACCATCGACGGCCTTATCTACGAGCAGAATGAGATTGAGTTCCTTCCCGTTAATGCTTGCGATGCTGCCGACCAGCTGATGATTGCAAAATGGATTATACGCAACCTTGCCTTCCAGTATGGTTACGACATTACTTTTGCTCCTAAAATCACTGCAGGAAAGGCTGGCTCGGGCCTACACGTTCATATGAGAATTGTTAAGGACGGCAAGAATATGATGCTTGACAGTGGTGTGTTGTCATCGACAGCCCGCCGCGCAATTGCCGGTATGATGGAGCTTGCTCCCTCTATCACAGCTTTTGGTAATACCAATCCAACATCTTATTTCCGCCTTGTACCGCATCAGGAGGCTCCTACAAATATCTGCTGGGGCGACAGAAACCGTTCGGTGCTTGTTCGTGTGCCTCTCGGTTGGGCTGCAAAGAGTGATATGTGTAAATTGGCCAATCCTATAGAGAATGAGTCGTCATACGATACCACACAGAAACAGACTGTCGAGATGCGTTCACCCGACGGCTCGGCCGATATTTATCAGCTTATTGCCGGTCTTGCTGTTGCTTGCCGCTACGGATTCGAGCTTGAGAATGCTCTTGATATTGCCGAAAGAACTTATGTGAATGTAAATATCCACCAAAAGGAGAATGCCGATAAATTGAGTCAGCTTGCCCAACTTCCCGACAGTTGCGAGGCTTCTGCCGATTGCCTCGAGCGTCAGCGTGCAGTCTTTGAGCAGCACAATGTATTCAGCCCCGCAATGATTGATGGCATTATAAAGCGTCTACGCTCTTATGGCGACAGAACTTTGAGAGCCGATATTAACGGTAATATGGAGGAAATGCTTAAGCTCGTTCACCGATATTTCCACTGCGGATAATAACACATTTACTTTATGGGTAAGGCTGTTCTTTGCAGCCTTACTTCTTTTTTAAACAATATTATATTTCAGGTGTTATATAGAATATGAAGAATACATTTTATATGGCATCTGTTTTTCTTTTTCTCCTCCTGTGTTCGTGCAGCAACAGAGAAACACCTTTTGAGCGTACACCAAATAATGCGATAGCAATGAGTATAGTGGGGGAGTATGACGGAACAGTCACTCTTTATGCGGGCGACACTCTGCCGCTCGCGGGTCGTTCTTTGCGCACAGGGCTTATAGTATACGATTTTCCTATATGCAATATATTGCAAGGCAACTTAAAAGACACAGTATTGCTCCATTCAATAAAGGAGAATGTTGTGTGCTGTGATTTATTTTTGCAATACACAGACTTTGTTGCAAACGACAATGCTGTAGTGTGGGAGATACCATTCTCGGCAATGAGAATGATTTTAGGAGAATCGGACTCTTTGTCTCTTTTTTATAATGCCTCTGCACGATATTGCGATGAGCAATTGGAATATATTATAAATATCACCAACGTTAATATAACACAGAATGGCAAGCAGAAAATGTTGTTGGACACTACGCAGGAATTGCGGCTGAATTTGTTCAAAAAGGCATTTTGATACTCTATGAAGGCTGCTGCTTGTGAAAAAATGGACAAAGCAGCTGATATTCGCGAAAATTAGTGTAACTTCGCGCTGTATTTAAAAGAGGTAGAATTTATGTCTAAATATATTGTCGAAGACTCTCGTAAGGTAACTACACGACGTCTTATTGAGATGAAGAAAAAGGGTGAGAAGATAGCAATGCTCACCGCGTACGATTTTACAATGGCCTCGCTTGTCGATGCCGGTGGAGTAGATGTTATTCTTGTGGGAGACTCTGCATCCAATGTTATGGCGGGTAATATGACCACACTGCCTATCACACTCGACCAAATGATTTATCACGCAAAGTCAGTCGTTCGTGGCGTTAAGCGTGCGCTTGTCGTTGTTGATATGCCGTTCGGAACTTATCAGGTAAATGCCGATGAAGCGGTTAAGAATGCTATCCGCATTATGAAGGAGACCCACGCCGACGCTCTCAAACTCGAGGGTGGTGAGGAGATTCTTCCTTCGGTACGCAAGATTCTCGATGCCGGAATACCTATTATGGGACATTTGGGCCTTACTCCGCAGAGCATAAATAAGTTCGGTACATACAGCGTGCGTGCCAAAGATGAAATGGAGGCCGAGAAGCTGCGTCACGATGCAAAATTGCTCGAAGAGGCTGGCTGTTTCTCTATTGTACTCGAAAAGATTCCTGCAACATTGGGCGAAAAGGTATCTTCGGAATTAGGAATACCTGTGATAGGCATTGGAGCCGGAGGAAAAGTAGACGGTCAGGTTCTTGTCAGTGCCGATATGCTGGGAATGACAGCCGATTTTACCCCTCGTTTCCTGCGTCGTTATGCCGACCTTCAGAGTGTAATCACCGATGCTATCGGTAATTATGTAGGCGACGTAAAGAGTATGGATTTTCCTAACGAGAAAGAGCAATATTGATACTCTCGTTGCAGAGCATTATCAGATATATAAAAAAATAGAGTCAATTAATTGACTCTATTTTTTGTTTGTTGTCTGTGGAACTATCTGTTGAACTTTCTTTCGTCCATAATCTCCATAAGAATATCATACAGAGAATTGTTGCTGCGCGCTTGATGCACGGTTGGAATTTCGCGTTCAAGCTCCTGTAGTTCCAGTATGTCGAAGATGTCGGCAAATTGCACCAATAAATATAGACCGAGGATTGATGTTATATTCTCTCGAATGACCTCTTTTACATACATCATTGATTCATTCTGTAGCTCGTATCCTCTAAGCGCTATAGAAGCACGTGTGGAATCGGAGATTGTAGAATCGCTGTTCAATTGATTTTCTACAGAGAATATCTCATTGACATACCATAGAAGAGAGTCCTCGAATGCCATATTCGCATCGTTGGTCGGAGTGCCGCTTACTCGGGAAATATTCTCCGATAAGTTTGCGGTAATCTCTCCATTCTCCAAAAAGAACGGTGTGCAAATTTCTCTTTCTTCGTTCAGATAAAGCAGATAATATATTTTACAACCATCAATATCTCCTTTAAAATGGAATTTTCCATCTTTTATTGTCGTCTCGTCTATTCTTGTAAAATCGTCTCCGTATACAGAATATCCTAAAGCGACACTCTCGCCATCGTTCGAATTTTCAATAGTACCGTTAATGGTGTACCCCGAACCTCCGCACGACAGCAGGAGAAACGCTAATAGTGTAGTGTAAAATATATTACGCATTATATTTTAGCAAATATACTGCTTGCTGATTGACTCGTTGTTCAATACGCACTGGATAGCCTCGGCGAAGATACCTGCGATAGAGAGCTGTTTTACTTTGGGACAACCCTTCTCGTAAGGGATACTGTTTGTAAATACAATTTCGGTAAGAGCCGACTCCTCTACGCGCTCCGATGCGTTACCCGACATAATGCAGTGTGATGCAATAGCGCGAACCGACTGTGCACCATTCTCCATCATAAGGTTAGCGGCCTTAGAGATTGTACCTGCTGTATCCACAATGTCATCTACAAGGATAACATTCTTGTCCTTTACATCACCGATAATCTGCATTGTATCTACTACGTTAGCCTTTGCGCGTGTCTTGTGGCAAAGTACGAGGGGTACACCAAGGCATTTTGAATATGCGCTTGCACGTTTAGAACCACCCACGTCGGGAGTAGCAATTACAAGATTCTCCAAATTGAGTGAGTGGATGTAGGGAATGAATACCATTGAAGCGTAAAGATGGTCTACAGGCTGGTCGAAGAATCCCTGAATCTGGTCGGCGTGAAGGTCCATTGTAATAACGCGGCTCACTCCGGCAACACTCAAAAGGTCGGCAACCAATTTAGCACCGATAGAAACACGGGGCTTATCCTTGCGGTCCTGACGTGCCCAACCAAAATAGGGCATTACAGCAACAATGCTCTTAGCCGATGCACGCTTAGCTGCGTCTACCATAAGGAGCAACTCCATAAGGTTGTCTGAATTGGGGAATGTAGATTGTACCAAAAATACATTCTTACCACGAATAGACTCTTCGTAAGACACTGCAAACTCTCCATCAGCAAAATAGGTGGTGTTCATCTGGCCGAGGGGGCAATTTAACTCTTTACAGATAGCTTCTGCAAGGTAACGAGATTTTGTTCCCGAAAATACCATATAAGGGGTATTATTCATTTTGGTAAAGTTTAAGTTTTGTTATTTATTAGTAGTTTTATCTTTTAAAATCGTGTGCAAATTTACCTAATTTTTTCTTTTCAATTATAATTTTCTGGTAATCTTCTCTATTCTGATGAAACTTTCTATAAGTTCACTGTAGTCAGTAGATCGACACGAATCGAATCTGTCCCAAACTTGCGCCTCGAGAATAATTCCTCCGAATTTATAATCCGACAGGCTTTTTATATTCTCCTCATCAATATCTCCAAAGGCCCATACGCGTTTGTTGATAACCTTCTTGCCATACTCGTTAAGCTCCGAGCTCTGATGGAATGTGCGGCCAAGAGGACCAAAGCACATAATCTCGTAGAAGCTCTTGAATTCGTGCAATTCGTTAAGGTTGGCTGCGTATCCTACCAATTTGCCTTTCTGTTTTTTTGTGGGGTGGGGCGAACCGGGAGGGAACAACTGGCCGGCAAGATTGTAATCCTGCATCAAGCGGTTGTTGCAGGTGAAGATTCTTTTGTGATATTTCTTGGGGATAAGATTCAATAATCTTTCAATATATTGAGGGTGCGGATGTGCCTTGTCGAGAAAAAGATAGTCGAGTCCCTTCTCGAAGAGACGTGTGATTATCTTATCTTCTTCGATAAAGAATGTGGGCTTTGTTACAACGGCGAGTTTCATTATATATATTGATTTTCGTCATAAATAGCGAATATAAGTTTCATAGAAATTCCCTTTTACCGATAGGCGTTTCGTATGTAACTTATGTCCGCAACCTTTGGTTGCAAATTTAGTATATTTTATTATATTAACACAATATTAAATAATTTAATTTTTTGCTTTGTTCAAAATGCACTCTTTTTACCGGACGATAGAAACAAAAACCCACTCCGGCTGTTTATGAATTATATATTTACCTTTAAAATTTACGATTATGGCAAAAGAGAGTGTTCTTATTTTGAGACAGCGTTTAGAGTTACCGAAGCTTTTGGAGCAGTTGAATGCGGCGCTTAGCGAAGAGTGGTTGGCTTACTATCAATATTGGATAGGCAGTCTTGTTGTAGAGGGTGCTATGCGCTCCGACGTACAGCGTGAATTTGAAGAGCACGCCGAGGAGGAGTATAGACACGCAAAGATGCTTGCCGACCGTATTATTCAGCTCGAGGGTGTTCCTGTGCTCGACCCTGCGCAGTGGATAACTCTTGCCCGATGTAAATATGCCGCGCCGTTGAACAACGACGTGATAAGCGTACTTAAACAGAATATTGCAGCCGAGCGTTGCGCAGTGATACGCTACGAGGAGATTGCATCGTTCACTAACAATATCGACTTTACAACGTGCGACATTGCCAAGCGCATTATGGCCGAAGAGGAGGAGCACGAGCAGGATCTTCAGGACTTCCTGCGCGACGTACAGTGGGTTATGCAGTCGGTAGAGTATAAATGCTGAAATATTTAAGGCGCACAATTTTGTGCGCCTTAAATTATTACTCTTCGTCCAAATATCTTTTGGTTATTCCACCATACTCCTCTATGCGACGGTCGCGCAGGAAGGGCCACCATTGACGTACCGACTCGCTACGCTCAATGTCAATATCTATTATGGCATTCTCTTCGTTCTCTCCCAAATGGGCAACAAACTCTCCTTGAGGTCCTGCTACAAAGCTGTGTCCCCAGAATTGTATGCCGTTGGTCATTCCCGAAGGGTCGGGCTCGTGTCCGCAACGGTTCACCGCAATAACGTGTAGTCCGTTGGCAACAGCGTGTCCTCTCTGCACTGTCTGCCAAGCTCCCAATTGACGCTCCTGCTCCTCTTTGGTGTCGCTGCTCTCCCAACCGATAGCTGTGGGGTAGATGAGAAGGTCGGCTCCACGCAATGCCATAAGGCGTGCTCCCTCGGGGTACCATTGGTCCCAACAAACCTGAACACCTAATGTTCCCACAGATGTCTTTATCGGGCGAAAACCAATGTCTCCAGGTGTAAAATAGAATTTTTCGTAATATGCGGGGTCGTCAGGAATATGCATCTTGCGATATTTGCCTGCGATGCTTCCGTCCGACTCAAAGACAACCGCAGTGTTGTGATAGAGCCCTTTGGCGCGTGCCTCAAAGAGTGATGTGACGAGCACCACCTTGCACTCGGCTGCAATCTTGCTGAAAAACTCTGTCGAAGGACCGGGAATAGGCTCGGCGAGAGCAAAATTTGCGGTACTTTCTACCTGACAGAAATAGAGTGAATTGTGCAGCTCCTGTAGTATTACCAATTGTGCACCCTGTGCAGCCAATGAACGTATATTGTCGGCAAGCTTCTGTATATTGGCCTCTACGCTTGCTCCGTTGCTTTGTTGTATTATTCCTATTTTCATAATTGTCAGCTATTATCTATCGTTAGTGGGATATTGCATTGTTACACAGTGCAGCGAGCCGTGCTGCTTTATCAGCGCGCGACAGTCGATGCCTACAATCTCGTATCCGGGGAATGCCGATTTTATAATCTCTCCAGCCTTACGGTCATTCTCGGGCTGCGAGTATGTGGGGTAGAGTACCGCTCCGTTAATCACAAGGAAATTGGCGTATGTTGCAGGCAGACGCTCGCCATCTTCGTCGAAAATGGGGTCGGGTGAGGGGAGAGGCAACAAATTGTATGGCTTGCCATCCTCGGTGCGGAATAGTGAAAGTTGCGCCTCCATTGCCTGAAGGTCGGCAAATTGCTCGTCATTCTGATTGTTGCACTGCACAAACAGAATAGTGTCGTTCGGCGCGAATCGTGCAATGGTGTCAATATGTCCATCTGTGTCGTCGCCGATAAGGTTACCGTGGTCTAGCCACAATACTCTCTTTACGTGCAACATATCCTTCAGTCTCTTTTCTATCTGTTCTTGTGTCAGAGGCTGGTTGCGGTGCGGTGCCAACAGACACTGGGAAGTTGTCAGCAGAGTACCTTTGCCGTCGCTCTCAATGGAGCCACCCTCGAGCACAAGGCTCAAGCAATCCTCATATTCGCCCTGCACGATGCCTGCATCGTATAATTTATTGTTTATGGCATTGTCAAGCTCTGCGGCAAATTTTCGGCCCCAGCCATTGAACTCAAAATCGAGATAATGGGGTACATTGTCGCCAAGAACGGTGATAAAGGCGTGGTCGCGTGCCCACGTATCGTTGGTATTGCAACTGAAGAATTTTATATTCTGAATGTTCGCGGCTGTCGTCTGCAGATGCTTGCGTACCTCATCGACATTGGGTGCAACAATCAAAAGACGCTCGCGACGGCTTATGGCAATCGCAATATCGGTAAAGCAACGTACAACCTCGTCGAGCATATAAGCCCAATCACTCTTTTCGTGAGGCCAGGTAAGCTGCACCATCTGCTGCTTGTGCCACTCGGCCGGAAGGTAAAGTTCTCTTCTCTGTTCCATTTTATTTTCTGTCAAAGAATGGGTTTTTCGATCCTGCACTAACAGGAATACCAATCACATAATTGCATCCAGGCAACCATCCGAGTTTAAGTGCTGCGTATCCTACAGAATACATTACGCGAGTGTCGAGGCGTAGGTCGGCTGCTGTAGCACAGGCCGAGCCGACAGCAATGCCGACATCTATTGTGTTCATTGCACAGGGTACTCCCTCGGCTCTTGCATCGCAGGTTGGGTATCCGCAATAGGCGCAGTTAAGACCCATTGCAAGCTCGCGCGAGCCTATAAGGATAACAGCCTCTGCGCTGAGAATATTGCCTGCGTCGCGTATCATTCCCGGACGCTGAAGCTCCTCGCCCATCTGCTTTAGAGCATTGCTCAATGTGTTTATATCCTCGTCAGTAATCAGCATAATCTCTATAATATCGCAACCCTTTGCCTTTGGTGCGGTGCGTGCGGCAGTCATCATCTGTTTGGCCGCTTCAATTACTTGCTGGTGACGTGTCTCCCTTTCGTTGTATATCATAATCGTAAAAGTATATGCTTTGACGCAAAAAGTTATTATTGCAAAAGTAGGATAAATTAACAAATATTGCAACAGACAGGCGAAAGTTTGATTGTATTTTTGCAGTAAAAGCAAAAGGAGAGTGTCTCCAATAAGTATAATGAAATTCAATCGTCTGTTATTGTTGTTTGTCGTGCCTCTCATTGTAGCGTGCAAAAGTAATTTTGTGGCAATTGATCGCAGCTTCTCGGGTCCCTCCGACGAAGCGTTGAAGGCATATATTGAATCGGAGAATATTGCAATCGGCGACAGCAACAATATAGAGATTCTCAATGGCGCCTATGCGAAATTCAAAAGCCTTTTCAATGATATTCGCACAGCAGAGCATCACGTTCATCTTGAATATTTCAATTTTCGCAACGACTCGATAAACAGAGAACTTATCACCTTTTTGGCAAGTAAAGCAGCCGAAGGGGTAGAGGTACGCATACTATTCGATGCTTTAGGTAACTCCTCCAACGACAAGCCTCTGAAAAAGGAACATCTTGATATTATCCGCTCGACTGGAATAAAGATTGAACCGTTCGACCCTATAAAATTCCCGTGGGTGAACCATTTTTATCACCGCGACCATCGTAAAATTGCGATAATCGACGGAAAGACAGGCTACTGCGGAGGAATAAATGTTGCCGATTATTATCTTGTGGGAAACAAGAAGGTTGGCAAATGGCGTGATATGCACGTTCGCGTGCAAGGCAATGCGGTGGCTGAATTACAGCGTGTATTTGTGAAAATGTGGAGCGGGGAGACGGGCGAAAGCCTTTGCGGTGGCGAATATTTCCCAAAAGCGGAAAGTAGTAAAGAGGGTAGTAACGTTGCTGTTGTAGACCGCTATCCGCGGCAGAATCCTGAACAATTGCGCAACATTTACGCCAATGCGATAAATGCAGCAAAGGATAGTGTGAGCATAGTAAGCCCCTATTTCCTTCCGACAAAAAGAGTGCGAAAAGCAATAAAAAAGGCACTCGAGGATAGTGTAAAGGTAGAAATAATGATATCCTCAAAGTCGGATATTAAATTTACTCCCGATGCGACACTCTATCTAGCGCAAAAATTACAGAAGCAGGGTGCAGTGATTTATCTCTACGATGCCGGATTCAACCACGCAAAAGCAATGAGTGTCGATGGAAAAACGGTAACCATAGGCTCGGCCAATCTCGATGCCCGCAGTCTCTGTTACGACCACGAAAATAACCTCTTTATTTTCGATGAAAAGGTTACCGAAGAGTTTCTCAAATATTACAACGAGGACAAGAAAGAAAGCCGCATTATGACACGCGACGATTGGAATAAGGTCTCTCTATGGCGCAGATTCGTAGGATGGCTCGGCAACCTTTTTACTCCATTCCTGTAAAAAAAGAGTATTTCTGCTTTAAATTGTGGGTAAAAACCTTTTGCCTGACATTTTTTTATTGCACAAAACAGTGGTTGAACACAGTTAAAATATAGTCTGTCTGTATTTTAACATTAAATTGGGAATGTTACCAATATTTTAGAAACAAAAATCCATTTAATGCGTTATATATGTGTGTTTTTCATAGTAATAGATTCCGGCGTATCTGCTTGTGATAAGTCGATACGCCACGAGTAAAGGCGTTTACTCGATAAAAGAAGCCGCATTCTCCCCCTTGAGTGCGGTTTTTTTGTTTCCATTGGTATAAATAAAATATCGAGCCCATAAGAGCTCGATATTTTATTCTTATTGAAGTTATTTCTTACTTAAGAGCGATGATTTCCTCCTCACCGTTTATGCTTGAGAAGATTTTATCCTCGCGAAGAAGCCAACCGAAACCTAAATATAGTTCTTTGTCCTTCAACTTAGTTGCTTTTTTGATCTCTTTAAGTGTGAGACCCTCTGTTTCATTGAGGGCGTTCCAAATACGACCTGCAAATTCACCAGCCTGTTCTGTAATCATAAATTATTATTTTAAAATTAACATTAAATGGTTTTAAACCAAAGTTCTTATCTGTTATTTTGCTATCGGAATTGATTGATTGATAAAGGGATAATACGCTGATAACCCTCTTGGCAACCCTCAATTTGCTTAAGCGGGTGCAAAGGTATGAATTATTTTTAAAAAAGCAATAAACTTTACTGCTTTTTTAAACATAATGTTAGGAAAAGCATCTATTTTTTATTCATTTCGAGATATTCACCCCATATTCTTGCCGCTTCTTCTACTATTTTGACACAAGGCCTTTTTTTATAATATTCAGCTGTGCGTGCCTCAGGTGTTGCCGGTGTTTCTGCGTTTTTGTCGAGTCCAAGAAGCTGGCTGCAGATAATGGAACCGTTCCTTTTCTTAAACTCCTCGGCCAATTCCTGTACAAGAATATAGTTAGCCTCTTTGCCGTCCTTGTTGCGTCCTTCGGTACATCCATTCTCCAATCCTGCCAACATAAAAAGTCCACAGGCGGCACCACACGTCTGACGCATACGTCCGATACCTCCGCCGAACGATGCCGACATTTTAAGCGCCTGCTCGCGTGTAAAGCCATAAAGGTCGGCATATGCAGCAACAACCGACTGCGAACAATTGAATCCCTCCTTAAAAAGCGATACTGCCAAATTTACTCTCTCTTCCATATTCTATAATTTTAAATTTATCTGTCACAAATTTGTTTGTATGCACACCATTCGCATCTATCCTTGTCGTCGGTAGGATAGAAAGGAATATTCACATTGAATATCTCATCTATGCAGGCTTTTAAATTCCGCATAAACTCCTCCTTGTGCTTGTTTATGCTCTCAATAGGCTCTTTATCAATTTTGACAACAAAATCCCTGTAGCAGGCTTTTTCCTTCTTATGAATATACATTAGCGAGGGAATTGCCTCGTGGGACATTCCGCTCTCAATGGCAGCGATAGAGTAGAGCATAGATTGCAGGATATAACCCATAGTGTCTCCATCGTGAGCGAAAATCTTCTCCATTGTAGCCGATTTTTCTTCACTTTTTCCAGTCTTATAATCTATGATATTAAGCACGCCATCCTTCTCGTCTATTCTGTCGGCCATTCCACCGATAAGCAATTCCACATTATTACCATCGCCTGTTTGAGCGTCGTAGTATTTAAAGCTGAGCTCAATCTCGCTTCCTATATATGTAAAAGGTGCTTTTTCGTAATCTATTTTTATCAGACGCAATAAAAAGCGGTGCAATACCTCTCTGTTGATAAATTGCTCTCCGTCGTATACAGGCTTACCATCCTCGTTCTTGAAATAAATGTCGTTGAAAGCCTTGTCCACAAATTCATACAGCAGTGCATCCTTTTTAATATATGTCTCAAGGTCGCCTTTGTTTATTACGACTCTCTTTCCTGCGGTTATCTTGTTGTAGAATTCCTCGGCTGCCGCGTGAAAAATACTGCCGAATTCATTAGGCTTAATCTCGGACGTAACCTCCTCGTATCTCTTAAGATTCATAAGATAGTAATAATAGAATTGCAGCGGACAATCTATATAACGGTTTATTGCCGACGGAGTCATCACGTGTGCCTTTCTGTTGGTCTTAAAATCGAAATAGCGCAAAAGAGACTCTATCATTGCCTGGCTCTTTACAACTTCTTTTACCTCGCTGTGGTTGTTAGACTCTTTGGAGTTGAGGTATTTCTTTACTATTTGGTAATTCCTGTTAGCCTGCAACTGCAGAATATATCGCGAACATTCTCCTCCGCTTGAACTGTCTACAGAACTGTTATAAACGATTGTTATATTCTCGGCGCGCTGCAATAGTCTGTAGAAATTGTACGCATATATAGAGTCGCGATGCTCTGAGAGTGTCATTCCAAAAGCACGGCGCAAATTATAGGGCACAAAAGAATTCTCGCTGCTTACCTTTGGCAAATTACCCTCGTTAGTGGACAATATGATAATATTCTTAAAGTCGAGATTACGCGTCTCCAAAAGTCCCATAATCTGCAGTCCAACGATTGGTTCTCCGTGGAAAGGCATACTCTGCGATGATAGCGCACGCATAAAAAGACGTCCGACTGTCGATTGTTGCATCGAAATGTCGTCGCTCTCCAAAAGCGTGATAAAGCGTTGAGTCTGTGTAAATACTTTCAGTAACGCCTCGTTGAAAAGTCCCTCGTATATATTCTCTTCGTTCTCTGTCATTTTGCCTATCTTGCTCGCAATGCTGCTCACAATGTCGGCAAGCGATGCGAACCACAGGGTATTGTCGGTGCGACGCGTGAATATCTTTGCAAGAAAATCGTCGCACTGCAGAAGCGTCGATGGCGGGAACAATATCCTGTTCTCAACTATCACCTTGTCTATCTTTTGTGCATTTTCGCTGCATTGAATGACGTAAGGATGATTAAGCAGAGAGTGCACACTGTCGAGAGTGAATGTCCTATGCTCCTCGTCGTATCCCGATATTTGCAATTCTATGAGCATACTCATAAGACTGTACACCGGAGAGTGGGATATCGGGAATCCCATAGTGATATTTATGTTTTTTACCTCGGGGGGAATCGTGTGTTGTACAGCCTCAAGTAATTTCTCGTCGCATAATATGACAGCCGTCTCAATCTCTTTGTCATCCAAATGCTCACCGATGAATTTAGGAACGTATCGCGCCTGTATGCTGTCTGTTGCCGCAGAGACAATGGTAATACTCTTCTCTTTCGACAGATTATCGTAGTCATACTCCTTTAATTCATTAGGGTAGCGCTTGAGATTCTCTCTCATAAAGCGACCCGCCTCGTGATAATTGACGTCGGTGTATACAGTGTCGTAATCCCAATAGAAGAGAGCCTGCTCGCGCTCCTTAAGAGTGTCGAACAATTTACTTTCTACGCGGTTCAAGGCATTGAATCCCACGAAAATATACTTTTTGCAAGGAAAAGATATATTCCTTATATTTTCTATCGTATCGCGGTAGAGCATTCCTTCGTAAGCAATATTCTCTTTGCGTAAGGCTGCGCCGAAACTATGATAGATGGCATTTATGACCTTCCATACTTTCAGAAAACTGTCTTTTAATTTGCCATTCTCCTCGGGCCTGAAATTCTTGAAGAACTGCTTTATGGCGTTGCACTGCTCTTCGTCGAGAAAATCGTTCGCATTGCCAATATCGCGCAACGAAACAAGATTCGAGAATATCTTGTCAGCATCGATGAGATTCTTGTCAATATCATCAAAATCCTTAATCATCAATTCACCCCAATAGTAAAAGTGGTCGATGCTCTCGTTGCTGCCTGTGTGACGGCAATACTCTCTGTAGAGTTTGCTGACAAGCAATATGGTGTCTCCTATGAGTATATCATTGCTCTCCTGAAAAAGTTCGCTGATAGTCATATAGCGCGGACTCCACACAGGATGTCCGCTATTCTGAACAAGATATTCGTTGAAAAAAAGTCCCGCACGCTTGTTAGGAAAGACTATGGCAATATCCGCAAGCTCATTGTTGAACTTTTTAAAAATATCTTCTGCTACCGATTTTAGAAAAGGTGTCATATTATATCTTTATAATCTCGTTTTTAGTAACGTACCAAAGGTAACCATTCACATTCTCGTAACCCATCTGCTGCAACAGATGAATATACTCCTTTACCTGTTTCTTGTACTCATCGTTCTTACGACCGAATTTAAAGTCCACCACAGTAGCCTCTTTACCGTATACCATCACACGGTCGGGACGACGCTGCTGGTGTTTATCTCCCTCCTTGAACAATATGGTACATTCGTTGAAGAGCTTGTATTTTCCCGAGAACCAATCTTTGGCATCGGGTAGGGCTATTGCACCCTCAATGAGACTTTTTATATAGTCGTACTCCTCATCTGAGGATATCAGTCCCTCGAACTGCATTCTTTTCATCTCACGCTCAAGCTCGGCTCCTGTTGTCAGACGCGAGAGAAGATTGTGCATAATCTCGCCGCGGATAAGATTCTCCAGACGCTCCTCCTCGGCCTTCTCTTTTGTAAGGAATCGTGCAAGATTGCGCGACTGTCGGAATGTCAATCTGTTGTCGAACGACTTTAGTTCTATACTCTCTTTCTGCGGTTTTGTGGTAAAAGGATTGTCGCTCTTTTCCTCTTTGTCTACGCTTGGCATAATATCGCCGTAGACGAAACATTTTTTCTCATCGTCGTATTTTCCTCCCTCCAATCCTAATTTGTCTATCAAATTAAGCAACAGGTGACCGATATTGTCTTTTTTGCTTTTTGCGTCGGAGATTATAAAAAGGTTCTTCGATGCTCGCGTAGAGGCCACATACAAAAGGTTGAGATTGTCTACCAATTGGAACAGATACTCGTTGCTGAACTCTTTCTCATATATTGAATTCTGCATTTTGTTCGAGAATTCTATAGGCAAAAGGTCGAGTCTCTTGAACGGCTCTTCATTGGGCTTACACCATAGGATTCTCTCTTTGAGAGGAGTGTGAACCTCTCCGGTGAGTTTCCACGTAGCGAATGGTACGATTACCGTGTGAAATTCCAATCCTTTTGACTTGTGGATAGTCGTAATTCTTACGCTCTCTGTCTCGCCGGCGGGTATTGTCTTTTCGCACAGTTCATCGTCCCACAATTTTACAAACTCTTTAATATCCGTTGCTCCCTTATCGATAAAATTGGATACTTGGTCGAGAAACGAATAGATATATGGCTCTGCACCCTCAATCCTGTTTAATTCGAGAATAAAAATCAGACGCTCCAAAAGCTCGTAGAGAGGCATCTGTCTGAGCATCTGAAGCTCTTCGACAACTTTTTCGGGCAGCAACGACAGATAATCCCTCTCCATAAAAAGTTCGGCTGTAGATACCTCTTTTTTAAGAATCTCTTTATTGTATAGAGTAAAAAGATGCACAATGTTTATCTTATCCTCGGGAGTGGCAATGTAACGCAATGCCGCAATAAGCAATACTATTGCTGACGATGAAGATAATTTGTATGCCTCGTCCGATACGATACTGAAATTGTATTGCGCGAATCGCTCATTGAAGAGTGCCGCAATCTTAGGCGCGTATTTCTTTTCGCGCAGAAGAATAGTGATATTTCCCGGACGAACATTGCGTCTGAGAAGAAGCTCCTCGAGAGTAAGCATCGTCTCCTCGAGCATTGCATCCTTAAGCGTAACATCGTTAGCTTCTATCATACGAACCTCGGCGTAACCACTGTTAGAGCGTCGCTCGGGGATTGACTGTGCAACGTCGCTGTATGCCTTTACAAGGTCCTCGAGGCGTGTGCCCAATTTATCGTAATAGCTGTTCCTGATTATTTCGGTAGCCTTTGTAAACAGAGCATTATTAAATTCAATCACGCGCCTCTCGCTACGGAAATTGGTTGTTCCCTGTTGATTGCCGTAATTGTCGTATGTGCCGGCAGGAAACTCTCTCTCAATATTATTCAGAATGTTCCAATCGCTATTTCTCCAACGATAAATGGACTGCTTGACATCACCTACAATAAGATGCTTTGAACTGCGCGACATTACCTCCTCGAGCAGCACCTTGAAGCATTGCCACTGCAATTTTGATGTATCCTGAAACTCGTCGATGAAAATATGATTTATTTCTCCTCCAATCTTTTCAAAGATAAATGCAGTGCTATTCTCAATCATCTGGCTCAAAAGATAGGTTGTCTGTGCCAGAAGGAAGCGATTCTCGTGGTTGTTCTCCTCCTGCAGGGTACGTGCTATGCTGTTGAGCAGACGTAACTGATGGAAGCGGGTAAGAGAAAGCTCGCAGCTGTTCAGCATTTTCTGCTCCTCGTCGTACATCTTCCTGTTGCTCAGAATAAGCGCAACAATCTCATTGCATTCTGCTGCCGACAGCTTTTTCGACACCTTCTCGGGAGCGTCGATGCACTTTTGCATTGTACTCTTCTCTGTTATCTCCACGAGCGTTCCCTCGCGCAGTTTACCAAAGAAGCCCCATAGTCCTCCTCGGCTTTTTCCAGCAAAATCATCTACCGAAAGAGCATTTGCCTCGGCAATCTCAATGAAACGGTTACCAAGCTTTTTTGTGCGCGCTACAATATCTTCCTCAATTTTTCTGACAGCCTTCCTGTAGTCGGCGAGCAGCGCACCGTTATTCTCCTCAATCTGCTGACGAAGCACTGCGCCACGCTCCTGATACTCCTCCTTTATTATATTCTCGGCGAACCTTTTTATCGTGTCGCGAACCTTCCACGATTTATCATTGGCAAGATGCTCCTCTATATATTCTACCAACCAGCCCATTTCGGCGCTCGTGGGAGTAAGTCTCTTTATCAATTTATTTACCGAATCTTCGAGCAGTTTCTTGCTGTCAAGCGTTATTTCAATGTCTCCACTAAGTTCAAGCTCCTTTGCCAATCCTCTCAATATAGTCTGAAAGAATGCATCTATTGTCTGAATCTTAAAATGCGTATAGTCGTGAAGAATCTTCTTTAGGGCAATATCGGCTCTGTGTCTTATCTTCTCCTCGTCATACTGCGGAAACTCTTCGGCGAGCCTTCTCATATATTCATTGGAGGAGGGTAGAGAGTTTGCTATACCAAAAAGACAGCTCATTATACGCTCCTTCATCTCACCCGTAGCCTTATTGGTAAATGTTACGGCAAGAATATGCCTATAAGCATCGGGAGAGAGAATAAGCAGCTTAATATATTCGAGGGCGAGAGTAAATGTCTTTCCCGACCCAGCAGATGCTCTGTATATGTACAATGTCTTACTCATTGTCTTATCCTTTTATTTCAACCTTACTTTTTCCCGAACTACATTTTATTATTCTAATCTGTACGGGTATTCTTTCTATCATTTCCGACAAGTGAGATATTACTCCTATCTTGCGTCCCTGTCCCTGCAACTTTTCGAGAGCCTCCATTGCCACGCGCAGCGTCTCACTATCGAGCGAGCCGAATCCCTCGTCGATAAACAGCGATTCTATATTCATCCTGTTCGACGACAGCGAAGAGAGAGCCAGTGCCAATGCCAACGACACAATGAACGACTCTCCACCCGAGAGTGAATGCACCGAGCGCGATTCGGACAGCATATCCTTGTCTATGACCTTTATCGATAGGCTCGCCGGTGATATTCTCGCCAATTCGTATCTTTGGGAAATATCGGCGAGATGCTTGTTGGCGTATCCGAGCAGAATATCAAGAGTATATCCCTGTGCCATCACTTTGAATTTCGTGCCATCGGACGAACCGAAAAGTTCCTGCAACTTTTGCCAATTGTCCGACTTTTCGAGCTTTGCGCAATGCTCCTTCTCATACTTTTTATATAGCACAGAATTCTCTTCGTTTCTCTTAAGCTCAACGGTCAATTGGGTGATACTCTCGCTGCGTACCCTGTTCTCCTCCTTTAACGAGGCTATAAGCTCTGTAATATCTTCTATTGTCTCTTTTTCCAACGGCTTGTTCAATGCTCTACGATGTTCGTCGAGAGTACGCTTACGCTCCTTTACTGTTGCCGATGCTTTTGCAACATTCACGCTCGCATTCTCAACAGCTTTACGCTTCTCCTGAATCTCGTCGGTGGGTATTGTCGCCAATTTGTGCAGAATCTCGAGTGTCATATTATCTTTGCGGGATTCCAAGAAATTCTGTATTCTCTCCTTAAGTTCCTCAAAGAGTATCTCGAGTGCCAGCTTACGCTCCTTACAACTGTTTATTGCTCCGTTAATCTCTTTGCATTTTCCCAATTGGGCATTGCGCTTCTCGCTTACCTGAACAAATTGTTCGTTAGCCTTTTCTATGCTGTTGTGCAGCGACAGTCTTTTCTCCTCTATCGACGAGAATGCACCAAGAATCCCTTTCAGCAGAATGCTGTTCTCCTCGATAATTTCTTTGAGCAGTTTCTCCTCCTTCTCCTTCTCCTGAATCCTATTCTCCAATTCTTTGCAGATAGCTTTCTTGTTCACAAGAGAATTCTGAGCAACGGATAGTCGCTCTCTTGTCGCAGCAGAGATATTCTCCTTATTCTTCCATTCATCGGCAATACCTTTAAGCAATATTGCAAAATCTCTCTCTGCGACCTTCTTGTCGGCGGCAGGGAATTCTTTCAGCTTTTCCAATGTAGCCTTGCAACGCTCCTCGTGCATACTCCTGTAATTATCTATCGATGCTTTTAGCTGCGCGACCTCTATGCGATAATTATCGAGAATCTTTACGATGAATTCTATTCGCTCCTTCAATGCCTTTTCGGCATTTTCAAGCTCTTTCTCACTTATGGTATTTTCGGTTACAGACTCTACCGGATGGTGGAGACTGCCGCACACAGGACAAGGCTCGCCATCGACGAGGCGGGCACGCAATATTGCAATCTCGGTTGTAAGGGTACTTTTTAGACGCTCGAGACTCTCACGCTCCTCAACAAGCAGTGTTTCCTTTGCTGCAACCTCCTTTTCGGCAGTGACAAGCAATTTGCTCTTTGTCTTAATTTGAGTGGCAATATCAGAAATTTCTATAATGTTGGTGACAATAATTTCGCAGTGAGGCACAATCTTTTCATACTCATTGTTTGCCGCGAACCACTCCTGTATGCCCTTTAGGATCTCATTCTTCTCCTCAATCTCTTTTGTAAGAGCCTGCTCCTCCTTTTTCTCCTTGTTGTACAGCTCTTTTAGAGCCGCCGTTTCGTTGCTGCACTCGGCGAGGCTCTTCCTCTTTTCGTTTGTGGCAGTCTCTATGCGCAACCCCTCGTTGAGCTTAGGCTGCTTCTCCTTGAATATCCGGTTGGCATTATCGCGAGACTCGACTGCCTCTTTTACCTCTAGCTCGTATTTCTTCAGGAGATTATTCTCGGCAATCACCTGCTGCTCGTGGCTTTTCAGCAATTTGTCGTTAGCCTCACGGTCGCTTTTGCATATTAGAATCTTGGAGTAGTCGTCGCGTATCTCCTGAATGGTATCAATCTGCTGCAATAGAGTAACAGTAGGGGAGAGGCAGTTGAATTTATCGCAATATTGCTGATGTTCCTTTTCGGCCCTTTCAAATTCAATTTTCAGCCTCTTTTCCTGCTCGAACCACTGTTGCTTTTCTATGGCAATCTTTATCTTCTCCTCACAATTCAGGCTATCTATGCTCAGCCTCTCCTTTCTTGTGTTAAGTTCGGCCGACTCATCGGGCGATAGAATATTTATCTCTTTTATCTTCTCCTTTATTATCTGCAATTCATTGTTCGCCTCTTTGTTGCGTTCGAATATCCTTTTCGATATTTTGGAGTAAATTTCTGTTCCTGTGAGCTTTTCAAGAATCTCGGCCTTCTCTTTTGATGTTGCCTTGAGGAATGTGGCAAATTCTCCCTGTGCCAATAGTACGGCACGGGTAAATTGCACGTATGTAAGGCCTAAAAGTTCTTGAACCTTTGCCAATAAATCAGTCTTATTGCCTTGAATATCCTTTCCGTCGCTAATGTTGAAAAGGGAATACTCCCAATCCTGCAAACGTCCGTTCTTGTTGTCTCTAGCACGACGGGTACTCCACGTTGCTCTATAGGCCTTGCCGTCCAATGCTCTGAATTCTACCTGCGCAAAGCAGTCGGTGCACCCTTTACGCAATATGTTGCGTGGGTCTTTTTCCTTAATCTTATCCTCCTTTACGTCGTCTATATAGACATTGTCGCTCACATTGTTTATTCGTGGCGAATTATTGAAAAGAGCAATGCACATTGCGTCAAGCAGAGTCGATTTTCCCGATCCGGTGCTTCCTGTTATTGCGAATATTCCGGCCGAGCATAGCGGATTCTTGCTAAAATCTATTTCAAACTCCCCTTCGAGGGATGCAAGATTCTTTCCCCTTATAGCTATAATCTTCATTTTTCTTCCTCCTCAATCTCTTTTATGACGTCGGTGAGCAGTTCCTTTATTTTTGCAGGAATATCCTCTGTCCCATATTTCTGACAATATATACTCTTTGCAAGTTCGGCAGGCTCTATCTTTTTCAGTTCCTCGTAGCTCATTGGTGCCGACAATGTATCTTCGCCCGAGCGTGTAACAGCCTCTATGCGTACCAAGCGTACAGCGTGCCCCTCCAATGCCTCCTCTATGCGGTTGCGTAGTCCGGGCTCAGGCTCGGTGATAAGTACCTTAATCTCCAATAGGGGAGAGATGTTGTCGATAGCACCCATTGGCAACGACGCAATCTCTTCGATGACATTCTCTATGGGCAGTGGCTCGCGCGGGATACTTAACAGCTTTACAGGAGTATCGAATTCAATATTTTCAATTTCTGCGGCGCCGTCAATGAGCTTCACAAGGGTAACGCTCTGACGGTTGTTGCGCTCGGCAAAAGACATTGGAAGCGGCGCACCCGAATATCGTACATTCTCGCGTCCTGACACTCTTTGTGCCTTGTGTAGATGCCCCAATGCCGTATAGGCTATTCCATCATCAAAAGCGCCGGGGTTAATGCGGTCGAGTCCTCCTATTGTCGTGCGCTCATAACGGTCGTCTATCGAAATTTCGCTTCCTGTAGCCTGAAGATGTCCCATAGCAATCACACACTCGAATCTCTCCTTTGCGCGGCGGTACAATTCACTGTACATCGACTGCACCCCTTTGTCGTAACTCTCCGACGCTACATAGTCGCCCTGACGCAGATAAGGCACCGCTAAGCAACAGAGCCTGTCGTTTACAGGAACAATAAGCCTCTCAAAATCAATCTCTCCATCATTGGTGCGACGAACTACTCCGCGCACCGTAACATTCAGGCTCTCCAATATAGGGTCGGGAGCCTCCAGGCGCGCGCCGGAATCGTGGTTGCCGGCAGTAATAATAATCTTAAGATTGTTGTTCCTCTTTGTTACGCTACACAAAAAATCATAGAATCTTTTTTGCGACTCAGCCGATGGGTTGGGAGAATCGAAGATATCTCCGGCAATGAGCAACAATTCCACATTGTTGCTCTCTATCTGTTGCGATAGCCACTCTAAAAAGCAGTCGTGCTCGTGTGTTCTGTCGTATTCAAAAAAAGTCTGTCCCAAATGCCAATCGGCAGTGTGTATGATGTTCATAGAAGGGTAAGCAAAATTATCGTGCTAATGTATAAAAAAAAGAGTTACCGTGAAAGAGAAAATCCTCTTACTTTGGGTAACCCCTTTTAATATTTCTTTTGTCGACTTTCTGCTGCAATCTTTTAGCCGCATTTTTTAGCCAGCAATCGGCGCACAGGCTCATCGTAAAGCTTGAGGCAGGCGTACGCCAATGCAATATTCAGCAAGAATATTCCTATTACAACTGCCCAACTTTCGGCAAGAGTGTAAATTTGTTTATCAATGAGCCACGAATAGAAAATGTACATTATAGGATAGTGCACAATATATCTCGGATAGGAAATATCGCCGAGGAAACGACATATTCCGCCCGAGATGGCATCCTCGGAGCTGCCCGATGCAGCTAGCCACACAATGACAGGAAAAGCTATTGCCACGCAGAACATCTCGTATATTCCGTTTATGCATATATTGCCTACGCTACCAAAGAAAGGAACCGAGAAGAGAACAAAAAGTGCAACGATAGAATACCAAAATATTCCCTTTATCCTTATAGGCACAAATTTACGCGCAATGAGCATTCCCAATGAGAATGGGAATATCATACGTAGGAATCCACCCACAAGATTCACAGTGTCGAGTGTCCAGCCTACACCAATGCTCTCATACCCTGAAACATTGAGCACTGCATAGAGAAAGAGTAGAATACCGCTTACGACAATCCATATTTTCAATGCTCTGTCCGACATTCGTCGAATGAAAAGTGCATAGCAAATATTTCCTATATACTCAAAGAATAGCGACCACGATGGTCCGTTGAGAGAGAACATTTCGCCGTTGCCGCGAATATCATACGCCGCGCCGGGATAAGCAGGAATAAAGAACATTGTCAGCAGCAGGGCAAGCATTGCCATAGACACGGCAGTCTCGCTGCCGTCCCATTTTGTTCCTCCCTGAATGAAGAAACAGCAGAATCCTATAAGCGCACCCATAATGAGCATAGGATGCAAACGAATAAGGCGGCGCTTGAAGAATTTACCAAGCGTCATTCGTTCCTTGCCGCTCTTTTGCCAACGGTCGTCATAGGCATAACTGATTACAAAACCCGACAGGATGAAGAAAAAATCCACAGCAAGATAACCGTGGTTAAAGACATTTATCAGTCCTCCACCTTCTACATTATTCTGAAACTCCGCAAAAGCGAAGCCCTCAAAAACGTGGTACCATATAACCATAAGAGCAGCTGCTCCTCTTAGTCCATCCAGCAGTCTGTAGTGTGGCTTGCTGTCGGCAAAAGCCGATGAAGCACTTTTAATGTCATTCATAATTTTTATTTAATGGAAAGTGCAAATATAAAAACAAACAAGCAAAAAAACATAAATGCGGATTCTATATTTTCACTTTTCCTATTTGTCGGAAAAGAAAATATAACCATATACACCATCCGTTTAATTAAAAAAGTGTATCTTTGCGCTCAAATTCTTAAAATTATGGACAAGGTATCGGAAAACCCTTTCAAAAACCGAACAGATGGCAGTATGCCATTTATCGTTGTTGTATCCCTCTTTGTTACAATGTACATTGTATCGAATGTGATGGCTGTGAAAATAGTCAATTTCTTTGGCTTTTTCTATTTTGACGCTGGAACAATCACATTCCCCTTCGCCTATATGTTGGGCGATGTTCTCACAGAAATTTGGGGCTATAAGACTGCTCGAAAAATTATATGGATGACTTTTGTGTGCAATGTCATAATGGTCATATCGACACAGATAGGAGTGTGGTTGCCCTCTCCCGATTATCTCGACACTACGGCCACGGCATATAACACAATATTCTCTTATGTCCCGAGAATAGTGCTCGCCTCTCTTGTGGGCTTTCTGTTGGGTGAGCTCTCCAATGCCTGGCTAATGGACAAAATAAAGCAGAAGACTGCCGGACGATTCTTATGGGTGCGTACAATAGGAAGCTCTGTCGTTGGCTATATATTCGACACATTACCCTTTGTGCTTATCGCCTTTGCCGGAGTATTGGAGATAAGAGAGCTGTTGCTTATGATTGCCTTCCAATATTTTATGAAGCTGTCGATAGAGGTTCTCTTTGGCACTCCTTTGGCTTACACTATGATAATAGCACTCAAACGAATTTTAAGAACAGAGCGTTACAATGGATAGATATTCAAAAATAGACACCTGTCTGCCGCGCGAATTTGTGCTTCTACAGGGTGAGGGTTGTCGTTGGCGACGCTGCACCTTTTGCAATTATCACGAGGATATTTCCGAGAATCCTTTTGCTGTAAACAGAGAGATTCTGCAACGTGTCACAGGCGTACACAAAGTACTCGACGTAATAAATTCAGGCTCTGCAATGGAACTTGACGATGAGACAATATTGTTGTTGCGCAGCATTGTAAAGGAGAAAGGAATAGAGATCATATGGTTCGAGGCGCACTATATGTATCGCAACCGATTGGCTGAATTTTCGGAATTATTTGCTCCCGCAAAGGTGAAATTCCGCTGCGGAATAGAGAGCTTCGACCCTAATCTTCGCAAACGTTGGAACAAAGGTATACCGTCGTCTGTAACCCCCGAGAATGTTGCTGAATATTTTGCTGGAGTATGCCTGCTGTGCTGCACTGTTGGCGACAGCAAAGAGCGCATTCTACGCGACATTCAAATTGCAAAAGAGCATTTTGAATATTTCAGCATCAATCTTTTCTGCAACAATGGAACCGAAGAGAAACGCGACGAAGAGCTTGTCGAATGGTTTATAAAAGAGGTCTATCCATCGATAAAGGATACTCCCGGAATAGAGGTCCTGTTGAATAACACCGACCTTGGAGTAGGTTAAAATTTAAAGTATTTTAAAAATAGTACCACTTTTTTGCAAAAGGGATATTCTATCACTATTTTCGCAAAACATTTTAAGACTCTTTACTATGAGAAAAATACTCCTATTCGCAATATTAAGCCTATTCTCTATTCCTGCCACACAAGCGCAAGATATGGTAGACGAGTGGGCAAAGACAGTGCTTATAAAAAGCCGTTCCTTGCAATCGGAGCGAGTATATCTTCATTTTGACAATTCGGCATACTATTTAGGAGAATCTATCTGGTTCAAGGCCTATGTTACATCGGGAAATTACGACTATCCCACAAGAATTAGCCGAGTCCTTTACGTTGAGCTTGTCTCGCCCGAAGGTTACGTTGTAGAGACAAAAAAATACAAGATAGACGCTGACGGTTCTTGCAACGGCGAATTTGAGCTTCACACCAATCTCTTGTCGGGATTCTATGAGATACGCGCCTACACACGCTATATGACCAATTGGGGCAAAGAAGCTGTCTTTTCGCGAGTATTTCCTATTTTCGACAAGGTGAATGCCGACAATTGGGATTTTAAGAATATGCTCGACCGCAAGCGCGGTGCAACGTCGTCAAACAAGCTTATCAACGAGGAAGAGTCGGACGCCAACCTTAGATTCTACCCCGAGAGTGGCAATCTTGTCGAAGGGATAGAAAGTAAAGTTGCTTTTGAGCTTAAAGGCCTTGCCGGATGCTATGTAAACGACACAATTACCATTTACGAGAATAATAAAGTGCTCTCAAAGGTTGCCCCATCACACAATGGAAAAGGCATTTTTAAAATTACTCCAAAGGGTAATTCAAAGTACAATGCCGAGGTATTTATAAGCGATAAAAACAACAAAAAGAAGAAACACACTTTTGCTCTGCCAAAAGTACATTCATTCGGTGCCAATATGAACATTGTGCAGGATAGCAACAATATTCATATCACAATCAAGAATAATTTTTCCGAGAATTTCCCTATGGGCCTTGCCGTAATGTATCGCGGCTCTATGGGATACTATAAAAAGTATTTATCATCGGAAAAAGAGTACAAATTCGAAATTTTAAAAAATGAACTGCCCGAGGGAGTATGCAAAGCAATACTTTTTGTCGATGACACAATACCTCTTGCCGAGAGACAATTTTTTGTAGAGCATAAAGAGTTGCAGAAGAACGACCGTCAGACTGTTAAACTAACGGTTAAGGCTAACAATTATTATATAGAGAATTATGTACCAAAGCCCAACGAAAAGATAAAAATAGAGATTGGGCGAGAAGATGGTAAGCCAATAGAGAATGATGCGGAGTTTACTTTCTCCGTACGCGATGCTGCCGGCAATCAGACAACATCGTGGAGCTATAATATGTACTCCTATTTATTGTTGGGTTCTGACCTTAAAGGTTATATACCCGACGCAGCACAATATTTCGACAAAGAGAACAAGGATAGAGAAAAGAATCTCGACCTTATTATGCTCACCAACGGTTGGACATCATACGATTGGGACAAGCTTGCTCTTGTCGATATATCTTCGTTGCAGGAGATTGAACCGGGCCTTATCATTACCGGAAAGCTCTACAAACGCATAGCAAAAAAGAAGAACAATGTCTTTGATTCATATAATCTAATAAAGATGAAGGAGGCGGCTGTTCGCCTCGACATTCCTCAGCAGGACAACAGCGTAGAAATGTCAGTCTTTAGAACCGACAATCGCGGAAAATTCCTCTTGAAATTAGATGATTTTTATGGTAAAAAGGTTGTCTCGCTTACAGCCGAAGGAGATATTCGTGGAGTAGAGGGTATTGATTATGCCTTTGCTCTCGACCGCTATTTTTCACCCGCTCCGCGTTATTACAATTATTGGGAGAGGAATCTCGGTTCATCTATAGTGCACACACACAATAAATTATCGAGCAATGCAGGAAGTATGACAAAAGTTAATCCTTTTGAATATCTCCTCGGAGAGCTTGATGTTGTCAGCCGAAAAGAGGTTGGACAATTCCTCAGACCACCAATGAGTGAGTTGCGACTCGATTATCTCGACGAATGGGAATATGCACAGGATGTTACCTATCTTACAAAATCACGATACAGCCAGTATCATTTGAATGAATTGCAAGAGGCTATCGCCCTTGAGGATGAGCTTGATACTGGTGGTTATATGCAAGAGGTTACCGAACGCGACAGAATGCCACAGTATCGCCACGCCCTTACCGCAGAAGATATAATGAATAGTGCCGCTAAACGACACAAATTGAATTGGTCTTTTTGGACTCAATTTGTTGTTGTCGAAGGCGAGTGCGAACAGGGTTCTTTACCCAAGATAAACAACAGCTATCTGCACGGAAAGGATCCCGAGAAAATGACAAATTTCAAGGAAATAGTCATACGCAGCGATAAACAGGCATTGGCTCTTGTCGAAAATACCGGAGAGGGATTCTGGACAAGCAAGAGCAACGCTATTGAATCCAAACACCCATACAAAATGTTCTACGGAGGATTCTTGACGCGACACAGCACAATGCCTTCGCCCGAGGAGATAACACAAGATGGTCCTTTTGGCAGTTTCGAGAAATTATACAATGCTTATAAGTCCCAGAATGTAGAAATGAGTATGCGTAACCCCAATTATCTTGCTTGCTTTGTACCATACTCAAGAAAAGACTCCTCTCCTATTATACCCGACCTTCAGGGGCTATCTGAGAGCCGTCGTTACACAATGCTGCAGGGATACTCAAAGAGCAAGGAGTTTTATTCTCCCGACTACAGTAATGACACTCCCATAGAGAATGATTATCGCCGTACTCTCCTATGGATGCCTAATGTAAGAGTAGAGAATGGAAATGTTGCCATTGAACTGTATAATACCGCTTCCTGCAGCACAGTCGACGTATCGGTGCTTGGACGCTACGGCAATGTCTATTACAGCAACGACCATTACACAGAGACCCGATACGACAGCACACTGATAAACGTTGTAAGATACGTCGATGCGAGCGAGGCCGAGAAAAAGATAATAGAATTCAACCCCGATTCTATTACATTGGCAGTATTGGAGCGCAACTATAATACAGGACTTATCTATTACAATAAAGGCAATTATCGTAAAGCCGTCGTGTCATTTGCCGAACTTATACAATACAATTATCCTCCGGCATACTACAGTGTCGCAAGATGCTATCTTTTAGGACAAGGCCTTGCGCAGAATGATACTCTCGCTGCCGAATTTATGAAAGGCGCGGCACAGCGCAGCTATCCCGAAGCTCAATATGAGTATGCTATAATGTGCAAGGATGCTGTGGGACGAAACAGGGACAAAGAGCTATATTTCTACTGGTTGCAGAATGCAGCCAATGGCGGCGAACCGCGTGCGCTGGTAGAAATGGGCGACAATCACCTTAAGGGCAATATGGTGGAGAAAGACAGCGTAATGGCTTTTGAATGCTTCAGATTGTCGGCCGAGAAAGAGAATGCCGTGGGATTATACCGATACGCTATTGCAATGGAGAGTGACCCGCAATATTGTGCCGACAAGAATGAGATAATATCCTGTATGAAAAAGGCTGCAGGGCAGGGATTGCACGAAGCAATGGTCTATATGATGAATTACGAACATTCTCAAAAGAATTACAAGGCTGCATATTCCTGGGCACGAAAATTATCGTTGGAGAACAACCATTATGGTACCACCTACGTTGCCGATTGCTATTACGAAGGAAGAGCAGTGGGGCGCGACAAGAGACTCGCAAAGGACCTCTACCGTCAGGCTGCTTATGCCGGTAACAGCGATGCTGCCGAAAAATTGAGAAATTTCAAATAGGGTACATACTATACCGTGAGACTGCAATTGCATTTTTGTTGTTGCAGTCTCTTTTTTACCCGCATTTCTGATATTTTCTTTTGGCAGTAAACATCCTTGTTCGTATCTTTGTAAAGAATTTGCATTCTTGGTATATTATGCAATTGAAAATTAGAAAAATAATCAAAATAAAATTTTATAAATGGCTACAGTAGACGACAAAAAAATCATTTTCTCGATGGTAGGCTTGAATAAGACTATCAAACAGACAAACAAACAGGTACTTAAGAATATCTATCTTTCATTCTTCTATGGAGCAAAGATCGGTATCGTAGGTATGAACGGTGCGGGTAAATCTACCCTTATGAAAATCATCGCAGGACTCGACAATGACTATCAGGGCAATGTTGTATGGTCGCCTGGATACTCTGTCGGTTACCTTCCTCAGGACCCTCATTTGCAGGATGGAAAGACTGTAATGGACTGCGTTAAAGAGGGTGTACAGTCAATAGTTGATGCTCTTGCCGAGTACGAGGAGATAAACAACAAGTTCGGCCTTCCCGAATATTACGAGGATGAGGATAAGATGAACCAGCTTTTCGCACGTCAGGCAGAATTGCAGGATATTATAGACGCAACAGATGCGTGGAACCTCGACAGCAAATTGGAACGTGCAATGGCAGCATTGCGCTGTCCCGCTCCCGACGAGCTTGTAGACCACCTTTCGGGTGGTGAGCGCCGTCGTGTGGCACTATGCCGTCTGTTGTTGCAAAAGCCCGACGTTCTTTTGCTCGATGAGCCTACCAACCACCTTGACGCCGAGAGCATCGACTGGTTGGAGCAGCATTTGAATCAGTACGAGGGAACAGTCATTGCCGTAACTCACGACCGTTACTTCCTTGACGATGTTGCCGGTTGGATTCTTGAACTTGACCGTGGCGAGGGAATTCCCTGGCAGGGTAACTACTCATCGTGGCTCGACCAGAAGACCAAGCGTATGGAACAGGAGGAAAAGTCGGCAAGCAAGCGCCGTAAATCTCTTGAGCGCGAGCTTGAGTGGGTGCGTATGGCACCAAAGGCCCGTCAGGCAAAGGGTAAGGCTCGTTTGAACTCATACGAGAAGATGCTTAACGAGGATCAGAAAGAACGCGAAGAAAAATTGGAGATTTTCATTCCCAACGGCCCCCGTTTGGGAAACAAGGTCATTGTTGCCGAGCATCTTGCTAAATCATTCGGTTCAAAGACTCTCTTCACCGACCTTAACTTTACATTGCCCCCCAACGGCATTGTCGGAGTAATTGGTCCTAACGGTGCCGGTAAGACTACACTTTTCCGTATGATTATGGGCCTCGAAACTCCCGACGCCGGTGCTTTTGAGGTTGGCGAGACTGTAAAGATTGCATACGTAGACCAGAATCACAAGGATATTGTTGCCGATAAGACCGTATACGAGGTAATGAGTCAGGGCAATGAGCTTATGCGCCTGGGAACAAAAGAGATTAACGTACGTGCCTATCTGTCGCGATTCAATTTCTCGGGTGGCGACCAGGAGAAGAAGTGCGGCGTTCTTTCGGGTGGTGAGCGTAACCGTCTGCATCTTGCAATGGCTCTCAAAGAGGGTGGTAACGTTCTTCTTCTCGACGAGCCTACCAACGATATTGACGTAAACACATTGCGTGCACTCGAGGAGGGCTTGGAGAATTTTGCCGGTTGCGCCGTAGTTATCAGCCACGACCGTTGGTTCCTCGACAGAATATGTACACACATCATCGCATTCGAGGGCGACGGTAATGTTTACAGCTACGAGGGTTCATACTCTGAATATGAAGAGCACAAGATGAAGCGTCTAGGCATTGAGGAGCCCAAAAAGACACGCTACCGCAAATTGATGGAAGATTGATAACCCATAGTCCACTATAGACTATCAGACGATGAGTATAATAGAAAAATCCGTCATTGACGGAATAATGCAAGAGTTAGAGATTAACGACATTGCGACAGCCTCCATACGACAAGTGGGGGCTGTTGTACGTGCTGCTGAGGAGCGCACGGGCATCGAGTATATCCATTTCGAAATGGGAATTCCGGGGCTACCGCCAGCTGAGGTAGGAGTAAAAGCTGAGTGCAAAGCGCTACAAAAGGGCGTGGCCTCTGTTTATCCAACGATAGACGGAATAGCCGCAGTAAAGGAGCAAGCCTCACGCTTTGTAAAAGCCTTTCTCAATGTAGACATAAGGCCCGCCGGCTGTATTCCAACCGTAGGCTCTATGCAGGCCTCTTTTGCAACGCTTATGCTATCGTCGCATCTTGACAAGAAACGCGATACTGTGCTTTATATCGACCCGGGCTTTCCTGTTCAAAAGATGCAGGCACAGGTTATCGGTGTAAAGGTAGCATCGTTTGACGTTGCCGATTATAGAGGCGAAAAGTTGGAAGAAAAAATAGAGAGTTATTTTGCTCAGGGAAATATATGTGCAGTGCTCTATTCTAATCCCAATAATCCTTCGTGGCTCTGCCTTAATGAGCAGGAACTTGAGATAATAGGTCGTCTCGCAACAAAATACGACG
This sequence comes from Bacteroidaceae bacterium, assembly GCA_017546785.1. GTDB lineage: Bacteria > Bacteroidota > Bacteroidia > Bacteroidales > Bacteroidaceae > HGM04593. Next base: position 23,647 of record JAFYRW010000029.1, on the reverse strand, counting down.
TTGTAGTAATAGAGGACCTTGCCTATATGACAATGGATTCGCGCCGGGATATGAGCGTTCCTTTTCAGCCTCCTTACCAGCCTACCGTTGCAAAATATACAGACAATTATGTAATGCTTATAAGCGCATCAAAGATATTCAGCTATGCGGGACAGCGAATAGCTGTTGCTTGTATATCCGATAAGCTCTACGAGAGACACTATCAGACTCTTGCCGAGCGTTACGGCGTTGCACGCTTCGGAGCGGCATTTGCTTACATTTATTTGTACACATTCTCATCGGGAACATCACATTCAGCACAATGTGCAATGGCGGCAATGCTCAAGGCAGCCTGCGACGGAGACTATAATTTTGTTTACGACGTAAGAGAATATGCCGAACGTACACGCAAGATAAATGATATTCTGTACAGAAACGGCTTTCACGTTGTCTATGATAAGGATGGCGACGAGACTGTGAGCGACGGATTCTTCTTTACAATAGGCTACGGTAATATGAGCGGTGCCGAACTTTTGCAGGAATTGCTCTATTATGGAGTGAGTGGAATAGATCTTTCGACCACAGGAAGCAACCGCAAGGGCATACGCGCCTGCTCGTCAAATATTAAACCGCATCACTACGAATTGTTGGAGACTCGTCTGAGAGAATTCAACAAAGAGCACGCACAAAACAAATGACTATGAGAAAATATATTTTATTGGCATTACTTTTTTGTTGCACGATATTGTCGGCACAGAGACTCTCGTTGATACCGCAGCCTGCAATGGTCGAGCTTGGCGAGGGACTCTTTGTCTTTGACAAAAGCAGCAAAGTAAAGATAAGCGATTACGATGGCGACAGCGTGAAAATATTGTTCGACAGATTCGCTGCAGACTTTAAGACAGCTACCGGCGTATCGTTTAAAAAGACAAAAAAATCCTCTCGTGCCGACATTGAGCTTCTTCTCGAGGAGTCTTTAGGCTATGAGGCTTACAAATTGGATGTTACCACCGACAAGATAATCATCAGAGCATCAAAGCCCGCAGGATTCTTTTATGCACTGCAGACTCTCAAGCAACTGATGCCTCGCAATGTTATGGCCGCTGTTGCCGACAGCAATATAAGCGCGTGGAGCATTCCTGTTGTAAGCATTCACGATGAGCCTCTCTTTGGATGGCGCGGCTTTATGCTCGACGAAGGACGCCACTTTTACGGCAAAGAGGAGATTAAGAAGATTCTCGATGTAATGTCATCATATAAGATGAACCGCTTCCATTGGCATCTTACCGAGGATCAAGGATGGCGCATAGAGATAAAGAAATACCCCAAACTAACCGAAATAGGAGCTTGGCGCAATAGTCGCGTGCTTGGTTGGGGAGAGGTTAAGCCTGACGGCATACATTATGGAGGCTTTTACACACAAGAGGATGCAAAGGAGATTGTAGCCTATGCCAAAGAACGTTTCATTGATATTATCCCCGAGATTGATATTCCCGGACACTCTCAGGCAGCAGTAGCCTCTTATCCCGAATTTCTTGCTTGCGACCCCGAGAATAGCCACGAAGTATGGCTGTGGCAGGGAGTATCGGGCGACGTAATAAATGTATCCAATCCAAATGCTGTGCAATTCGCAAAGGATGTAATAGACGAGCTTACAGCTATTTTCCCCTACAGATACATACATCTTGGCGGTGACGAGTGTCCGACCTTTAAATGGGAGCGCAACGATGAGTGCAAGAAACAATTGGCCGAAATTGGTTCGAACAACTATCGCGACCTACAGATAAACTTCTACAAGCAGCTAAAAGAGCATATAGCCGCTAAGCCACAGAGCGAGCAACGACAGCTTATATTCTGGAACGAGGTTCTTCACGGCAATACTGCCTCTCTTGGCAAGGATATTACAATTATGGCGTGGATAGGTGCCAATGATGCGGCAAAAGATGCAGCAACGCTAGGAATGAGTACAATTCTCAGCCCTCAGATACCTTATTATATAAACCGCAAACAGTCCAATTTGGCTACAGAGCCTCATTCGCAAGGCTACGGCACCGAGACAGTAGAGGCTGTATACAACTATGCTCCTCTAAAGAATGTCCCCGATGAATTACGTCCCCAATATTTAGGAGTACAAGCCAATTTCTGGACCGAGTGGGTAGAGACTGCCGACATTGTCCAGTATCTCACATTCCCGCGATTGGCCGCTGTTGCCGAGGCTGCGTGGACACCGCAGGAGAAACGCGAATACAAGGATTTTGAGCAGCGTATGCAGGGCGAAAAAATCTATTACCGATTGAAAGGAATAAATTTCGGAAAGCATATATTCAAATAGTACAGCGAGCCTATCCTATAGAGAAAATCTACAAGGGTGGGCTCGTCGGTTGCTACCAGTAAAAATATTTTCAATATGAAAAAAGCAATAAAAATCATTATGGCAACATTGGCTCTTGTGCTGCTGTTGCTGCTTGCAATTCCTTTAATGTTCAAAGGGAAGATAGAGGCTATAATAAAGAGTGAAGGCAACAAGATTCTCAATGCTGAATTTGATTTTGAAAGATTGAATATCAGCCTTATAAAGAATTTTCCGTTAGCCTCAATTACTCTCGAGGAATTCTATCTGAAAGGAATAAATGAGTTCGGAAATGATACTCTTGTCGCAGCCGACGAGATTACCGCATCGGTTAATCTCGCCTCTATTTTCGGCAACGAGGGCTATGATATTCAAAAGATTCTCCTCGACGGTGTTTCTCTTAAAGCGATTGTATTGTCTGACGGGAAAGCCAATTGGAATGTTGTGAATCTCTCCGATAGTGACACAACAGCAGCCGAAGAGGACAATGCGGAGACATCGTCGTCTGCCTTCCGCGTGAAATTGCAGAAGCTCAGCATAAAGGATTTTAATCTCATTTACGACGACCGCGAGTCGGATATTTATGCCAACATACACAATCTTAACGCCGACTGCTCGGGTGATTTTGGCAGCACACGCTCGCTTGTAGACCTTACAGCCGCAATAGAAGAGCTTACGGTTCGTATGGATGGGGTACCTTTCCTTAACAGAGCGCATTTTGCTGTAAATATGGACATTGACGCCGACTTTGAGAATAATAGATTCACGCTCAACAAGAATACCTTGCAACTGAATGCCATTAAAGCTGCTATTGACGGTTGGGTGGCTCTTACCGACAATGGAGTGGATGTTGATGTAAAATTGAACAGCAACGAAATTGGCTTCAAGGAGATTCTATCGCTTATTCCGGCAATATACACTCAGGATTTTGAAGGACTGCGCACTGACGGAACAGCTGTTCTTACCGCATACGCAAAGGGTGAATTGATTGGTGACAGCATACTGCCAATGTTCAATCTTGCTCTCGACGTAAAGGATGCAATGTTCCGTTACCCGTCGCTTCCCGCCGGTGTCGATAATATAAATATCTCGGCCGAGGTAAGTAATCCCGGAGGCTCTATAGACGCAACAATTGTAAAAATAAATCCTTTTGGCTTTGTGATGGCAGGCAATCCTTTCAATCTTGCTGCAACCGTGGTTACACCAATGAGCGACCTTACTTTCAACGCAGCGGCTAAAGGTAAGCTCAATCTTGGTAAGGTTAAGGAAATTTATCCTTTGGATGGCATAGACCTCAACGGAATAGTAGACGCCGACATTAACATTAACGGCAAAATGTCGTATATCGAAAATGAGCAGTACGAAAAGATAAAGGCATCGGGTAGTGTGCGTCTAAGCAATATGCTTGTGCTAATGGATGAGTTCCCAGACGTTGATATTAAAAGTTCGCTTTTTACATTCACTCCCCGCTACCTTCAGCTGAGCGAGACAATAGTGAATATAGGCAACAGCGACGTTACATTCGACAGTAAATTCGAGAATTATATTGGCTACGTTCTAAAAGGAAGCACGCTTAAAGGCTCGCTTAATATAAACAGCAAGATGTTGAACCTTAACGACTTTATGAGTAACTCTGACGCCGCAGAGGAAGAGAGCGACGATGATGGACAGAATGAGGAAGAGCCTGCTGACACAACAGATAGCGGTGTCATAAGAATACCCGAGAATATCGATTTTAAGATGCTGGTAAATATAGACAAAGTTCTTTTCGACAAGATGATATTCGAGAAACTCAACGGAGAGCTGATAGTAAAGGATGGCAAAGTTGATATGAAGAATCTATCGCTCAACACAATGGGCGGCAATATGATGGTCAATGGCTATTATGCTGCTCCCGCAAATGTTGTGCCCGAATTCAACGCTGGAATTAAACTCAACAATATACACTTTGTGCGTGCTTATCAGGAGCTTGACCTTGTGCAGAAAATGGCGCCGATATTCAATGGATTGACCGGAGATTTTTCGGGTAGCGTGAATTTGAAGACAACTCTCGACGAGAGTATGAACCCCGTTCTTTCGACACTATCGGGTAACGGCTCTTTATTGACTAAAGACCTTAGCCTTAACAATATAAAGGCTATTCAGATGGTGGCGGATATTGTCAAGAACCCATCGATAAAAGAGGCAAAAGTAAAAGACCTTAATGTGGAATTTGCAATAGCCGACGGCCGTATAAACACAAAGCCTTTTGATGTTAAATTGGGCGATGTCCAGATGAAACTATCCGGTTCAACAGGCCTCGACCAGACTATAGACTACAAAGGCGAGATTACCCTCCCTGCCTCTGCCGGAAAATTGTCTCAATTGGGCACTGTTGATATGACAATCGGAGGAACTTTTGCATCGCCAAAAGTGTCGGTTGATATGGAGGCTCTCGCAAAGAAGGCTGTAAGCAAGGCTGCCGAGAATGTGCTCGACAAGATTATCGGCGCTTCGTCCGATAATAGCGAGACAACAGAAACGTCTGCTCCCAAAAGCAGCGAAGAGAAGAAAAAAGAGGTTGCAGGCAAGCTCTTGAATAAAGCATTCGACCTTTTGAAAAAATAGGCCTTAAAAAATAAAAATCACTTATGCTGCTCCCAAAGTAATTTTACATTGGGGGCAGTTTTTTATCCATTATTATCCACTTTTTCTTACTCAAAAAGAGAGTAATTCTATCTATTAAGAGGCTTTTTTGTTAAAAATGCTCCAATCTTAACTTTATTTGAGTAAAAGATGTATCCTATTCATAGTAAAATATTAACACAAACTTTATATTTTGCTCCATTCTTGCTATCTTTGCAAATTAAATGGTGTAGACCGCATTTTTCGCACAGCGGATTTTTAACAGAAACGAATAGAAAATCATATATGGATAAAATTAGAAACTTTTGCATTATTGCTCACATTGACCACGGAAAGTCTACTCTTGCCGATCGTCTGCTCGAGACAACAAAGACCATAAACATTACCGAGGGGCAGATGCTCGATAATATGGATCTTGAAAAGGAGCGCGGAATTACCATCAAGAGCCACGCTATTCAGATGGAGTATATGTACAACAACGAGAAGTATACTCTTAATCTCATTGACACTCCGGGACACGTGGACTTTTCGTACGAGGTATCACGTTCTATCGCTGCGTGCGAGGGTGCTCTTCTTGTTGTCGATGCAACACAAGGAGTACAGGCACAGACAATCTCGAACCTTTATATGGCAATAGACCAGAATCTCGAGATTATCCCTGTCATAAACAAATGTGATATGATAAATGCAATGCCCGAGGAGGTTAAGGACGAAATTGTAGACCTTATCGGCTGTGACCGTGAGGATATTATCGAAGCATCGGGAAAGACCGGTCAGGGAGTAGAGGATATTCTAAGAGCAGTCGTTGAGCGTATCCCTGCACCCAAAGGCGATGAGGATGCTCCATTGCAGGCTCTTATTTTCGACTCAGTATTCAACTCTTTCCGCGGAATTATTGCCTATTTCAAGATAACCAACGGAGTATTGCGCAAGGGCGACAAGGTTAAATTCTTCAACACAGGAAAAGAGTACGACGCCGACGAGATTGGAGTACTTAAAATGGACCTTTCTCCCCGTCAGGAGCTGCGTACCGGAGACGTTGGATACATTATATCAGGTATTAAGACATCTCGCGAGGTAAAAGTGGGTGATACCATCACTCATATAGCACGCCCTTGCTCTGCAGCCATTGCTGGATTCGAAGAGGTCAAGCCAATGGTCTTTGCCGGTGTTTATCCTATCGATGCCGAGGATTATGAGGATTTACGCGCTTCGCTCGAGAAGCTTCAGCTTAACGATGCCTCATTGACATTTACACCCGAGTCCTCGGCAGCGCTCGGATTCGGATTCCGTTGCGGATTCTTGGGGCTGTTACATATGGAGATTGTGCAGGAGCGCCTCGACCGTGAATTTGATATGAGCGTAATTACCACCGTTCCCAACGTTTCCTATATGGTGTACGACAAGCAGGGTGGTGTGCAGGAGGTTCACAACCCCGGTGGAATGCCCGACCAGACACTCATAGACCATATTGAGGAGCCTTATATTGCAGCAAGCATCATTACACGCGCCGAATATATCGGTCCTATTATGACTCTCTGTCTGGGCAAACGAGGCGAATTGCAGAAGCAGGAATTCATCACCGGCAACCGCGTGGATATTCGTTTTCTGTTGCCTCTGGGCGAGATTGTTATCGACTTTTACGATAAACTGAAGAGTATTTCAAAAGGATACGCATCGTTCGACTATCATACGGCCGGCTTCCGCACCTCAAAGCTCATAAAGCTAGACATTCTGCTCAACGGCGAGCCTGTGGATGCCCTTTCTACACTGACACACGTAGACAACGCCTATGGACTGGGCCGACAGATGTGCGAAAAGCTGCGCGACCTTATCCCCAGACAGCAGTTCGACATTGCATTGCAGGCTGCCATAGGAACAAAGATTATTGCCCGCGAAACAATCAAGCAGGTGCGTAAGGACGTAACCGCAAAATGTTACGGTGGTGACGTATCGCGTAAACGTAAATTGCTCGAGAAACAGAAGAAGGGTAAGAAGCGTATGAAACAGATTGGTAACGTAGAGGTTCCGCAGAAAGCATTCCTCGCTGTTCTTAAATTGGACTAATAGAGTAAACATTTAAACTAAAGGAAATGGGATTTTTCAGTTTTTTCAGCAAAGATAAAAAAGAGGTTCTTAACCAAGGATTGTCAAAGACCAAAGAGAGTGTTTTTGGTAAGATTGCCCGCGCAATTGTAGGAAAGACACAGATTGACGACGAAGTTCTTGATAATCTCGAGGAGGTTCTTGTAACATCCGACGTTGGCGTAGAGACCACCCTTAAAATTATAGAGCGCATACAGGCTCGTGCCGCACGCGATAAGTTTATGAATACAGCAGAGCTTAACGCTCTTCTCAAAGAGGAGATTGCCGAGCTACTTATGGAGAATAACAGCGAGGATAGCAGCTCATTCGATTTTCCCACAACACCCGGCGCACCCTATGTTATTATGGTGGTTGGCGTTAACGGAGTAGGAAAGACAACTACCATAGGCAAGCTTGCCTATCAGTTCAAGAAGGCCGGCAAAAAGGTTTATCTCGGTGCAGCCGACACATTCCGCGCAGCAGCCGTTGAGCAGCTTGTAGAATGGGGACGTCGCGCCGATGTTCCTGTCATCAAGCAGAATATGGGTTCCGACCCTGCATCGGTTGCCTACGACACACTGTCTTCGGCGGTAGCCAATAACGCCGACGTTGTCATAATCGACACAGCCGGACGTCTGCACAATAAGGTGGGCCTTATGAACGAGCTTACAAAAATAAAGAATGTAACAAAGAAAGTGCTTCCCGATGCGCCCAACGAGGTTCTTTTGGTGCTAGACGGCTCTACAGGACAAAATGCTTTTGAGCAGGCTAAACAGTTCACTAAAGCAACCGAAGTAACAGCGCTTGCCATCACAAAATTGGATGGAACAGCAAAGGGCGGTGTAGTGATCGGTATCAGCGACCAATTCAAGATTCCTGTAAAATATATTGGATTGGGCGAGGGAATGGAGCATTTGCAGATATTCAACAGGGTAGAATTTGTAGATTCACTTTTTGGATAAAATGAAGAAGAATCGCATAGATATAATAACAATGGGATGCTCCAAGAATCTTGTCGATTCTGAGCGTCTGATGCGTCAGCTGCAGGAGTGTGGCTACGAGGTTACACACGACGACGAAGCTCCCGAGGGAGAAATTGCCGTCATAAATACTTGTGGATTCATTGGCGATGCAAAAGAGGAATCTATAAATATGATTCTCGAATTTTGCCAGCGCAAGGAGGATGGCGACCTTAACAAGCTCTATGTGATGGGCTGTTTGTCTGAGCGTTACCTTGACGAGCTACGCACCGAGATTCAGCAGGTAGACAAATTCTACGGTAAGTTCAATTGGACCGAGCTTCTTGCCGACCTTGACAAGGAGTACAACAAGGATATTGAGCGAGAGAGAGTAATAACCACTCCCGACCATTATGCCTATCTTAAAATATCTGAAGGATGTAACCGTCGTTGTGCCTACTGTGCAATTCCTATCATAACAGGTTCGCACGTATCGCGCCCAATGGAGGAGATTCTCGATGAGGTTCGTTATCTGGTGTCTCAGGGAGTAAAAGAGTTTCAGATTATTGCACAGGAACTCACATATTATGGCATAGACCTTTACAAAAAGCAGAGCATTGCCCAGCTTGTAGAGAAAATCTCCGACATTGAGGGAGTAGAGTGGATACGCCTGCATTATGCCTATCCGTCGCATTTCCCCGAGGATTTGTTACGAGTGATGCGCGAGAGGGATAATGTCTGCAAATATCTCGATATTGCATTGCAGCACATAAGCACCAAGATTCTAAAGAAAATGTTGCGTCCCGTAACAAAAGAGGATACCTACGCGCTCATTGAGAAAATGCGCAAGGAGGTTCCCGGAATATGCCTTAGAACAACAATGATGGTTGGCTTCCCTGGCGAAACAGACAAGGATTTTGAGGAGCTTGTAGAGTTTATAAAATGGGCAAAATTCGACCGTCTGGGTGCATTTGCCTACAGCGAGGAGGAGGGTACTTACGCAGCAATAAACTATAAAGACCGTATCTCTAAGAAGAAAAAGCAAGAGCGTCTCGACCGCATAATGGAGATTCAGCAGAGAATATCTACCCGCTTGAACGAAGAGAAGATAGGAAAAACATATAAGACCATTATCGACCGCGTCGAAGGAGAATATTATATCGGTCGCACCGAATATGACTCGCCCGACGTTGATACAGAGGTTCTTATTCCTGTTAAGGGAAAGAGACTGCGTATAGGCAATTTCTACAATGTAGAGATAACCGATGCGAGTGAATTTGACCTTATCGGCCGAATCGTAAAATAGGAAACAATGAATAACAAGGAATTTATCTCAAAGTTGGCTCAACGGTGCAAAATGTCGGTTGCAGAATCGACTGCTGCAGTTAATACATTCACCAATGTAATAACCGAGCGTCTAAAAGAGAACGACCAAATAAATATCTCCGGCATAGGAGTATTCGAGGTAAAAACACGCCGCGAGAGAGTCTCTGTCAACCCAAAGACAGGACAGCGTATGCTTATACCTCCCAAAATCGCACCCTCTTTCCGTCCGAGCGCAAAACTAAAGGATAAATATAAAGAAACGGAGGAGTAAATTATGGACAAGAAACTGAACCACTCCGATTTAAGCACTTTGTTTTCGAAGGAGAGTGCTCTTTCGGCTGCAAAAGCCGAGCTATTCACAAAGAATTTCTTTGACCTTATAATAGAGGGATTAGAGAAAGACGGCATTGTAAAGATAAATGGCCTAGGAACATTTAAGGTTGTTGATGTAGCAAGCCGAAGCAGCGTAAATGTGAACACAGGCGAAAAGTTCGAGATTAAAGGCCATCGCAAGATAGCCTTCTTGCCTGCCGATACACTAAAGAATAAGGTGAATCAACCTTTTGCAATGTTTGAGCCTGTTGAGATTTCTGACGACTATGTCGATACTGGCGACTCTGCTGCAGAAGAGAGTGTCGAGGAGAGCAATGAGCCTACAAGCGAGAGCTGTGAACCGCAGACGGTAGCAGCCGTTGAAACTGTTGAACCAGAAAATCCTACTGAATCATCACCCGCTGTAGAGTTAAAGGAGCCTGTAGTATCAGAAGAACCGGTAGAAGAGGTTGCCGATACTCCCGAATCTGAGCCCGCCGTGACAATAGAGGCAACAGAGGATAGCAACAACGAAGAGACTGCTTCAGAGCCTGTTACCGATAAAGAGAAAGAGGCACCAAAAGCCGTAAAGCAACACAAAAAGAGCCGTATGGGAGTAACAATCACTCTAATATCTCTTTTTGTCGTGTCACTATCGGTTGTAGGCATTTACTATTTTATCGTTCCCAAAAACAATATGCTCAAGAGAGACAATCTTATAATCCAAAAGTCTCTCGCTGCAATTAACGAGCCTGCGAAAGAGGCTGTAAAAGAGGAAATTATCCCACAATATACAGTAGTAGAAGAGAGTGTCGCCATTGATACAATTCAAACAGTAGAGCCCGAGGAGATTGTAGAACAAAAGGCGGAGAAACAGCCGTCGGAAGATATTTTTGTAATCCTTCCAGAATTGACGACACGTCCACTCTCGTCAATAACAGAGAGCGATACTACATTATATAAAATAGTGGGAGAGATTGCCACCCACAGGGTTGCCTCCAACGAGACATTGACAAGAATAGCATTGAAATATTACAACGACAAGAGATTCTGGCCCTATATTGTACATTATAATAAAATGGGAAACCACAATCGTCTGGAGATTGGAATGACACTGAAAATCCCCCGCCTTGTGACAAAATAGTCTGTTGTAAAAAGTTAAAGTATCCTTAATGCTAACAAAGCTTAAATGAGTTTTTAAAATATTAACATTATATGTTAAAGCTAAAAGGTATCTTTGCAATAGAAAGAAATAATAAAATCAAAATAATAAAGAACTATGGTAGACATTCGTGAATTGAACGAAATGATTGAAAAGCAGAGCGGCTTTGTTACCAATCTGCAAGCAGGAATGGACCAGGTAATTGTTGGTCAGAAACATTTAGTTGAATCGTTGCTCATCGGACTATTGGCCGATGGTCACGTGCTTCTCGAGGGTGTTCCCGGTCTTGCAAAGACTTTGGCAATAAAGACACTGTCGAGCCTTGTAGATGCTGATTTCAGTCGTATACAGTTTACTCCCGACCTTTTGCCCGCCGACGTTATAGGAACAATGGTATACAGCCAGAAAGAGGAGACATTCAAGTCGAACAAAGGTCCTATTTTCGCAAACTTTGTGCTTGCCGACGAGATTAACCGTGCACCGGCAAAGGTACAGAGTGCATTGCTCGAGGCTATGCAGGAGCGTCAGGTAACAATTGGCAAGGATACATATAAATTGCCCGAGCCCTTCTTGGTGCTTGCAACACAGAATCCTATCGAGCAGGAGGGAACCTATCCTCTTCCTGAGGCACAGGTCGATCGTTTTATGCTCAAGGTTGTTATCGGCTACCCCGAAATATCGGAGGAGAAGAGAATTATCCGCCAGAATATTACAGGCGAAAAGGTTACCGTAAGACCCATATTAAAGCCCGAGGAGATTGTAGAGGCCCGCAAAGTGGTGCGTCAGGTATATCTTGACGAGAAGATCGAGCAATATATTGCCGATATTGTCTTTGCGACACGCTTCCCCGACAAATATGGAATGAAGGAACTTAAGGAGATGATCTCTTTCGGTGGTTCTCCTCGTGCATCAATCAACCTTGCTCTTGCTGCACGCGCCTACGCATTCATCAAACGTCGCGGATACGTAATCCCCGAGGATGTACGCGCTGTAGCACACGACGTATTGCGTCACCGCATCGGATTGAGCTACGAGGCCGAGGCAAGCAATATGACGGCCGATGAGATTGTTAGTCAGATTTTAAATAGAGTAGAGGTTCCCTAACAACGAGTATGGAGACGAGTGAACTTATTAAAAAGGTTCGCAAGATAGAAATCAAGACTCGCGGATTATCGCACAATATTTTTGCAGGACAATATCACTCAGCCTTTAAAGGTAGAGGAATGTCGTTCAGCGAGGTACGCGAATATCAATATGGCGACGATGTTCGTGATATTGATTGGAATGTTACGGCCCGATTCAACAAGCCTTATGTAAAGGTTTTTGAGGAAGAACGCGAGTTAACCGTGATGCTCCTTGTCGATGTATCGCAAAGTCTCGACTTTGGAACGGTAAACAAGACAAAGCGTGATATGCTGACCGAAATTGCCGCAACCATTGCTTTTGCAGCAATTCAGAACAACGACAAAATTGGTGTGATATTCTTCTCCAATGTAATAGAAAAATTCATACCTCCTCAAAAGGGACGCAAGCACATATTGTATATTATTCGCGAACTCATAAACTTTGAGCCTAAAAACAACGGAACAGAAATGAAGGCTCCGTTGGAGTTTCTTACAAACGCCATAAAAAAGCGCTGTACAGCATTTATACTCAGCGATTTTATCGATAATGGCGACTATAGGAATGCTCTCACAATAGCCAATCGCAAACACGACGTCGTTGCCATACAGGTATACGACCGCCGATTGGCCGACCTTCCCGACGTTGGACTCCTTAAGATAAAGGATGCCGAGAGTGGCGAGGAGATGTACATTGACACATCATCGAGAAAGGTGCGTGAGGCTCATCGTGAATGGTGGAGAGCACAAAGCGAAAAATTAAGCGATACATTCAAGAAGAGTAGAGTAGATTCTGTCTCGGTGCGTACCGACCAAGATTATGTAAAAGCATTGATGAATCTGTTCACACAGCGTAGTTGAAAGGATTTTATTTTTAAAAGTGCACTATGTACAAAAAAATAGAAAGTAGATAATGAAGAAAATTATATTGCTCTTTTCCTTAATAGCAATGTCTGTTTCATCGGCAATGGCACAGAATGTAATTGTCAATGCCGAAATTGACTCGTGCCAGAGGCTTATAGGCGAGCAGGCCAGAATTAAGCTGAAGGTTACCTGCGACGCCAATCGTCGTCTCCTTATGCCCAATTACGACAAAGATATAATAGATGGCATAGAGATTGTGGAAAAGGTTGCACCCGACACACAATATCTTAACGACGGCAAACGAATCTCCGTAACACAGGAGTATATTGTAACGTCGTTCGACAGTTCATTGTATGTAATACCGCCATTCGAGGTATTGGTAGAGGGCGATCCTTACTACTCTCAAGAGCTTGCAATAGCTGTTTACACAATGCCTGTAGACACAGTTAATGCCGAGCAATTCTTTGGCCCAAAGGATATATGGTCGCAGTCACTCACATTGAGCGACTGGGGCGGTAGCATCATATACTTTCTGCTGTTCCTTACTTTTGTCGCTGCTCTTATATGGGTAACAATAAGATACAGAAGCAATAAACCTATAATTCGTATAGTAAAGGTTAAACCGAAATTGCCAGCTCATATTGTTGCTCTTAACGAGATTGAAAAGATTAAGAACGACGGTTCGTGGAGAGTTTCGGGCGACACAAAAGAGTATTATACAGCTCTTACCGATACACTGCGATCATATCTTTGCGAACGCTTTGGATTCAATGCGACAGAAATGACCACAGCCGAGATTATCGATAATCTTACAAAGATTAAGGATAAGGAGAGCATACGCGAACTACAGGATCTGCTTACAATGGCCGATCTTGTAAAGTTTGCCAAATATAACCCTCCGATGAACGAGAATGACCACAATCTTATGGCAGCAATAGAGTTTGTAAACGACACCAAACTCTCTGAAACAGAGGATAATCTGCAGCCGATAGAGAAAAAGATTGTAGACCAGCGCTCACAAGCAGCCAAACGTCTGCTGATGCTATCAATAGTCTTGATTTCTCTAGCAGCGTGTGCTTTCCTCATTATGTTAATACTCGAATTATATTATCTGTTAAGCTAAAATTATTGAGTATATGTTTTTTTCCAAGATAGGTTTTCTATTATTATTCATACCCCTTGCAGGATACGTTGCGTGGTACATACTGCGCGGCAGGCATCTTGTGCCTTCGATAAAAGTATCTACAGCATTACCCTATGCAGCGGGAGTAAAGAGCTATAAGAATTATCTCATACATACTCCTTTTATACTTAGAGTATTGGCACTATCGATGCTGATATTCATATTAGCTCGTCCGCAATCGAGCAACAGATGGCAGAATACCGAGGTTGAGGGCATTGACATTATGTTGGCAATGGACGTATCGACAAGTATGTTGGCAATGGACCTTCAGCCTAACCGTCTGGAGGCAGCAAAGCAGGTAGCTGCCGAGTTTGTCAATGCCCGTCCGAACGACAATATAGGTCTTACAATATTCGCAGGCGAGAGCTTCACACAATGCCCCTTGACAATAGACCATACTGTAATGCTCAATATGCTGAATTCAGTAAAATGTGACATTGCAGCCGAGGGTATAATAGAGGATGGAACAGCTGTTGGTATGGGAATTGCCAATGCCATCACACGCCTTAAGGATAGCAAGGCAAAATCTAAGGTAATAATACTTTTGACCGACGGTTCAAACAATATGGGTGAAATTTCACCCGAGGCCGCTGCTGAGATTGCAAAGCAATTCGGCATAAGAGTCTACACCGTAGGAGTAGGAACCAATGCCGAGGCTGCACCTTATCCCTATATGGGGCAGATAGTAAAGGTTCCTGTTGAAATTGACGAACAGACTCTCGAGAAGATAGCAACAATTACCGATGGAAACTACTATAGAGCTACCAGCAACAGCAAATTAAAGGAGGTTTATGAACAAATTGACAAACTCGAGCGTACTAAAATGAGTGTCAAGGAGTTCAGTACGCGCGAAGAGGAATACCTTGTATTTGCTATAATAGCATTCGTCGCAATTTTGTTCGAAATTCTGCTGCGTAGTACTATTCTAAAGAGAATACCCTAAAAAGTTAGATTATGAAATTTGCTAACCCCGAATATTTATATCTATTTATAATATTGCCGTTTATTCTGGGCCTATATATCTTCTCGGAGTACAGAAGAAAGAAAAGGTTAAAGGCCTACGGCGATCTTGAACTTTTAAAGAATCTTATGCCCGACGTCTCAAAATATCGTCCGGGAATAAAATTCTGGTTGTCATTCTTTGCATTGGCCGCAATGATCATAGTGCTTGCGCGCCCGCAATTCGGATCAAAGAAAGAGACTGTCACACGACAAGGAATAGAGACTATCATTGCACTCGACATTTCAAACTCTATGCTCGCCGAGGATATTGCCCCCAACCGATTGGAAAAGGCAAAGAAAATAATATCAAAGCTCATAGAGGGATTCGAGAATGACAAGGTAGGATTGATTGTTTTTGCTGGAGACGCCTTTGTGCAGCTCCCCATAACAAACGATTTTATATCGGCAAAGATGTTTCTCGAGACTATTTCTCCCTCTTTAATATCGCGTCAAGGAACCGATATTGGCGGTGCTATAAGCTTGGCAATGAAGAGCTTCACACCAAACGAAGGAGTAGGTAAGGCCATTATTGTAATTACCGACGGCGAGAATCACGAAGGAGGCGCCGAAGATGCCGCACGTCTTGCCTCGGAAAAGGGAATGAGCGTATATATATTAGGAGTAGGTTCAACAGATGGCGCTCCTATCCCCACAGAGAACGGCAACGACTACCGTCGCGACAAAGAGGGTAATGTTGTTGTAACAAAGCTCAACGAAGAGATGAGCAAGGCTGTGGCAAGCGCAGGAAAGGGAGCCTATATAAGAGTGGACAATACCAATAGCGCGCAGCGTCTGCTTACCGACGAGATTAACAAATTGGCAAAGGCCGATATCAAGACAGAGGTTTACACCGAATTTAACGAGCAGTTTGAATTTGTTGCTTGGATAGTACTGTTGTTGCTTCTTGTCGATATTATAATTCTTCCGGGTAAGAGCAGATTCACAAAGAATATTAAATTATTTGTTAAAGAAAAATAGTCTAATATGCGAATAATCAAATACATATTCATTATAGCTATTATCCTTTTGGCGAACAATGCCTATGCACAAAGAAGTGCAAAAGAGCATCTGCGCAAAGGAAACAAGCACTATTCCGACAGCATTTACGATAAAGCTGCGGTAAACTATCTTAAAGCACTGGAAATGGACCCGGCATACGAATCTATTGCCAATTATAATTTAGGTAATGCTTTATTGTTTCAGAATAAGGCCAAGGATGCCATAAGACACTTTAACGAGGCTGCAGCACACGAGACAGACAAGAAGAAGCTTGCCGAGATTCATCATAATACCGGTGTAATTTATCAGGCAGCAAAGGATTATGCCAATGCCGTAGAGAGCTACAAGCAGTCGTTACGCGAAAATCCGCACGACCATACGACACGCTATAATCTTGCCCTTGCAATGGAATTGCTCAAGAAACAGCAGCAGGAGCAGCAACAGCAGAATCAGAATAACAAGCAGGAGCAAGAGAAAAAAGAGCAGGAGAAACAGGAACAGCAGCAACAAGAGCAACAGAAGCAAGACCAGCAGCGACAGCAGAATCAGCAGAAGGAGGAGGAAATCTCCAAAGAGAATGCCGAGCAGCTTTTGGAGTCTGCAATGCAGGACGAAAAAGATGTGCAGGAAAAAGTTAAGAAACTAATGCAGATAAAAGGTCGCAAACTCGATAAAGATTGGTAAATTTGCACGTTAAAAACAAGAACGACAAAAAACGGATATAAATGAAAAGGATATTATTCTCTATAATATTATTTGTCGCAACAATTTCGGTGGCATTTGCCGATGAAATTTCATTCGTTACCTCAGCGCCCAATGCCGTTGAGGTAAACCAGCATTTCCGATTGACCTACAAGATAAACAGAGGTAAGGTTAAGGAGCCTAAAATTGCCGCGCTCGACAATTTTGATATTCTATCTGGCCCCAACCGCTCTTCATCGTCAAGTATGTCAATCATCAACGGCAAGATGACATCGGAGCAGTCGGTAACATTCACATACATATTGGTTGCAACAGCTGAGGGAACATATACAATACCCGGAGCAACAGTTACAGTAGATGGTGAAGAAATTACATCGAATAGCGTAACAATCAGAGTATTACCGCAAGAGTCGGGTAGTGCGCAAAGCTCTTCGTCAGCAGCAAGCCAACAGCGCAGTCAGGCAGTATCGTCACAAGGAGGCATAAACAACAATGAACTCTTTATGACAGCTACCCTTAACAAGGCAAAAGTATTTGAACAGGAGGCTGTATTGCTCACATATAAGATATACTCAAAAGTAAATCTCGTCTCGTTGAACGGTAAAGTACCCGACCTTAAAGGCTTTCAGATACAAGAGGTATCCCTTCCTCAGAACAAAGAGTTTGAGCTTGAGCAATATAACGGAAGCACCTACCGCACCCTTACGTGGAGACAATTCGTACTTTTCCCCCAACAGTCGGGCGAGATTGAGATACCCGCAGTAACATTCGAGGGAGTAGTGCAGCAGGTAATAAGCAATACCTCTATGGATCCGTTCGAATTCTTTATGAACGGCGGACAGCGAGTAGTAGAGGTCAAGAAGGCTCTTACCACCAAGCCTCTTAAATTAAATGTAGAGAAATTACCTGCAGGCAAGCCTTCTACATTCTCGGGAGCCGTTGGCGACTTTAATGTATCGGCAACAATAGACAAAAACGAATTAAAGGCAAACGAGGCTGTTACATTGCGTCTAGTCATTTCGGGTACCGGAAATATGAAGCTTATAAAGACTCCCGAAATTCAGTTCCCCGAGGATTTTGAGCTTTACGACCCTAAGGTAAGCAACAATTTCACGCTTAAGAGCAACGGCTTTTCGGGTAATAAGGTCATTGAATATCTTGCAATACCCCGCCACGCAGGAGAGTATACTATCCCAGCTGTAAAATTCTCGTTTTTCGACACAGCGAGCAAGCAATACAAGAGTGTAGAGACAAAGCATTTCACTCTGAATGTAGCAAAAGGCGAGGGCTCATCGTCGGAGTCAGTAGCATCGTTTGTAAGCAAAGAGGAACTTAAACTTCTCGGACAGGATATAAGATATTTAAAACAAGGCAATGTAACAACCAATAAACGAGGCGATTACTTCTTTGCATCGTTCACATATATCCTTTGCTATCTGTTACCGGCACTGCTATTCATTATATATATAATAGTTTACCGCCGTCAGATGAAGGAGAATGCCAACGTTACAAAGATGAAGACAAAAAAGGCCAATAAGGCAGCTGTCAAACGTTTGAAATTGGCCAAGAAACTGCTTGCCGAAAATAAGAAGAATGAATTCTACGACGAGATTCTGAAAGCTCTGTGGGGATATACCAGCGACAAGCTTGCAATTCCTGTATCACGCTTAACAAAAGATAATGTAACCGACGAACTTTCGGCTATCGGAGTGCCTGCCGAGCTTATCAAGGAGTTGCTCGACGTACTCAACGAAGGCGAATTTGCACGTTACGCCCCCGGCGATGCAAGCGCAGCAATGGACAAGCTCTACGCAATGTCTATGAATGTGATAAGCAAGATGGAGAACTTTATTAAACGATAAGATTCTACAACAATGAAAAAGATAGCATATATATTTCTATTTATAATACCGCTCACTCTTTCGGCACAGGATTCTATTCCTGCCAACGAGAGAATCAGCTTTATGCAAAGCCCCGATGCTACAAAAATTGCAGCCGACAGCGCATACGCCAACGGAGACTACTCCTCGGCAATTGCAATATACGAGAATGTATTGGGCAAAGAGGGCGAGGCTGCCGAGATATATTACAATCTCGCGAATGCCTATTATCGCAATGAGGAGATTGCAAAATCAATCCTCAATTACGAGCGTGCGCTATTGCTTGCACCCGGAGACAACGACATTCGCTTTAATCTTGCCCTTGCCAACAGCAAGATTGTAGACAAAGTTTCTGAGGGCTATCAGATATTCTTTGTAAATTGGCTCTATGCGTTGATAAATACATTCAGTATGACCGCGTGGGCATTTATGGGAATAATCTCTTTTGTGTTACTGTTGGCTGCACTATTGTTCTTCCTGTTCAACCGCAATGTAACAATTCGCAAAATAGGCTTTGCCACAGCATTTGTAATGTTATTCTTTACTATATTTGCGAATCTTTCGGCACTGCATCAGTATCATAATCTCACCAACAGAGTAGAGGCTATCATACTCTCGCCCAGCGTAACAGCAAAAAGTACACCGAGCGAGTCTGGTACCAACCTTTTTATAATACACGAGGGACGAAAAGTTACAATCTCGGACGACACAATGAATTCGTGGAAAGAGATTGAGCTCGAGGATGGTACTGTCGGCTGGATACCTTCGTCGGCACTGGAGCGTATTTAACAAAAAAAATAAAAAAACACGATGGAACAACTTTTAGAAATTGACAAATATCTGTTGTTGGGAATAAACGGTAGCGACTCTCTCTTTTGGGACGCCTGTATGCTTGTATATACAAGTATCTCTCTTTGGATTCCTCTTGCGCTCGTATTGCTTATAATACTTGCCAAAAACAACAGCGCAAAAAATTTCCTTATCCTTATCGGACTGATAGTTGTTCTATTCTTTCTTACCGACGGAATAACATCTACAATATGCAAGCCCTATTTTGCGCGCTTAAGACCTACGCGCGACCCCGAGCTTATGTATATAGTGGATGTTGTCAATGGCTATCGTGCGGGACTCTACAGCTTTATGTCAAGCCACGCAGGAAACTCTTTTGGCATTGCGACATTTGTTCTGCTGCTCATACGCAACAGAACATTGAGCATATCCCTTATCATTTGGGCAATAATGAACAGCTTCACACGCCTCTATCTTGGAGTACACTATCCCGGTGACATTCTTGCCGGAACAACAGTAGGTATTCTCTCGGGAGTAGCCGTATATTATCTGTACAAATATATAACCAAGAAAAAGGGAGGAGTGCGACACGACTATATATCATCGCAATATACAAAGAGCGGCTATCTTGTCTCCGACATTCACTTTGCGCTTGTAGTGCTATATGCTACATTTGCAATAATTCCTATATTGGCATTCTTCAAGCTGTTGGAGTTCTAATATAGCTCAATAAATTCATAGCTGTTGCCTACACCATCAAGGTAGCGCATAAACTCCTCGTTCGATATTACTACTGTCGCACGGTTGTCGTTAGGATGAAAGCTCAGCGAGCGTTGCATCTGCAGATTCTTGTCAAGGAAAAGATAAACGTGATTATCGCAGTCGTTTATCAGTCCAAAGGGAGATACCGAGCCGGGAGTAAGCCCCAAGAAACGCTCCATTCTCTGCGGAGAGGCAAATGACAATTTTCCCTGACGTAGACGCTGTTCAAGGTCGTGAATATCGAGATTATATTCACAGTCGAGCACTACAAGATAATGGCGGTTACCCTTGTGGTTGCGGAAAAAGAGATTCTTACAATGCTTTGAACCGTCGGCACGCCATTGTGTGCGCGCAATCTCTATTGTAGGAGCTTCGTCGTGTGTATACCAATCGTACGAAATTCCATTCTTATCGAGATATTCAAGAACATCCTTAATCCTTACATTTTCCATAATTGTCTGTGCCATTGTTTCTTCGGCTAAAATAACAAAATCTTCTGATACAAAAGAGCTTTATAAATGCAAATTAAATTTAAATTTCACATTAGAGAATATTATTTTGCTCATTTGTTGTATCTTTGCGCGAAACGCTAAAATAACACAGCACAATCTATCAAATATCGGTATTTTGCTCGTTTGTTTTCTTGCGTTACAGACTAAAGACTAAGAGAAATTCGGTATAATTAAAACTTAATAATAATATTACAATGAAAAATTTTAAACCGGTGTTAATGTTGCTTATTGCGGCATTTACGCTTATCCCTGTTGTTGCAAAGAACAACGGAGACAAATTGCCTGTCGATCCCAATGTTAGACTGGGCAAACTAAAGAACGGATTAACCTATTATATCCGTCACAATGCAAAAGACAAGAATAAGGCACATTTCTACATTGCTCAAAAGGTCGGTTCTATTCAAGAGCAGGAGCATCAGAGAGGACTTGCACACTTCTTGGAGCATATGTGTTTTAATGGAACAGAGAAATTCCCCGGCAACAAGCTCAAAGATTACCTCGAGAATATCGGAGTAAAATTCGGTAACGACCTTAACGCCTATACATCAATCGACGAGACAGTATACAACATAAACAATGTTCCAGTAAATATAGAGGGAGCAGTTGATTCTTGTCTGTGGATATTGCACGATTGGGCCGACGGCCTTCTTTTGGAAGAAGAGGAGATTGACAAGGAGCGTGGAGTGATACACGAGGAGTGGCGTCAAAGATCGAGTGCGACACTCAGAATGTACGACATTATTCTCCCTGTAATCTATCCCAATAACAGCCGATACGCCTACCGTATGCCCATCGGTATTATGGAGGTTATCGACAATTTTCCTTATCAGGCACTGCGCGACTATTACAAGGAGTGGTATCGCCCCGACCTTCAAGGAATTATCATTGTCGGCGACATTGACGTAAACAATGTCGAAAAAAAGGTGAAGAAAATCTTCTCTAAGATTAAGAAAGCAAAGAATCCCTCGGAGCGCATCTATTTCCCCGTAGAGGATAACGAAGGCATTGTCTTTGCACACGCAACCGACAAGGAGCAGCAGAACTACACAATGCGTATTATGTTCAAGCACGATGCTACTCCCCGTGACGAGCAGGACAACCGCAGCACACTCCGCAAGAATCTTGTACGCAGCTATGCGCTTAATATGCTCAACAAACGTTTCGGCGAGATTATGAGCCGCGAAAATCCCCCTTATCTTGCAGCTGGTGTAAGCTACGGACATTTTATGATGTCAGCAACAAAGGAGGCATTCAGCATAAGCGTAAATTGTAAGTCAGAGCAGGTGATGGATGCAATCCCTATGGTACTTACCGAGGTTGAGCGCGCCCGCCGATACGGCTTTACACAGTCTGAGTTTACACGCGAAAAGACATCACGCCTCTCAAGTCTCGATCTTTGGTACGAAGGACGCAAAGAGCGTCGTAACGACTATTTTGTCGATACATACGTACGCAATTTCCTCGACAATGCGCCTATGATGTCTGACGACGACGATTATGCAATAAGCAAGGCTATGTTCGAAGAGATAACATTGGAAGAAGTAAACAATGTTATCCCAACACTCATCCGCGACAACAACATTGCAATATATTCAATGGCACCCGAAAGAGAGAATGCACAATATCCCGGCAAGAACGATATAGAGAGCCTCTTTAAGATGATTGCCAACCAGCGTATATCGGAATATGTCGATAATTCCAACGACGCTCCTCTGTTGGCCGAAGAGCCTCAAGGTCGCAAAATAGCAAAGAGCGAGACAGGCAATTGGGGCGAAACCATCTGGTCGTTCGACAATGGAATGAAGGTAATCGTAAAGCCAACCACCTATGTAGCCAATCAGGTATCTCTTAGCGGATACAGCAAGGGAGGACACAACCGTTACCCCGACAACGACTACATCAACATTGCCTTTATGAACTCAGTAGCCTCTTTGGGAGGAGTCGGAGAGTTCAACTCAACAGAGCTTGGCAAAAAACTCACCGGCAAGAGTGCATCGGCAAGAGTATGGAGCACCGAGATTTACGATAGAGTAGAGGGCGGTTGCGCTCCCCGCGATCTTGAGACAATGTTCCAGCTTATCTATCTAAGCTTCACAGCTCCCCGTGTGGACTCTGTTGCCTTCAACAGCTATAAGACTCGTCTATACAACTCATTGAAGGATAGAGACATCAATCCTAATACAGCCTTTGGCGACTCGCTTAAGGTTGCCCTCTACAACAATCATCCCCGCACAAAATCAATCGTAGCCGAGGATATTGACAAGATAGACTACGAGAGAATAATGGAAATGTACAAGGACAGAACAGCCGATGCCAGCGACTACACATTCTTCATTGTAGGTAACGTTGAATTGGAGTCTCTAAAGCCTTTGGTCGAGAAATATCTCGGAGGCCTACCCTCTATCGGTCGCAACGAGGATTATGTCGTAGGCGACGTTGAGACACGCAAAGGAATCTACCGCAACAACTTTAAGAGAAAGATGGAGATTCCCACAGGAACCGAGGTTCTTGTATACTCAGGCAGCATAGAGGGAACACAGCGTAATGCCGTTCTAATGAGTGTCCTCAGTCAGATTCTCAATATGGTATATCTCGAGGAGGTACGCGAGAAAGAGGGTGGAACATACGGAGTACAGGTTTCAGGCTATGTAAAGAAACAGCCCAAAGAAGAGTACTCAATGACCGTTCAGTTCACAATGGCTCCCGAGCGTCGCGTAGAGCTCACAAAGATTATCACCGACGAGCTCGAGAAGATGCGCATAGACGCCCCCAAAGAGGAGCATTTGGAGCGTGTCAGAAGCTATATGCTTAAAGCATACGACGAGGCACAGGAGAAGAACTCATCGTGGATGACCTGGTTGCATCAGCTACATTTTAACGGCGACGATGTACGCACCGGCTATCGCGACCTTATAAACGGAATAACACGCGAAGATATTCGTCTCTTCCTCGACAATATACTCAAACAAGGTAATATGATTGAGGTCAGTATGACTCCCGAAGAGTAATAAAAACAAAGATGTCAGGCATTGCCT
>JAFYRW010000028.1 GCA_017546785.1 Bacteroidaceae bacterium | reverse complement strand
GTTCCAATCATCAGGTAAATTCCAACCGCTCGCAGAGCAATTGAAAAAGATAGCACCAGTAATTGTAGAAATGGGCTGTTTCGCACGCGTAGAAACAAACGGAGGTGCTTTTGAGCAGGTTAATCTTATGGCAGGAGAGAACCCCAATAAAGCCGTAAGAGAATTTACAAAGACATTCAACGAAGCTGGAATACAGACTCATATGCTCGACAGAGCACTAAACGCTCTTAGAATGTTCCCCGTACCGGCCGACGTCCGCCGCTTAATGTATAAGGTAAAAAAGGCGCAGGGAGTCGATATTACACGAATTTTCTGTGGACTCAACGACACACGCAACATTATACCTTCGATAAAATATGCGCTCGAGGCAGGAATGATTCCACAAGCGACACTCTGTATAACATCATCGCCCATTCACACCGTAGAATATTACAGTCAGATGGCCGATGAGCTTATTGCTGCCGGAGCTACCGAAATTTGCTTGAAGGATATGGCAGGAATCGGCCGCCCGCACTTCTTGGGACAATTGGTAAAGACAATAAAGGAGAAACACCCCTCTATCATCATACAGTATCACGGACACAGCGGCCCTGGCCTCTCTATGGCGTCAATCCTGGAAGTCTGCAAGAACGGTTGCGACATTATTGACACAGCAATAGAACCCCTTTCGTGGGGTAAGGTCCACCCGGACATCATCAGCGTTCAGGCAATGCTCAAAGATGCAGGATTCAAGGTTGCCGATATAAATATGAATGCCTATATGAAGGCCCGCAGCCTTACTCAAGAGTTCATCGACGAATGGTTGGGAGTTTTTATGGACAACAACAACAAGCTTATGAGCTCTCTACTGCTCACAAGCGGACTCCCCGGAGGAATGATGGGTTCAATGATGTCCGACCTTGCCGGAGTACACAAAGGCATAAACGGAATTCTAGCAAGCAAAGGCAAGCAGACATACACACTCGACGAGCTTATGGTAGAGCTATTCAACGAGGTTGCCTATGTATGGCCACGAGTAGGCTATCCCCCACTCGTTACCCCGTTCAGCCAATATGTAAAGAATATCGCTCTTATGAACCTGTTGAGCCGTGCGCAGGACGAGCCACGCTTCAGCCGTATGGACGAGAGTATGTGGGGAATGATTCTCGGTAAGAGCGGTAAGCTTCCCGGCGAGCTTGCACCCGAGATTATAGAGCTTGCAAAGGAGAAAGGATACGAATTTACCACAGCCGACCCGCAGAGCTTCTACCCCGACGCATTGGATAAATACCGCAAGGAAATGCAGGAGCTTGGTTGGGACACAGGCGCCGACGACGAGGAACTATTCGAATTTGCAATGCACGAGCGTCAATACAGAGACTATCGCAGTGGCATTGCCAAAGAGCGCTTCCTTGCCGACATTGAAAAGGCAAAAGAGGCTGAAATGGCAAAACAGGGAGTAAGCGTCGAGGAGATAAAGGCCATCAAGCACGCAAAAGCCGACGCCATTGTAGCGCCTACTAAAGGACAGCTCCTGTGGGAGGTTGCACTCGAGGGAGAATCAATTGCTCCTGCCATAGGTAAACAATTTGCAGCCGACGAGCAATTCTGCACCATTATAACATCGTGGGGTGAATTGCAGCCCGTAGCAACAGGATTAGGCGGAAGAGTCGTAGAAATATGCGCCCAGCAGGGTGCGCACGTAAACCGTGGCGACATTATCGCCTACGTACAGCGCGACGAACTTTTTGCATAAGAAAAGAGAGCTGTAATCAGTAAAAAACAACGGGCTGTGTAAAACACAGCCCGTTGTTTTTTACTGATAGTAACTCAGGATCCTATTCTAATGTACACGACACAAAAGCAGCAAGCGTAAAATGAGCAAGTAATTCTACTCATTACAAAATGTATCGGCGAACTATTTATTCGCGTACAGTAATGTGGAAACAGGCCTGTTTACGCTCAAATTTCACATAGCAGCGTCCTTTTTTTCTAAGATCACGCAGAACCTCACCAAGAACTGCGGTATATTTTCCGGCATTATCCATACTCTCGCCCATCATTGTATAGTAGCGTTTGTATGTAATATCGAACGTTGTTCCGTAGCAGTGAGCCGAATTCTTAGAAGCATTTATATTGCGACGACCGAGATTCTTTACATCACCCTGTGTGCGCAACACTGATGTAACAATAATCTTTGCAGGCGGCAGATGCTTCATCACAAGAGAATCCTGAAAGCTTCGTCCTATTTCGGTAAGCAATTCATTAGCCTCAGGAACCAGATAAGGAATAGAATGTGTAAGATTATCAACCTTATAGGCTCTATTATCGTCAGTCTCATTCAACTTTCCCAATACACTCTCCAACTCTTCACGCGAAGCCAAAGGATTTACTCCTATTTTTTCGGCAACAGCAAGTTGCTTGTCATTAGCATCGTTGAACATTGCATATTTCACACCAATCAGACGGTGCGGCTTTGCTGGAGGGTTTACTCGAGGCTTATAGGCAAATTCACTCTTTGCAGAATTAACCTCAATGCCCAACGGCACATACACCTCGCAACTTTTAGGTACAAAAGCCACCAGCAATATTATTGCAACAACTCCCGCAGGCAAAAGCCATTTAAAAGGAGTTTTTATACGCATAAAAGCGCGCAAGAATCCGACGAGCAACAATACTATAGAGTAAATAATTCCAATAATATCTATTACAATATTGACAGAATCAATAAGAATGCGCTTAATATCCCTAAATAGCCTTCTTAAAAAATCAGAAGGAGACATCTTTTTAAAATCCATCGGTATTTTATTTGTGTGGTGCGAAGATAGTAAAAAATAACGACAAGCGCACTCTGCATAGAGCGAAAATTATCAACAGCAGACTCCCTGACACCATATTTATTTTAATAAAAACAAACATTTATCCATTGTTTATATTATCTTTGCAAGATACGAGAACATACATCAATTTTAATAAAACCTATGAAAAAATTCCGATTATTCCTTTCTGCAATTATGCTAACAGCATTTTGCGGAATAGCAACAGCACAATCCTACTATGCTGTCAGCGAATCGCCATTAAGCTCTGCCGATGAGATTGTGAGCGGCGAGAAATATGCCATTCGCAACCTTCACCTTGAGCGTGGCGGTCTTTGGTACGAGAGTGGAAGCAACATCAAGATCAACTCCACAGCCGGAAAGATTGTAGGCGAAGAGTATATCTTCACAATCGAGAAAAGCACCGATGGCTCTTACAGCATAAAAACAGCATCGGGCAAATATCTTCCAGCCGTAAGCAGCAACTCGAATTTCACTCTTTCGAGTACA
Source organism: Bacteroidaceae bacterium (assembly GCA_017546785.1). Lineage (GTDB taxonomy): Bacteria > Bacteroidota > Bacteroidia > Bacteroidales > Bacteroidaceae > HGM04593. The sequence continues at coordinate 14,587 of JAFYRW010000028.1, read as the reverse complement.
AAATCGACCTACCTTATAAAGGCTTACGACGGTGAGAATCAGAATGTCTTTACCGCTCCCGGTACATTCTCTCTTCTTGGTAATATCAGCGGCGGTAAATATGTGAACGCCAACCCCGGAACCCTTGCATCGTGGGACAATGCTCACCCTACCTGCATTCATCAGGTGATTGATATTCCCACAGTAACAGCAGGAGAGTTCTACTACATTGCATCGGACAATATGCTCAATGGCGAAGATGTATCATACTATCTTTACAACAACAACGGAGAGCTTGCTCTTAACAGCAGCTGCACCGAGGGTGCCAAAGAGTATATCTGGAAATGTGTGGACAGCGACGGCTCATTTGCCTTCATAAACGGCGCAGGAAAATATCTTGCGTTCCGTTCGTTGTCATCATCACCCTATAAGTTCTCTATCGACATTACTAAGGCTATAAACAGCGAGTGCGCGCCCCTATTTGCCGAAGCTGCCAACCGCTATATGGCCGTAAACAACGACGGTAGCGGCTTAAGCTATTCTAGCCGCATAAGCGACAAGAATGTCTACAGCTATTCAAGCGATTTTCGTTTCACAAAAGCACCCGAGATTGATATTCCCAATCTCCCCACCGATGGTAGCGACGACGAAGAGGTTGTTGAGTGGAAGGCTCCACAAGATGGCAAGCGTTACTATCTATACATTGACACCTACCAGAATGGCACATTTGTAAACAGATACCTATACAACAACAATGGTACTCTTACAATGTCTACCTCTTTAGAGGACGACTCAAAATATATTTGGACAGCAACCAAAAACAGCAACGGTTCATACTCATTTGCCAACGGTGCAGGAAAATATTTGGGACACAAAGAGTTAAAGGATGCAGCATATGAATTTACCGTAGAGACAGAGACTGCGCACCACAAGGGAGTGACCCTAAAATCGGTAATCAGCGACGGTAGAACAGTATACTTTGTTATTCCTAACGACGGCAGCAAGTTCGACCAATCAACAATCACTTACGATCAGACAGCTACAGACTTCTGTACCGACTTTGTATTCGTACCGGTTGATACCGACGGTTACAAATTGAACATCGTATGCAATGTGAATAACCCTGGTCGTTTCGAGTGGAACAACGAAAAGGGAGAATCGTTCATACTCAACGGCAACCAGACAATCAAATCAGCTACACTATCGTTGTACGAGTGCAACAGCATATACAAATTCCTGGGATTCTACAACGACGCGAGCTATCAGCAGCCTCTCGGCGAGAGCGTAGAGATTAGCAGCCTCACAGCAAACAGAACAGTATATGCAAAGTTCGAACTTGACATTTTCAGCGAGAAATATGGCGACAAATGGGTGCGCGCAGTCGTTGCCAACAATAGCGGATACGCAATCCATCTTCCCTCGGCAGACAACTACAACAATGTAGCTCCTAAGACACACGCTATCAACATTTCCGATAGTAGCGAGGAATTCTGCCTTGTAGGAACATACAGCAATTTCAAGATTTTCTTCAAAAACAGCGGAGAGAACCTTGCACTAAGCACCGAGAGCACAAACTACGGCGATGGTACAGTTACCAAAATGATGGCAAAGGAGAGTGCTACAAGCTGGCAAATTATCGACAAGAACAAGGAGACTGCAAAAGGCTATTGCATTGCTCCCGTCGGCAATAACACTTTTGGATTAAACCCCTATGCAGGAGTAAACAACAACATCAAGCTATACTATAACACCGACCAGAATAACGGTTGGCAGTTCTTGCCCGTAGGCAACACCCCTCTCAAGCTTGTTGTAAACATAAAAGGGGAGCCCTATAAGGTAAACACAAAGGTGGGCAGCCTCACTCTTACATACAGCGGAAGCTCAACAACAATCAACGTAGACCTTAACTCAAAAGAGAATACATACAATGTGTTCAGCAACACAAAAGTATCGTTGAAGAACATCACAAACAACTACAGAGGCTATGTATTCGAAGGCTTTGAGTACGGAACAGAGAAAGGATTAAGCGAATTAAAGGATATTGAGGTTGGCAGCAACGGCCTTACCATCACAGCCAATTTCCTTGTCGATGAGAGCGATAAGTCTCAGTATCTATACTACAACAATGCCAACGGCCACCCCTATCGTATCCCTGCGATAGCAACAGCACTCAACGGTGATATTTTCGCAATATCAGACAACCGTCCATGTGGTAGCGATATTGGCTACGGAGAGGTTGATATCAAGTGCCGTATCTCTAAAGACAACGGAAGAACCTGGAGCGAGGAGTTCTTTATAGCAGATGGCTTAGGAGACAGCGCCACCGAAGTATGGAAGATTGGATTCGGCGACGCAGCTATTGTTGCCGACAGAGAGAGCAACGAAGTTCTTATAATGATGGTATGCGGTAACACAGTATGTTGGGACGGTAATTATATTCCCAATTCAGAATCGAGCAATCCCAACCGTGTAGCACGTGTACGCGCTAAGCTCAACGAGACTACAGGCGAATGGGTATTCTCGGCACCCGAGCACGTAACAGAGACCATCTATCCTCTCTTTGTAAAGAACGGAACAGCAACCGTACAATCACTCTTCATCGGTTCGGGACGTATATGTCAGAGCCGCATAGTAAAAAGAGACAAATACTACCGTCTATACTGCTCTGTATGGACAAAGAACAACGGTAACCGCGTTATCTACTCCGACGACTTTGGAGACTCTTGGAACATTCTCGGAACAGTAGACGACCGTCCCGCACCCAGTGGCGACGAGCCCAAATGCGAGGAGCTTCCCAACGGCGACGTCATATTGAGCAGCCGTAAAGGTGGTGGTCGCTACTTTAACATCTTCAGCTACGACAATATTAACAATGGTAACACCGGAAAATGGGGTACTGTAGTTGCCAGCAACGAGATTGGCGGCCTTACAGTAGGCGGCAACAGCACCAACGGCGAGATTATGCACCTCTTTGTAACAGACAACGAGACAGGCGAGGATGCCGAGATTATGTTGCAGTCGCTTCCCACCGGCAGTGACCGCAGCAAGGTAGGAATCTACTGGCGCTTGATTGACAAAGATACATACTCACCCAGCGAGTTTGCAAAAGAGTGGACACAGGCACTGCTCGTAACCGAGAAGGGGTCGGCCTACTCTACAATGTGTATACAGAAGGACGGTAAGATTGGATTCCTCTACGAGGAGGAGCCCGGCGGATACTGTATAGTATACGAGCCTATGAGTGTTGAGATTCTCACCGCAGGCCGATACAGTATAAAGATGGACAAGACTGCAGTAGAAGAGGTTACAACAACCGACAAATGCAGCAACGATGCCATTTACGACCTTATGGGACGCAAAATAAGCAACCCCGGCAAAGGAGTATACATTGTAAACGGAAAGAAATATTTGAACTAAAAGTTCAAAAAGAATTCTCTAAAGAGCAGGAACATTAAAGTTCCTGCTCTTTTTCGTTCACAGCAACCAAACAAAAAAAAGGGTCGTCTGTTAATTATCGTAGAATATTCTTCGACAAACAATGGACGACACACTCTTTACATCGACAATATCGGAGAAGTTGCAACATTTCTCCTCAATATTTGGAATAAGCGAGAAACTATCACCACTTGTTTCTCTCATAATAATAGTACTATTCTCTTTTCTCGTTGCGTGGATAATATATCGCCTTGTACGCGCACTGTCGCACCGCATCCTCAAGCACAAGGAATACAACTTTCTTTCGAGGCTGTTGGAGCATAATGTGCTTTTAAAGCAAGCGCACATTATTCCACCAATAATAATAAACCTTCTGTTGCCTCTTATATTTAAAAAGGAGAGTCCCCTACTCCACTATCTCACAAGCGCAGTAAACATCTATTTTATCATTGCCGTAACAATGGCGGTAACAGGAATAATATCATCCATAGGAGAGGCTGCATTCAGCAATAAGAAGTATCACGACAGGCCAATAAAGGGATTCATTCAAATAACAAGAATTATCATCTACATAATAACAGCCATCATAATAATATCCATTCTCACAAATAAGTCACCGCTCTACCTCATAGGAGGATTAGGCGCCTTTGCCGCAGTACTTATGCTTATTACAAAAGACAGCATAATGGGCTTTGTCGGAGGTTTCCTGCTGCTCGAGAATGATATGATACGTCTGGGCGACTGGATAGAGGTTCCGCAAAGCCCTATAAACGGCATTGTTACAGACATTACACTGACAACAGTGAAAGTAAAGAATTTCGACAATACAATAGCTACTATCCCACCCTATACATTGATAAACGGCAGCTTCATAAATTGGCGGGGAGTAAACGAAAGTGGAGGACGCCGTATCTCCCGCGGATACACGATAGAGCTTAACACCATTAAGCCATACAGCAACGAACTACTCGAGAGAGCAAAGGCTTTGGACAGCAATTTCTCGAATCACATAGACAATATAATAGATTCCAAAGAGAGCCTCCCCGAGACCAACGCTGGACTATTCAGAGTGTATGCCGAACATTATCTCAACAACCACCCGCGCATACACAAAGGGATGCTCATTATGGTACGCACACTCGAACCTACAGGCAATGGCCTTCCAATACAATTCTACTGCTTTACAAATACCACCGAATGGCCCGAATATGAATTCATACAATCCAATATAATGGAACATTTTGCATCAATAATGCCATTATTCGAACTATTCCCCTATCAGAACAGCTCGTCACGCGACACAATAATAAGCGGACTTTTCGAATCGGGCTTCCCGATAGGGAGAGTCACAGGATTACCGTACAGAACTTTTCACAATTAGTGTACATTTTTTACAAGCAATAGGAATTATCTGCACATTTTACATTTTTTGCGCAAAACAGAAGCGCTATTTGTTCATTATTTGTTAATTTCGCCGCGATTAAAGTACAAAACAAACAAATTTTATGACAAAAATTAAAGGAAGCACACTGTTGATTACAGGCGGTGCATCGGGAATCGGCCGCATAATGTGCCGTCTCTCTCTTGAAATGGGGGCAAAAAAAGTGGTTATTTGGGACATTAACGAAGAGAGCATAAAAAATACGATAAAAGAACTTTCTCCTCTCGGCGAAGTAAAAGCCTACAAAGTAGATATATCGGACAGCAAGGCTGTCGTAGAGACATACTACAAAACCAGCGAGGAGTGTGGCAATATAGACATTCTGATAAACAACGCAGGCATTGTAACAGGTAACAACACCTTTGACAAGCAGCGCATAAGCGACATTGAGCGCATAATGGACATTAACGCAACAGCGCCTATGGTACTATCAGCTCAGGTGCTCCCCGATATGATGGCACGCAACCACGGACATATCTGCAACATTGCATCGGCTGCAGGAATGATAGCCAACCCCCGAATGGCCACATATGTAGCCAGCAAATGGGCAATGATAGGCTGGAGCGACTCTGTACGCATAGAGCTCAAACAAGCAAAGAGCAAAGTACGTTTCACCACCGTCGCACCCTATTTTATAAATACAGGAATGTTCAACGGAGTAAAATCGCGTATCTTCCCCATCCTTAAGCCCGAGCCAACAGCAAAGAAAATTCTACGCGCTATAGAAAAGAACAAGAATTTCAAGGGACTTCCCTTTGGCTACCATTTCATACGTTTCTGTCAAGCATTATTGCCCACATCAATTTTTGACTATATCTTTGGAGAGGTTGTGGGAATTTTCCACGCAATGGACAACTTTACAGGAAGAAAATTATGACACATATTACCAATACCACACAGCAGGAAATACAGGAGATTGTCGCTGCGCAAAGAGAATATTTCAAGAGCGGAGCAACACTCCCCTATGAGTTCCGCAAGCAACAGCTGAAAAAGCTTCTCGCTGCAATAAACAAATGGGAGAAGCAATTGAGTGAGGCTCTTTGGAACGACCTTCATAAATCCTACGAAGAGGCTCTATTGACCGAAATAAGCATCGTGACAGGCGAGATAAAGAATCATCTGCACCATCTAAAAGGGTGGATGCGCCGCCGAAGCAGTCCAACACCCTTAAAGATGTTCCCCTCGCGCAGCTATATCACAAGCGAGCCTTTAGGCAATGCGCTCATAATATCGCCGTGGAACTACCCCGTACAGCTTCTGCTCAACCCTCTTGTAGGCGCAATATCGGCTGGCTGCACAGCAATACTAAAGCCGTCGCCCTACGTTCCCAACGTGTCGCGAGTGCTGCAGGAGATGATAGAGGAGACATTCGTCAAAGAGTATATTGGTGTAGTACAAGGCAACAGAGAGGTAAACGGCCATCTGCTCAACCAGCGTTTCGACATTATATTCTTCACAGGCAGCCCCAGCTTAGGCCGCAAAGTGATGACAGCCGCAGCCAAGAACCTCACCCCCGTAGTGCTTGAGTTAGGCGGCAAGAGCCCCTGCATCGTGGACAAAGAGGCAAATATAAAGGTGGCAGCACGTCGTATAGCGTGGGGAAAGACACTGAACGCAGGACAGACCTGTATAGCCCCCGACTATCTTCTTATACACTCGTCGCAAAAAGCAGAATTCGTCAATGAATTTGCAAAATCGGTGGCGGCTCTTCACAGCAACGACATTAGGAGCAGCAAGCACTATGTGCGTATGGTAAGCGACGCAGCATTCAAGCGAGTAACATCCTATTTAAACGATGGAGAGATACTCTTTGGTGGAACAACAAATGCCAAAGAGCGTTACATTGAGCCCACACTGCTTGACAATGTATCGGCAGAGGCTCCTGTTATGCAGGAAGAGATTTTCGGCCCTATACTCCCCATTATAACATTCGAGAACAGAGAAGAGGTCATTGAATTTGTACGCAACCGCGAAAAGCCCCTCGCCCTATACTATTTCGGCGACAAGAAAAGCGGTGAGGAGATAACAAAAAGAGTATCCTCGGGCGGCGCCTGCATAAACGATACTATAATGCACATTGCCAACGAGAATATTCCTTTTGGAGGAGTAGGCAATTCAGGAATGGGACAATATCACGGAAGAGAGAGCTTCGACACATTCTCTCACAAAAAATCGATAGTGGTAACAACTACCTGTGTAGACCTACCCTTCCGCTATATGCCATACAAATTCTTTGCGCTTGTAAAGAAACTGCTATAAAAAGAGACTATCCTATACAAATTATCGTGGAGCAAGATTCTTGCTCCACGATAATTGTTTATAAAGCTACCACAAAAGTTGCGATAATACAATAAAAAAAAGACAGCTACTAAAAGTAACTGTCTTTTGTACGCCGTCAGGGACTCGAACCCTGGACCCATTGATTAAGAGTCAATTGCTCTACCAACTGAGCTAACAGCGCGTTTTATCGCCCTAAAGCGTTGCAAAAGTACTACTTTATTTTTAACCTGCAAAGTTTTTCGGCACTTTTTTTATATATTTTTTATATTCATTTTGCATTTAAATGACAACCTATTGATAATCAACAGGAGAGAATTTTGTAAAAAATCCTCTCCTGCTAAATAAAAGTATCTAAAATGTTTTTTATAGTAAGAAAAACACAAGAATAACAATTCTACTTTTTACTTTCGGCAACCCCTTGTACAATTTTCACTATTGTATTTACGGCTTTTTCCATAACCTGCACCGACACAAATTCGTATCGGCTATGGAAATTTATGCCACCGGCAAAAAGATTAGGACAAGGCAATCCCATAAACGACAGCTGAGCGCCGTCGGTACCACCTCTAATAGGCTTAACACGAGGCTTTACACCAGCCTCCATCATTGCACGCTCGGCAATATCGATGATATACATTTTAGGTTCTACCATCTCACGCATATTGCGATACTGTCGCTTAAGCTCTACGGTCACTGTTCCTGCTCCGAAGCGTCGGTTCATAGACTCTACTACCTGCTCCATAAGATACATTCGTTTCTCAAATATATCGGCACTATGGTCGCGTATTATATAAGATACCTCTGCCGAGTCTACCCCACCGTTGATACTCATAAGATGATAGAATCCCTCGTAATTGTCGGTGCATTCGGGAGATTCATTCTGCGGGACCGCATCAACAATAGCGGCTGCCACACGCAGAGCATTCAACATTTTACCTTTCGCATAGCCCGGATGCACATTACGCCCCTGAATAGCGAATGTCGCGCTGCCCGCATTGAAATTCTCATACTCAAGCTCACCCTCGGCGCTTCCATCGACCGTATAGGCCCAATCGCAGCCAAAAAGCGAAACATTGAAATTATGCGCACCGCGACCAATCTCTTCGTCGGGATTAAAGGCCACTCTGACCTTTCCGTGCTTAATCTCGGGATGCTGCAACAGATACTCCATTGCCGATACAATCTCGGCAACGCCGGCCTTATCGTCGGCACCCAACAGGGTGAGTCCATCTGTTACCACAAGGTCGTGTCCCTTATAATCGAGAATCTCTGGAAAATCATTTGTAGACAACACAATACCCGCCTCCTCGTTAAGGAGAATGTCTTTTCCATCGTAATTTGCCACCACACGAGGCTTCACATCCTTTCCGCTCATATCGGGGCTAGTATCAAGATGCGCGATAAAGCCCACCACAGGCAACACCTTGTCGCAATTCGCGGGAAGCGTCGCATAGAGATAACCCTTCTCGTCGAGAAGGACATCCTCGAGGCCCAGATTCTTCAATTCCTGCTCCAGATAACGTGCAAAGACAAACTGTCCTTCGCTTGTAGGCACTGTCGTTGCCTCATCCACCGACATTGTATCGAATGTCACATATTTAAGAAATCTCTCAAGCATACTATCAATAATATTTTTATCATTATTCATTTTGTAAAAATACCTATTTGATATTTAACCGACAAATTTTACGCACCATTTTTAATAGAAGCCAAAAGCTGTTCAATACTAAAAAACACTAAAACAGACTGCTTTACAAACATACCAACAGAGCAATTGTTATCTATTGTGTCGGGAGAGCCGCAGCAAGCGACGAACCAAGCGCACAGGAAAAGTCGCAAGCAGCGCCCACCCGACACTCTAAAATTGACATTATGAAAATAGAACAGATTAAAGCAAGAGAGATTATCGATTCGCGTGGTATACCAACCATAGAGGTTGAGGTAAAATTAAAGGATGGCACAACAGGAGTAGCGTCGGTCCCTTCTGGAGCATCGACAGGAGAGCACGAGGCTATTGAATTGCGCGACAATGACAACGAGCGTTACAATGGGTTAGGCGTAATAAAGGCCGTAGCAAACGTAGAGAAGAGGATAGCACCACATCTTATAGGAATGTCGGTATTCCGTCAAAGAGAAATTGACAGGATGATGATTGAGCTTGACGGCAGCGAGAATAAAAGCAATTTAGGTGCAAACGCCATATTGGGCGTATCGTTGGCCACCGCACACGCGGCAGCAAATTATCTGCACACGCCACTCTTCGGCTATTTGGGCGGAGTAAACGCCCACACACTCCCAGTACCGATGATGAACATCATAAACGGCGGACGACACTCGAGCGCACCGATAGCCTTTCAGGAGTTTATGATACGCCCCATAGGAGCATTATCGATAGCAGAGGCTATACGCATAGGCGCCGAGATTTTCTCTAAGCTCAAGCGCGTGATACGCAACCGCGGATTCAGCACAGCCGTAGGCGACGAAGGAGGCTTTGCTCCTGAATTCAGCAGCATAGAGGATGCGATCGAAAGCATACTGCTTGCAATAGAAAAAGCGGGATACTCGGCAGGAAAAGATATCAAGATTGCGCTCGACTGTGCTGCCTCCGAGTTTTTCCAGAATGGCAGATACGACTACGGAACCTTTCAGAGCGGTGGCAGAAGACTTACCCGAGAGGAGCAGGTAGAATATCTTGCGAGCCTCATCGACCGCTTCCCCATAGACAGTATCGAGGATGGAATGGCCGAAAATGATTGGGAAGGATGGCATATGCTCACCGAGCGCATAGGCAGCAGATGCCAGCTTGTAGGCGACGATCTTTTTGTTACGAACAGCCATTTTCTAAAGAAAGGAATAGAGAAAGAATGCGCCAACAGCATACTCATAAAACCCAATCAAATAGGCACGCTCACCGAGACACTCGACACAATAGAATTAGCCCGCAGCAACGGCTACAGGACAGTGATAAGCCATAGGTCGGGAGAGACCGAGGACACCACTATTGCCGATATTGCCGTTGCGACAAATGCCGGACAGATAAAGACAGGCTCAATGAGCCGCGGCGAGCGTACAGCAAAATACAATCGTCTACTACGCATAGAGGAGTTTCTGGGCAAGGCTGCCAAATATAATAATTGCGGCATCAACATTTGTTGATGCCGCAATTGATATTATAAAAACATATTAAATTTCGTCAGAGAATACCGCTCCGGGCAATGCACGGCAATTGTATCCAAAGGCCATAGCCTCGCCATAGGCACCAGCTGTACGCATTGCAAGAAAATCGCCTCTGCGAGTCTCGGGAAGCTGAATATCCTTATCAAATACGTCGGACGACTCACACACAGGACCGACAACATCGTATGTTTCCTCGACTGCCGAAGAGCTCAAATTCTCAATATTGTGATGCGCTCCGTAAAGTGCCGGACGCAAAAGGTCGTTCATTCCCGCATCGACAATGACAAATTGTTTGCGTGTACCCTTCTTAACGTATGTGACGCGTGTAATCAACGAGCCACACTGCGCAACGATACTGCGTCCAAGCTCAAAATGAACCTGCTGTCCCTCGTAGCGATGCAGACATTTTGCATAAGTCTCAAAATAGTGCGCAAAGTCGGGAACAGGATACTCGTCGGGAGCATCATAACGCACTCCAAGGCCTCCGCCGACGTTAATGTTGGGTAGGACAAGGCCGCGTGTCTCCTTGAGCATTCGTTGCAACTCATTCACCTTATCACAAAGAGCCACAAAGTCGTTGATATCAAGGATCTGTGAGCCAATATGAAAATGCAGTCCCACAAGCTTCAGATGCTCTTTAGCCTCTACGCAGTCTATTACATCGTTCAGTTGCTCGTAGTTCACTCCGAACTTATTCTCAGCAAGGCCAGTAGTGATATTCGCGTGAGTATGAGCCGCCACATTAGGATTCACTCTTATCGCTATCTGAGCCACCACTCCACGCTCGGCCGCCAACGCCTCTATTGCCTCAATCTCGGGAAGAGACTCCACATTAAAGCAGAAGATACCCGCATCGAGCGACGCAGCAATCTCCTTATCGGTCTTTCCTACTCCGGCAAAGACAACCTTTGAGGCAGGAATACCGGCTGCAATGGCAGCAAGCACCTCACCGCCGCTGACGCAGTCGGCACCAATGCCCGACTCGGCAACCACGCGCAAAAGACGAGGATTAAAGTTCGCCTTTATCGCATAATGAACGTGGAACCCATCGTATTTTGCTGCCTCCGAAGCTACCGCCGACAGTGTCTCCTTGAGCAAATTTACGTCGTAGTAGTAGAAAGGAGTATCTAACGACTCAAATTTTTCAACAGGAAAATTCTTCATCATCCGAAAATGATATTATTTCTTTACATCGAATATTGTAGCGCTGAGAGCACGCAAAGCACGTACCTTATCGGCCTCTTTCACCAAGAACGAAATGTTATAATTGCTACCGCCATAAGAGACCATACGAACAGGAATATCCTTCATAGCCTCCATTGCACGAGCCTCAAAGCCTACATTCTCCCAGTTAAGGTCGCCTACAATACAGATGATACACATATCATCGTCCACTGTTACGGTACCATATTTCTGTAGCTCGGCAACAATATCGTCCAATTTACGTTTATCGTCGATGGTTACCGACACTCCAACCTCTGAGGTACATATCATATCAATAGATGTACGGTAGGTCTCAAAAATCTCGAATACCTTACGCAAGAATCCGTATGCCAACAGCATACGTCCCGATTTAATCTTAATAGCGGTGATACCCTCTTTTGCAGCAATAGCCTTAATCTCGCCGGGATTGGTAAGATTATCGTCGATAAGAGTACCTTCGGCCGAAGGATCCATTGTATTGAGCAGACGCACAGGAGTTCCTGCCAATTTTGCAGGAAGGATACAGGTAGGATGCAGAATCTTTGCACCAAAGTATGCAAGCTCAGCCGACTCCTCAAAGTGAAGATGACGCACAGGAGAGGTATTCTCCACGATACGGGGGTCGTTGTTGTGCATACCGTCAATATCGGTCCATATTTGTACCTCGTCGGCATAAACGGCTGCACCGATGAGTGTAGCTGTATAATCGCTACCACCACGTTGCAAATTGTCTATTGCGCCTTCGTGGTTCAAGCAGATAAAGCCCTGTGCAATATAAATGCGGCTGGTAGCCTCAGCATCGAGCAAAGGAGTAATATGTGTACGGATATAAGCTAGGTCGGGCTCTCCATTCTCGTCGAGACGCATAAATTCGAGAGAATTCAAAAGCACTGCATCAATGCCCTGCTCCTGCATATAATATGTCACCATATTGGTAGACATAATCTCACCCTGAGCAACAATCTCCTTTTCGACATCAACAGTGAGAGGCTTGCGTGCAAGGTCGCGCAGATGCTCAAACACCTCGTTTATTTTATTTGTTGCAGCATTGGCATACTCCTCTTTTGTATAAAGTTCCTTTATTGTCTGCTTATACTTTGCCTGCAAGAATGTCGAATGCTCACAAGCTCCGTTAGGATTGCCGTTACGCAAATAATTTGTAAATTCAATCAATGAGTTTGTTGTACCCGACATTGCCGATAAAACAACAATCTTTGTCTCGCCGTTTGCAATAAGATTAACGACGCTTTTCATACGCTCCGAAGAGCCTACAGAGGTTCCTCCGAATTTTAAAACTTTCATATATTAAATTTATTAAATTTATTCTACAATTTTATCAAAAATACCCGCCTGATTCACCGCATTACGGGGGCTGCGCTTCATTTGCAATTTACCGCCGCAGCACAGGAACTCTCCCGCCGGATAATCGACCAGCCACTGCTCATTGTGTGTAATCATAAGAACGGCAGTCTTTTCCTCCTTGCATATACGATGCAGCAGACGCATAATGTGGTTACCTGTAACACTGTCGAGATTACCCGTAGGCTCATCGGCCAACAGCAATGCCGGACGATTAAGAATAGCACGCGCAATTACCACACGCTGCTGCTCGCCACCCGACAGTTCGTGGGGCATTTTATAGCCCTTTTGCTGCAAGGCAACAAGTTCAAGAACCTCCTCGATTCGTTTCTCGCGTTCAATCCTGCTTTTCCATCCGGTAGAGCGAAGCACAAAATCAAGATTGTCGTGAACGTTCCTGTCAGTCAGCAGCTGAAAATCCTGAAAAACGATTCCAATGCGTCTACGCAACGCCTGCAGCTTACGGCTACGCAATTTCTTAAGATCATATTCATCGAATAGCACAGCATCTCCCGAATGGATAGGTACCTCACCGTATAAAGTCTTGAGCAACGAAGATTTTCCCGAACCGACGGCGCCTATTATATAGGCAAAATCTTCCTCGTCGAGTGTAAAGTTCACATTCTCCAAAATAATTTTGGAGTCCAAATGAATATCTACGTCATTATACTTTATTATCGGCATATTACAGTCTTAAAAAAGCGCCCACTAAGGCATAATATTTAATGTCGCGAAGATAATGAGATTTTTCCTAAAAAATTATATAATATAAAGGTTATTTACCGCATACGGCTCAATTTTATGAATATACCCGACTGCTCCCGCTTTTAAAAACCACATATTTACATAAAAGAATAATAATTTGACATTCACAATTGGAGATAGTACCGTAATTTTAAATTATCTTTGCCTACCGAATCGCACAAGCAATGCTATACGATTCAAAAGAAACATCACAATAAGACGTAATTTAATGGCAACACCCGCATACGAATCACTAAGAAACTTTCTCTTTTCCAAAGCACCAAAATATCTTTTGGAGAAAAGGAACCAGATTATAATGGTGGTATTTGTATCCATCTTTGCCGTTATCCTTATAAATATCTTCGAGCCGTTCGAGTCCAAGCTATGGGTCGAAAAGAACGGAAGAACGTGGTATCTTGTATGGACACTCATACTTGTCATTATGGGAATGAGCGTTGTTGCCATCAGCCGAATGATAATGTACAGATGCTCAAAGAAGCCCACGCACAATATCACCGTATTCATCTATTGTATATGGATTTTCATTGAACTTTTGCTGTTGGCAGGAGCATTCACCATATTGGGAATAATCACTATATCCCGCGGATACATAGACGTTGGAACAAACGACCCGTTGGAGATTTACAGCAAAGCACTGCAGAACACCACATATATACTCTTTATTCCCTACATTATTAGCATAATGTATTTTTCGTATCAGGATAAGAACGAAAAATTAAGGATGCTTATGGACGAGAATTTAGGATTCAAGAGCAATTCCCTAATATCGTTCCGCGACGAACGTGGAGTATTGCAGCTGTCGGTAGCAAAAGAGAATCTGCTTTACATTGAATCGGCTGACAATTATGTATGTATATGGTACACAAAGAACGACCAGTTGAAAAAGCAATTGCTTCGTATAACAATGAAGGAGGTAAGCGAGCAAATGGCCGATACAAATATCATACG
>JAFYRW010000027.1 GCA_017546785.1 Bacteroidaceae bacterium | reverse complement strand
CTCATTGGAAGAATGAGAAAATTACTTTGCGTGTAAGCAACCGTCCTTTAGGAACAATATTGGAAATGGCTGCAGAAAAAGCAAATGCCCAACTGAAGATAGATGGCGCTACATTGGTCAATATCAATCAGCCAACAAGCATAAACGTACGCAATAAGGAGATTGACAAAGTAATTGGTGACCTTATTGGCAATCAGGATGTTAAGATTCGCTTCGAGGATAACAGAGTAATCATCGTCGAGCCTTTGGAGAAGAAGGACGACAGCCGCGACGAGTTTAACATTAACGGTACAATCATCGATTCCGAGACAGGCGAACCACTTATCGGAGCAATGGTTATGATTACCGACGGCATTGAAAAGGGCACACGAGGCAGCGTTACCGACATTGACGGTAAGTTCAGCCTTAGAATAAGACTAAAGGAGTCTATTCGTATTACATATATGGGCTACGAGCC
Organism: Bacteroidaceae bacterium; assembly: GCA_017546785.1. Taxonomy (GTDB): domain Bacteria; phylum Bacteroidota; class Bacteroidia; order Bacteroidales; family Bacteroidaceae; genus HGM04593. The sequence goes on along the minus strand of JAFYRW010000027.1, from coordinate 51,990 downwards.
TTTGTCGAAACAGATGACAAAGCCCGAAAGCAATATGACCATAAAGCTTAAGCCAAGTTCATCGAGCATCGACGAGGTGGTCGTTACCGGTATGAGCAAACGTCAGGCAAACAGCTATACAGGAAATTATGTGAGTGTGAAGGGTGCTGAACTGCTTAAGATGAACCCCACCAACATTCTCAAGGGATTGCAGTTCTTCGACCCCAGCTTCAAAATTGTAGAGAACAATTCACGCGGTTCCGACCCTAACGCCGAGCCTGAATTCCAGATTCGTGGCGACCAGTCGTTGGGCACATCATCGAGTATGAACAGTATGGACCTTATGCTCGACAACGTATCGAGCCGTCCCAATACTCCGCTCTTTGTCCTAGACGGCTTTATCGTTCCTATGAGCCGCATTCTTGACCTTGACCCCGAGCGTGTAGAGAATATCACCATTCTAAAGGATGCTGCAGCTACCTCGGTATATGGTTCAAGAGCATCGAACGGCGTTGTTGTTGTCGAGACAAAGGTTGCTCCCGACGGTGCATTGTCAGTGTCGTACAACGGTACAATGACCGTACAGACTCCCGACCTCACCGACTACAATATGATGACAGCAAAGGAGAAGCTCGAGACTGAGTGGAAAGCAGGAATATACGACCCCACCAGCGCTAGAGATATGAACGAGTACAACCGCTATCTGCGCAATGTTCTTGGAGGAGTGAACACCTATTGGCTGTCGCAGCCTTTGCGCACAGCCGTTCAGCATCGCCACTCATTGAGCGTAGCCGGAGGTACAGAAGTATTCCGCTATAGCTTGGACCTTAACGCAGGATTCCAGCCCGGTGTAATGAAAGGTTCAGAGAGCAATACAAAAGGTGTAAACTTTAGTATGACCTATCTGAAGAACAATTTCACAATGCGAGCAAACATTAACCTATCGGAGTCTAACGGTAAAAACTCGCCTTACGGTTCTTTCGGAGCATATACAAGAATTAACCCCTACTACATTCCCACCGGAGAGAATGGAAAATATGAGCAGATACTCGACAACAAGAACGGTAATACTATCACCAACCCATTGTACGATGCTACAGTAGGTATAAAGGACGGCACCAATAGCCTCTCCATTACATCGAACGTGAACCTTGAGTATGCCATACTAAAGAACCTTCGCCTAACAGGACAATTGTCATACACAAGAGGAATGGCGGGAACCGACCGTTTCCTCCCTGCAGACCATACAAGCTTTGCGACAGAGACCGACCTTACACGCAAAGGTAGCTATCAGAGAAGCACCGGTGAGATGTCCTCTTGGTCGAGCAATATTGGTATAAACTATAACCTAGTTATAAACAAGCATTTGCTTAGTGCATTCGGTAACTGGACAATCAACGAGGATGCTAACGATTATGTAAACCTTTCGGCTACAGGATACCCCGACAAGCATATGGACGACTTTATCTTTGGTAACAAGATGAATACATCGCCCAGCGGAACAGAGGCAAAATCGCGCTCTATGGGTCTTGTGGGACAGCTATCATACAGCTACGACAACCGTTACTCTGTTGATATGAACATCAGCGGAGAGGCCTCATCGCGCTACTCCGACCACAGCCTTGTACCCTTCTGGTCGGTTGGTGGACGTTGGAATGCGCACAACGAGAAGTGGTTGCAGGGCTATATGTCGAACCTAGTGCTTCGTGCAAGCTACGGTATTACCGGTGAGCAGAATTTCAGCCCCTACGAGGCTATTGAGTTCTACACATACTCACAAACAATGAAGCCTTACAACTCATTCGGAGTACTCGGAGCAATATTGTCGGGATTAAATAATCCCGATCTTGGCTGGGCACAGACACACAACACCAGCGTATCGCTCGATCTTGGATTCTGGAGAAACCGCATCAATTTGACATTCAATTACTATAATAATATTACAAAGGAGCTACTTACCAACTACGACCTTGCCCCCTCTACCGGATTCAATTCAATGACAATGAATGCCGGAGAGCTGCAGAATCATGGAATCGATGCGACAATCAATGTAATTGCCATACAGAATATCAGAAAGCAGTTCTATTGGACAATCAGTGCCAATGCCAACCACAACAAGAACAGAATACGCAAAGTGTCGGACTACCTTAAAAAGATTAACGAGGCACAGTTGAATTCAGCATCAGCTCCCCTACCTATATACCAGCAGGGATACTCTACAACAACACTCTATGTAGTACGTTCGTTGGGAATCGACCCTGTAACAGGTAGAGAGGTTTATCTTAAACGTAACGGCGAAAAGACTTTCAACTGGAGCGCAACAGACAAAGTTCCCGTAGGAGACACCAATCCTATTGTCAGCGGAACAATGTCATCATCAATCTCGTGGAAAGATCTTTCGTGTGCATTGGGATTCACCTACAAATATGGTGGAATAGTATACAACTCAACTCTTGTCGAGAAAATAGAGAACAGCAACATTGCCTATAACCTCGACCGTAGAGCAGGCATTGGCCGCTGGGAAAAGCCCGGAGACGTTGTACGCTATGTAAAATATAGCACATACGGAGCAAATACTCCAGCCAGCACACGTTTCATTATGGACGACGACGAAATTAGATGGGCGACAATAAATGTCGGTTACCGATTGAGAAGCGACAAATACCGCTTCCTCAACAAAGCAAACATTGACGTTGTTGCTATGAACTTTACAACAAACGACATTCTGCGTTTCTCTCCTATCCGTATGGAGAGAGGATTGGATTATCCATTCGCACGCTCTTACACATTGTCAATGTCGATAATATTTAAATAATTACTGAACAATATACAAAAGGATGAATATGAAAAACAGACTATATATAATTACAACTATATTGGCAGGGGCATTTGCCTTGACCTCCTGTGCTGATTGGTTCGATATAAGTCCAAAGACCGATGTTAAGGCCGACGACCTATACGAGACCGAGAATGGCTTTGTCAGCTCATTGGCAGGAATATACGTTCTTATGACCGACGAGGGTGTATATGGCTCAAATATGTCGTTTGGACTTTTGGACCAGCTTGTTCAGATGTACGACCTTATTCCCGACGGTGCTACGACACGCGAAGGACTATACAACTACATACAGAGCAGCAGCGGATACAACACCAAAGGAAAGTTGCAGACAATGTGGCTAAACTCATATAATATAATAGCCAATGCCAACAACCTTCTAAAATGGTTGGACAAGAAGGGTGATATGGTGATTCTCGACGACAACACACGCAATATGCTGCGTGGCGAGGCTCTTGCCCTACGCGCCTATCTGCACTTTGATCTTTTGCGCGGATGGGGTCCTATGAACTATGCAGGCAATCCCGACGTACACACAACAAAGTGTATGCCCTACCGCACTGTTACCGATGAGTCGAAACAGCCCCTATTGCCAGCCAACAAGATTGTAGAGAATATCATTGCCGACCTTGACAGCGCTAAAGAGTGTCTCTCTTACGAGAAGAAGATACAATTGGCTGCTATTGGCGACGAAAGCAAAAGACGCTTCCGTATGAACTATCACGCAGTGAATGCGCTTATGGCTCGTGTATACAACTATGCCGGAAAGAGCGAGCTTGCAAAATTCCACGCAAAGGCTGTGATAGACAGTTGCGGACTACGTCTACAGACAGGCAACGACGAGGACCCCGTACTCTTCAGCGAGACAATAAGCGGAGTGAATATCTATCAGATGCTCGACTTCTTCTCGGATTATTTCGACAATGGCGAGAAAATAACCCAGAAATATTATATCACTCTAGAGACTAAGAATCTTTTGTTTGAGACATCGGGCAGCGAGAGTCAGGATATGCGCGCAAAGAGCACAGCCTTCCTGAAGAGTGACGATGGCCAGAAATTCGTAACAAGAAAGTATATAAAGAACGACAACGAGATTATCCCCCTGATAAGACTGCCCGAAATGTATTACATTATGGCCGAGGCATCCGAGGGTGAAGAGGCTGCATATTATATAAATACCGTACGCAATAAACGCGGTATATCATCGACAGCCAATGTCGTTTGTAACACCCCCGAGCAGAAAAGAAATGCTCTGAGCAATGAATATAGAAAGGAATTCTATGCCGAAGGACAATATTTCTATTTCCTTAAGAGCCACGGAATTACAGGAGCTCTCCCCTACAACGAGAATATATCGTTGCAAGAAGAGCAGTTTGTATTCCCCCTACCCGATGGCGAGAAAGAGTATGGTTGGGTAGAAGAGAACGACGATAATGAGAATAAATAATTCTATAATCCCTAAGGAACAATATGAAAAGAGATTTTAAATACTATATAGCATTGCTTTTTGGAGCGGTAACATTGTTTACTGCCTGCGATGAGCAGAAGCCAGATTTCTTTGACGGTAGCGCCAACAGCGTATATTTCGATTATGAGACAGCTTCTGACCTTACCAACAATATCAATTTTGCGTACTTTATTATGGATGACCCCGACAGCGTCTATATTAACGTAAAGCTAAAGATATTGGGATATCTCACAAAAGATACACGCAAGGTTGCGCTAAAGATAAAGCCTGTCGATGGACACGATCTTCCGCAGATAGATATTCCCGAGGTAACATTCGGCCCCGAGGAGTACGAAAAGAGCGTTCCTCTTCTTGTGTGGCGCCCCGAGGAGCAGAACAAGGAGTATAAAGCCTGCCTTTATATTGACAGCGAGGAGCCCGGCACAATAAGCGGAGGCGTAGAGGGCCTTGGTGAATATTACATAAACGTAAGCGAAAAGTACGAGAAGCCTGCTGAGTGGGATCCTACCTCTCTCTTTATGAACTATCTTGGTGAGTGGAGCCCCCAGAAGCACCGTTTCTTGGTAAAGCTATTCAACAGCGATAACTACATAAGCGATATTCTCGCAGAATCGGACAACTGGAGCATTCTTGCCGAGTGCAACACAACATCAGTCAGAATTATGCGCGAGGGCAATGGTGGCGAGGAGATTATTGACTTCCCGTTCCGCACCGACTGTGTATACGACAAGCCACAATATTGGAGCGAGGCTCACGATAAATACCTTGGCGTGTACAGCGACTCGGTATTTGCTCACGTAACAAAGATGCTCAGCATTACAACAGCCAACGAGAATGAGATTCTTGGCGACCAGAATTCTATGGTAGAGCTTAACAAAGAGGCTGTAAAGATTATGATGGAGACATACAACCGCCTATTCATCGAGTGGGGACTCGGTTGGCCCGACTACTACAAAGAGGCATATATTCCAATGTATTCCGACATTGACTACGAGCTTGTACGCCCCCTATTCTGGAGCCCCGAAAGCCCCGATGGAGGCAAATATATAAATACATTCTATGGAGAATACAGCGACGAGAAATACCGCTTTATGATTAAGACCTTCATAGAAAAACAAGAGGAGGCCGGCAATCCATTTATCCTGCTCGAGATGTTCCCCATAAAGTACAACAACTCGGCACAGGTTATTGCGTGGGACAACAGCGTTGGCGGTATCACCAAAATAAGAGAATACCAGACATTATTCAGAAACGCCTATAATTCTGCACCGGCAGGAACATACGGATTTACTTTCCCCTAATACAAGAGAAAAACTAAACTAATTATGAAAAAGATATTTATAACACTGCTGTCTGTAGCTCTATTGGTGTCGTGTTACGAAGATAAGGGTAACTACAACTACACATTGGACAGTATGAACAAAATAGTGGAGGTTACCTTTAACCCCGCAATAGCCGATGGCAAGCTCATTGAATTGCAGCAGGCCCTGAAAGAGGAGGACCGAGACTGCAAGGTAATTGCAGAGGTAACACAGAGCCTTAAAGAGAATTACGATAATCTGCATTTCTACTGGAATATCACCGGAACCGGAATAAACGATACAGTGATAGAGACTCCGGGTTATCTCGACGTTAAACTGCCTTTGGCACAGGACCTCGAATACAATGTATTCCTGCAGATATACGACTATTCTACGACCTTGTCGCACTATACAAGCTTCAAGATTAAGACACGTCCTATATTCAAGAACAGTCTTTTTATATTGCACGGAAAAGAGGGCGAACGTCAGTTGGGTAATATAGAGATTATAGAGAAGGACACTATAATCTACACCAATGCCTATGCAAAATTGTATACCGGCGAGAGCCCCTTCAGCAATGTAGTGGCACTGAACTACTCTACCTTCCACGACTATAGCAGCGGAACAAAGAGCGACGAGCACGCACACTATATGACGCTGTTCAATGCCGAGGGTAAGGCAACCGTTTACGACCCCTACGGATTAAAGCTCGTATACTCGAACAATGCTGTATTCCGACCTGTAAGCTCATCGTTCACATACAGCCGTAATATTCAGGCGGGTACCGTGCACGCAAACAATTTCTTCCGTACAGTAATATCAAAAGAGGGACAATTCTATATCGGTAACCATTTCCCCATACTCTATAAGCCGGGATACAACATTGAGATTGGCGAGGTTTCGAACAGTGCACACCAAAGAGACTACAAGGTGACAGCCGCTGCTATTACCCCTACACGCATTGTTGTATGGGACGAGAAATATAACCGTTTCCTCTATCTTACACACAACGAGAGATTGCCCGAGATTAAGGAGGATGTAAACAGTGAGTTCCACCTTTCTAATCCTGTACAGAATGCCAATATTAACTTTGAGGGACTCGATAAGTCTCCCGAGGGGCTAAAGGCCGTATACTCATACATACAGTATATCGACAGCTACGACAGCGACTCAAAGCCCTACTTCATCTTCTACGACGAGGAGTACAACGAATATTGGAGATACGAGCTTACATCACAGGCTGTTGGCGAGGGTAAGGACAACAAGGCCAAAATGACAAGAGCCAATGGCGATGCAACAGCGGCCTTTACCATCAGCGGCGAGCGTCTGCTGAACTTTGATCCGGGAGAGCAGATTAACACCCTCGTATATAACTCATATTTCACAACAAACTATCTGTTCTATGCCAATGGCGGCACAGTGTATCGTTACAATGCCAACAATGGCGAAAAGACTGTAATGTACAATGCTCCCGAGGGTTATACAGTGTCGGTTATCAAATTCCGCAACGAGGATCCCTCACCCTATATGGATAATCTGGGACTCTATATGAGTATCGGAATGAACAAGGGAGAGGAAGGTGCCGTTGCCGAGATTCTATTGACAACAGCATCGGACCTTGACGAGACATTCACTCCCCTGCTATACAAAGAGGACAACGAGGGTAACAAATTCGGTAATATCAAGGATCTTCAGTTTGTACCCACATATACCTACAAGACACCCGAACATTTCAAATAAATATGAAAAAGATATTTCTTTTACTGATAATGCTGGGTTGCGCCACGCTTACAAAAGCGCAAGCAACCGATGCTCCCTTGACAATAGAAGGTAAGGTCAAGGGTATAAAGGAGGGTACTCTGCATCTGTTGGTAACGACAGGCGAGGATAAAATAGACACAATATGCTCGGTACCATTCAAAAAGTCGAAATTCAAATTGGTGACAAAAACCGCCGAGCCTATGGTAGTACATATTGTGCTCGAGGGCTATCAGGGAGGCTTTACACTGCTCACTGTTCCCGGAGAAAAATACAAGGCACTGCTATCAAACGACGAGCAGGCATACATAAAAGGCGGAACATTGAACGAGGCATACACTGCTCATATGAAAAAATCAGACTCTATGAGAGTGGTAATAAACGGATTGCGCGAGCGTTACGACAAAGCCCGCAAGGATGGCAAATTCCGCAGTGCAAGCCTTGTGAACGACACTCTGAAGAGAGCCGAGAAAGACTGGAACGAAATGACCACACAGTTCCTTTCGTCGAACGACAATCTTATTTCGGCCTACACACTCTACTCAAATATTGTAATGCGTGATATGAGCCTCGGAGAGACCAAAAGACTGTATGCCTCTTTGGGCGAGGGAGCAAAAGGCAACCACTGCGCACGCATTATAAAGGAGCGTATAGAGAGAATGGAAAAGACTGCCAACAATGCCGTTGCTCCCGACTTTACCGCTACCGACATTAACGGCAACGAGGTTACTATGAGCAAGGTTCCCGGCAAGATAAAAATCATCGATTTTTGGGCAAGCTGGTGCGGTCCCTGCCGTCTGAACAACCCCGAACTGAAGGCTCTCTACGACGAGTATCACCCCAAAGGATTAGAGGTAATAGGAGTATCGCTCGACCACAAGGAATTGAATTGGAAAAAAGCCATAGAGAAGGACGGCCTTAACTGGATAAATGTATCGTCGCTCAAAGGCTGGGAGTGCGAGATTGCACGCAGCTACAGCGTAAAAGGTATTCCTGCACTTTTTGTCCTTGACCGCGAGAACAGAATCATAGCCTCGGGACTACGCGGCGAACAGCTAAAAGAATTTATTAAGGAGAATCTGAAATAAGCTAAAATATGAAAAGAGCAATTCTATTCACAATCACAGCCATAATGAGCATAGGACTATTTGCCGATGGTGGCAAATATATAATACGCGGCGAAATGACCTGCGACTCATTATGCTATAGCAGAGAGAGGGTTAAAGAGGTTTATCTTGTCGATGCTGCAGAGAATGTCATCGATACTGCAACAGTAGAGAATATGTCTTTTGTATTCGAGGGTATAGCACCCCAGAAATTGGACCTATACACTATTACAGGATTCGACAACGGAACAGTTCAGATTTTTCTCGAGGCTGGAGAGATTAAAATATCGCAGCTAAACGCGCGCTACCCTGTAGCATCGCGCATAGGCGGTACACCCTGCAACGATGTTTATCAGGAGTTTATAAACACCAACAGCAGAGCCATCAACCAGAGCAAGGAGCGTATGAAGAACCGCTTTGACACTCTAAAGGATGGCGAGGACCAGTATGCCGTACAACGAAGCATCTTCTACTCGAACAATCTATATACAAAGACAGCAATCATAGACTTTATATACAAGAATATAGAGTCGCCCGTTGCCCTTTATATAATAAAATACTCAATCTTCCCATTCTACGATTCAAACATCATAGAGAGTCAGTTCCTACGCGCCGTTCCATCGGAGCTACGCAAGCATCACGTCTACAAGGAGCTTATAAACAAGGTGCGTGCGGCCAATCTTAAGGTGGGTAACCCTTCGCCCAATATCGAGGGATTTACCACCGAGGGAAAAGACCTTACTCTTGCAGACCTTGAAGGTAAATATGTGCTACTCGACTTTTGGGCAAGCTGGTGCGCTCCCTGCCGTCGCGAGTTTCCTTTCATAAAGGAGATTCTTGCCTACTCCGAGAAGAACGATAAGTTCGTTGTTCTAAGCTATTCGCTCGACAGCAAAGAGAAAGACTGGAAAAACTGCATTACAAGCAACGAGCTTACACACCCCAATTGGATACATATTTCTACTCTTAAAGGATGGAATTCCGAGGCACCAAAGCTATTTAATGTCGAGGGCGTTCCATACACCGTATTGCTTGACCCCGAAGGCAAAATCATTGCCTTTGAGCTGAGAGGTGAAAAGATGGTCAAAAAGATTAAGAGTATTATCGACGGAGCAGAATAATTTAAAACAGAAGGATTTATGCTACACAGAATTATAACATTTGCCATTGCTGCAACTGCACTGCTCACTGTTCAAGCGCAGAAGGTATGCACCATAAAGGGAGAGATTAAAAACCCCGACAAAAGTGTAAAGATGCTCTATCTTACACGCATCGACGAGTACGATCGATTGATAAATATCGATTCTGCAAAGGTGAAGAAGGGTAAATACAGTTTCAAGCACAAAATAGAGAATGGAGAGCCTGCAATGCTCTATCTTATAACAGGATTAGAGAATGGCAACATTGAACTTTTTGTAGAGCCGGGAAACATTAAAGTATGCACCGATGATGCATCGCAGCCACAAGAGAGTAGCGTTAATGGAACAGCCACAAACGAGCTGTACTCCGAGTATAGAAGCATATACAACAATGCCATCAAGGAACTTCAGGATACTCTGTCGACCATTGCCTGCAGCAAAGGCAACGAGTGGATGGAGAGCAAGGAGGGCAAAGAGACTATACAGCAGATAGAGGCTCTATCAACAATGAAATGTAGCTACGAGCGCATTGAATTCCTGCTCGCCAACAACCAGTCTCCCCTTTCGCCTCTTATGTTCAAGCGCGATATAATTGCTATTATAGGAAACGTTTATGCACAGCAGGTTGTAGATGCAATAGACCCGTCGTTGCACAAACACCCCTACTACCGCGCATTGAGCAACAGCGTACTATCGCGCGACATTAAGGAGGGAGAACTTTTGCCCGATATTACTATTCCTCTCCGCGACGGCACAATAACTCATCTGAGCGACTATAGAGGAAAATATATAGTGCTCTATTTTTGGGCAGGATGGTGTAAGCCCTGTCAGGGAGAGATGCCCAATCTCAGGAGACTCTACGACGAGACACGCGAGTATGACGATAAATTCAATATCGTATGCTTTGCCGTTGAGAATAGTCTTGAGGAGTGGTGCAATTCAATAAGCACACAGGACCTTGACCGCGAGGGCATAGTACACGGATGCGACTTTTTCGGAAAAAAATCGCCTATGATGAAGATGCTCAATATAGGAGGAATACCTTATGCGTTCATTTTGAATCCCGAGGGCAAGCTCATCACACAGAATATACGCGGCGAGAGACTCATAGAAAGAGTCAAGGATATTCTAAAGAACAATCTCTATAACAGCGAGGTAAAATAATTTATAAACAGACAAACAAAATACGCAGAATAAAAATTCTGCGTATTTTGTTTATTCAATCTTGAGACCATCGAGAATCTCTATGAACATTTTTATTCCCTGCTCAATCTCGGAAATATAAATATACTCGTTTGCCGTATGCGAACGCACCGAATCTCCGGGGCCCATCTTTAGAGTAGGGATATTCAGCAGTGCCTGATTCGACAGTGTGGGTGAACCGAAAGGCTTAAGCCCCAGCGACACTGCGCGCGCAACCAAAGGATGCTCCAAAGATATTGACGATGAGTTCAGACGAAGCGAGCGGGGCTCTACCTGCGAACCGACATTATCCCTTATTATTTGCAGAAGGTCGGCATTGGAGTAGCATTCGTTGCTGCGAACATCAACAACAAAACTGCAGCTGTCAGGGATAACATTGTGCTGTGTGCCGGCATTTATCTGCGTTACACTCATCTTTACTTTGCCAAGCAACGGAGAGCTATTTAGCGATTCATAGTTGCGGAACCATTCAATGTCGCGCATAGCCTCGTATATTGCATTCTTGCCTAAATCACGCGCGGCGTGTCCCGATACACCCTTTGCCACACAATCAAGCACCATAAGTCCCTTTTCGGCTATTGCCGGCTGCATAGCGGTAGGTTCGCCAATTATTGCACAGGTGATAGGCGGCAAGAATGGGATAACAGCCTCAATGCCATTCTTACCCGATACCTCTTCCTCGGCCGATGCAAGAAAAATGACATTGTACGATTGTGGATTTTCGCACAGATAGTAAAATACCATAAGCAGCGTCACCAACGATGCGCCATCGTCGTTGCTGCCCAATCCGGTAATCTTGTCACCATCGACAATAGGAGTAAAAGGAGGGGTAGTCCACTCTTTTGTTGGCTTTACAGTGTCTATATGAGCATCGAGCAACAATGTGGGACGAGCAGCGTCGAATCCAGGAGCAATACACCATATATTGTTCATATGACGATGCATCTCGAATTTTACGGGCATACTGCGCTCTATAAAAGTCTGCAATCGGTCGGCCGCATCATTCTCCTCACGACTGATTGAGGGAGTGCTTATTAACACCTTCAAAAGCTCTACCGCCCTATTTACATCTGCTGATATTTTCCTTTTTTCCTCCATTAACTTATAATTTCGGGTACAAAGGTATCATTTTATTTCGATAAGTTCAGCAACACTAAAAATTATCTCGAATAATTGTTGTATCTTCGCAACCGCAAAACAAATAGTATATTATGATAACTTCCGACCAACTCAAAGACATTAAGGAGAGAACCGATGCCCTAAGACAATATTTGTCTATTGACGAAAAAATAATGCAGGTAGAGGAAGAGCAGCTGCGTACACAAGCTCCCGGATTCTGGGATGATGCAAAGGCTGCCGAGGCACAAATGAAAAAAGTAAAATCTCTACAAGTTTGGATTGACGGATACAAAGAGGTAAAGAATCGTACCGAAGAGGTAGAAATGGCATTGGAAATGTTCCGCGAAGAGATGGTGGAAGAGAGCGAAGTAGACGATGCCTACTCAAGAGCGCTCGTTGCTATCGAGGAGCTTGAGCTAAAGAATATGCTCCGTCAGGAGGCCGACGAAATGGATTGCGTGCTCAAGATAAATTCTGGAGCAGGTGGTACCGAGGCACAGGATTGGGCAAGTATGCTTATGCGTATGTATATGCGTTGGGCCGAGTCTAACGGATACAAGATAGCTGTTGCCAACCTTCAGGAGGCCGAGGATGCTGGTATAAAGACTGTCACATTGGAGCTTAAAGGACCTTACGCCTATGGTTATCTTAAGGGCGAGAATGGTGTACACCGCCTTGTACGCGTGTCGCCATACAATGCTCAGGGTAAGCGAATGACCTCTTTCAGTTCGGTATTCGTAACCCCATTGGTCGATGATAGCATTGAGGTTGTCATTGAGCCTGCACGCGTGTCGTGGGATACCTTCCGAAGCGGTGGAGCCGGTGGACAGAATGTGAACAAGGTTGAGTCGGGAGTACGTCTGCGCTACCAATACAAAGACCCCTACACAGGCGCCGAGGAGGAGATTCTAATCGAAAATACCGAGACTCGCGACCAGCCAAAGAACAAAGAGAATGCTATGCGACAGTTGCGTTCAATCCTGTACAACAAAGAGATGCAGCACCGTATGGAGGAGCAGTCAAAGGTTGAGGCAGGAAAGAAAAAGATTGAGTGGGGTTCACAGATTCGCAGCTACGTATTCGACGACCGTCGCGTAAAAGACCACAGAACAGGACACCAGACATCGGACGTTGGCGGTGTTATGGATGGAAAGATTGACAATTTCATCAAAGCCTACCTTATGGAGTTTGGTGGCGAAGAACAATAATCTATGGCACTGGAGATTGAGAGAAAATTCCTTGTAACAGACGATAGCTACAAAAAGCTATCGTTTGCTTGTGATAGGATAGTACAAGGATATCTGTGCCGTCAGAATGGTAATTCAGTAAGAGTACGCATACGCGGAGAGAAGGGTTATCTTACCATAAAAGGCCCGTCGCTCGATGGCGGACTGAGCCGTTACGAATGGGAGCGCGAGATAAGCGTAACCGAGGCCGAGGAGCTATTGCAGCTGTGCAAGGATTCCAAAATAGACAAATGCCGCTATCTGGTGCAATGTGGTGTACACACATACGAAATTGATGAGTTCTACGGCGACAACGATGGATTGGTGGTTGCCGAAATTGAACTCTCGTCAAAAGAGGAGGAGTTTGAAAAGCCTGCCTTTTTGGGAAAAGAGGTTACAGGAGAGAGCCGATATTATAATTCCCATCTCACACGCTTCCCCTACAAGGAGTGGTAATAATCCTATTCTGCCCTTTTGCATCTTGCAATTATAGGGCGGGTAACGTATAGGCTGAAAATTGTTGCGGCAACTATCCCCAACACATTGAATATAAAGTCGTAAAAATCGCAACTACGATAGTCCGTAACAAACATTTGCGCAAGCTCCATAGCTCCACTAAAAGCTACTGGAGCAACAATAGCACCCCAAAATATCTTCCTAAAATTAAGGCTGCTGTGTGTAAGCAGATATTCGAGCCACACAACAGAACAAAAACCGGCATACATAAAAAAATGCGCCAGCTTATCGAGATTGGTTATCTTTGGTAAGCTATCTGTCTCGAATCTAAACAACGACAAATATATTATTACAGCCAATACAAGCAACGAGAATGGATAGCGTTGCAATGTATTCAACATTCTTATTTTCAAATTCATAATTCAATATTTACACAACAAAAATATATTATTTCCTATTAGAGAACAACATATTGAACAATTGAGATATGAAAAATTATTTCTATTTTCCAAAAAATATCCGTTACGGCATTTTAATCTTCGTTCTACTTATTCTAGTTATAGTTGCCATTAAATACTTTTTGCACTAACGCTACCAAATACAACAAACAGATATTATATAAACGCTATTTATATAAACTTTTGTTAATTATATATATTTTTTAGCCGAAATAATAAATATTATTATTTAAATCGTTACATTTGCTTGCTTTAGTGTCTTTAAATAAAAACTTCATAGCAAATTAAATAACTTTAAACTATAACTAAAATGAAAAAACTATTACTAACTCTACTTACCATCTGCTTGATAGTACCCGTTGCTGCACAGTTGCAGAATGGTAAAATTTATCGCTTTAAGAATAAAGCCGATAATAATATCGCACTGACCGCTACATCGTTCAGCGACGTATATGGTAAAGCTGCCGATATGAATGATTGGAATCAATTTTGGTTAGCAGAGACACACCCCAAAAACAAGAATGCTTGGGCGTTCCGTAGTTTGGGTAACGGATTGTATCTGCAGTGGAACACAACAAGCCAGGGCTGGACATTCAAGAACACAGCGGCCGAAAGTACCAATCTCTACTACATAGAGGATGGTGATTATTTCACTTTGAACAATAGTACCAGCAGAGATATGCAGTGTATGCACTATGCTACCAGCCAGGGAGGACGAATCGTTGGTTGGACTCCCAGCGCCAATGCTACATTGTGGTCTCACGAGGAGATTACTCTCAATGCCGAAGATATTCAGAAGAATTGGGACGAATTGAATGAATTTGTCGAGAAGATAACCGACACTTATATCAATCAGTGCAAGAGTGCCTTGAACAATCTCTTCAGCGACAAATCTTGCACAACACTCAAGAAACAATTTGCCGGTATTTCCGAGATTGAGGCTGACGCGGATTACAAGAAACTCCCCGCCGAGCTTCAGAATATGGTTAAGAAGGTATACTCAGGCGACTGGTCAGAAAATAACTTTAACAGCAAAAAGCAAGGATGGAGCAGCGAGCAGGCTAAGAAGTTCCGTGTACAGTCTATCGAGCCTTACAGTATTGCAGGAGAAATTACATCGCATTTGGGTATAAATGCGCATATCAATATGGATAACCCCACCGGTATCTTCGGAAACTCTCGTCAGCACGTCTACATTATGGTTGAGGGAGAGATTAAGAGTGGTTCCGAGCTATGGGTAAACAATGTTGTAGGACACGGTACTCCCGGCGACTATAACAGTGGTACAAGATTATACGAGGGATTGAACGTTGTTCCCTTCAGCGGTAACGGCAATGCCTTGTATTTGAACTACGTTGTACACACATACAACTCTTCGACAAAGTCGTTCCCCAATAAATTGTCCGATTTTGCCGACCTTAAGGTACATATTGAGGGAGGTAACATCAACAGTTACTACAATGCTGTAGGTGACTATTTGTGGGGTGAGCCCGACAACGATGAGGATTGGCAATACTACGAGGAGCGTGCTAACCTCGAGAATATTACAATTCTTGGTAAAGGACAGATTCTTCACTTCTGTTTGAATGATACTCAGTACGAGGAGGATGGAAAAACATATATCGAAAAAGGTATGTCTTATTACCTTCCCAACAACATTCAAGTTCCTGCAAACACTCCCGCGAACCAGAAAATCAACACAATGCTTGAGGCTTGGGACAGAATTCACTTCTCAGAGCTTGCAACAATGGGATTGTTGAGCAAGGCTGCAATGGACTCTTTGAATGCCCTCTACCCCCGCTACGACGAAAATTGGAAGAATGCCGGAGAAATATACAACTATAGCGAGGCAATGTACGAGACACAGAAGGGTAAGGACTACAGTGAGTACTTTAACCACCACGGACTCGCATACGGTAACTTCAGCGGATATATGTCGGGAGGTTGGAGAAACTGTAACTATCACCACAACACAATGGGTAGCATCATTGGTGAGATTGCAGTAAACGCTGGTTCTACCTGGGGCCCCGGACACGAGATTGGTCACCAGCATCAGGGTCCTCTTACCGTTAATGGACTCACCGAGGTTACCAACAACCTCTTCTCAAATATTGCAGTGTGGTATATGGGCCTTGGTACATCGCGCGTAAATGGTGACGAAGGAAAATTGGGTAACGTAAATACACTGTATCAGGCTGGAGAGAACTACTTGTTCCACCACCACATTAACAGTGAGTCTCAGAACCTTTGGACACAAACACAGATGTACTACAAACTGTGGCTATACTACCACCGTTGCGGACACAAGACCGACTTCTATCCTATATTGTTCGAATTGTTGCGTCAGAAACCTTTGAGCAACAATGCACTCGGAAGCCTTCCCCACACTGACGATGAGGGTAAGACATCAAATATTTCTCATACATCGGGTAAGGCATCTATTCTCTTGTTCTACAAGCTTGCTTGTCAGGCTGCCGGTGAGGATTTGACAGAATTCTTCCGCGCACACGGATTCTTTACTGTAATGAACCAGAGACTGAGAGGAGACTACTCTAACAGTTTCTATACTCAGACACAGGAGGAGATTGACAATGCTATTGCCGAGGTTAAGGCTATGGGATATAAAGAGAACTTTGCTCCTCTATTCGTTAATGACTGTGTAGCTACTCCTACCTACAGTCACGATGGTAAAACACAGCGTAGCTATTGGGATAATCAGACTCCTCAGAAGAAAAATGCCGAGATTGGTCTTTATGTAACAGCTATCAACAAGAGTGTAAAAGCCGAGGGTTACTACTACAGCCGTAGCAGCAAGACAAACATCGAAGTAAAGAAACAGAGTGATGCTGCTAAGGGTGCTCTTGGATTTATGATATATTCAAACGACGAGCTCATTGCATTCTCTGACTTCTACAAGACAACAATCCCCACTAAATATTCAGAGAAGGATATTAAGGTGTACGCTATTCAGGCTAACGGCGAGAAGGCTGAATTGCCTTCGGCATTGGAGGTAGGTACCGACGCTGAGAAATTGGCTGCTCTTAAAGACGAGATAAGCATTTCTGTAGATTACTACAATGCCATTGCAAAATCGACAAGCAACACCGGTTGTTTCTACGCTGAGGCTACTGTAGATTTTAAGGCTGCAT
Source organism: Bacteroidaceae bacterium (assembly GCA_017546785.1). Taxonomy (GTDB): domain Bacteria; phylum Bacteroidota; class Bacteroidia; order Bacteroidales; family Bacteroidaceae; genus HGM04593. The sequence goes on along the minus strand of JAFYRW010000027.1, from coordinate 34,792 downwards.
ACGACAATGCAGTTGCTGTTCAGAAGAACAAGGAGGCTGCAAAATATGTAGAGGCTACATTGGCTCTTAAGGAGCAGAGATTGGCTCTCTCTGAGGATAGTGAAATGAAATGGATTCCTATCAAAGAGAAGAACTACTACACAATTGAGAGCTATATGACAACTGGTTTGGCTATCACCATTGTAGACAACGCTCTGAAGGCAACAAGCGCTACAGCTACTCCCCTTACAAGCAGCAGCAAGCAGTGGGAGTTCATTAAGGCCAAAGGCGACAATGAGTTTTACATTAGAAACAAGGATGGTCAGTATATCTCTACAATATCAAGCGGTTCACAGGTTATTACAACAAGTGAAAAATTGCTTGCCGGTATATTCACTCCCGTACGCAATACAAAGGGTGTGTTCGACCTTCAGCAGAATGAGGTAAGTATCAACCTCAACGGCGCTCTTGTTCAGGGTGGTAAAAACGAGGTATTGGGTTCTTTGTGGAAATTGACAGTAATAGAGGACAATGCTACAGCTACTGAGAAGGCTTACCTTGAGAAGCTTATCAAGAATACCGAGAGCCTCATCGCAAAATTGGTTGAGAATGAGAACAGCGAGTCTCTGAAGCTCAACGAGGGTATAGTACCTTTGGTAGAGGAGAATATCCTTTTCGATGCTATAAAAGCATTGGTAGCTGCAAAGAACAAAGCAAAGGAGGATAAAGATAACACATTCGACCTTTATCTCTGCATTGCACCCGTTGAGAAGGCTCTAAGCAATCTCGAAGGCAAATATGTCATTATTCCCGACCTTCCCGAGGCAAGCACCGATGAGAATCCCGTATGGTACTTCATCAAGAGCCTCGAGGACGAGCTCTACTGCGCAGTTGATACAAAGGGTACAAACTCTTCGACAAAGAACGCAGTCAAGCTACAGAGCCTCGATGGAGACGAGGGCAACAGTTGCTTCTACTGGGCATTCTATCCCACAGGAAAAGATGGTGAGTACACCATTAAGAGTGCAAAGACCGGTAAGGAGATTTATGGTCAGAGTATGTGGGACGGCGGTAACGTAAAAGCTGACGGCAAGGAAGATGCTTCTACATTTACATTGACACTCGTTCCCGACAAATACGGATTCAAGATTGCTGTAAACGACGGATACATCTACCGTGAGGGTGCAAACTCATACATCAAGGCTACCGGTGACGAGTCTAACTGCAGACACTGGACTATTGAGCTTGTTCCTCAGGAGATTGCAACCGGAATTCAGGAGGTTGTAAGCAACAACGATGTTGTTAAAGGAATCTTTGATATGATGGGACGCAAGATTAGCGAGATTACAGAGCCTGGATTATACATTATCAACGGCGAGAAGATTCTTGTTAAGTAATTCCTGACAGAATAGTCATACAATAAAGAGAGCAATTTAAATTGCTCTCTTTATTTTTTTATCCATAATAATCCATTGGCAATATTATATAAAAACAAAAGAACACAGATTTTATCTGTGTTCTTTTGTAGCGAGAGTGGGTCACGATCCCACGACCTCCGGATTATGAATCCGACGCTCTAACCAGCTGAGCTATCTCGCCATAGCAGTTTTGCGGTGCAAATATACGTCAAGATTTTTAAAACAACAAATTTTTACCATTTCTTTTGAAAGAAAAAATTGAATTATGTGAAAAAATAGTGCAAAAACAGCATAAAAACAGGCTATACAAAATATAACAAAATGTATTCAAATGTTGTTTTTATATTAAAGCATCATAATTTTTATGATGCCAATATGTTTAATATCAACAATAAAAATGCATATAAAAATTGATTTTATAAATTTTTATTTTTAAATTGCGACTGAAACTCTATTCTCTAAAAAATTGTAGAAAATGAATAAAGAAAAAATCCACATTGAATATCCATTGAAAGGTAGCGCAGCTATGATATGGAAATATATCGCTACAGAATCGGGATTATCCGGTTGGTTTGCCGATAATATTAAGGTTGATGGAAAGAATTTCAAATTCTACTGGGGAAAGGTAGAATGCCGAACAGCAACACTTATTGCCCAGCGCAACGGTGTATATGTAAGGCTAAGATGGGACGACGAGGAGCCTAACACTTTCTTTGAGATGAGAATATTGTTCAACGAAATGACAAGAGAACACACATTGGAGATTATCGATTTTGCCTCTCCAGACGAAATTGACGACCAAAAAGATTTATGGGACTCACAAATTGAACATCTTAAACGTCAATCGGGAATGTAAAAAGAGAAAAAACAACTCTTTTCTTATTTTAATTATTATATATAATTTCTTATAATAAGGTATTTTGCACTATCTTTGCAAATAGCTATTGCGAAATTAGTATACGCCCGCTGAGATTTTTACTCACCGGCTTATACCTTTTCGGGCTTTATGAAAAGTTGGACAACATTTGTTGCCATAAAACTTATTTTTAACAAAAAGGTACTTAAGGTATCTATGAGAATACCCGATTTTAATATAAAAAAATTAGATATTTTTATAATAAAGAGTTTCACTCAACTCTTATTGGGTACTTTTTTTATCTGCCTTTTCATTTTCATAATGCAGTTCTTGTGGAGGTGGGTAGATGAGCTTGTTGGAAAAGGTCTCGACTTTGAGGTTCTTGCACAGTTCTTTTATTTATCGTCTCTGATGCTTGTAGGACAAGCTCTTCCTTTGGCAATACTTCTTGCTGCACTTATGACATTCGGAAATTTTGGAGAGCGATTGGAACTTCTTGCAATGAAGGCTGCAGGAATACCTCTTGTAAGAATTATGGTTCCATTGGTGTTTGAATGTATCATTCTTGCAGGATTCTCGTTCTATTTTCAGAATAACATTGCTCCAAAGGCACAGGTAAAATTGTATACTGTGCTCTACTCCATCAAACAAACGTCGCCTGAAGTAGAGATTCCCGAGGGTGCATTCTACGACCAGATAGAGGGTTACAATCTCTTTGTAAAAAAGAAAAACAAGGAGACAGGAATGCTCTACAATGTAATGATTTATGACCTATCGGCTGGATTCGAAAATACCAGGATACTCATTGCCGATTCTGGAAGAATTGATACCACTGACGATCATAAATATATGATGATTACTCTTATGAGTGGAGAGCTTTTCGAGAATCTTAAAACCGAAGATATAAGAAGGCAGAATCACCCATACAGACGCGAAACATATACTAAGAAAGTTATTGCCGTCGATTTTGACGGTGGATTCAATATGCAGGATGCATCGTTCCTGAATTCACAGGCTGCAAGCAAAAATATGGGGCAATTGAGCCACTCGATAGACTCTCTTGTACAATATAACGACAGCGTAGGGCGAAGTAACTGGAAGGCTGTAATGAAAAGCGCCTACCCTCTTAAGCCTGTGTTTACAAAAGAGGACAGTATGCACATTGACAAGGATAAGCTATACACAATAAACATTGACAGCATATTCAAAAGTGCATCGAAAAGCGACAAACAACGTTGGATAAAGAGCGAGCTTAACAAAGTACAGCAGATAAAAACAGACTTTGAGATAAAGAAAAATATAATGCGCTCACTCGACAAGGACCTTAACAACCACAAACTTATGTGGTGGGATAAGATTATTCTTGCGCTTGCCTGCATAATATTCTTCTTTATCGGTGCTCCTATGGGTGCTATTGTGCGTAAAGGAGGATTGGGATATCCTGTGCTTATATCTGTTGCTACATTCGTGCTCTATTATGTATTCAATACATCGGGATATAAAATGGCACGTGAGGGTGAATGGTATGTGTGGGTAGGAAGCTGGTTAAGCACAATGATTCTTGCTCCTATAGGAATTGTTCTCACACTTCAGTCGAACCGCGATTCGACAATAATGAATACCGATGCCTACAAAGCATTCTTTAGAAAATTATTTGGAATAAGAGAGGAACGACACGTCACACTAAAAGAGGTTGTAATAGATGACCCCGATTATAGAAAAGATGCCGATATTCTTGACAACATATTGGATAAAGCAGTAAAAATAAAAGATAACAGCAATCTAAAGCATTGTCCTACAATAAAAAGCGTATTCTTTAGCAAATACAATGAGAATAGAGCAAAGGAGCTTTCGGAGCAACTGGAGAGTGTTGTAGAGGAGTTAGGAAACAGTAGAAACAAAAAAATAATAGGCTCACTGAACGCATTTCCCATAATGGCGGCCGATGGAATATATTCGCCATTAAAAAAACATTGGCTTAATATTTTATCTCTCATTTTGTTTCCTGTAGGAATAATGATATATTTGCGTTCGTGGATATATAGGTTCCGTCTTTTGAAGGATCTTATAAAAGTAGAAAGAACATCGAGACTTATATTGGAAATAATGATTAAAGAAAATTTATTATAAAAATATATGGAAAACTTTAAGCTAAATACTATAGAAGAGGCTATTGAAGATTTTCGTGAAGGAAAATTTGTTATCGTAGTAGATGACGAGGACCGAGAAAATGAAGGAGATTTTATTATAGCCGCCGAAAAGATAACACCCGAAAAGGTTAATTTTATGCTCAAGAATGGTAGAGGAGTATTGTGTACCCCTATCACATTGTCGCGTTGTAAGGAGCTTCAGCTCGACCCTCAGGTGAGCACAAACACCAGTCTTTTGGGAACACCTTTTACTGTAACCGTCGATAAGATTGAGGGCTGCTCAACAGGAGTATCGGCAGAGGATAGAGCAGCAACCATAAGAGCTCTTGCCGACCCCAACAGTACTCCCGAGACATTCGCTCGTCCAGGACATATAAACCCCTTGTATGCACAGGATAAAGGAGTATTGCGTCGTGCAGGACACACCGAGGCAGGAATTGATATGGCACGCTTGGCAGGATTGAACCCTTGTGCAGCTCTCATTGAGATTATGAACGAGGATGGTACAATGGCGCGTATGCCTCAGCTCATTGAGATTTCTAAGAAATATGATATGAAGATTATCTCTATCAGAGATCTTATAAAATACCGCTTGATGAAAGAATCTCTCGTTGAACGAGGCGAGGAGGTTGATATGCCCACTGAATATGGCCATTTCCGCCTTATCCCCTTTATGCAAAAATCTACAGGATTGGAGCATATAGCACTTATAAAGGGAGAATGGGAAAGTGACGAGCCTATTCTGGTAAGAGTACACTCATCGTGTATGACTGGCGATATATTCGGTTCACAGCGTTGCGACTGCGGTGCACAGCTTCATACAGCAATGCAGCTGATAGAGAATGACGAGAAGGGTGTTATAGTATACCTTAACCAAGAGGGACGGGGAATAGGCCTTATGAACAAGATGAAAGCCTATAAATTGCAAGAGGAGGGAATGGATACTGTAGATGCCAACCTTTGCTTAGGATTCAAGGCAGACGAGAGAGACTATGGTGTAGGTGCCGAAATTCTTCGTCAGATAGGAGTGCACAAGATGCGTCTTATCACAAACAACCCTGTAAAAAGAATAGGATTGGAGAGCTATGGACTGGAAATTGTTGAAATTGTAAGTTGCGAAATAAAGCCTAACGATTTTAATTCAAGATACCTTCATACCAAAGCAGAGAGAATGGGACACATTCTCAATTTCGATGATAAAAAATAAGTATTAAAAGAAAAAATAAATAACAACATATACTATTATGAACAAATTAGCAGACCGTCTTAACAGACTTTCAGTCTCTGCAACATTGGCAATGTCGCAGAAAAGCCAAGAATTAAAAGCACAAGGTGTTGATGTAATAAATATGAGTGTCGGAGAACCCGATTTTAACACTCCAGACAACATTAAAGAGGTAGCAAAAAAGGCTATAGACGACAACTGGTCGCGTTACTCTCCCGTTCCCGGCTACCCTTCTCTGCGCAAAGCAATTGTTGAGAAACTCAAAAGAGAGAATGGATTAGAGTTTACCGAGGCACAAATTTCTGTATCAAACGGTGCTAAACAGGCTGTTTGTAATGCAATAATGGCTCTTGTAAACCCCGGCGACGAGGTAATTGTACCCGCACCCTACTGGGTAAGCTATCCTGAAATGGTTAAATTGGCCGACGGAACACCCGTTATTGTAAGCGCAGGAATTGAGCAGAATTTCAAGATTACAGGCGCACAGTTGGAGTCGGTAATAACTCCTAAGACAAAGATGATTATTCTTTGCTCTCCCTCTAATCCTACAGGTTCGGTATATACAAAAGAGGAGTTGAAAGAGCTTGCTGATGTACTCGCAAAATATCCTCAGGTATTTGTTGTTGCCGATGAGATTTATGAGCACATCAATTATGTAGGAAAGCACGAGAGTATAGCACAGTTCCCCGAGATTCGCGACAGAGTGATTATTGTAAACGGTGTTTCAAAAGCATACGCAATGACAGGATGGCGCATAGGTTATCTTGCTGCTGCCGATTGGATTGTAAAGGGATGTAACAAGCTACAGGGACAATATACAAGCGGACCCTGCTCTGTATCACAGATTGCATCGTTAGAGGCTTATGCAGGCTCTCAGGAGGCTGTAGAAACTATGCGTCAGGCATTCGAGCGCCGCAGAGACCTTATTGTAAAATTAGCCAAAGAGATTCCTGGATTAGAGGTTAATGTTCCCGAGGGTGCATTCTATCTACTCCCCAAATGTAGTTCATACTATGGAAAGAGCTACAATGGCACAACAATAAACAACAGCGACGACCTTGCTCTGTATCTTCTTGCCGAAGCACACGTTGCAACCGTTGGCGGTGACTCTTTCGGTGCTCCCGAATGTTTCCGTATGAGCTATGCTACAAGCGACGAGAATATCATCGAGGCCATCAGAAGAATTAAAGAAGCATTGGCAAAGCTTAGCTAAAATAATATTTAAATAACTATGATAATAACCCGCAATAATGATTATTGCGGGTTATTATTGTTTATGTAGGCTGTTATCCAATATTTGCTAATAACCTGTTAATAACTTATTGAAAACATCTTAATAAATAGATATTAAAAAGTGTCATTTAAATTTTGAAATAAGGAAATAAAAAATAAGCCGAAAGATGTATTAAATTACCAAATATAATTGACACTTTTTTGCCCCTATTTTTAAAGTTAATTATCAACAGTTTTAAACAACTTTTTATACACATACACAGTTAATATAGTATTGTTGATAAAGGTATGTAATATACTTATTTTCAAACAAATATACCGTTGATTAAATGTGAATAAAAATGTATCTTCAACTAATAAGATTAAAAGCAAGAATAAACAGACTTTTTTATTTATAGTTTCAACAGGAATTATTATTGTTATTTCTTTTTTTAAAATTTAAAAAAGGAATATATAAATATAATATCAGTTGATTATGTGAACAATCACTACCACTCCCTATTCTACCGTATATAATAAAAATAACTCTCCATTTATGGAGAGTTATTTTATATATCCTGTTAGAGTGATATTATCTTACAACGACAATCTTTGTTGCCACTCCATCTTTTCCGTTGCTGTCGGCAGCAAGAACATAATATACTCCGCTGGCAACTTTTTCACCTTTTGTGTTTTTTCCGTCCCATATAAACTCACCACCTTTTGAAGTACCGCTAAAAATCAATGATCCTGCGCCATCGACGATTTTTACATCGCAGTCGAATGTGAGTCCTACTATTGAAATATCTCCGCTATAAGAGGGTTTTACGGGGTTAGGAAAAGCGTGGACATTACTTTTTACAAGCTCCTCTTCGGGCTCTGTTGCATCGCTCATAAAACTTACTATTCCATTGGGTGTTCCAATGAATACTTCACCGCTGTTGTTGTTTATTGCAACGGACGATATTGTATTCGAAGGCAATGGTGAATTTTCAGTTGTAAAGTGATGGATAGTCTCTATTCCATCCTCACTTATAAGATACAATCCATTGTTTATTGTACCTATCCATTTTCTGTTTGCGCCGTCTACACAGATAGACTGTACATATACTCCGTTTAAAAGATAATCGGCAAGGTTCGAGCCATCGTTGCGGGGAATCTTTATCTGTGTGAAAATTCCATCGTCAAAGAACTTTTCGGGGCTTTTTATGACAAACAATCCATTAGATGTTCCCAACCATATTTCTCCGTTCCTGTCTTCTACCATCGAGTATAGGTTCACAAGTTCATAGCTTGTTCCATCCTGATTGGTGAACTTACTGAACCACGCATTTGTCTGGTCGTCGCTTGTGTCAAATGGTGTATTATTCAACTTTGCACAGAAAAGTCCTGCAGGCGATTGTAGTGATTGTACCCACAGCCATCCTCTTGAGTCGAACAGAATATCGGTTACTGTAGGCTTTTTATCAATCAGATTGTAATACATTGAGTGCCACATACCATCGTTTTTAAGCACTTTTATAATGTTTTTTGTTCCAGTGTTTACAATCCACAGATTACCATCTTTGTCGTATTGTATATGTGGTACACGAGTGTAGTTCCTGAAATTGTTTACACTCTCTATTATTGTATTCTGATAGTCGTATTGTGCTACGAATTCTCCACTGCGGAATTCATAGAGTCCTTGTCCGAATGAGCTTGCAAAATAGTGTTCCTGTTCGTTGGGATCCTCTGCTATGCAGCACATATTGCTGTATCGTACCGCTGTAGATTCCTTTATTCCCTCCTCCTGAAAGTTTGTCCAATAATTATCTTTTGTGTCGTACGTCATTAGCGTACCTTCGTAGAATTTATTGTCGTAGGGGTTCAATGTTCCTCCGGCAACAAGAAGTTTGTCGCCGTTGAATCTCATATATTCGCTATAGTTTCTTATTGGACTGTTGGGGATTACAGGCTCTTGCTCCTCGGTTATCTTACCGTTTTTAATAGAGCATCGTACCAATCCTTTATTGCCTTTACAATTCCACAATTTGTTTCCATTGGATAGAATGAAAAGACTGTTGCTGTCCAGTGTGTATTTCGATGCTTTATCCTTATTCTCGACTATTACAAATTCTGTCGATGAGCCTGCGTATAATTTTCCTTCGTTCCTGTAGAGATATTTAGGATTGCTTATCAAACTTTTATTGTTGTTGTTTACAAGCTGCAGGGAGTCATTTTCCATTGAATATATTCCCGAATTTTCTACAATACAGTAGAGAATGCCATTATAATCCTGAATGTCCGTTACTTTGTAATCCTCTATTTTTTTCCACAGACTATTGTCCAAAAGATTGTCTGTAGTATTTCCTCGGTAGAGACCATACTCTGTACCGGCATATATGTAACCATTGTAAAGATAGCTGCTGAATACTTTTTTATTTAGTGTAAAGGTGTTTTTAAACTCCTTTTTGGTAATGTCAAGCTCAACTATTCCAAAATTGGTAGAAATATATGCCTTGTCATCAATAATGTTTATGTTATTGATGTTCTTATTTAAAATGGATGAATTTTTAAAGTCCGATATATTATATACATCGTCGTTGTAGTATAAAAGGTCGATATTTGCATTCTTGTATATGATTACAAGAGCATCCTCTTTACTACAATATGATATAAATGAAATTTCTGTATCGCTGAGAGCATTTATTTTATCGTATGTCTTTATTTCACTATCCTGATAATTGTATGAGTATAGCGAACCGTTACTCAATACATATATCTTATCTTTTATAATCTGGCAGGAATTAGCTGCATAATACGATGAGTGCAATGTCCACTCGCCTATAGCTGCATAGGATGCAACGTATAGTATAAAAGCAAAAAGCGATACAAAAATCCTTTTATTCATATATTCTATTTAGATAATCATTAAGCTTTTCTGTTGCACGGAAACGATGGCTTATACTATTCTTTTCATCATTTGTCATTTGTGCAAAACTTTTTGAGAATCCTTCGGGAACAAATATAGGGTCGTATCCGAATCCACTGTCTCCTCTTTTTTCTTCGGTTATCTCCCCTTTTACTATTCCATCGAAAGTATTTTCCTCTCCCTTAATAATTAACGCAATAACTGTACGAAATTGTGCACGACGGTTATTTTCTCCTGTTAAATTTTGCAATAATTTATTCATATTGGCTTCTGAGTCGTGTCCGTCGCCTGCGTAACGTGCAGAATAGACTCCAGGAGCGCCGTTCAATGCCTCTACTTCCAATCCTGTATCGTCGGCAAAGCAGTCCACACCATATTTTTGGTAAATGTACTGAGCCTTCATTATCGCATTGCCTTGAAGAGTGTCGGCTGTTTCTGGAATATCATCGTGACAATTTATGTCGGCGAGTGATAGTACCTCTACCCTATCGCTTAAAATATCGCGTACCTCTTGCAACTTATGCTTGTTGTTTGTAGCAAATACTAATTTCATCTTTTAGAGTTTCTTGTGTGTTTTTTCCAATTCCTCCTTACTCTTCAACTTAAGGTCTTTGGCCTTAATCTTGTCGAATCCTTTGCCGTAGACACTCGTTACCTTAGATTGAGAGATAATTGCATCGGGGTCTATCTGCTTAACAATGCTGAACATCTCATTAGTCTGATTGGCGCGGGCAAGCGTTGTAATGACTTTACCCTCTTGTTTAGAATAGAATCCGACAGAATCGAGCAGAGTAACTCCGCGACGCATTGTTCGAGTAATATAATATGCAATATCTTCGTATTTGCTCGAGAATATGAAGAACTGTACCATCTGTCGGTTACTGTTTATCATATAATCGATTGATGCATTCACAATCACAAGGTTAATGTATCCATAGAATACTCTGGTTAGACTTTCAGATAAGTCTGATGTATTTATCAGTAAACCACTTGTGATAATGAAAGTATCAATATAGAGCATTACTCTTCCGAAGCTTACATCCTTGTATTTATTTACAATGGCTGCTATAATATCTACTCCTCCGGTGCTTCCGTTGTTCAGGAAACAGATAGCAATACCTATTCCAATGAAGATAGAACCTACAAGACAAACCTCCAACTGCTTACTGTCTCCCAATATTGTCAAAGCATTCTGATCCTTGAAAAGTTCTTGAGTTATACCCAATAATATGGTCAGAGTGAATATCGCGTAAATTGTTTTTATACAGAATCTGAATCCTAGAATCTTGATGGCAACAGATATAAGTATAATGTTGATGGAGAAATATGTATACTGTATGGGAATACCTACAGTATACTGAATTATCGCTCCGACACCTGTCATTCCTCCTACAAGGAACTGATAGGGGCTCATAAAAAAGTTCCACGCAATGGCATAGATTGCAAGTCCTAAAGTTATAATGAAATAACTTTTTATTTCGTTTGCAATATTTGTTTTTGGAATAAATCGTTTAGCCATAATTCATAAATTAGAATTATTACTCTTAAATATAATACTCTCTATTAGAAAACAATATTCACAATCTTTTTAGGTACTACAATAACTTTTTTAACCGGTTTATCCTCGAGATATTTTTTGCTCATCTCATTGGCCAATACAGTAGACTCAATGTCTGCCTTGTCGGCATCTGCTGTAAAATCCATAGTGAAGCGAGCCTTTCCGTTGAACGAGATTGTATATTTTATTGTATCCTCTTTAAGATACTCCTCGTTGAATTCGGGCCACTGTGCATCGCACACTGTTGTTGTGTTTCCTATAGCCTCCCATAGTTCCTCGCAAATATGGGGAGCGAATGGAGCAAGCAATACAATGAATTGTTCGAGAATAGCCTTTTTGTTGCACTTAAGAGCGTTAAGCTCGTTGGTACATATCATAAATGCACTGACGGTTGTGTTGTACGAGAATGAAGGAATATCCTCTGTTGTCTTTTTGATAAGTTTATGGATAGACTTTAACTCCTCTTTTGTAGGCTCGTCATTCGTTACAATGAAATTATCGTCCTTATCAAAGAAGAGGTTCCACAATTTACGCAAGAAACGGTGGCAACCGTCGATTCCATTGGTATCCCAGGGCTTAGACTGTTCAACGGGTCCCAAGAACATCTCGTAGAGACGCAATGTGTCGGCACCGTACTTTTCTACAATGGTGTCGGGATTAACGACGTTGAACATTGATTTACTCATCTTCTCAACAGCCCATCCGCAGATATATTTTCCATCCTCGAGAATGAATTCAGCATCGGCATATTCAGGACGCCAAGCGCGGAACGCATCAATGTCAAGAATATCGTTCGATACAATATTGACATCTACGTGAAGAGGAGTAACGTCGTACTCTTTCGATAGGTTCAAAGAGACAAAAGTATTTGTATCCTTTATTCTATATACAAAATTGCTTCGTCCCTGAATCATTCCCTGATTAACCAACTTCTGGAAGGGCTCCTCCTTTACGCTTACTCCAAGGTCGAACAGGAACATATTCCAGAAACGGGAATATATGAGGTGTCCTGTCGCGTGCTCTGTACCACCAACGTAAAGGTCTACATTTTGCCAATAGCTGTCGGCCTCTTTAGATACCAATGCTTTGTGGTTGCGAGGATCCATATAACGCAGATAGTATGCGCTTGAGCCTGCAAAGCCGGGCATTGTGTTGAGCTCCAATGGGAATATTGTAGAATCGTTTATATTTGCTTTGTCTGTCACGCAATTGTTCATAGTGTCCCACGCCCACATTTTAGCGTGTCCCAATGGAGGCTCGCCACTCTCGGTTGGCAAGAATTTCTCTACTTCTGGAAGCTCCAAAGGAAGATACTCCTCGGGAATTGTACAGGGTATTCCATTTTTGTAGTAAATGGGGAAAGGCTCACCCCAGTAACGCTGTCTACTGAAGATAGCGTCGCGCAGACGGTAGTTTACCTTTACTCTTCCGAGATTATTCTCTGTTACGAACTGCTTTGTTGCTGCGATAGCCTCTTTTACGGTTTTTCCGTTCAAATTCAATTTACAGTCGGCAAATGCTGCTGTAGGAGAATTTGTCATTATACCCTCTTTTGCATCGAAGCTCTCCTCGCTTACGTCGCATCCCTCAATAAGAGGACGAACCTCTATACCAAAATGCTTTGCAAAGGCATAGTCGCGGCTGTCGTGTGCTGGTACTGCCATAATGGCTCCTGTACCGTATCCCGATAATACATAATCGCTCACCCACACAGGAATCTCCTCGCCTGTAATAGGATTGATAGCATATGAACCGGTGAATACTCCTGTTACATTGCGGTCTATGATACGTTCGCGCTCTGTACGTTTCTTTGTTCTGTCGATATACTCCTCGACAGCATTTTTCTGTGCCTCGGTAGTCAATTGTGCAACAAGCTCACTCTCGGGAGCAAGTACCATAAATGTTACTCCGAATATTGTATCGGCACGAGTGGTGAATATGGTAAATACTGTGTCGCTATCCTTAACGCGGAACTGCATTTCTGTTCCTTCGCTTCGGCCTATCCAGTTACGCTGTGTCTCTTTGAGCGATTCTGTCCACTCGATATTGTTCAATCCGTCTAGCATACGCTGTGCATAAGCTGACACGCGCAGACACCACTGCTTCATCTTTTTCTGTACAACGGGGAATCCTCCACGCTCCGATACTCCATCGACAACCTCGTCGTTGGCAAGCACTGTTCCCAACTGAGGGCACCAGTTTACCATTGTCTCGTTGAGGAAGGCAATTCTCCAGTTCATAAGAGTATCCTGCTGCTCTTTCTCGCTCATAGCATTCCACTCGTCTGCTGTAATGTTAAGCTCCTGAGTGCAAGCGGCATTTATACTCGCACTACCCTCTTTCGACAATTTTTCTATAAGCTCCTCGATGGGCTTACAGCAATTCTGGTCATTATCGTAATAGTGGTTGAACATTTTTATAAATGCCCACTGTGTCCAATGATAATATTCAGGGTCGCAGGTACGTATCTCGCGATCCCAGTCGAAGCAGAATCCTATTTTATCCAACTGCTCACGATAGCGGTTGATATTCTGGTCGGTAGTAATTGCAGGATGTTGTCCTGTTTGTATAGCATATTGTTCAGCGGGCAATCCGTATGCATCGTAACCCATAGGATTAAGAACATTGAATCCGTTAAGACGTTTGTAACGTGCATAAATGTCCGATGCAATGTATCCAAGAGGATGTCCTACGTGTAATCCTGCTCCCGAAGGATAGGGGAACATATTCAATACATAAAATTTCTTCTTTTCAGAATCTTCGGTTACTCGGTAGTTCTTGTTGTCTTTCCAACGCTGTTGCCACTTCTTTTCAATCTCGTTAAAATTGTATCCCATATTTTTAAATATTTATTCGTTCTTCTCAATAATGTTTATATACCTCTATGAGGTATTATAAAAAATCTACAAAAGTATATAAAAAATATAAGATTTATGCTATTGGTAAATATAATTGTTCCCTAAATAATTTTTTATCGGTAATAGTACTTTTTATATATTCCTATGGTTAAAAAAACTCATTGTAAAATGGGAAAAAATAGTTATCTTCGCATCATAATAAAACAATTTTATGGCTGATATAGACGTAGCGACAACCCCGATGATGAAACAGTTTTACGAACTGAAGGCTAAACACCCCGACGCTGTGATGCTGTTTCGTTGCGGAGACTTCTATGAAACATACTGTTCCGATGCAATATTGGCGTCGGAAATATTGGGTATTACCCTTACTAAGCGCTCTAACGGTAAGAATTCGTCGGCTCCAATAGAAATGGCCGGTTTTCCTTTCCACGCTCTCGACACCTATTTGCCCAAGCTTATACGTGCTGGCAAACGTGTGGCAATATGCGACCAGTTGGAGGATCCTAAAATGACCAAGAAATTAGTGAAGAGAGGTATTACCGAGCTTGTGACTCCTGGAGTATCAATAAACGACAATATCCTTGATTATAAAGAGAATAACTTTCTTGCAGCGGTACATTTCGGCAAGCCTATGTGTGGTGTTGCTTTTCTCGATATTTCTACAGGAGAATTTCTTACCGCCGAGGGTACATTCGATTATATAGAAAAACTGCTTATAAACTTTAACCCCAAAGAGGTTCTCTATGAGCGTGGACAAAAGGCTCGCTTTAACGAATGTTTCGGAGGAAAATTCTTGACTTTTGAGCTCGATGATTGGGTTTTTACCGACGAGTTTGCACACGATAAACTTACCAAGCATTTCGAGACAAAGAACCTTAAAGGATTCGGAATTTCTCATTTGCGCAGTGGAGTAGTGGCCGCTGGAGCTGTATTGCACTATCTTAGTGTTACTCTGCATACTCAAATATCGCACATACGCAATATTTCGAGAATCGAAGAGGAGCGTTACGTCCGACTCGATAAATTCACCATACGTAGCCTTGAACTTTTAGGTAGTATGCACGAGGGAGGCTCTTCTCTCTTGTCGGTAATTGATAAGACAATTACTGCTATGGGTGCCCGACTGCTCAAACGCTGGATTGTCTTTCCTCTTAAGGATAAGAAGCCTATCGAGGAGCGACTGGATATTGTAGAGTACTATTTCCGCGAGCCGGAATTTCGCGATATTCTCGATGAACATCTTCATATGATAGGCGATCTTGAGCGCATAGTATCAAAGATTGCAGCAGGGCGTGTGTCGCCTCGTGAGCTTGTGCAGTTAAAATTGGCTCTAAGAGCTATTGAACCAATAAAGATTGCTTGTGAATCGTCGTCTAATCCTGCATTAAAGCAGATAGGCGCACAATTGGATTGTTGTGCCGATATTCGCGACAGGATAGAGCGTGAGATTATTCCCGAGCCTCCTCTCCTTTTGAACAAGGGTGGAGTGATTGCCGATGGAGTAGATGCCTCTCTCGACGAATTGCGCAATATAGCATACAAAGGTAAAGATTACCTTATGCAGATACAGCAGCGCGAGAGTGAGCTCACTGGTATTCCCAGCCTTAAAATATCTTTCAACAATGTATTCGGATATTATATAGAGGTTCGCAACACATATAAGGACAATGTTCCTGCCGAATGGATACGCAAGCAGACACTCGTGAATGCCGAGCGTTACATCACCCAGGAACTAAAAGAGTACGAGGAAAAGATTCTCGGTGCCGAAGAGAAAATAATCTCGCTCGAGAATAGAATATATGGAGAGCTTGTGATGGCTCTTTACGATTATATTCCTTCTATTCAGTTGAATGCCACTCATTTAGCACGGCTCGATGTTCTCTTGTCGTTTGCCGATGTATCGCGCGCATACAAATATATACGCCCGGTAATAAGCGAAGAGGATATTCTCGATATCAAGCAGGGCCGTCATCCTGTTATTGAGCGTCAGATGGGAGTAGGGGAGACATATATTCCCAATGACCTCTTCCTCGACAGCGAAAGTCAGCAGATAATAATTGTTACCGGTCCCAATATGGCCGGAAAGTCGGCCCTTTTGCGTCAGACTGCACTTATAACACTTATGGCTCAGATTGGTTGCTTTGTGCCTGCCGACAGTGCAAGGATAGGTCTTGTCGATAAGATATTCACCCGTGTAGGAGCAAGCGACAATATTTCGGCAGGAGAGTCTACTTTTATGGTAGAAATGACCGAAGCATCGAATATTCTGAATAACCTTTCAGCGCATAGTCTGGTACTCTTCGATGAGCTTGGACGCGGAACATCTACCTACGATGGAATGTCTATAGCGTGGGCTATAGTAGAGCATATACACGAATCGTCAAAGGGTAGGGCACGCACATTGTTTGCTACTCATTATCACGAACTTAATGAGATGGAGAAGAGCTTCTCGCGCATTAAGAACTACAATGTCTCGGTTAAGGAAATTGATGGTAAGGTGATATTCTTGCGTAAGCTTATGCCTGGTGGCAGTGAGCACTCGTTCGGTATTCACGTAGCGAAATTGGCCGGAATGCCAAAAAGCATCGTCAAGCGTTCGGAACAGATTCTTGCCAAACTCGAGGCATCGGGCAATAGAGGCGAAATGAAGAGTGCCCCAACAACCGAAATTGCCGAGAGTCGCGAGGGTGTGCAGTTGAACTTCTTCCAATTGGACGACCCTGTGCTGTCGCAGGTTCGCGACGAGATTCTTGGACTGGATGTAAACAATCTTACTCCTCTCGAAGCACTCAATAAGCTCAACGATATTAAGCGTATAGTACGAGGAAAATAAGCGATTGCAAAAACAAAAAATACCGCATTTTAAATGCGGTATTTTTTGTTTTATCCCTTTTTACGGAAGCTGTATATCATACAGCCTACTCCTATAATAATAAATGGAATGCTAAGCCATTGTCCCATATCAAGAGACATACTCTCCTCGAATGCGACCTGTACCTCCTTAATGAATTCCACAAAGAAACGGAAGGTGAATATTGCCGCAAGGCAGTATCCGAAATAGAACAGGCTACCCACCTTTTGAGGTATCTTTTTATAGAGCAATAATCCTCCTGCGAAAATTATAAAATAGGCTATTGCCTCGTACAATTGCGCCGGATGACGGGGAACATTGTCTACCTGTGCAAATATTATTCCAAAAGGAGAGTCTGTTGCTCGTCCAAGAATCTCGGAATTCATAAAATTGCCCATACGTATCATTGCCGCCACAATAGGTGTTGTAATGGCAATATTGTCGAGCACCCACGCAAACGATAATTTTGTCTTTTTAGAATATAATAGCAGGGCTGTAAAAAGACCTATCGTTCCTCCGTGGCTTGCGAGTCCCATAAAGCCTGTGAAACGCCAATCCCAAGAATTGGGAGCAAAATGGATGGGCAGCAACATCTCTATAAAGCCTTTTATACTGGTAAGGTATTGTTGAGGCTCATAGAATATACAATGTCCCAATCTTGCTCCAATGAGAATACCCAAGAAACAGTATAAGAACAGTGGTTCAAATAGTTCGAGGCTTACTTTCTGACGTTTATACAGCCATTGCATCATATAATATCCTAATCCGAGACCAATAATCCAGCATAGTGAATAGTAGCGAATCTCGAATCCGAAAATCGAAAAGGGACTCATTGAAGGGTCCCATACGATAGTGCAGGGTAGTGTAGCCATATTAGAAATAATTATACATTAAAGCGGAAATGCATAATATCTCCATCCTGAACAATATACTCTTTTCCCTCTACGCCCATCTTGCCGGCCTCTTTTACAGCAGCCTCTGAGCCGTATTTAATATAATCGTCATATTTTATTACCTCGGCACGAATGAATCCCTTCTCAAAGTCGGTGTGTATGACTCCTGCACACTGGGGAGCCTTCCAACCTTTGCGGAATGTCCAGGCCTTAACCTCCATTTCTCCTGCAGTGATAAATGTCTGCAATGTCAAAAGGTTGTAGATAGCCTTAATCAATCGGTCGCAGCCCGACTCTTTGAGTCCCATATCCTCGAGGAATATCTGCTTCTCCTCGTAGCTCTCAAGCTCAGCAATATCAGCCTCTGTCTGTGCCGATATTATAAGCAATTCGGCATTCTCGTCTTTGATTGCCTCGCGTACAGAATCGACATATTTGTTACCGTCTGCTGCAGATGCCTCGTCTACGTTGCACACATATAGTACAGGCTTTGATGTGAGCAAGAAAAGATTCTTTGCAATAATCTGCTCATCCTCAGTCTCAAAAACGACTGAACGGGCCGATTTTCCTGCTTCTAAGGTCTCTTTGTAGCGTGTCAATACATCGTACTCCAATTTAGCCTGCTTGTCGCCACCCACACGAGCCTGTTTCTCAACTCTTTTAATGCGATTCTCAACAGTCTCAAGGTCTTTCAACTGCAACTCAATGTCTATAATCTCTTTGTCGCGTATGGGGTTCACCGAACCGTCTACGTGTACAATATTATCATTGTCGAAGCAACGGAGCACGTGGATAATAGCATCAGTCTCGCGTATGTTACCAAGGAACTGGTTGCCGAGTCCTTCGCCCTTGCTTGCTCCCTTTACAAGGCCTGCAATGTCCACAATGTCGCAGGTTGCGGGGACAATGCGTCCGGGGTGTACAAGTTCTGCCAACTTATTCAGTCTCTCGTCGGGTACTGTAATTTGTCCCATCTGTGCATCGATAGTACAGAAAGGGAAGTTCGCTGCCTGTGCCTTTGCACTCGACAAACAATTGAAAAGTGTTGATTTTCCTACGTTGGGCAAGCCAACAATTCCTGCTTTAAGAGCCATATATTTTCTTTTATGTTATTCGGTTAATAAAAAATGCAGTGCTTCCTGTAAAAAGCACTGCAAAAATAGTTAATTATTTCGTAAGTAGAAAATTAGAGTAGGCTGTTTATTGCCTGCTCTCCATAGCTTGCTCTATAATATTGTAATTTTCTATATGATAATAATCGTTTATAATGTCTATGATAAACCATATTATCACCGAAATTATAGTGGCGAGCAATACAATCTGTATGAGTATACTGTCTATATAACTATACGACTCTATGATATTCATATAATTTTTGGCCGATGCTGCTATATTATCCCATTGTATGCTCACGAATAATACTCCCGACAGAATGGTCAGTATGCTACTTACAAAAAGATAAACAATATGTTTCTTGCGACAAGGTAGTTGTGCCGATATTTTGTCGCACAGTGCTCTATCGCGTTCAGCTTGTGCGGGAAAGGCTCTTTTTAGTGCTTCCGAAAATTCTTTGTCTCTATTTTTCATTGTCGTTGAGAATTTTTTCAAGGTTTGTACGTCCTCGCGAAAGATACGATTTTATGCTTCCTTTTGGATAGCCTGTTATTTTTTCAATCTCCTTTATGCTCATCTCCTCAAGATAGAAAAGTGTTATACACTCCCTCTCCTTTATGTTCAGCCAGTATATTGCCTTGCGTAGCTCCTCCTCTTTTTCGCTTAATGGAGATTCGCTGTATACTATACTGTATGTGTCGCAATTCATAGGTTGCAATGCTTCCTCCTTTTCGCTGCATCTTGTGTAGCTTATGAATGTGTTGAATGCTATTCTATAGAGCCAGCTTCCAAAAGATGATATCTGTTTAAAATTGCTCAATCCTTGCCACGCTTTTATGAATGTCTCTTGTGTGAGGTCCTTGCTCAATGCCTCGTTACCTTTTGTTTGAATAAGAAAATAACGGTGTATGTGCGGCAAATATTTGTTCATTATTTTAGAGAATGCACGTTCGTCGTTCCAAAGAAGTACCCTTGTTATCCATAGAATATCTTCCTGTTTTTTCATTGCTGTTCCTCTTTTGTTTCACTGCTTTTTGTGTCTGTCTTTTTTACTGAATTACACTCATTATTCTTTATAAGCTCAATGGTCAAGAATACCACTCTTATTATTATGCGGCAAAAAGCATAAAAGAACATTATATAGGCTATCAGCTCAAAAAAATCCTCTCTTGTCTCGGCTATCCATATTCCAAAGCCTATTCCAATTAACGATGCATCGATAATGAACTTATAGGGCTCTATTATATTCTTCTTGTTTATTCCTTTAAATAATATCTCTAGATTCCGTGGTTGTACCTTTGTGAAAAGATTATGTTCAACTAATTTAAGCAGAAACTCCTTCTCTCTTATATTATTGTTTGTATAGTATCGTATCACATATTTGCTAATTAGAATAATTACTATACCTACAATTATAAAACCTAATATTATTATTATACCCTCACTGAAATTGCTATAGAAATAGCGGATATTTGTTAAATGATTCTCCTGCATATTAAGAGAAGCATCTATATATCTATCAACATCTGTATTGTCTATCAATCCTAATTTCGACAGTTCAATAATCTCGTCGTAACCAATCTTAAGCTCTTTTGCCTGTGATAGGGTGGGGAGTACTGCAAGCGTTGCAATAATGAGAATCCTTACAATGTTTTTCATTTTATTCCGGTTTTTTATGTTAATACTGCCTTATAGACGCATACTCAATGCAAAAGGTTACAAAAATGGGAGAATAATTTTATTTGCAATAAAAAAATCCGATGCTAAACATCGGATTTTCAATTATAAATATCTTTTTAGTGTGCTTCTAACCAATTATTACCCCAACCATAGTCGGCCACCAACGGAACCTTCATTGCAAAGGCATTCTGCATCTCATTGAGCACTAATGATAGCATCTGCTCCTTCTCTTCGGGAACAATGCTGAAATTTAATTCGTCGTGTACCTGAAGTATCATCGTCGATCGCATTCTGTTGGCCTTCATAGTACGGTAGATATTCACCATTGCCACCTTTATAATATCGGCTGCACTACCTTGAATGGGAGCATTCACGGCATTGCGTTCGGCGTATCCGCGTACTACGGCATTGTGCGAATTTATATCGGGCAAGAATCTCTTGCGGTTGAATATTGTCTCTACGTATCCGTTTTTCTTTGCCTCCTCTTTGCAGCGCTCAATGTAGTCGCGTACTCCGCTGTATGTCTCGAAATAGTTGTCTATAAGCTGCTTTGCTTCGCGACGGTCTACATTCATACGCTCGGCGAGTCCAAAGACTGAAATTCCATAGATGATACCAAAATTGGCAACCTTTGCTTTGCTACGCTCCTCCTTTGTAACCTCTTCAATAGGCTTTTTATATATTTTAGCGGCTGTCGCTGCGTGAATGTCGTACCCGCTGCGGAAGTCCTCAATCATATTCTTGTCGCCGCTCAAATGTGCCATTATGCGCAGCTCAATCTGCGAGTAGTCGGCCGACAGGAAAAGCTCTCCTGGCTCAGGAACAAATGCTTTGCGAACTTCTTTGCCATCCTCGTCTCGTATGGGGATATTCTGCAGGTTAGGATTGCTCGAACTTAATCGTCCCGTTGCCGTTACTGTCTGGTTGTACGATGTATGTATCTTCTTGCTGTTGGGATTAACCATTGTAGGCAGCGCATCAATGTAGGTGCTGAGCAACTTTTTCAATCCTCTATGCTGAAGAATATTTTTAACTATCGGGTGGCGATTCTGTAGCTGTACAAGCACCTCCTCCGACGTTACAAATTGTCCGGTCTTTGTCTTTTTGGGCTTATCAATGATTTTTAGTTTACCAAAGAGAATGTCGCCCACCTGCTTTGGCGAAGAAATATTGAACATCTCTCCGGCCTGTTCGTATATCTCCTGCTCAATATCGTACATACGTCGGGTGAGTAGGGTAGAGGTCTCGGTAAGAGATACTGTGTCTATGCGTGCGCCGTTACGTTCCATATAGGCAAGCACAGGCACAAGCGGCATTTCTATTTCGTAGAATAGTTTTTCCACTCCCTCCTTCTTTAATTCTTGCTCCAGAATATTTTTCAGTCGCAGAGTAACGTCGGTATCCTCGCAGGCATAGTCGCAAACATCTTGCGCAGGAATGTCGCGCATATTCTTCTGATTCCTTCCCTTTTCGCCGATAAGCTCCTCTATTTTTATTGTCTCGTAGTTCAAGTAAATTTCGGCAAGATAATCCATTCCGTGATGAAGCTCCGGTTGCAGAATGTAGTGGGCTATCATTGTGTCGAAAAGATTACCTTTTAATTCTATACCATAGTTGGCAAGAATGGTAAGGTCGTATTTTATATTCTGTCCAATCTTCAGAATTTTCTCATCCTCGAAAATTTCTTTCAGCGGAGCAATCTTTTTTAGCGTCTCCTCTCTGTCGGCGGGTACGGGTATATAAAATGCCTCTCCCTCTTTCACAGAGAGGCTTATTCCCACCAATTCGGCCAAAAGAGCGTTTGTTCCCGTTGTTTCTGTGTCTAAGCACACAGATTGGTGATTTTTTACATACGCTGCTAAATTGATAATATCTTGTTCATTATCAATTAGTTTATATGTGTGTGGAGTATCTTTTAACGTCAAATGGCTCGATTTTTTTTCACTATCCGTACTATCGTCGGCAAATAAATCAAAGAGAGTGCCTTTAAAAGAGTTGTCGGCCGCATTGTTTTTTTGCTCGCTCTCTGTTTTTTTCTCTTCGGGCTCATCGAAGAGCGATGCAGCAAATGTTGTCTTTTTTACTCGCTCCTTTAAAGCGCGTAATTCGTAAAAATCCAACAGACGGGTAAGTTCACTCTCGTTTACCGGTTCTCGCTTCAACGACTCCATATTCAGTTCAATGGGAACGTCGGTTTTTATTGTCGCAAGAAATTTGCTGAAAATGATTTTTTCTCTGTTTTCTTCGACTTTTGTGCGCAACGCTCCTTTTATCTCGTCGGTGTGTTCCAGCATATTCTCTATGCTGTCGAATTGAGCAATCAGCTTTTGTGCAGTCTTTTCTCCTACACCCGGACAGCCCGGAATATTATCGCTTGAATCGCCCATCAATCCTAAAAGGTCAATAATCTGTTCGGGACGTTCAATGCCGAACTTCTCCTTGACCCTTTCGGTGTCCATAATCTCGAATTCCTTGTCGCCGTATTTTGGACGATAAATAAACGTAGTCTCCGAAACTAACTGTCCGTAGTCCTTGTCGGGAGTCATCATATATGTTAAAATGCCCCTTTTCTCCGCCTTTTTTGCCAATGTGCCAACAACATCGTCGGCCTCGTAGCCGGCAACCTCAAGAATAGGGATATTATATGCTTTTATGAACTCTTTGATAATAGGAACCGACTCGCGGATAACCTCGGGAGTCTCCTCGCGCTGAGCCTTATACTGCTCAAAAGCCTCGTGTCGGAATGTCTTTCCTTTGGGGTCGAATGCAATGCCTAAATGGGTAGG
The DNA here is from genome assembly GCA_017546785.1 of Bacteroidaceae bacterium. Taxonomy (GTDB): domain Bacteria; phylum Bacteroidota; class Bacteroidia; order Bacteroidales; family Bacteroidaceae; genus HGM04593. The sequence continues at coordinate 11,299 of JAFYRW010000027.1, read as the reverse complement.
ATTCTCTTTCTTTATCACATCCTCGAGAGTATTTATGAATCCTAATATAGCCGATGTATTGAACCCTTTAGAGTTTATTCTGGGGTTTTTAATGAATGCATAGTAAGCACGATATATTAGTGCATATGCGTCGAGTAAAAAGAGTTTTTCCATATACTTATACTTATCGAATGTAAAAATACACAATTTTTTGCTACTGAGCCTATTTTTTTATTACTTTCGCAATCGTATTTCAAATAGGTCGTTTACCTGTTTGCAATGTGTTACCAATATAATTTTATGGATTTAATTTCAATAATCAAGAAACCTATAATCGAGGAATTCGAGAATTTCAACAGATATTATCTCGATCAGTTCAGCTCCTCAGTCTCTTTGCTCAAAGAGACTCTCGATTATGTGGCACATTCTACAGGTAAGCAAATGCGACCTTTGCTATTGATTTTGGTAGCAAAAAGTCTCGGTAAAATGGGCAATGAAACATTTGCAGCAGCTACCTCTCTTGAGCTATTGCATCTGGCCAGCCTGTTGCACGACGACGTTATCGACGAGAGTGATATGCGGCGTGGAGTAAAGTCGCTTAATTCTCTATACACAAACAGAATAGCAATCCTTTCGGGCGATTATCTCTTCTCAACCTCGCTATACAACGCCTCTCTGACAAAGAATGTCGAGATTATCGAAATGTTGTCAAAGATGGGACAGACACTCTCAGAGGGCGAGATTCTGCAGCTGGAGCAGCAATATAAGCTCAATTACAGCGAGGAGCGATACTTTAAGGTAATAGAATCAAAGACCGCCTCGCTCTTTAAATGTTGTGCCTCTTTTGGTGCGCTCTCCGTAGGTGCCGACAAAAAGATTGTCGAGGATTACGGACGCTTCGGCGAACTGTTGGGCTGTTGTTTCCAGATAGTAGACGATATATTCGATTATTACGACAATAATATAGGAAAGCCCACAGGCAGTGATATGCGCGAGGGAAAGATAACACTTCCGGCTCTTTATGTGCTGAATAACTCAAACAATCCCGGAGTAGTGGCAATAAAGGATAAGCTCACAGCAGGTACATATCTCGATGAAGAGGATATAAACTTGCTTATTGAGGCTGCAAAGGCCGAGGGTGGAATAGACTATTCTCGCCGCAAGATTGAGGAACTGCGCGCCGAGGCTCTTGCCTGTCTGCCGTCGGGAATACCGCAGGATTGCCGCGAGGCTCTAGAGGCTTATCTCGAATATGTTATTTCGCGCGAAAAGTAATATTGATATAATAAAAAATGTTCGGATTATCCGAACATTTTTTATTGTCTGTCATTAGAAGAACTTTATCTCCTCGCCAATAATATCGCTTAGCAGAAGGTTGGCCAAGCGGCTCGTTCCTAAACGGAAATATTTGTTGTTCAACCACTCCTCTCCTAATACCTCTTTTACTATTGTGTAGTATACAAGAGCATCCTTTACTGTGTTTATTCCTCCGGCGGGTTTAAAGCCAATCTTACGTCCGGTCTTTGCGTAGTACTCTTTTATGGTGCAACACATTACATAGGCAGCCTCGGGAGTAGCGGCAGGACTCTCCTTTCCTGTAGAGGTCTTTATAAAGTCAGCACCCGAATACATCGACAAAATCGATGCTTTTTTAATATTTTCGGCACTATTCAATGCTCCTGTCTCAAGAATAACTTTCAGATGCTTGTCGCCGCACACGCTCTTAAGTTCCTGAATCTCGTCGCATACTCCTTCGTAGTCCCCGCTAAGGAATTTACCTACACTAAGCACAATGTCAATTTCTGTAGCGCCTTCGTGTATAGCCATTGCTGTCTCGGCAATCTTTATCTCCTGAAATGTCTGTGACGAGGGGAATCCACCCGATACGCAGGCAATGCCTACACTCTCAACCTCGAGCGACTGGCTTACTATTTTTGCAAAGTTAGGATATACGCATATTGCTGCCACATTCTTGATGTCGGGATATTTTTCGTCGAATTCATTGACCTTTTCGGTGAATTCAAGAACGCTCTCCTCGCTGTCGGTGCACTTAAGTGTTGTAAGGTCTATGCAACTGAAAAGGAGCTTCTTTACCTCCAATGTGTTGTTCTCCTCAACCTTTTCCTCTATCTTTTTAACCTTTGCTGCGACAGCTTCATTGCTTTCGGCAGCGTTATATTCGCTGAGCACAAACTCATATTTACTCTCCTCTTCGGCGTGGTGAGTATGACCGCCACAGCCGCAATTACAATTTTCGCTCATATTCTCTGTATTTTATAATGTTAGTTTCTTATTCTCTTTATGTCTTTTATTGTCTCTTTTCGTCTTTTTATCGAGGTTTTTCATAAAAGCCTCGGTAAGGTCCACACCTGTCTGGTTGGCTATGCATATAATCACCCACAGAACATCGGCAAGCTCGTCGCCAAGCTCTTTTTCCTCGCCATTCTTGAACGACTGTTCACCATATTTGCGCGACATTATACGCGCAACCTCTCCAACCTCTTCGGTTAGAATGGCCATATTTGTCATTTCGTTAAAGTAGCGTACACCGTACTCCTTTATCCAATCATCTACTCTTTTTTGAGCCTCTTCTATTGTCATTTATTCTCTGTTTTTAGAATCTATAAATATTGTAACAGGACCATCGTTTATTAGCTCAACCTGCATATCTGCACCAAAAACGCCAGTCTGTATGCTTTTGTTTACAGCGTCCTCTAACTCCTTGCAGAATTGCTCGTACATTGGGATAGAGAATTCGGGCTTTGATGCTTTTATATATGATGGGCGGTTACCTTTTTTTGTCGATGCCATCAGGGTAAATTGACTTACAACGAGCAGTTCCCCGTCGGTGTCTATTACCGACCTGTTCATCACACCATTCTCGTCGTCAAAAAGGCGGATATTTGCAATTTTCTTCACCAACCACTCAATATCTTCGTGGTTATCTTCGTCGCACACCCCTATAAAAATAAGTAAACCATTGTTAATCAACGATTTTACATTGTTGTCGATGGTTACCGATGCTCGCTTTACTCTTTGTATTAAAACTCTCATAATCAATAATTTACTCTATAATGAGCGCTTCTTAAGTGTTTCTTCTTTGCGAATATAGGAATTTACACTGTCTCTTTCAAACTCTTCATAAGTATTTCTGCTTTTGCCTTTCCTACAATTGCTATGATATCCTCGATATTTGCCTCTCGTATGCGTTTCACACTCTTGAACTCTTTGAGTAGCGCCTGCTTGCTTTTTTCTCCTATTCCTTTTATACTGTCAAGCTCCGAGGCTGTCTGTCGCTTGCTGCGCTTGTCGCGGTGGAATGTTATGGCAAAGCGGTGAACTTCGTCCTGTATCTGTGTCATAAGACGGAAGAGTGCCGTCTGCTGTTTTAGTCCGATGCTTTCGCCGTTTTTACCGATTATAAGCTCAGATGTCTTGTGTCTGCCATCCTTTACCAATCCTGCAATGGGGATATTCAAATTCAGCTTATCCTCCACAATCTCGCGTATGGCCTCCATCTGTCCTTTGCCACCGTCGGCTATAATAAGGTTGGGTAGGGGAGTATCCTCTTCTATTGCTCGCGAATATCTTCTCTCTACTACTTCGCGCATCGACGCATAGTCGTCGGCTCCTATAACACTCTTTATATTGTATTTCCTATAATCCTTCTTTGATGGCTTAAGCTTTTTGAATACCACGCAGGCGGCAACAGCGTCGCTGCCCTGAATGTTTGAATTGTCGAAACATTCGATTATTAGGGGCAATTTATCAAGATGTAGTTCCTGCTGTATCTCCTTCATCAGTCGGGTAGATTTTTGCTCGGGATTAAGCTTGTCCTCGTGCTTTAATCTGTCGGCTTTGTATTGCTTTACATTTAACTTAGAGAGTGTGAGGAGACGCATTTTCTCTCCTTTTATCGGTGTGTTTATTGTAACATTCTCAAACGGTAGCTCTATTGTGAATGGTACTATAATCTCTTTTGCATCGCTCTTGAAACGTTCACGCATTTCCACAATGCCCATTGTAAGTAATTCTTCGTCGCTTTCATCGAGCTTTTTCTTATACTCTAATGTAAAAGCCTGATTTATGCAACCGTTGGTTATATGCAGGAAGTTTATAAATGCGCTCTTCTCGTCGCTCTCTATATTGAATACGTCGAGATTATGCATTGATGTGCTAACTACCTCGCTGCGTGTACGGAAATTCTCGATGAGTTCGTATTTGATTTTAATTTTCTGAGCCTCCTCGAAATTCATATTTTTTGCGTGTACCTGCATTTCGGCTAACAGCTTTTCCTGAACCTTTCGTGTATCTCCCTTTAGAATGGAAATTACTCCTTCGATATATTTAAAATATTCTTTTTGCCCGATTTTTCCGATGCAGGGAGCACAGCAATTCTTTATCTGATACTCCAAACAAGCATCGTATTTGTTGTATCTTACACCCTCGGGAGTTATTCTCATGCTACAGGTTCGCAATGGGTAGAGCTCCTTTATAAGTTGGAGTAGGGCGTTTAGTGCTCCAGTGTTGCTGTAAGGACCGAAATATTGTCCTGCTCCGCGAATGATTTTGCGAGTCTTGAATATTTTGGGGAAATAGTCGTTGCTGATGCAGATAGAGGGGTAGGTCTTGTCGTCCTTCAATAATACATTATAGCGAGGCTTATGCTGCTTAATCAGATTGTTCTCCAATAAAAGCGCATCGGCCTCGCTGTTTACTATAATGTATCTAATATCGGCTATCTTGCTTACAAGCAGCTTTGTCTTTAATGTTGTCTGCTCCTTGTGAAAATATGACGATACTCTGCGTTTTAGATTTTTGGCCTTACCAACGTATATAATTACCCCATTGTCGTTGAGGTATTGGTAGCAGCCGGGTTTTTCGGGGAGGTTGCTTATAATACCCTTCAGGTATTCATCTTTTTTTGCAATCTCCTCTTTTTTCATTCTCCGTCAAGACTTAAAAGTGATTTAACATCGGCCTCTTTGGGGAATATCTCTCGTCCTTTCAATCCCTCGAGCTCAATTATGAAACTTACCATAATTTTCTTGGGATTCAGCTTTTGTACAAGATTGTATGCGGCAAGAGCTGTGCCTCCTGTAGCCAAAAGGTCGTCGTGAATAAGAACAACGTCGTTTTCTTCTATAGCATCTTTGTGAATCTCTATAGTGTCGGTTCCGTATTCTTTTGAATAGCTCTCGCTGATTGTTTCTGCCGGCAATTTTCCGGGCTTACGGATAGGAACGAATCCTGCGTTCAATCTTAGAGCAAGCGCAGCGCCCATTACAAAGCCTCGCGATTCAATGCCTACCACTTTTGTAATTCCGCAATCCTTGTAAAGATTGTAGAGCGCATCGTCGAGTTCCTTTAAGCACTCGGCTTTTTTGAACAGCGACGTTACATCCTTGAACTGAATTCCCGGAATAGGAAAGTCGGGGATGTTTCTTAAATTCGAAAGTAATAACTCTTTGTTCATCTTTGTTTGAATTTGAAATTGTTTCACGTGGAACAATTATTTTCTTACCATTACTAAAAGCACATTTATATCACTGGGCGACACTCCCGGAATGCGGCTCGCTTGAGCAAGAGTCTCGGGCTGTATTGCATTCAGCTTTTGGCGCGCTTCTGTCGATAGCGATTCAATGTTGTTGTAGTCGAATCGTCCTTTTATGCGTATATTTTCCAAGCGCTGCATTTTTTGGGCAAGCTCACGCTCGCGGTCAATGTAGCCTTTGTATTTTATCTCAATCTCGGTAGCCTCGATAATCTCTTCGCGCTCGGCGCCCAATTTCTCTAGACGATTTTTTAGCGGAGCGATATATTCGGCAATAGTCTCGATTGTTATTTGCGGGCGCTCTATTATTGACGATAGTTTGCAGCCGCGGGTGAGTGGGGTAGTGCCCAATGCCTCGAGCCCTGCGTTTATTATGTTTGCTTTTACCGAGAATGTCTCAATGAATTCAGTAAGCTGAGCAATCTTCTCTTTTTTCTTCTGCAGACGTTTGTATCGTTCCTCTGATGCGAGTCCTATTCGGTGGGCTTTTTCTGTTAGTCGCATATCGGCATTGTCCGAGCGTAGCAGTATGCGATACTCGGCGCGTGAGGTGAACATACGGTAGGGTTCATCTACTCCTTTGGTTACAAGGTCGTCGATGAGTACTCCAATATAAGCCTCGTCGCGATGCAGTATAAAGGGCTCTTCTCCTTTAAGCTTCAATGCAGCGTTTATTCCCGCCACAATGCCCTGTCCGGCAGCCTCCTCATAGCCTGTCGTGCCGTTTACCTGTCCTGCAAAGTACAGATTATCAACGACTTTTGATTCTAATGTGTGTGTCAATTGGGTGGGATCAAAGTAGTCGTACTCTATGGCGTATCCGGGGCGATAGGCAACAGCGTCCTTTAGCGCGGGAATCTTGCGCAGGGCGGTTAATTGAACTTCCATAGGTAACGACGAAGAGAATCCGTTTACATAAATCTCTTGCGTTGTCTCGCCCTCGGGCTCAAGGAACAGCAGATGTCTGTCGCGTTCGGCAAAGGTTACAATCTTTGTCTCTATGCTGGGGCAGTATCGCGGTCCTATGCTCTGAATTTGTCCGTTGTATAGAGGCGACTCGCTGAGTCCGCTGCGCAGTGTCTCGTGAACCTCGGGGTTGGTGTAGCATCCCCAGCAGGGGCTCTGTTGCAGATTGCGCTCTATGGGGTGATACGAAAATTGATGAAAATCGTGGTCGCCCTCCTGAACATCTGTCAGTTCAAGATGAATGCTGCGCTTGTCGAGTCGAACGGGTGTTCCGGTCTTCATACGTCCGGCGGTTATACCGTGACGGGTGATGCTCTCGGTAAGTCCTTTTGATGTAGGCTCGGCAATGCGTCCGCCCTCTATCTGAACTTTTCCAATGTGCATCAGTCCGTTAAGGAATGTGCCGGCTGTTATGATTGTGCATTGTGCTCTGAATTCAGCGCCCAATTGAGTCTTTACTCCAACGGCCTTGCCATCTTCAACAATAAGCTCCGTTGCACAATCCTGCCATATATTCAAATTGGGAAGATTCTCGAGAGTCTCACGCCATATATTGCTGAATTTATTTCTGTCGCACTGTGCTCTGGGGCTCCACATTGCAGGGCCTTTTGAGCGGTTGAGCATACGGAACTGAATGGTTGCCTTGTCGGTGATTATACCCATATATCCTCCGAGTGCATCAATCTCGCGGACAATCTGTCCTTTGGCAATGCCTCCTATGGCAGGGTTGCAACTCATTTGTGCAATCTTGTTCATATCCATAGTCATCAGGCAGGTGTGCATACCTAAATTGGCTGCAGCAGCGGCAGCCTCACAGCCGGCGTGTCCGGCTCCAATAACCAATATGTCGTACTCGAATTTCACTCTGTTATGGGATTTTTATAAACTAAACAGCGCTGAATATAATTGTTGTTTATCGCGTGCGCCTTTTCTTTTTCTTTTGGTTTACAAAAGTAGCCGAAATAATTCAAACTGCGAAATTTGATAAACTCTTTTAGGATTATGCCACTAAAAAAGTGGATGTATTTTGCTTGCCATATATTGCCGTTGCGTAATTGTTGTGCGTGTGGCGTGCTGTTATGCTGCTACTCTTATTTTTTAAAAAAGGAATATTTTCTCCCTCTCAATTGCTTATTTTCATAAAAAACGTTATTTTTGCTAATTGTAAGATGGATTTTAAGACGAAATTTAATCAATTTACTTATTTAAATAATTTAATATCAATTTATTATGTGGTTACTTAATTCTTCTGTGGGAAAGAAGGTAATTATGAGTGTATCGGGCGTAGGCTTGGTGCTCTTCCTACTTTTCCATATGTGTATGAACTTGGTCGCACTTTTTAGTGCCGACGCTTACAATGCTATTTGTGGGTTCTTGGGAGCAAACTGGTATGCGCTCGTTGCAACTGTTGGCCTTGCTGCTATGGTTGTAGTTCACATTGTGTATGCTTTTATCCTCACAATTCAGAACAAAAGAGCACGTGGCGGTCAGTCTTACGCTTACAGTGTTCGTCCTAAGAGTGTAGAGTGGGCATCTCAGAATATGCTCGTTCTTGGTATTATCGTTGCTTTGGGTCTTTTGCTTCACCTTTGCAATTTCTGGGCTAATATGCAGTTGGTCGAGATTCTGCATAAGTTGAACATCCACGTAGACGCTGAAGTAGTTAAGAATGCAACCAATGGAGTTAATTATATGGTTGAGACTTTCGGCAACTATATTTACTCTGCTTGCTACATTGTATGGCTTGCTGCTCTTTGGTTCCACCTCACACACGGTTTCTGGAGTGCAATGCAGTCTCTCGGTGTGAACAATCAGGTATGGTTCAACCGTTGGCGTGTGATTGGTAATGCAATCGTTACCATCATTGTATTGGGCTTTATGGCGGTTGTTGTTGTTTATGCAATTTGCCCCTGCGTTGGAGGCCACTGCTAATATTCATTCTAAAATTATAAAAACAGTATATTATGGCTAAGATTAGTTCGGAAAAATTGGATTCAAAAATCCCCGAAGGCCCGTTGGCCGAAAAGTGGACCAACTATAAGGCTCACCAGAAATTGGTAAACCCCGCAAACAAACGTAACCTCGATATTATCGTTGTAGGTACAGGTCTTGCCGGTGCATCGGCTGCTGCTTCTTTGGGTGCTATGGGTTTCAACGTTCTTAACTTCTGTATTCAGGATTCTCCCCGTCGTGCTCACTCAATTGCTGCACAGGGTGGTATCAATGCTGCTAAGAACTATCAGAATGACGGCGACTCTGTTTATCGTCTTTTCTACGATACTATAAAGGGTGGTGACTATCGTGCTCGCGAGGCTAACGTTCATCGTCTTGCTGAGGTATCGGGTGCTATCATCGACCAGTGCGTAGCTCAGGGTGTTCCTTTTGCACGCGAATATGGTGGTCTTCTTGCTAACCGTTCATTCGGTGGTGCTCAGGTATCGCGTACATTCTATGCTCGCGGTCAGACCGGTCAGCAGTTGCTTCTCGGTGCTTATTCAGCACTCAACTATCAGGTGAACCAGGGTAAAGTAAAACTCTACACACGTTACGAGATGTTGGACGTTGTTATTATCGACGGCCGTGCTCGCGGTATCATCGCGCGTAACCTTGTAACAGGTGCTGTTGAGCGTTTCGCTGCTCACGCTGTTGTTATTGCTACCGGTGGTTACGGTAACACCTACTTCCTCTCAACAAATGCTATGGGTAGTAACGGTTCTGCTGCTTTGCAGTGCTACCGTAAGGGTGCTCTCTTCGCTAACCCCTGTTTCGCACAGATTCACCCCACCTGTATTCCCGTTCACGGTGACAAGCAGTCTAAATTGACTCTTATGTCTGAGTCGTTGCGTAACGACGGTCGTATCTGGGTTCCCAAGAAATTGGAGGATGCTAAGGCTCTTCAGGCTGGTACAAAGCGTGCAAGCGATATTCCCGACGAGGATCGCGACTTCTATTTGGAGCGTCGTTATCCTGCGTTCGGTAACCTTGTACCTCGTGACGTTGCTTCTCGTGCAGCTAAAGAGCGTTGCGATAAGGGCTTTGGTGTAAACAACACAGGTCTTGCAGTATTCCTCGACTTTAAATACGCTATCCAGCGTTTGGGTAAAGAGGTTGTTAAACAGCGCTACGGAAACCTCTTCGATATGTATGAGGAGATTACCGACGTAAGCCCCTACGAGGAGCCTATGATGATCTTCCCCGCCATCCACTATACAATGGGTGGTATCTGGGTTGACTACGAGCTTCAGACTTCAATCCCCGGATTGTTCGCTATTGGTGAGGCTAACTTCAGCGACCACGGAGCTAACCGTCTCGGTGCTTCTGCTCTTATGCAAGGTCTTGCCGATGGTTACTTTGTGCTTCCCTACACAATGCAGAACTATTTGAGCGATCAGATTCAGGTTCCCCGTTTCAGCACCGACGCTCCCGAGTTTGTTGCTGCCGAGAAGGCTATTAACGACAAGATTGCCAAACTTATGGCTATCAAGGGTAAGCGCAGTGTCGATTCAATCCACAAGGAGTTGGGTCACGTAATGTGGGAGTATGTAGGTATGGCACGTACCAAAGAGTCTCTCGAGACAGCTATTGCTAAGCTTGCAGAGGTTGAGAAGGTATTCTGGAGCGATCTACGCATCCCTGGCGAGGCTGGTTCTTTGAACGTAGAATTGGAGAAGGCTCTTCGTCTGCTCGACTTTATCGAGATTGGCAAGCTTATGGCCTACGATGCACTCAACCGTGAGGAGTCTTGCGGTGGACACTTCCGCGAGGAGCATCAAACTGAAGAGGGCGAGGCTAAGCGTGACGATAAGAACTACTCATATGTTGCTTGCTGGCGTTATACCGGCGAAGGCAACGAGCCCGAACTCCTCAAAGAGGACCTCGACTATCAGTACATTAAGGTACAGCAACGTAACTACAAGAACTAATTGAAAAAAGATAGTAACAATGGATAAAAATATCAGTTTTAATTTAAAAGTTTGGCGTCAGAGAGGTCCTAAAGAGAAAGGTAAGTTCGTGACCTATCCGATGAAAGATATTCCCGGTGATACCTCGTTCCTCGAGATGCTTGATATTCTCAACGAGGAGTTGATTAACAAGGGAGAAGAGCCCATAGTATTCGACCACGACTGTCGCGAGGGTATCTGCGGTATGTGTTCACTCTACGTGAACGGACATCCCCACGGTCCTGCAACAGGTGCAACTACCTGTCAGTTGTATATGCGTCGTTTCAAGGATGGCGACACAATCACTGTAGAGCCCTGGCGTTCGGCTGCGTTCCCCGTGATTCGCGACCTTATGGTAGACCGTACAGCGTTCGATAAGATTCAGCAGGCTGGCGGTTACGTATCAATCAACACCGGTGGTATCCCCGACGCTAATGCAATTCCCATTGGTAAGGATATTGCCGAGGAGGCTATGGATGCTGCAGCTTGTATTGGTTGCGGTGCTTGTGTAGCTGCTTGTAAGAACGGTTCGGCAATGTTGTTCGTATCGGCAAAGGTTAGCCAGTTTGCTCTTCTTCCTCAGGGTAAGGCAGAGGCTGCACGCCGTGCAAAATCAATGGTTGCCAAAATGGACGAGCTTGGCTTCGGTAACTGTACTAATACTCGTGCTTGCGAGGCTGAGTGTCCTAAATGTATCTCAATCAGCAACATTGCACGTATGAACCGTGAGTTCATCAAAGCAAAGTTGAAAGACTGATACAAGAAACCCTAACATTTTTTGTAAATGACTATGAGGCTGTGCCGCACGGCACAGCCTCATATATAATATATACATTGTGTAAAGAAAATAGTTGCTTAT
>JAFYRW010000003.1 GCA_017546785.1 Bacteroidaceae bacterium | reverse complement strand
CCTTTGGCTGCCGATTTTGTTTAGCTTAGTTCAATACCAATTCCCGAATATCACCGTCAAAATTGGCCTGCACTCTAAAGTTACGCGCAAAATTCCTTATAAACTCCAAAGAGCTCTTCGATGGAGAGGAGCAAAGGTCTCCTTTCAGCGCTTTTTTAATCAGATTTTCAGAGAGAGTAAAATCGGTAGTAGAAGTTTTATCCATAGGCCAAAAGTTTAACTGTTTCTGATAATATAACGCACAATTCGGCAATATATTATAATCCCCGACTATTTTTATGTGAAATAATCGGGGATTTTTTATAAAATAACTTTATGCTTTATTCGAGAGCAAGCGCCACATTCTTCTCGGCGGCTATACGACGCATATTAAGAATAGCGTAACGCATACGTCCCAGCGCAGTATTTATGCTAACGCCTGTAATGTCAGCAATCTCCTTGAACGATAAATCCTGATAATAGCGCATATACACCACCTCGCGCTGACAGTCGGGAAGCTCATTCACAAGAGCTCGGACATCCTTCATCACCTGATCGTTTACCATCTGCGACTCTATTGTACCCTCGGCAAGCGACGCTGAATTCAAGAGGTCAATCTCACTCTCGTCGTTAGAGATAAGATTCTCGTTACGCTCCTGACGGAATTGGTCAATGACAAGATTGTGTGCTATGCGTGTAATCCACGCCGAGAATTTGCCATCGCACTGATAGCGTCCCTGCTGCAGAGTCACAATAGCCTTGACAAAGGTCTCCTGAAAGATATCCTCTGCCACCTCACGCGAACGTACAATAAAATAAATGTAGTGATATAACCTATCTTTATAGCGATCCAACAAAATATCGAACGCACTATTATTGCCTTTCAAGTATAGAGAGACCAATGCATCATCGGTCATCATCTTAATATTCTCCATTATGTCTTATTCTAAAAATTTGGAGTAGAGATTCTCTATAGGCAATATTTTTAGGTTGTTATTATTAGATTCTTATAATTCTCACAAGGAGAAAGCCTTGTTCTGCGTGCAAAGAAAAGAAATTATATTTTTATATCCAAATATTTTAAAATAAAAGTGCCGTTATCTACAATAATAACGGCACTTATACGTTCGCACGGGAATTTATCGAACCTGCATTCCCTGCACTTTAAAGCCTCGCATAAGCTCATCGACAGCCATACGTTTCTTTCCGGGCAACTGCACCGACAGCAGGCAAATGTAACCATCTTCTACGGCAACCTTTATATAATTTTTGCCATCGCTCAGCATTGTTCCTGCGGAGTAATTGTGTGCTGCAGCCTCTATCGACGCCTCGTACACCTTTATAGCTACAGCCTCGCCCTGCTCGTTCACAAGTTCGGTCCACGCTGCAGGATAGGGCGACATTCCTCGCACAAAGTCATACACTCTGCGTGCGCTGTTCTGCCAATTTATGCGACAGGTATCGCGGAAAATCTTCGGTGCGGGCAAAAGGTCGCTCTCAACCTCGTAGAGTTTCTCCTGCGGTAGAGCCTCGGCGCGTCCCTCAACGATAAGCTTCACAGTTTCTACTACACTCTCTCCGCCAACTATCATCAGCTTGTCGTGCAATATGCCGGCTGTGTCATTATCATCGATAGCCACTCTATTCTGCAGAATAATGTCACCTGTATCAATCTCGTGCTTCAAGAAGAATGTTGTAACACCACTCTCTTTATCACCATTTATTATAGCCCAATTTATAGGTGCTGCCCCGCGATATTGAGGCAACAACGACGCGTGCAGATTAAAAGTACCCAGACGGGGCATATTCCACACACTCTCGGGCAACATTCTAAAGGCAACAACAATCTGAAGGTCGGCACGCCACTCAGCAAGAGCGCTCAGAAACTCCTCACTCTTAAGCGACTCAGGCTGTAGCACAGGAAGATTATTCTCCACAGCATACTGCTTAACCGGACTCATAAGAATCTGTGTTCCGCGCTTGTTTATCACCTTATCGGGCATTGTAACAACGCCCACAATCTCGTAGCCGCAAGCCTCGTAACTGCGCTGCTGCTCCACAAGGCGGCGCAACGGCTCAACAGCAAAATCGGGTGTACCAAGATAAACTATTCTCAAATTACTCATATTTTAATCCGAAGTAAAATCCAACAAAGTCTTACGATAAGCGGTAAATATTGCCGACTTTGAGATAAAGCCAATATATTCACCCTCTACACTCTCCACGGGAAGATTCCAGGCACCAGTATCCTCGAATTTACGCATAACAGCCTCCATAGGCTCCTCTATACTCAAGCGCACAGGAACCTCACGCATAAGCGTCGCAACCGAGAATCTATGATAAAGCTCCTGACGGAACATTATGTGACGAATATCATCAAGATAGAGTATGCCCACGAGCCTGTTTGCGGTATTAACCACCGGGAATATATTACGTTTGGTCTTTGCAACGACGGCAGTCATTGCACCCAGATTCATATCGGGGCTGACCTTCATAAAATTCTTTTCAATAACGTCCTCTACCTTTAATATTGTAAGCACCGCCTGATCCTTATGATGGGTGATAAGTTCGCCACGCTGCGCCAGACGTATAGCATAGATATTATTCTTGTCAAAGACACGCACGGTAAGATAGGAACACACAGAGACTATCATCAGCGGCAGGAAGAGGTCGTATCCGCCGGTAAGCTCAGCAATAAGGAAAATACCCGTCAAAGGAGCGTGGAACACTCCCGACATTAGCGCCGCCATTCCAAAGAGAGCAAAATTCTTGTCGGGCAGAGTCTCTCCCACCCCAAAATAGTTGCACAGCCCTGCAAAAAGATAACCCGACACACAGCCGAGGAAAAGGCTGGGCGCAAAAATACCACCGCAACCGCCCGCACAGTTTGTCGCTGTCGATGCAAAAGCCTTGAACAGAATTATAAGCAGCATATACAGGAACAGCAGGTTCGTGTGTCCATAGAAGAACGAGTTATTCAGAATAACATCTGCCGAAGAGCCGTTTATAAGATGGTTTATCATCTCATAGCCCTCGCCATAGAGTGGCGGCAGCAAGAAGATAAGCACACTGAGCACAGAGCCGCCGATGGCAAGCTTAGCATACGGATTCTTCAGTTTCTTGAAAAGGCCCTCTATAGTGGTAGTAACGTGTGTAAAGTACAAAGAGACTATTCCACACAAAATACCCAACAGCATTACATAAGGTACGCGCGACACACTGAATGCATCGTCGAGCTGAAAATTGAACATCACATCGGTACCCGACAGCAAATAGGAGAGCGTCACAGCCGTCACACTCGAAATTAGCAACGGCAGAAGCGACGACATTGTAAGGTCGAGCATAAGAACCTCTATAGTAAAGACCAATCCTGCAATAGGCGCCTTGAAGATTCCCGATACGGCACCCGCCGCACCGCAACCTATGAGCAGCAGCATCACCTTCTGGTCCAATTTAAAGAGACTGCCAAGATTAGAGCCTATGGCAGAGCCTGTAAACACGATAGGCGACTCGGCACCGACCGAACCTCCGAATCCGATAGTAATTCCGCTGGCAATAAGAGAAGACCACATATTATGCCTCTTTATCTTACCTTGACGGCGCGATATTGAGTAGAGCACCTTTGTTACTCCGTGTCCAATATCATCGCGCACCACCTTGCGGATAAAAAGTCCGGTTATAAATATACCAATGACAGGATAAATAAGATAGAGCCAGTTGAATGAATCGCTATCGAATCCACTCGTCAGCATATGCTGTATGAATTCAATGAAATGCTTAAGCACATAGGCAGCAAGCGACGAAAAGACACCGACCACAAAGCTCAGCATAAGAATAAACTGATTCTGCGGAATATGCTTCTCGCGCCACTCTATGAAGCGGTCGAGCAGGCTCTTGCATTCTCTATCCTTTACACTCATTCTCTAATTATGCTTATTACACCCTCTTTAGTTAGTTTTATTATGCTCGACGATTTTGGGTTACCCTTCTCTAACTGTTTGTAATTTACCACATAATCAACAGCATCGACAATCTCCTTGCTTATCTCGGCAAAGAAACGGGGAGTAGGCTCACCGCTAATATTCGCCGATGTCGATACCACCGCCTTTTGGAAGCGGTAGCACAACTCCTTTGAAAAGAGCTCCGACGTTACACGTATACCCACGCTACCATCCTCGGCAATGAGATTGGGCGCAATATTGCGTGCATCGTCGTATATAATGGTCAATGGTTTGTCGCTCATTTCAATAAGGTCCCACGCTATCGACGGCACACTGCCCGTATAACGGCATATTCTGTCGGGATTATCCACAAGAAGAAGCATTGCCTTGTTGTCGGCACGTCTCTTTATCTCATAAAGACGCTTTACCGCCTCTACATTCGTTGCGTCGCAACCGAGCCCCCACACAGTGTCGGTAGGATAGAGAATCACCCCACCCTTACGCATTACCTCAATACATTTTTTCGCTTCGTCGGCTATTGTACCCATATTATTTTAGAATTCACTTGTAAAATGGAAGCGTATACCTTTAAAATCACTCTGCGCCATTTGTAGCACATAATTGCTGTCTGCGAGGAAGACATCGCGTCCCTCAATATCCTTTGCCATATACTGATATTTACGACGCTTGAAATTCTCAAGCTCAGCCTCATCGTCGCTCTCAATCCAGCAAGCCTTATAGAGACTCACAGGCTCCCAACGGCATTTTGCATTATACTCATTCTCCAAACGATACTGTATAACCTCGAACTGAAGCTGTCCCACTGTACCAATGAGTTTGCGGCCGTTATATTGGTTCACAAAAAGCTGAGCAACACCCTCGCCCATAAGCTGGTCGATACCCTTTGCCAACTGTTTGGTGCGCATAGGATCGGCATTCTCAATATATTTGAACATTTCTGGCGAGAAGCTTGGCAATCCCTTGAAATGGAGAAGTTCACCCTCGGTGAGAGTGTCTCCAATCTTAAAGTTTCCGGTATCGGGAAGACCGATAATATCGCCGGGATAAGCCTCGTCAATAGTACTCTTGCGCTGCGCCATAAACTGTGTAGGCGACGAGAAGCGCATATCTTTACCCAATCGAATGTGTCTATAGGGAGCGTTACGCACAAATTTACCCGAACAAATTTTGCAGAAAGCCACACACGAGCGGTGGTTCGGGTCGATATTTGCAGTAATCTTGAATATGAATCCTGTGAATTTTGAATCCTCGGGATTAACCATACGCTCTACAGCCTGTACGGGACGGGGCGAGGGAGCTATCTTAACGAAACAGTTCAAAAGTTCCTCTACTCCAAAGTTATTCAATGCCGAACCAAAGAATACCGGAGCTACTCTAGCCTCGAGATACTCCTGTACATCAAATTCGGGATAAACACCATCGACAAGTTCAAGATCGTCGCGCAATTTCTTTGCAAGATCCTTGCCAATATTGTCATCGAGTTCCTTGCTGTTCACATCAATCTCAATCTTCTCGGTAACGCGCTGCTTGTTTGGTGTAAAAAGGTCGAGCTTCTGCTCGTATATATTATACACACCCTTGAAGCGCGCACCCTGGTCTATAGGCCAGCTGAGCGGACGCACAGCAATCTGCAATTCATTCTCAAGCTCATCCAAAAGGTCGAACGGATCGCGTCCCTCGCGGTCCATCTTGTTCACATAAACAATTACGGGAGTATTGCGCATACGGCACACCTCCATAAGCTTACGAGTCTGAGTCTCAACACCTTTGGCGCTATCCACCACAATAATAACACTATCCACAGCAGTCAATGTGCGGAAAGTATCCTCGGCAAAATCCTGGTGTCCGGGAGTATCCAGAATATTTATCTTATAGCCATTATAGTCAAACTCCATCACAGATGTTGTAACCGAGATACCACGCTGTTTCTCAATCTCCATCCAGTCCGATGTAGCAGTCTTTTTAATCTTATTCGACTTTACGGCACCCGCAACCTGTATCTGACCACCGAAAAGCAAAAGTTTCTCGGTAAGAGTGGTTTTTCCGGCGTCGGGGTGCGATATAATAGCAAACGTACGTCTGCGTCCAATCTCTTCTGAAATATTCATTCCTATAGTGTCGGTTTTTCGTTCGTAATAAATTCAATATTAAAGTTCTTCGCTCTCAAGGTCGAGTCGTCCCTCTTCCTCCTCTTTGTAATAGAGCGACAGCATCGAGATAAATTTGCTTATCTCGGCGGTAGCGCTCAGAGTCTCGGGGTTAATCTCTCTCTTCTGCAGTTTCATCATCCACAGCATATAAAGAGCGTCGAAACAATTCTCAAGCTCATTCTTTTCGCGGCCGTTGCTCTTGTTTCTGAACTCCACAATAAAGGGAAGAGCCTTATAATAGGCCGCCGAATAGAAAGGCACCTTTGTAGATTTCAGCAAACGCAGATGAAGGTCGGTAAGCATTATTATAACATTTCTGTTTATCTGCAAATGTCCGCTCTCGACAACACCGTCTATACGCATCATCTCAATAAGATTCTCGTACCACTCCAACATCTCTTTGCTCTCCTCTGGAGCAAGATTATATGGAACAACCATTGCCTCCGAAATTTTCTCTATCGAGAAATTGTAGGCACGCAGCAAATCTTCAATCTGCCACATATACAGCAGATATTCTGCTATATTATTCTTTCTAAGTTCTCTTGAAACAAACAAAGCAATAAAATATTAGTGGAAAGAGTAAATACCTGTTATAAGCAACACAGCACCGATGAACGAGGCAATCATAACAATAGTACCTATTATACGATTTATAATCCACACCCCGCGAACATCGAAACGTGTCCTTAATTTATTCACTACATAAGTTATAAAAAGCCACCACAGCAACGCACCTCCGAAAATGGAAAGATAACCCACGCACTGATGATAGAAGGGCTGTTCGGGAAGCATAAACTTAAATGGTGTGAACATTGCTATAAACAGCAATATTATAAGCGGATTCGACAAAGTGATAAAGAATCCCGTTACACAATTCTGCACCAGACTACTGCGATTCTTGCTCACCTGACGTGTATTCTTTGCAGGATTAGTGCGGAACGTATGCACTCCAAAGACGAACAGCAGGACAGAGCCCGACAACTGCAACCAGAAGAGATTATTCTGATTGTGAATAAAATCGTATATGAACGACAGTCCATAGCCGGTTATAAGAGCATAGATAATATCACTCATAGCAGCGCCTACACCAGTTATCAAGCCATATAGACGACCCTTGTTCAGAGTACGCTGAATACACAGCACTCCGACAGGCCCCATTGGTGCAGAAGCCACGATTCCTATTATCAAGCCCTTAACAATTGTCTCTACAAGCGATATTTGCGAGACCAACTGCTGTAAAAACCCATTTATTTCATTCATAACTGCAAAGTTGCCATTTTTTTACGAAATAGAGCACAATTCTACGATATTTTTTCACCTCATTAAAGACATTTTTACAATAACGATGGTAAAAAAGACTATCGGCAAATTGGTTCCTTAGAGCATACAAGCAAAAGAAAAGAGCTAAAAGAGTAATACTCAGCAAAAAAGTCAATGTCATTGTCATAAAAACCCACAAGAGAGAGCCTCAAATAGCCATTGTCGGCACATTCAAAGGGCGCAACAACAATATTATCCTTGAACGTACCGCCCAAATTCCCCACAATCTTGAAGAGAGCCTCTTTTGCCATCCAATTAAGCAGAGCACCCTTTTGCTGATCCCTCCTATCGAGAGACTCTATTTCCTCAGGCGACATATAGCGCCTGCACGACTCAAGAGCCCTGCGTCCTACAAGCTCAATATCAACACCCATAGGCGCATCTATCGACAGCAGTATGACCGCAAAGCCGTCGGTATGCGATATTGATATATACGGCCCGCCTTTTATAAACGGACGCCCCGAAGAATCATATTCTATGCGAGCCTCAGCGCCTATCAACTCTCTGAGCAACAAACGTGTAGCGAGCCATTCGCCACGACGTTTCCCGGCACGCATATTCTCTTCGGCATACTGCAGGATAACCTCATCGGCAACAAGAGACGATAGTTCCTCTACCGTCTCCGTTATCTCCCAGACAGCAAGCTGCCATCTTTTGTCTGCACTCTCCTTTTTATAACAAAGCATTATTCCTCGCTATTTTCGCCCTGCGGAAGAACAGCCTTAATCTTTGCCAGACGACGCTTATCCTTCTGCATAACCTCGAAAGTTATACCGTTGCACTCAATCTTTTCGTGCAGCTGTAAGAACTCACCCTTAAGTTCCAGCAAAAGACCGGCAAGAGTATCAGCCTCACCCACCACCGACTCAAAATCATCGGAGTCAAGGTCCATAATCTTATAAAAATCCGACAGCAATGTACGTCCGTCGAACACAACAGTACAATCATCTATTCTCTCGTGCAGTGTATCTGGCTCATCAAACTCATCGTTAATCTCACCCACAATTTCCTCTACAATATCCTCGAGAGTAACCAATCCCGACACTCCACCGAACTCATCGACCACAATGGCCATATGCACCCTCACAGTCTGAAAATCGCACAGAAGGTCATCAATCTTCTTGGTCTCGGGGACAAACACAGGCTGTCTGATGAGCGACTGCCAACGAAAATTATCACTTCTGTTAAGGAAGGGCAAAAGGTCCTTTATATACAGCACACCTCGAATATCATCCTGCTTTTGCGAAAAGACAGGGATACGCGAGTAGGCATTCTCGGCAGCACAGCGCAATACTTCAGAGTACGATGCGCGAATATCGAGCATCACCATATCCATTCGCGAGGTCATAATATCCTTTACAGTCTCGTCACCGAAGCGGATGATACCCTCGAGCATATTCTTCTGCTCGCTAATCTCCTTTTTATCGGTAAGCTCAAGAGCCTGTTCAAGCTCATCTACCGACAGAGAGTATCCGCCTTTCGACTCTAGCCTGTCGGTAAAAGCAGCCGATTTTACAAGAACCGCCGAGAAAGGCGCCAACAGACGGCTTATAAAATAGAGCCCACCCGATGCGAATCGGGCAAAGCTGTAGGAATTATTCTTTGAGTAGAGTTTAGGCATAACCTCGCCAAAGAGCAGCAGCACAAAGGTAAGAAGCACCGTAAGCAGCACAAACTCAACCCATTGTGCACTCTCGGGAAAATGTATGATGTCCATAAAGAAGAAATTCAGGAGCATTACAATTCCCACATTCACAAAGTCGTTGGTTATAAGGATAGTAGCCAATAGACGCTCGGGGTTTTTCAATAGCTGCAGAATGCGTTTGTCGGCGCTATAATCACTCTCGGAACAACGGTTCATATCAACGCTCGACAGCGAGAAGAAAGCAATCTCCGATGCCGACACAAAAGCTGAGACCACAAGCATAATCAAGGCCACACACAAAGCCACTACAGCCGCCAACGAAGGCAGCTGCAATGTTATTCCGTCAAACGCGGTAGAGAAAAACTGCGATATTGCAGATAAAGACATTTTCTAAAATTAAAATCTTAATATATAGGAGCGTTATTTGTAGGCTCGGCAACGGGAGCAACACCCCCTGCGCGAGAAGAGAGCATCTCCATTGTCTCTGCAAGAATCTCGGTTCTATAGCGTCTTATACCATTCTGGTCCTCGTACGTATTTGTTCTAATCTTACCTTCTATATAAATACGGTCTCCTTTGTGGACATATCTCTCTGCAACCTCGGCAAGACCACCCCAAAGAACCACATTATGCCACTCTGTACGTTCGGGAACCTGAGTTCCATTCTGCAGAGTATAAGAGCGCTCAGTAGTAGCAATCACAAGATTAGCCACAGCAACATTGCGATCCAAATGACGTACGTCGGGTTCCTTACCGACATTTCCAATAAGAATTACTTTATTAACAGACATATATAAAAAATTTAATCATCGGCAATATACAACAGCAATAGTGCCGTATGCAAGTTTACGGGCACAAAATTACTAATAAAAAATAGATTTTATAGTAAAATAAAAAAATAATATATCACAAGCACACAGCGTACGCCACCCCAAACAAGACAAACGAGTAATTATTTCACCCAGAGCAGGCATCTTTTAATAATTTCATTAACTTTGTCGGGCGTTCATCAACAGCAACCATAAAAACAAGTAGCAATGAGCAACAACAGCACCCAACGTCAAAAGGAGATATACAAGGTAACCCTTTCGGGCAGCATAGTAAACCTACTATTGGTAATATTCAAATTCCTTGCCGGCATCATAGGAAACAGTGCCGCAATGATTGCCGACGCCATACACTCCCTCTCCGACTTTATCACCGACATAATAGTAATAGCCTTTGTCCGCATAGCAGGAAAGCCCGAGGACAAGAGCCACAATTACGGACACGGAAAGTACGAGACGCTGGCAACAGCCATCATAGGAACAGTCCTTCTCTTTGTAGGCACAAGCATATTCATAAATTCCGCAAAGAGCATAATTGTCTTTTGCAACGGAAAGCCGATTGAGGCACCCGGAATATTGGCCCTCGCCGCAGCCTTTATATCCATAGTATCCAAAGAGATATTATACCAATACACAATATACAAGGGACGAAAGATTAACTCAAAAGCAGTAATAGCAAACGCGTGGCACCACCGCAGCGACGCACTCTCGTCGGTAGGCACGCTCATCGGCATCGGCGGAGCAATATTCTTGGGAAAATCGTGGAGAGTGCTCGACCCCATTGCCGCCCTCATAGTAAGCCTCTTCATAATAAAAGTATCCATTCAGTTGATAAAGCCCTGTATCGACGAACTTTTGGAAAAATCGCTCCCCAAAGAGACTGAGGAAAAGATACTCTCCATTATACTGTCGTTTCCCCAGATAAGTTCGCCCCATCATCTTCGCACGCGCCACATTGGGAACAACATTGCCATAGAGATACATATCCGTATGGACGGCACAATGACCCTCAAGGAAGCGCACGACATTACAAAACAAATAGAGCAATCATTAAAAGAAGAATTCGGAAAAGAGACCCATATAGGTATACATATGGAACCCAAAAATTGACATATTTGCCTGAAACTGTACAATTTTTAGAAAAAAAAGCAGTTATATTTCGGCAAACATAAAAAAAGTTATATATTTGCATTCCGAAAAAATAACACTGATTTATTTATAACATAAATTCATAAGTAAAATGACAAAAGCAGAGGTTGTTAACGAAATTGCGAAGAAGACCGGAGTTGAGAAAGCAGTAGTCCTCTCAACAGTTGAATCATTTATGGAAGTAGTCAAGGATTCATTGGCAAACCACGAGCCCGTTTACTTGCGCGGCTTTGGTAGCTTCATCATAAAGAAAAGAGCAGAGAAGACTGCACGCAACATCCACAAGGAGACTACTATCAAGATTCCGGCACACGATATACCGGCATTTAAGCCTGCAAAAACATTCGTACAGGAAGTTAAGAAATAATTTTTAATTTATAAACATTTAATACTATGCCCAGCGGTAAAAAGAAAAAAAGACATAAGATGTCTACGCACAAGCGTAAAAAAAGATTGAGAAAGAACAGACACAAGAGCAAATAAGTAAATGTCTGAATGAAAGAAACAAAGAACAAACTTGCAAGGGATACAAAAAGACTTCAAGTTTGTTCTTTGTTTTAAATGAAAAGAGGAAAAAGGCTCTGCCTCACCCAAAGGAGCTATAAACCTAATCAAATAAACAAAAGAATTGTGACAAGCGAACTCATTGTAAATGTTCAACCGGGAGAGGTCGCCATTGCTATCACCGAAGATAAGCAGTTGGTAGAATTTCAGAAGGAGGAACAGACCGCATCATTTTCAGTAGGCAATATCTACTTAGGGCGAGTCAAAAAGATTATGCCCGGGTTAAACGCCTGCTTTGTGGACGTGGGTTCCGACAAGGAAGCATTCCTGCACTATTTAGATTTAGGCCCACAATTTTACTCACTACAAAAGTATCTTAAGCAGGTCATCAGCGACCGCAAAAAGACATTCCCCTTGTCAAAGGCATCCATTATGCCCGAGAAAGGGAAAGAAGGAAACATCTCTGACGCACTGCAGACAGGACAAGAGATTCTGGTTCAGGTAACAAAAGAGCCAATAAACACCAAAGGCCCCCGACTCACCTGCGAGCTCTCCTTTGCCGGCAGATACTTAATTCTCATTCCATTCGAAGACAAAGTATCGGTATCGTCAAAAATAAAATCGCCCGAGGAGCGCACCCGTCTGAAACAGCTGTTGCAGAGCATCAAGCCCAAACATTTCGGTATTATAGTACGCACTGTGGCCGAAGGCAAAAGAGTTGCCGAGCTCGACACAGAGTTACGTCATTTAGTATCTTGTTGGGAGGCGCTTGTTTCCAAGACACAGAAAGCCACAAAGATTCCCGCTGTCGTACACGAAGAATCCGACCGCACAGTAGCTCTACTGCGCGACCTTTTCAATCCCTCCTATGAGTGCATACACGTAAACAATCAGGAGGTGTGGAAAAACATCAAGAACTACGTATCGCTAATTGCCCCAGAGCGTGCCGATATTGTAAAACTATACCGAGGCGAACTGCCCATATTCGACCATTTTGGTATCACCAAGCAGATTAAGTCCTCGTTCGGCAAGATTGTATCGTTCAAAGGCGGAGCTTATCTTGTAATAGAGCACACCGAGGCACTGCACGTAGTAGACGTAAACAGCGGCAACCGCGCCCGCAACAACGCGAGCAACCAGGAAGAGAACGCATTAGAAGTAAATTTAGGCGCAGCCGATGAACTTGCGCGACAATTACGTCTGAGAGATATGGGAGGCATCATCGTCGTAGACTTTATTGATATGGACAAATCTGAGAACAGACAACTCCTCTACGAGCGAATGACACAGAATATGGAGCACGACAGAGCAAAGCACAATATTCTCCCATTGAGTAAATTCGGACTGATGCAGATAACACGTCAGCGAGTACGTCCGGCAATAAATATGCCAGTCGAGGAGCAATGCCCCGTATGCTTTGGCAAAGGCAAGGTACAATCCTCGATACTATTCACCGACACCATCGAGAGTAAAATTGACAATTTGGTAAACAGCCTAGGAGTAAGTAAGTTCAAGATACATTTACACCCCTACGTTGCAGCCTACACAAAAAAAGGAATTCTATCCTTGTACCGTAAATGGCAACTGAAATACGGATTCGGAATTCGCATTGTCCCCGACCAGAATATCGCTTATTTGGAGTATCGTTTCTACGACAACGAAGGCAAAGAGATCGATATGAAGGAAGAGACTGAGATGAAATAGATTCATCGTTACCTAAAAAACAAGAGGCTTCATTTTTGAAGCCTCTTGTTTTTATCTTAAGCAAGGGAGCAATCAGATGCCCATAGCCTTTTTCATCTCCTCAATTACAGCATCGGCTGCAACGGTAGCCTTGTCAAACTCGTCGCGGTTAGCCATAACACCCTTAGCCTCCATATAGAATTTAATCTTAGGCTCTGTTCCCGAAGGACGTACAGATACCTTGTGGCCACTCTCGGTGAAATACTGCAATACGTTAGAAGGCTCGGGCATATCAATATCAGTAACATTGCCATCAACATCAATCTGCTTCATAGCCTTGAAGTCCTTGTAGCAAACGACCTTCTCGCCAGCCATCTCCTTCAAAGGATTAGCGCGGAAATTCTCCATCATCTGACGAATCTCGTCAGCGCCGCTCTTACCGGGCTTAACAACGTTCACTGTAATCTCCTTAGAGAATCCATACTCAACGTAAATATCCATCAAAAGTTCATAGAGGCTCTTGCCATTGTCCTTTGCCCAAGCAGCAACCTCGGCGATGAGGCTACAAGCCGATACAGAGTCCTTGTCGCGGCAGAAGTCCTCGGCCAAGAATCCGAAGCTCTCCTCGCCACCGCCAATATATTTAGCAATACCCTCATTGTCGCGAATAACCTTAGCAATCCATTTGAATCCTGTGTAGCAGTCGTACATCTTAAGATTATTCTTCTCGGCAATATTCTTAATAACCTCGGTAGTAACGATTGTCTTTACAACAAACTCCTTACCGGTCATCTTGCCAAGCTTTGTATACTGTGTAATGATGTAGTAGAGGAACATCATACAAGTCTGGTTACCGTTAATAATCATCCACTCGCCTCTGTCGTTCTTGCAAGAGATAGCCAAACGGTCAGCATCGGGATCCGAAGCCATTACAAGGTCGGCGTCAATCTCTTTTGCAAGATTTATAGCCATAGTCATTGCCTCAGGATTCTCGGGGTTAGGCGATACTACTGTGGGGAAGTTACCGTCCTTAACCATCTGCTCTTCTACGCAGTGGATATTCTCAAATCCCCAACGACGCAACGATGCGGGGATAAGAACACGACCGCAACCGTGGATAGGAGTATACACAATCTTAAGGTCTTTGTGACGCTCAATTATTTCGGGGTCGATAGATATTGTCTTTACCTCGTCGAGATAAATGTTGTCAATCTCCTCACCGATAATCTCGATAAGTGCGGGGTTACCCTGGAATTTGATATCCTCGACCTTTACGCTCTCAACGTGCTTGATAGTATTTACATCGTGGGGAGCAAGCATCTGTGCGCCATCGTCCCAGTAAGCCTTGTAGCCATTGTACTCTTTAGGGTTGTGGCTCGCAGTGATATTAACACCACTCTGACATCCAAGATAACGGATAGCAAAAGAAATCTCGGGAGTAGGACGAAGGTCCTCAAAGAGATAAACCTTAATGCCGTTAGCCGAGAAGATATTGGCAGAAATCTCAGCAAAGAGGCGGCTGTTGTTACGACAGTCGTGACCGACAACAACTGAAATCTGCTCCATATCCTTGAAGCACTCGTTAAGATAGTTTGCCAATCCCTGAGTAGCCTTACCTACAGTGTAGATATTCATACGGTTGCTACCAGCACCCATTGTACCGCGCAAGCCACCGGTACCAAACTCAAGGTCCTTGTAGAAAGAGTCGATAAGAGGAGTCTTATCCTCGTTATCCAACATTGCCTTAACCTCGTTACGAGTCTCCTCGTCATAAGCAGGAGAGAGCCACTCGTTAGCCTTCTCCGTAACCATTTTAATTAAATCCTGATCCATAATGATTATGATTAGATATTACGTATATTAACAACTGAAAATTACCTTATTATAATTTTTGGTGATAAAGATATATAAATATTTTTATTTCGCATTAGGAATAAGATATTTATCGCCTGTTTGCTTAATAAATTCCCTTTTATACTCCAAAGGATATCCCGGACGCATCACAGGAGCGCCTATTCCGGTAGGTGTACGTTCGAATTGTCCGTTCTTCTCGGGCTTTACAACAAAGTCGTTGTATTTTACTATCACATATTCGCCGAATTTCTTCCACTCGGCAAGAGCATTCTGCGCACTCTCAACGGTAAAATTGTTCAGTATTTTCTTGCCATAGTCGGGCGATTCTGCCAAGCAGGCAAGGGCCTCCTTCTCAACGGCAATGCTGCGCTCGTATATAGCATTCTCTATTCTGTCTCTTTCTCGCATAAGATCCTCCTCAACGAGCGAATATTTAGGATATATCATATTGGCTACCCAGTTGAACACCCAGAATGAAGAGTCCCAAGAGAATGTCACAGGGTCGGCATTCTCCTCGGCATAGCAGTCGGGAACAACGGTCGCCGAGCAGTACACCGGAGTATACACCACCATATTGGCATCGTCGGTACCGAACCACAGCACTCCACCAACCTCATTGGGCATATGCGAACGCAGCTGAGCCACAAAGGTAAAGGCAGTCTGGAATGTAGATATTGGACGCTCGTTGAAATACTCCTTGCCATTGCACTCAAAAGAGAGGGGCGACAGACGGTAAGGCATATTGAATATTCCGCCACCAAGGTCCTTTGTCACGTCAAAAGGAGTACCCTCATAATGGTCGCGCATACCCTGCTGCATATCCTGCAGTGTTACAGGCTTTTTAGGCTTAAAGTAAAGAGGCATAGGAGTAGCATTCACATCACCGGCAGCCCACGCAACATATTTGCTCATATCCTCGTCGGCAAACATATTGAAGAAGCTCCAAGCACGGGCATCGCAGTAACGCAAGCCACCAAAATCAACAGGGCAGTATGCATCAGCAAAGCTGAATTCACTATCCTTTCCGCTGAAATAACCCTTTTTGCGGGCAAATTTTATAACGTCCTTAGAATAGAGCACATTCTCCTTGTCTTTCATATCAAATTGACGTATGCGCGCCTGATTAGCGTGCGCCGAGATACAATCGTCGGGAATACGAACGGCCACCCACACAGTACCCTTCTCCTCGCTGCCCTTGCCAATCATTTCAAGAATCCACGCCTCGTTGGGGTCGGCAATAGAGAAGCTCTCGCCGCTGCTGTAGTAGCCATACTCATTTGTAAGAGAGGTCATTACCTCAATAGCCTCGCGCGCACTCTTTGAACGCTGAAGAGCAATATATATAAGCGAGCCATAATCAATTACTCCTGTTGTATCCACAAGCTCGTGGCGTCCGCCGAATGTAGTCTCGGCAATAGCTACCTGATGCTCGTTGATATTTCCTATAACATTGTATGTCTCGCGCGCCTGCGGAATCTGTCCCAAGAATTTTCCCGAGTCAAAATCGTAAATGTCGAGCATTGTGCCCACAGGATAGGTTGCCGCAGGAAAATGCACAAGATATCCGCTCATACCAAAACTGTCGGCGCTATAAGAGATAAACACAGAGCCATCGGCCGACGCCTTTTTACCAACTATAAAATTTGTACAGGCACTACCCTGCAAGGTAAAGAGCGTTGCACAAAAAATTACAAATAATAAACGTTTCATAATTACCTATATATTATATTTTTAGTTATTACATTTTCGTTACCAGCGCAGTCCGACACATAAAGTTCCAGCATATGCTTTCCGCGCGATATTTTCTCGCGTCTAAGGTCGCACACCAACCGTCCGCTCTTACTGCTGTACTCAAAAAGCACAAAGCGTCCGTCAATATACCCCTTAAAGGATTTTAGTCCACTCCCCGATTCATTCAACAAAAATATGATTTTTCCGTTACGCGACCAAGATTTTTCCTTAATAGGCAATAATTTTGGTGCCACAGTGTCTACGTCAATCTCAAAGCAGCCCGACGAAGATATATTGGCAGTCACCCAACCGTCGCGCAGAGTACCGCCAACCGAGCTACTGCCCTTTGCTGTTACCTTTTTAATATAATATTTCTCTTCGGGCAACAGCTGTTCTGTCAGCAGCTCAATGGAAAGAGAGGCACTCTTTTTTAGTGCAAAAGGCCTGTCGTTAAAATTATAGCAGGCAGAATAGCCGCCGGGCGACTCCTCTTTTTTCACACTCACAACAGTATTGTCGAAAAGCTCTCCCATAGGCACTCTCAGACGGGCACCGTCGCACTCCACCACATTATTCATAAACCAATAGAGATAATACCCTACCGAGTCGACAGGCTGTACGCACTCCCTTTTTCCTCTTACGGCTACCCTGCAACTGCTTGTGTTACCGTGATAATCGGCAAGGCGACACTCCACATTATATATACGCTCCTCATCGACCTTAAGCCACCCTTTTGAATTATCCGAGGCAAAGAATCCCAAAGGATTGTTCGGCAACGAATGGGTACGAACATACCACCCTGCCCCCTTGTCGTAAAGTTCATAATCGACACAAGCATTTATGAATCGAGTATCGGCAATAGGGAATTCATCGCTTCTACTCTTGAAGCGCAAAGAGTCATCGACAATAAGCTGCAAGGAATAGACACCATACTTATTGCGGGTATTATCCATAAAATCATCGGCCTTAACCGAGAATCCTACAGTACCCCACACATTCACAGTGTCGGCAACAACGCCGTTCACCACCCTGCAGAGCACACTCTCCGCCGCGCCGTTCACGCTGCCACAGCCTGTGCGCGGAGCAACAGCCAACGAATAAGCCACAGGAGCCTTATTGTCGCTCACCGCCTGCCGATAGTAACGCATAGGATTCACAAGATGCTCCCCGTCGGAGCTACGCAATTCAAAATGAAGATGCGGACCAAAAGAGTAACCGCTATTGCCACTATAGCCAATAATATCCCCCCTTTTTACAGGATGCTCACCAGGAGCAAAAGAAAGGTCTACCGCAAAAACCTCACCATTATATTGCGCCTCTCTCACAGCCTTGGCAATGGCAGGAATAAATTTATCAAGATGAGCATATACCGTCATATAGCCGTTATTATGCTTCACATAAACAGCACGCCCGTAGCCTCCCGGCGACACAATGGCACGCACAATAGAGCCATCGAAAATTGAATATATAGGCTTTCCTATCGCTCCCTGAGTCTTAAAATCGAGTCCCGAATGAAAATGGTTGGAGCGCAGCTCAGCAAAATTGCCGCTCAGCAGCACAGGCACGCTCATAGGGCGAATCACACTATCCGACTGTGCAACGGCAAACAGGGCACAATATAAGAGAAGCAAAATATTCAGCAACCTTTTCATACGCCTCGCAAAAGTTTACGCAAAGAAAAATAGAGACGCGCCTGCCACAGGAAAAGCCCGAAGCATCCTCTGAAAGGTATAAAGCCGAATTTTAGACGCAGACGCAACGGCAGACGATCATACTCCATACGGCTGTGCTGCGCCGCTATTCTCTCCAAAATATCTCTTTTCTGCTCGGCAGAAAGAGCATTGCGGTTACCCCAATAAAAACCGGCAGCCGACACCACGCTCTCCCATATTCTGAATTCAATTTTATCGATAAGATCCTGTGGCTGATTCTCCTCGACAAGCATATTCTTTAGCCCCACAAGAGCCTCAATCCAATCGACAGTGCGTATTCCAGGATTATTCGTCATACTGCCCGCGTGACGATTATAGTAGTATATACCATTGCAAAAGCGCACCTTTCCCGAATGCAGATAATGTCTGCGCGAGGTATTATCGTCGCTGTACAGACGCGCCGACGTATCGAACGGAAACTTTTCGTACAGCCAACGACGCGCCACATAAAGACCGTGTATACCCCAATCGAGAGCAATACGCATAGCCTCCTCGCCGTCGAGAGTGTCGGCAGAGCATTTGTTCACAAACTCCTCCTCACGACCCGTATCACAATCGCGATAAACAAGGCGCAGCAGCACCGACCCTGTGTCGGGATTATTGTCGAGCACCTCAACGGCACGCTCCACCGCATCGGGCGAGAGAAAATCGTCGCAATCGACCATCATCACATAGTCGCCCGTAGAAACCTCGAACGCCCTGTTTCTCGATACAGCCTGCCCGCAATTAACCTCATTTACAATGAATTTCACATTATCGTACTTTGCAGCATACTCCTTAATTACAGCCAACGACCCATCGGTCGATGCATCATCGGCACAAACAATCTCCACATTAGAATATGTCTGCGCCAACAACGAATCGAGACAGCCTCTAAGCCATTGCTCACCATTATACACTGCAACGAGTATAACAACTTTATTCATTCCCCAAATTATCCTTTAACAATATGTTATGCAAATATAGTGATAAGCGAGCGAGAAATATGAAGCTTGCTTCAATATTTTTCACAGCGAGCGAAAGTATATTCGCGGTTTACCGCAAATTAGCAATAAGCGAGCGAGAAATATGAAGCTTGCTTCAATATTTTTCACTGCGAGCGAAAGTAT
>JAFYRW010000026.1 GCA_017546785.1 Bacteroidaceae bacterium | reverse complement strand
GGTATGATGTAAAAATCACCATAAACAATAAAAACTCCCCGATGCATAATGTGTCGGGGAGTTTTTTATTTGTCAAAGTTGCTGTTCGTTGCCTCTAATTTTGTAACTTCGCGTCCGAAAAATATACGGTAATGATAAATACTAAGAATATCGAGATTGCAGAGTACGACTATCCGCTGCCCGATGAGAGAATCGCAAAATATCCGCTTGCACAGCGCGATAGTTCAAAATTGCTACTCTACAACAAGGGTGTTGTTTCCGAGGATATGTTCCATAATCTGCCGGCATATATTCCGGCGGGTAGCCTTATGGTTTTTAATAACACAAAGGTTATTCAGGCGCGTCTGCGTTTCCGCAAGGAGACAGGAGCGCAGATTGAGGTATTTTGTCTCGAGCCGGAGTCGCCGAGCGACTATCAGCAGATATTCTTGCAGACTCAGCAGTGCGAGTGGAGCTGCCTTGTGGGTAATTCGGCCCGTTGGAAAAGCGGAACATTGTCGCAGGATTTTGTCGTTAATGGCGTTAATGTAACCCTTACAGCCGAACGCATAATCTCTGGCGCAGTGAACAAAGTTCGCTTTATGTGGAGCGGCGGTTGTTCTTTTGCCGAACTTTTGGAGGTTGCGGGTGAACTGCCTATCCCTCCATATCTTAACCGAAAGACCGAGGATTGCGACAAAAAGACTTATCAGACAGTATATTCAAAGGTCAAGGGATCTGTTGCAGCGCCTACTGCCGGACTGCATTTTACTCCCGAGGTAATGCAGGCTCTCTCGGCCAATAATGTGGAGCTTGCCGAGGTTACACTGCACGTCGGAGCAGGTACATTCAAGCCTGTGAAGAGTGACTCTATCGGTGAACACGAGATGCACGAGGAGTATATAGAGGTAAGCGTTGCTCTGTTGAAAAGGCTTATCGCTGCAGGAGGAAAGGCTGTAGCTGTCGGAACAACCTCTGTGCGCACTCTCGAGAGTCTCTATTTTCTTGGTGAGCTTGTACACAACAATCCTCAGTTGTCCATTGAGCAGCTGCACGTGTCGCAGTGGCAGCCCTATGAGGCTGAGCATACATTAAGCACGGTGGAGTCTCTGTCGGCTCTTGTCGATTATCTCGAGGAGAGAGGCGAGGAGTATCTGCATTCGCACACACAGATAATAATTGCTCCGGGATACGAATATCGTGTGGTAAAGGCTATCATTACCAATTTTCACCAACCTAAAAGTACATTGCTACTCTTGGTGTCGGCCTTTGTCAGCGGAGACTGGAAGCGTATATACGATTATGCCCTCTCGCACAATTTCCGCTTCTTGAGTTACGGCGACAGCTCATTGCTCATACCTTAAGAGCTACATTTGCACTAAAAAATATTGTTAAATAAAACAATTTCTATTAAAAAGCTGTTATTCTACAAGATACCTTTGTTTGTGTGTTGTGGAAACAGTCCGTATAATCATAATATCTCTGCTTTTTGTCGTTGCAGCCTGCCGAGGCTATGACAAAGAGCATCGGGGGCACCACACATACGCGCAAGAATCATCGTCGGTAGTTGAATTTAGGTTCGTAGGGAATGATTTCTGCGGTGACGAACAATTTGTTTTTGGTCCAGTGGAAATATATTCTGACGACGCTGCATTCTCCTGTAGTACCCCTCAGCAGGACTCTCCACTCAACGATGGCTTTCTCTATCTTGTCTATTCGGCCGATGATGAGCCTGTAAAGAATAGCCATCTTCTTCTCGACAGTAGAACGCACCCACCAATATATAGGGTGGCAGTCTCCTATTCCTCGCCCGATACAATGCTTATTGAGCTACATTACTCCTACGAGCAGAAGAACGATACAATGTTGGAATTTGTCGAAGGAGTGATGCGTGTGCCGTTCAAACGCCATTATAATAGAGGTAACAATCATCGAGAAAACTCTCCTCCTTTTGTCGTCGAGCCCGGCGATACTATAGGAAAAAACTCACTTTTATTAGATTTAAACCTTCTGCTAATGTAATATTGAACCTCTTTTATTATCTTCGCATTATGAAAAAGGATAATAACGAAGAGATATTTCCCATTGTCGATGAAGAGGGAAATATTATAGGCTCTGCTACACGCGGAGAGTGTCACAGCGGAACAAAGAAACTGCATCCGGTGGTTCATCTGCATCTGTTCGACAGTGAGGGGCGAATATATCTGCAACAGCGTCCTCTGTGGAAAGATATTCAGCCAGGAAAGTGGGATACAGCCGTTGGCGGACACGTCGATTATGGCGAGTCGGTAGGCGATGCTTTGCGTCGTGAGGTGCGCGAAGAGCTTGGAATTACCGATTTTGAGCCGCAGTTCCTCCTGTGCTATCCATTTGAGAGTGAGCGAGAGAAAGAACTTGTTTATGTATTCAAGGCAGTGTATGATGGCGAGGTTCTTCCCAGCGAGGAGCTAGATGGTGGCCGCTTCTGGAGTATCGATGAGGTGCTGCACTCCATTGGTGCATCTATCTTGACACCGAATTTTGAACAGGAATTTTTGAAATTGAAAGAGATAATAAAAGAGCTATGAAGATAGGAGATAAAGTGAGATTCATTCACGAGACAGGCGGTGGAGTGGTGACAGGCTTCCGTGGAAAGGATGTTGTAATAGTAGAGGGTGCCGATGGATTCGAAATACCAATGCCCATACGTGAATGTGTTGCTGTGGATACCAACGAATATAATTTTACAAAAACAACCGTAAAGCCAAAGGAGGAGCCAAAGAAACACCGCCCTGCTCCAGCAAAGGTTGCCGAAGAAGAGGAGTTTGAGCCTGTAGTGTCGTTCCGTCCTATGGAACGCCCCGAGGGTGAGCGCTTGAACATACATCTTGCCTATCTTCCTATGGAGCAGCAGTCGCTCTCTAATTCACGTTTCGAGGCATATATAATAAACGATAGTAACTACACCCTCTATTATACCTATTCGAGCGCCGAGGGCCGCTGTTGGCGTGTGCGTGGCAATGGTGTGCTTGAGCCTAATTCCAAACAATTTATTGAGGAGTTTGGTCGCGACGACCTTAACAGCATCGAGAGGGTATGCGTGCAGTTGCTTCCATTCAAAGAGCAGAAAAGTTTTGTGCTTAAACAGGCAATAAATATAGAGCGTCGTATAGACACTGTCAAATTCTATAAACTGCATCTTTTTCGCGAGAACCCCTTCTTTGACGAGGGTGCGCTGCTCTACGACCTTGTTGTAGACGATAAGCCTGTGAAAGAGATATTCGCCGATCCGAACGAGATTCAGCGTGTGATATTCGAAAAGAAAAAGGGTGATGAGGCTCAGCGTCTACAGCAACAGCCTAAACTACAGAAGGGAAGCGACATTCTCGAGGTAGACCTTCACGCCGACACTCTTTTAGAGACAACTGCAGGAATGAATGCTTTCGATATTTTGAACTATCAGATGGATGTTGTTCGCAATACTCTTAATGAGCATATCAAAGAGAAGAACAAAAAGATTGTCTTTATTCACGGTAAGGGCGAGGGTGTGTTGCGTAACGCAATAGCACAGGAACTTAAACGCAAATATCCACGTTGCCTCTCTCAGGATGCCTCTTTTCAAAAGTATGGCTTCGGCGCTACAATGGTAATTATAAAATAGACAAAAGCGCCACTCTATAAACGACAATAAAAAACAGAGCCGGAATTATCAGGCTCTGTTTTTTTATTGTATTAGTAGAAGCAACTATCTGCGTGGTAGTGTCTTGCTTTAAGCAAGAACTCTTTAAGGTCGTTAAAGTCGCTTGTAAGCTCAATAGTCTCCTTCTTGCCCTTCATAAACTTCTGCAATGTCTCGGGAATTTCAATCTCCTCGCCTAAAATATTGTCTATTGTATCCTTGAATTTCGCGGGATGCGCAGTCTCCAAGAATACACCAATCTCCTCGGGATTCAACTGCTCTTTTAGAGCAAGATAACCGCAGGCACCGTGTGGGTCGAGTAGGTAGCTTGTCTCCTGCCAGGTTTCCTTAACACCTTTTGCAATCTGCTCGTCGTTGTATGTAGCTCCGCCAATTTCATTGCAAATGTCGGTGTGATTGTAATTGTAAAGGTCCATAATGCGGACAAAATTGCTGGGGTTACCAACGTCCATAGCATTAGCAAGAGTAGACACCGATGCTTTAGGCTCGAATTTTCCTGTCTGAAGATAGTTGAAGAAAATATCGTTGCGGTTGTTTGCGGCAATGAATCTCTTTATTGGCAATCCCATTCTCTTTGCGAATAGTCCGGCTGTAATATTACCGAAATTACCGCTGGGAACCGAGATTACAACATTGTCGGCCTTACCCATTTTCTTAAGCTGTGCGTATGCGTAGAAATAGTAGAACGACTGCGGCAAGAAGCGTGCAAGATTTATTGAGTTTGCGCTTGTGAGGAACATCTCCTCGTTCAGTCCCTCGTCGAGGAACGCGCGCTTAACAAGAGCCTGGCAATCGTCGAAGCAACCGTCAATCTCCAATGCAGTGATATTCTGTCCCAATGTGGTGAACTGCTTCTCCTGAATCTCGCTTACCTTGCCTTTGGGGTAGAGAATATATACGTGTACTCCGTTTACTCCCAAGAATCCGTTGGCAACGGCGCTACCGGTATCTCCCGATGTTGCAACAAGTACATTAACCTGCTTGTCTACGCTCTTGCCCACAAAATAACTCAACAGACGAGCCATAAAGCGTCCGCCAACATCCTTGAATGCCAATGTGGGGCCGTGGAATAACTCCAAAGAGTAGATGTTATCCTTTACATTAACTACGGGAACGTCAAAGCTCAAAGTATCGTAAACAATTGCTTTAAGGTCGTCAGCAGGAATATCCTCGCCAAAGAAGGCCTCTGCTACGCGGAAAGATATCTCCTGAAAACTCATTTGCTCAATGTTCTCAAAGAACTCTGCAGGCAATTTCTTTATTTCGTTGGGCATATAAAGACCATTGTCGGCCGCAAGCCCTTTTATAACAGCCTCCTCGAGACCAATCTCATTTACTATTTTATTTGTGCTATAATATTTCATTGTATATTCTTTTATTATTATTCCTGCATAAATGCATTTATAAATTCATCCTCTTTCATAAGTCCGTAGCAACCGTTAGCAGCTGATGCCTCGTCGAAGCTCTCAACAGCGTCGGGAGTAATGCCGTTGTGCCATATTAGGAAAGGCACAGGCTCCGACGTATGTGTGCGGTGTTTGCAGGGGGTGGGGTGGTCGGGGAGAATAGCAATTGCCACAGGCTCGTCCCACTCTTTTACTGCCTCGTAGATAGGGCCTACAACCTTGCTGTCGAGGTCCTCTACTGTTCTTTGCTTTAGTGCAATATTACCCTCGTGTCCGGCCTCGTCGCTTGCCTCAATGTGTAGGTAAACAAAATCATCCTCTTTTAGGGCCTCCAATAGAGCATTTACTTTGTTACCGTAGTTTGTGTTGTAAAGACCGGTTGCACCCTCTACGTCTAATACACGCAATCCTGCGTAGTGTCCGATGCCTCTGATTAGGTCTACAGCCGAGATAACCGAGCCGTTCTTAATCTGTGGAAATGTCTCGCTCATCTTCTTCATACGGGGACGGTAACCGCCTCCCCAGGGCCAGATGCTGTTAGCTGCATCCTTACCCTCGCTGATGCGCTGTTTATTCAAAGGATGCTCTTTGAGCAACTCCTGAGACTTTAATATAAGCTCATTTATAAGGTTAGCAGTCTCCTCGGCTTCGGGAACGTCAGCTTTTACAAGGTTGGGGCGGAACTCGTGTCCCGGAATATCGTGGGGAGGGGTGCAGCTAATGCGCTTGTCTCCTCCTTTTATTACCAATAAGTGACGGTACTGTATACCTGTGTGGAAACGTACCTTGTCGTTGCCTAAATTTTCCTGTAGATATTTAACAAGAATATCGGCATCCTCTGTTGAGATATGTCCCGATGAGTGGTTCTTTATAATCTCTCCTTCAATACAAACAATGTTACAACGCAATGCCAATTCACCCTCGGCAAGTTCTACTCCAATGCTGGCAGCCTCCAAAGGACCACGTCCCTCGTAAACCTCAGGTAGATTATATCCCATAACAGACATATTGGCAACCTCGCTTCCGGGGTGGAATCCTTTGGCAACGGTAATGAGCTGTCCGTTACGTCCCATTTTTGCCAATTTGTCCATATAGGGTGTGTGAGAGGCTTGCAGTATTGTTTTATTGCCAAATTCTTCAATTGGCCAATCTGCCATTCCGTCTCCCAATATTATTATATGTTTCATAGTTTTTAGTCTTTAAATAAATATGTTCATCTTAGATGAATTCAACGTCTAAAGTACGCAAAGACTTTAGTAACCGTTGGTAACGATTGATTGTGATTGGGCAAGAACCGTTGCGGTTGCTTGTCTAATTCTTAGAAAAAAAGTGCTGAAAATATGTTTCACGCAGAAACAAAAATACTATCCCTACCCCTAAGGGTAATAGTTCGTGTGGATGTACAGCAAATAATTCTACCAATAGTGGAAATGGTAGTACCTGTGGATATTGCTGTATTTAGATAGTATTTACTCATTAAAATATGACGCTTTACTCTTTTTGTTAGCGTTGTCGCAAATTTATAAATAAAAATGACAAAACAATAGTCTAATGGCTTTTTTTTCTAAAAAAATCTTTAATTTGTTGCATTTTATCGCATAAATGCATTAAAAATAGGTGTTATGTAACAGAATGCCACTCTTTTTGCTGTTTATATAGTGTTATTCGAGTAGGCAATTGTAAAAATGCTAACCTTGCATCCGCACTCTATCAGTACTTTTGCGCAATTTGCAAGCGTAGCACCCGTTGTCAATACATCATCTATAAGAAGAATATGTTTGTTCTTAATTTTCTCGTTGTTTATGATGGAAAATATCCCTTCGACATTTTTCCAACGTTCGTCTCGACTTTTGTGTGTCTGTGTCTCATTTGCCTTGTTGCGAACAACGCAGTCGTCTATAATTTCAATACCGGTAACTTTTGCAATGCCTTGTGCAATATAGTCGCATTGGTTGTAACCGCGCTTCTTTAGTTTCTTTTTTGAAAGAGGCAGTGGAACAATAGCGTCAATGCCCTCGAAGAATCCCCTGCTTTTCAGTTCCGTTGCTGCATTTGTAGCAAGGCGCACACCAACATCTGGACGCTCTTTATATTTAATATGGTGCAACAAACGGTTGTAGGGCGTCCCTTTCCTGTAATATATATAAGATGCTACACGCTCAATGGGAACTATTCCCCAGAATATCTTCTCAATCTCGGCCAATGTTCGTGTCTCTATGAGGGGCATACGCACAAGGCAGTTGAGACAAATATCCTTCTCTTCGCCCGATAGAATCTCTCCGCACACAATGCAGTGGCGCGGGAATATAATATCTAATAGATTAGAGATAAATTTCATCCTTGGGAGTGAATCTTATTATTTTCATTATTAGTGAGGGCTCAAAGCCTCTGCTTGCCGCGAATCGCAGAATCTTCTGCTGAGTCTGATAGTCTTCTTTTCCTTTCAGCTCTTTGCGTTTGCCGGCAATAATCTCCTTAAGCACATTGGAGTACTCCTCCTCGTCTATCTGCTCTATTGCGGCGGCTATATTCTCTTTGGGTACTCTCTTTTCGCGCAGGGCAGCGGTTATTTTTATTCTTCCCCAATGGTTGAATCTTATTTTGTCGTTCACGAAAGCCTTGCAGTAACGCTCCTCGTTTATGAACCCTTCACTCTCCAGACGCTCTATGATGCGTTGTTGTGCAGCATATTCAACGCACCACGCTGTGAGCTTGTTGCTTACCTCAAAAGTGCAACGCTCGCACAGCGTGCAGTATGCTGCTGCTTTGTTCAGTGCTTCGGGCTCGCTTAGCTGTTTCATCCTTTTATGGCTTTTATCATTCTGTCATTGTCGGCAAAATCTTTTCGTAGCTCAATGTCGCGGTAGCCGAGCGACTGTAGCATTGCACAGATCTCTTTGCCATAGGCACGGTTAATCTCAAAATAGAGCTTGCCGCTACTACACAACATTGTGAGAGCCTTTTCGGCTATTGCACGATAGAATAATAGTGGAGTCTCATTTGGTACGAATAATGCTAATTGCGGTTCCCAATCTAACACATTCGCTTCCATAATTGCCTTTTCTTCCTCTTTTATATAAGGAGGGTTGCTTACAATTATGTCGAAGCACTCCTTTTTTGGAGTGTATGATAGAATGTCGCGCTGCTCGAATGTTACATTGCATCCGTTATTCGCGCTGTTCTTTCTTGCAACGGCAAGAGCCTCGGTAGAAATGTCCCACGCGGTTACTCTGCAGCCCTTTAGCTTTTGCGCGAGGCTAATGGCAATGCATCCGCTGCCCGTACCAATATCGAGAATATTTTTGCATCCTTGTGCATCGTCGGCAATCCACGCAACAAGCTCTTGAGTTTCGGGACGGGGAATAAGCACCGAGCCGTTTACCTCGAACTGCAGCCCGCAGAAATTCTCGTATCCCAAAATATGCTGTATAGGCCTGTGTACTTTTAGGTCGGCCAACGCATTGTCGAGCAATAGCTGTTTTTCGTTGTCAAGCTCAACAGCATCCTTAAGAAAAAAGGTGCTCTCCTTTACTCCCAAAAGCTCGGTTGCGAGTATGCGTGTGAGCGCACTTATCTCACCAGCGGAGTAATCGGCCGACAGTTCTTCGCGTATATGCTCTATTATGCGTCTCATATATTTGTAGGCTCTTATTCAGTGAGACTCTTATACAGTTGCTCCCACTCGTCGCACAGATTCTGCATTGACGGGAATACGATGCTTGCGCCGGCATTCAATAGTACCTCCTCTTTCAGAGGACCGGTGTTTACGGCAATAGTGAACAGCCCCGCAGCAACGCCTGCTTTTACTCCCAATGGCGCATTCTCTACCACAATAGCCTCGTGAGGCGCAAAGCCTCCCTTTTCCATTGCCAACAGATAGGGGTCGGGGTAGGGCTTGCCGCGCTTTACATTAAAGCTTGTGACAATATGTCCCTCGTCAAAGAGGTCGGGGAAATTGCTCTGTATGCGGTTGAGCAGGGTAGGGGTACCCGAGCCTGTAACAATCATAGGGGTAAGGCCACAGGCTTTCACCTTTTCTACAAGCTCAAGCGCTCCAGCCATTCGTGGCGTAGGAGGATAGGTTGCAAAAAGGTCGCATTTTGCCTTACAAAGGGCATCTATCTGCTCGGGAGTCGATGGGTGGCCGAATTGTTCGATGCTCGCCGTGTTTATTGTGTCGGCGCCTGTGCGTCCCTCGTTCATATATACATCCTCGCGCGAGAAATTGAATCCCGCGTCGGTCATAACTTTGGACCAAGCGTCAGCGTGGAAAGGCATTGAGTCGAACAACACCCCGTCCATATCAAACAATACAGCACGCAACTGCAAGGCCATAAGGCCTTGCAGTTGCTTATAATCTTTAATTGCTTTATTGTAATTCATTTTGTTTTTAGTCTTTTGAAAAGAGTTTCTTTCCGCTTGCCACCTCTGCTGTTGTCATACTGAGCGAAGTTTCTCTTTTTTGCATGTGCTTTGAGATCCTTTGCTATGCTCTGGATTACAAGTACACTGTTTTTAGTTTCTTCGCATTGTTTGTCATACTGAACGGAGTGAAGTATCTCTATTCTCCAATCCAACCCAAATCTTCAGCCAAGTCTCTATTTTCTGGATTAACAGTTGCTATAAGTGCATTCTTTCTTGCTCTTATCCAACCTTTCAGTTGCTTTTCCCTGGCAATTGCTTCATTAACATTCTGGTATTCCTCAAAATATACCAAATAATGACATTTGTAATTTTGTGTAAACCCTTTAATTGTGCCTGCCTTGTGTTCATTATATCTCCGGTATAAATCGTTTGTGATACCAATGTATAAAACGCTACGTGTTTTATTTGACATCATATATACCCAATATTGATGAACGTTTGCTGTCATTTGAGTTGTTTTTAGATCCTTCGCTTTGATCAGGATGACAAGTTCTTGTTACAGTCTTGCGCGTATAGCCTTGCTCTCCTCCTCGTAGCCGGGCTTGTCGAGCAATGCAAACATATTCTTTTTGTATGCCTCAACACCAGGCTGGTTGAAAGGATTAACACCCAATACATAGCCGCTGATACCACAAGCAATCTCAAAGAAATAGATAAGCTCGCCAATATAGAACTCATTGAGTACAGGGATTGATATTCTGAGGTTAGGAACACCGCCGTCTACGTGTGCCAACTGTGTACCAAGCTCAGCCATCTTATTTACCTCGTCTACGTGCTTGCCGGCGAGGAAGTTAAGACCGTCGAGGTTCTCCTCGTCGCTGGGAACGGTGAGCGATGAATTGGGCTTCTCAATAGAAAGTACAGTCTCGAAGATTGTACGCTCGCCCTCCTGAATCCACTGACCCATAGAGTGAAGGTCGGTTGTAAAGTCTACCGATGCGGGGAATATACCCTTATTCTCCTTACCCTCAGACTCGCCGTAGAGCTGTTTCCACCACTCCGAGGTAAAGTGCAATTTAGGCTGGTAGTTCACAAGAATCTCAATCTTCTTGCCATTAGCGTAGAGCGCATTACGTGTAGCTGCGTACATTGCAGCTATATTCTCCTCAAAGGGAACAGCGGGAGAGCAATCTTTCTCCATCTGCTGAGCACCATTTACAAGCGCGTCAATGTCGAATCCTGCAACAGCGATAGGCAACAATCCTACGGGAGTAAGTACCGAGAATCTACCACCTACATTGTCGGGGATAATAAAGCTCTTGTAACCCTCTTTGTCTGCTGTTACTCGTGCAGCACCCTTTACTGCATCGGTAATTGCAACGATAACCTTGCTTGCAACCTCCTTACCACGCTGATCCTCGCACTGCTTCTTCAACAGACGGAACGCAAGGGCAGTCTCTGTTGTTGTACCCGATTTTGAGATATTGATTACTCCGAACTTCTTGTCCTTGAGAAAATCGGTAAGCTCGCTCAAATAATCCTCGCTGATATTGTGTCCTGCGAAAATAACTCGGGGGTTCTTGTTGTCGTTGATGAGTGCAGCAAAGTTGTTGCTCAAAGCCTCAATCACCGCGCGTGCGCCAAGATAGCTACCGCCTATTCCGGCAACAACAACAACGTCGCAATTCTCGCGAAGAGTCTGCGCTACAGCCTTAATATCCTCAATATGCTCTTTTGTTATCGATGAGGGAAGATGCAACCAACCCAAAAAATCGTTGCCAGGGAGATTGCCCTCTTCCAATGCCTTCTGTGCAGCCTCTACCTGGGGTTTAAGAGACAAAATCTCCTCTTTAGTTACAAAACTTGTAACCTTGTCAATGTTCAGTGAAATGTTATTCATAATCATATGTTTTTTTATTGCTAATACTTATTTAAAAGAGTCGGTAAGCAGTTTAATCTCAATTACAGGAGAAATCTGCTCGTATAGGATATTATATACAGCGTCAATGATAGGAGTATTCACTCTGTAATGTTCGTTAATCTCCTTAATACATTTTGCAGCATAATAACCCTCGGCAATCATTTCCATTTCTACCTGTGCGCTCTTGACCGAATATCCTCGTCCAATCATAGTACCAAAGACGCGGTTGCGGCTGAAGTTCGAGTATCCTGTTACCAAAAGGTCGCCTAGATAAACACTGTCGTTGATTGTGCGCTTGATGGGGTGAATCACATTTATAAAGCGGTTCATCTCAATAGCAGCGTTCGACATTAGCACCGCTTGGAAATTGTCGCCATATTTCAAGCCGTTGCAAATTCCGGTGGCAATAGCATATATGTTCTTCAGCACCGAACCATATTCAATGCCTACAACATCGTCGCTGACCGATGTCTTTACAAAATTGTTGGCAACCAATTTAGCAAACTGCGAAGCATTGTGTATGCTCGAGCAACCAACGGTGAGGTACGACAAGCGCTCAAGAGCAACCTCCTCGGCGTGACAAGGACCGGCAATCACCGCAATATTCTCGTAGGGTACATTGTATGCCTTGTGGAAATACTCCGATATTATAAGATTCTCGTCGGGAACAATACCTTTAATGGCATTCACAATGAATTTGTCCTCGAGATTGGCCTTTAGCTTCTTAAGGTGGTTCTTAAGGTAGGGCGAGGGAGTAACAAATACAAGGATATCCGACTCCTTTACAATCTTGTTTATATCTGACGAGAAGTTGATTCTGTTCATATCGAACTTGACAGCCGACAGATAGGCAGGATTGTGCCCCAGACGCTTGAACTCCTCGATGCGGTCGTCGCGTCTGATGTACCAATTTAATGTCTCTACGTTGCTAAGCAGAATTTTAGCGATAGCTGTAGCCCAGCTTCCGCCACCCATAATGGCAACCTGCTTGTTGGTAAAATCCATATTCAAAGGTTTTTTATATTAGTCCAACTTTTCTACCCACGCTGTAACGTCGTTCACCGAAGGAGTGGTGTAGTTAAGCTTATATTTCTTGTTGATACCTCCAATCTCCTGCTGTATCTTTTGGGGGTTACCACCCTTAAGGTCGGCAACCATATTGTATCCGGCCTTCTGCAATACAGGAACCCACTCCTCGGGAACGCCTATGGCAGTAAATGCCGATGCAGGGTCTTTGGGGATTTTCTTCTCGGGACGCATCTGCGGGAAGAACAATACCTCCTGAATAGTAGTCTGTCCGGTCATAAGCATCACCAAACGGTCCATACCAATACCCA
This sequence comes from Bacteroidaceae bacterium, assembly GCA_017546785.1. Classification (GTDB taxonomy): domain Bacteria; phylum Bacteroidota; class Bacteroidia; order Bacteroidales; family Bacteroidaceae; genus HGM04593. The sequence goes on along the minus strand of JAFYRW010000026.1, from coordinate 5,199 downwards.
TTCCCGATGTAGGAGGCATACCATACTCCAATGCGCGTACAAAGTCATTGTCGATGAACATAGCCTCGTCGTCGCCCTTCTCGCTCAAGCGCAACTGCTCCTGGAAACGCTCCAACTGGTCGATGGGGTCGTTAAGCTCGCTGTATGCGTTGCAAAGCTCCTTACCGTTCACCATAAGCTCGAAACGCTCGGTGAGCTCGGGATTCTCGCGGTGACGCTTGCACAGGGGCGACATTTCAATAGGATAGTCGGTGATGAATGTAGGCTGTATGTAGTTACCCTCACATTTCTCGCCAAAAATTTCGTCGATGAGCTTGCCCTTACCCATTGTCTCGTCAGTCTCAATATCCAACTGCTTACAAACGTCGCGCAACTGCTCCTCGTTCATTCCTGTAATATCAATGCCGGTAAACTCCTTGATAGCCTCGGTCATTGTGCGGCGTGCAAAGGGAGCCTTGAAGCTGATAGTGTGCTCGCCTACCTGAACGTCGGTTGTACCGTTTACGTCCAAACATATCTTTTCGAGCATCTGCTCGGTAAAGTTCATCATCCAGTTGTAATCCTTGTACGAAACATAAATCTCCATACAGGTAAACTCGGGATTGTGTGTGCGGTCCATTCCCTCGTTACGGAAATTCTTAGAGAACTCATAGACACCCTCGAATCCACCAACGATAAGACGCTTAAGATAAAGCTCGTTGGCAATACGCAGATACAAAGGAATATCGAGCGCATTGTGGTGAGTGATGAAGGGGCGTGCAGCGGCACCACCGGGGATTGACTGCAATACAGGAGTCTCAACCTCCATATAGCCTCTTGCGTTGAAGAACTCACGCATCGATGTATAAACCTTGTTACGCTTGATGAAAATGTTTTTTACATCCTCGTTTACAACAAGGTCTACGTAACGCTGACGGTAGCGAAGCTCGGGGTCCTCGAATTTGTCGTATGCTACACCATCCTTATATTTTACAATGGGCAGAGGACGTATGCTCTTAGAGAGCAGTGTCAATTCCTGAGCGTGAACAGTAATCTCGCCTGTCTGTGTGCGGAAAACAAAACCCTTTATACCGACAAAGTCACCAATGTCCAACAGACGCTTGAAGAGTACATTGTAAAGGTCTTTGTTCTCGCCGGGACACAAATCATCGCGTGTGATATATACCTGTACACGACCTTTTGAATCCTGAAGCTCAATGAACGATGCCTTACCCATCACACGACGGCTCATCATACGTCCGGCAATGCATACTTTTCGGGGCTCATCCTCGTCCTTGAATTCATTCAAAATGTCTACCGAGAATGCGTTTGTGGGGTACTCGGCAGCAGGGTAAGCCTCAATACCCATATTACGTAGTTCGTTAAGTGCTTCGCGGCGCACTATCTCTTGTTCGCTAAGTTCTAAGATATTCATTGTTCTATATGTATTTGTTTAATTTTCCACTAATAATTTATACAAGCTTCTCAAAGTAGGCTATAGTATTTTTTAGTCCCTCTTCCAATTTTATTTTGGGCTCCCAGCCGTCGAGCATCTTGTGTGCAAGCTCAATATTGGGCTTACGCTGACGCGGGTCATCCTGCGGCAATGGGCGGAACACAATCTTTGATTTTGAATTTGTTATCTCAATAACCTTTTGTGCAAGCTCAAGCATTGTGAACTCTCCCGGGTTACCAATGTTCACAGGGCCGGTAAAGTCGTCTCCGGTGTTCATCATACGTATCATACCCTCCACAAGGTCATCAACATATTGGAAGCTGCGTGTCTGCTGTCCGTCGCCATAAATTGTTATATCCTCGCCACGCAGAGCCTGTACGATGAAATTAGAGACCACACGGCCGTCGTTCATACTCATTCGCGGACCGTAGGTGTTGAATATGCGTACAATCTTTATTCGTATGTTATTCTGTCGATGATAATCCATAAAGAGAGTCTCGGCGCAACGCTTACCCTCGTCGTAGCACGAACGTATGCCAATGGGATTCACATTACCCCAATAGCTCTCTATCTGAGGGTGGATTATAGGGTCGCCATAAACCTCGCTTGTCGATGCCTGCAGAATCTTTGCTCTCACCGCCTTTGCGAGTCCCAGCATATTCATCGAACCAATAACACACGTCTGAATAGTCTTTACCGGGTCGTACTGATAGTGTATGGGTGATGCGGGGCAGGCGAGATTGTAAATCTCATCAACCTCGGCAGTATAGGGTTTTGTTACATCGTGACGTACAAGCTCAAAATGGTCGTTGCCAATAAGGTGGCGTATATTGTCTTTACTGCCCGTAAAGTAGTTGTCGAGGCATATAACATCGTTACCCTCGTTGAGCAGTCGCTCGCAAAGATGCGAACCAATGAATCCGGCTCCTCCTGTTACAAGTATTCTCTTCATAAAATAGCCTTTGCAAAGGTGTGTATACTCTGCTGCAATAGTGTAGCCTATTTTGCAGTTTATAACTGCAAAGATAAACATTATCTACGTAAAAATGCAATTTAAGAGTGAAAATAATGATACTGAGTTTGTAACGTTGTAAATAGGTGATTTTTAATTACTCTTTCCCCACCAATAATATTGCCGAAGGCTCTTTGCAGTAACTATTCTCTGTTTTTATCAGCTCCTTTTTTGTTGTTTAAAAGAACAATTGCCACCATCTTTTTCCTTGCGATTATTGTAGCTGCAGGGATAAAAAAACAGCACCCTTCGAAAAGAAGGGTGCTGCAATTATTTTGGTTTAAATATTACCTTAAAGCAATATTTATAGGTTAATTACCTTTATACCAAATTTGTTTATTATTCTTCCCAAGTACAGTCTGTGAAAGTAACCTCAGCCTGAGTTTTGTCAACACCATAGCCGGGGCAGAAAGTACACTCTACGAACTCAGTTTTAGAGTAAGGACGGCAGTACTTGTAAGTTGAACCCTCACCGAATGAGCAGTTGATGAACTTAGCCTCACCTGCTGTCTTTGCGAATGAAGTCCAACCGTTGAAAGTACAGTTAGTAGCCTCGATACCCTGATACAATCCCTGGTCGCAAGAGATTGTATATACAGTACCATTACCACCAATAGTTACATTCTCCAAAACAACCTTCTCAGAGTAAGAGCTTGTATGGTTGATGAAGATACCACGGAATGAACCTGTAACAGTAATATTCTTGATAAGACCACCGGTAGTGTTGATACCAGAATCCCAAGTACCACCAGCGCCCTTGATGTTAAGAGTGTAGCCTGCACCATCGATTGTCTGACCGTTCTTAACATTGATACCTGTTGCACCGTAAGCGTTGCTCATTTTAGCAGGCTCAATCTTAATATCGTTTAAGAACTCAACACTCTTGCCATTCTCAAGAGCCTCTACAAGCTGCTCAGAGTTTGCAACAAAGAATACATCTTTGTCCTCATCGCGGGGATAAACGTTGTAGTTATCAGCACCCTCAATAGAGAACTTACCTGTAGGAGCTACGTATGCCTCGTCGTCGCTACCGTTTGTGAATGCTACGTGATACAAACCTGTTGCAACAAGTTCTGCATTGTCAAGCTTAACATTGTAAGACTCTGTTGTCATCTTACGAACGATAACAGGCTTAATAGCATTAACAGTAGTGTTCTCGATAACAAGGTTACCACGAGAAGCGTTACCGTCAGCGCGTACACCATACTCTTTAGCATTGATAGTAGAGTTCTTCAATGTGGGGTATGCTGTGTTACCGAAAGAAAGACCATTCTTACAGTTTACAGTCTCAACATTGTCAACCAATGCATTGTTGTCGCAAGACTGAAGCTGAAGAATTGAGTGCATATTAGTAGCTGTACAGTTTCTCATAACGAAATTGTATGTACCGGTCAAGCTAGCAGCACCAACAGTCTGGTTAGCCTCGAAAGTACAATCCTCGATTGTTACGTTGTGAGAGTAGTTGTATCTGCCATCAACCTTTGAAGGAGCGCTGATGAATGTAAAGTCGCTCGCCTCTGACTTAAAGTTGATGTTTCTGAAAGTCAAAGTCTCAGCACCGTTTGATCTTGCGTTACCGTTGATGTTGATTACACCGTTGAAGCTGTAACCGCAACCGTCGAAAACAAGGTTTACACCCTCTTTCTGTACGATTGTGATGTTAGCCAAAGCAGCTGCGCTTCTTGTAGTTGTACCGTCAATGTCGCCTGTAAACTTGATGATAGTTGTACCCTCCTCAGCAGCGTCGATAGTAGCCTGCAAGCTTGTGTTATCCTCTACAGTAGCATACTGAATGTCGCCATCCTCAACATCGTACTGCTTGTTGCCGTCGAAACGCTCGTCGATTACAAGGTTGAATGTAGCGGGGTTAGTGATAAGCTTACCGAGGATGTTTGTACGATAGTTACGCTGTGTGCGAACGTTGGGGAAGTTTGTAGAAGGAACGTTTGTCTTGCCATCTACTGCCTCCCATACGAACTCAACGTCGGTCAAAGTCTTCTCTGAATTGAGGTCACCAACGAGCAAGTAGTTCAATGCAAGGTAAGTGAACTTCTCATTCTCCTCATCAATTACATTGTCGTTGTTCAAGTCAACCTCGAGTTTCTCGGTGGGAATTACGTTCATTGCAAACTCAACCGCTGTAGCGTCACCAACAACAGTGCTGGTGAGAGCGTTGAATGCGTTGTAAACGTTGCTAACCTTAATCTTGCTCTTCTCGATTACGATACCTGCTTTCTTTGCAGCCTTGAGCTCATCTTTGTCGATACCAAGGTTAAGCTGTGCAAGGGGACGCTTCAATACGATAGGTTCTGAAACGATAGTGTTCATAGTCTCTGCAGCAGAGATAGGACGTACGCCTGTGAAAGCATCGCGCTTCTCGTCGTTACAATTCTGACCACCAATAACCTGAATGTTTGTAAGGTCCTCTACATTGTAGTAGTTACCCTCGTTGTTGTAAGCGAAGAATACAGCTGTATACTCCTGACCTTTTGCCAAACGAACCTTGTAGGTAGCTGTTTTGTCAGCATTAACGTCTACAATCTGATACAAGTCCATCTCTTTGCCATTAGCGTCGTAAATTGTACAAGCTACCTTGTTAGCTTTTGTACCATTACCGATAGTGGCACGGGTGCTGATACCGTCAGCGGTAGAAACGGTGAATGTAGCGTCTACATAATCACCTGCTGTCTCACCACCTACAAAGTCATCCTGTGAACAAGATGCTACAGCGAGCATACCTGCAAATGCAAGC
>JAFYRW010000025.1 GCA_017546785.1 Bacteroidaceae bacterium | reverse complement strand
TTCCAAGATGAGTTGTACATCAATGCAAATCACGCAAGTATGTAGAAATCAGAACAGTTGCCAACTCATTACCTCGTTCTTGAACTTTCCGCATAAACTTTTTATTCTTAGCGGATTATGAGATTATTCCAAAAATACTCTTTATATATATTATATAGGGCTCTATTTTTGCAAATTTTAACAATCGAGAGAAGCCTTAGAAATAAATAGTAAATGGTGCTTGATAAGCATCTATTGTGGGGAAAAAACAACAAGCTCATCTATTATGGATGAGCTTGTTGTTCTGTACTCGAAGCGGGACTTGAACCCGCACGGCGTTTAAATGCCAAAGGATTTTAAGTCCTTCGTGTCTACCGATTCCACCATTCGAGCGACCTTATATGCTACTGCCAATCTTTGGAGTGTGCCTCCGTTTGTCAATAACGGGTGCAAAGATAATCTCTTTTGCGAAAAAATCAAAAAAAAGTGGCTATTAAATTGTTTGCTTCTTTCTAATATTAGTTGCGTATGGTTATTTCGCTGCCCATAGAATAGTTGTGGTAGAGCCACAGTGGACGCGACTCGCCTTTTATAGCGTAACCTCTTTGGCTGAGGTCGAATTCGCAGTTGCAGCTATTGCATTTTGCGTAGCCAAGTTCCATAATCTGTAGTCTGTTGGGCGAAAGGTCGCAGTTAGGGCAGGCCCAGTCGTAGACGATAATGTCGCCTCCCTGTATAGGTGTTCCTATTATGAATCCTCCGAACCCATATTGAAAGTGCTGTCGTGCTTGTGCTTCGGTAAGTTGATGAATCTGTTTGCTGCCGTAAATGTCGGTAACCTCGTACGACGTAACGCTCTTCTTCCTTATTGTGATGAATTGTCCTGCGCTATAAATCTGGTTGAATGGCGCAAATGTGGCGTCGAAGCTGAAATAGGCCGCATAGCCCGAGTAGGGCGATTCAATGTCGCAGGATGTCAATCCTATTACGCATAATATTATTGTAAGGAGTGCTTTTCTCATAAACGGTAGTTTGTGCTTTAAAAACGCAAGGGAGCGGCTATTATTGTCTGCCGCTCCCTTGCTGTGACTTTTTTTGGGGGTTATCCTCTTATAAGCTTTTCCTCGGCCTCCTGTGCTTTCTCGAAATTCATTGCGCCGTAGATACTCTCCATCAGCGCAGCTATTCTGTCGTTGCACAAATTACCGATGCTTCCCTCGTGTGTGTGGTGAATCTCCTTGTCGGCAACAAAGGTTCCCTCTTCTATCTGCAGACCCACCTGTTTGTAGGCATCGCGGAAGGGCACTCCATTGCTTGCCAGCCTGTTCACTGTCTCTACGCTGAACATAGGGTCGTAGCGCTTGTCGTCGAGGATGTTTCTGTTTACTTCTATGCGCTCAATTATGTATATGGCCATACGCAGACAGTCCTTAAGTTCGCTGAATGCCGGCAGAAACAACTCTTTTATAATTTGCAGGTCGCGGAAATATCCGCTTGGCAAATTGTTCATTATCAGTATGATGTCTGTAGGTAGTGCCTGCAGACGATTGCATTTTGCTCGTAGAAGCTCAAAAACGTCGGGGTTTTTCTTGTGCGGCATAATGCTTGAACCGGTGGTACACTCTGCCGGCAGTTTCACAAAGCCGAAATTCTGGGAATTGAACATACAGGCGTCGAATGCCATTTTTGCAAGCGTGCCGGCGAGCGAGGCAAGCGCGTAAGCTACGTTGCGTTCACATTTGCCGCGTCCCATCTGCGCATACACCACATTGTAGTTCATACTGTCGAATCCCAACAGTTCGGTGGTCATTGTGCGGTTGAGAGGGAACGATGAACCGTATCCGGCTGCCGAGCCCAATGGATTGCGGTTACACATCCTGTAGGCAGCCTGTAGGAACAGCATATCATCGGTGAGGCTCTCGGCGTATGCTCCGAACCACAATCCGAACGACGAGGGCATTGCTACCTGCAGATGGGTGTATCCCGGCATAAGCACCTCGCGGTGTCTGTTGCTTTGCTCTATGAGTCTGTCGAACAGTGTGTGTGTAAGTTCGCATACCTCGCGTAGCTCGTTGCGAGTGAACAGCTTAAGGTCGAGAAGTACCTGGTCGTTACGCGAACGTCCGCTGTGAATCTTCTTTCCTGTGTCCCCCAATTTGCGGGTGAGCATAAGCTCTACCTGTGAGTGTACATCTTCTACTCCTTCCTCGATGATGAATTCGCCACGCTCGGTTACTGCGTAAATCTCGCGCAGCTCACGGTGAAGGTCGTTCATCTCTTCGCTCGTGAGCATTCCTATACTCTCGAGCATTGTGCTGTGGGCAATGGAGCCTAAAATGTCGTAACGGGCAAGCAGCAGGTCAAGCTCGCAGTCTCTTCCCACTGTGAAGCGTTCAATCTCGGGGCTTACGGTGCTGTTCTTATCCCAAAGTTTTTTTGCCATCCTTTGCTTAATATTGAATTTGTGAAAGTCCTTCGGCAATCTTCTCCAATCCCTCCTTTACGGGCTTCTCTATCATACCGCGGAGCATAAAGTTTACCTCAATCTTTGCAACGACACGCATTTTGGATGCTTCGGGACCGTCGGGAATTACCTGTATCCACAGATTGGCAGGTACAGGTGAACCTACAGCCTCGAATTTGATGCATTTGGGCTCCTCGCGTTCTACGACTCTTATGGTAACCTTTCCCAATTTAGGAATCTCTACGGTTGCCTCGTCGCGGTTGTATGTAAAGTCTTTTATCTTGTCCTCGGGTATTCTGCCCTTAATCTGCTCAAGGTTGTTCAGGTCCTCTAATTTTGCATAGACCTTTTCCTGTGAGTAGGGGATTAGTTTAACACTACTTTCGTACTGACTCATTGTAATTATTTTAGGTCGTTTCTCCACTCCGAAGGATTGGCGCGCCACTCTTTGAGTGTGGGCATAACCTCCTCTGTGATGTATCCGGTCTCTTTTGCCGCCTCAAGCACTGACTCGTAGTCGGTGAGAGTGATGAGCTTGACGCCGGCCTTTTCGAATGCCTCTGTTGCAACATTGAATCCGTATGTGAACGATGCAACCATACCTACAACCTCTACGCCAGCCGCACGCAACGCATCGACTGCTCTCAAAGAGCTGAGTCCGGTAGATACAAGGTCCTCAACAACGATTACCTTTGCTCCGGGCTGTACGTCACCCTCGATGAGGTTACCGAGGCCGTGGTCCTTAGCCGATGAACGTACATAAACGAAAGGCTTGCCAAGCTCCTCGGCGACGAGTGCGCCCTGTGCGATGGCTCCTGTTGCAACGCCTGCAACGGTGTCAGCCTCGGGGAACTCCTCGAGAATAAGATTGGCCAATCCCAATTTTACTCTTGTACGTAGTTCGGGGAAAGACAATGTCTTGCGGTTGTCGCAATAGAAAGGAGACTTCCAACCTGATGCCCAAGTAAAAGGCTGCTCGGGCTGTAGCTTAACTGCTTTAATCTTAAGCAACTCTGCTGCCAAGATAACTTTTGATTTGTTTGACATAATATTTGTTCTTAAAAGGTTTATAATCTTAATTTATCGCGAAGATAATGAATAGGAATGGTAATGCGAAATTTTCTCTCCCTAAATTCCTACCGGCTATTTTGTTTGGGTGTATCCCTCTTTTTTCAATAGTTCTATAATCTTTTCCTTGAACTCTCCCTGCACAAGAATCTCGCCGTCTTTAACAGTGCCGCCCACTCCGCATTTTGTCTTTAGTAGTCGTCCCAATTGCTTGAGGTCCTCCTCGCTGCCGGTGAAATTCTTTACAATGGTTACGGTCTTTCCGCCTCTGTGGTTCTTTTCGATGCCTACCCTCAGCTTTTGCTGTTGCTTTGGTAAGGTCTCAATTTCCTCCTTTTCATCGGTGGAATATTGAAAGTCGGGGTTTGTTGAATAGACTATATTGAGCCTATCTTTCCAGTCGTTACTTTTCATCTTTTTGCAACATTTTCGGTATGTTTACGCTTGCGAAGATACAACCTTTGCAACGATTTTTGGCTTTTTGGGAGTATAAATTTTATATACTCATAAAATATAAATAAATTTGTTGCGTTATAATAAATACTTATGGAAACATTACCCAAAATGTATAAAGTACCCGAACCTACTCTGCGACGTCTGCCGTGGTATCTGTCGGTGTGCCGACTGCTAAAGTCGCGTGGCGAGACATACGTATCATCGACACGCCTCTCAAAAGAGACCAACATTGTTGCCTCGCAGATAGCAAAGGACCTTTCTTGTGTGAACATCGTGGGACGCACACGAGTAGGATACGAAATTGACAATCTGCTTGCGGTGCTTGAGGATTTTCTGGGCTTTACAACCATTCACAAGGCCTTTCTCTTTGGTGTAGGTCGTCTGGGAGGAGCGCTCCTCAACGATACGGGACTCAAACAATTCGGCCTTGAGGTTGTTGCGGCGTTCGATACTAATCCGCGCATTGTGGGGCATAGTGTTTCGGGTATTCCCGTCTATCATATTAACGAGCTTGAGGCAAAGATGCGTCGCCATCAGGTGAAGATTGGCATTCTGACAGTGCCCATCGACAATGCACAGGAGGTGGCCGACAAGATGGTCGTGTGGGGAATAAAAGCAATATGGAACTTTACCCCTTTGCGCATACGTGTCCCACAGGATATTGTGGTGCAGAATACCTCGCTCTATGCGCATCTGTCGCTGATGTTCAATCGTCTCGACGGCAGTGCCGAATAATGAATTTTTTAAAAAAAGTAGTCTATGAAAATAATTGCAGTAGGAAAGAATTACGCCGACCACGCAAAGGAGTTTGACGGTACAGTGGAAAAACCGCAGGTGCCTATGATTTTTATGAAGCCCGACTCCTCGATACTTAAGAACGGTAAACATTTTTATATGCCCGATTGGATGGGACGCATCGACTATGAGGCCGAGATTGTGGTGCGCATAAATAAATTGGGACGCAGTATACCCGCACGCTTCGCCTATCGTTACTACGATGCCGTTACCGTCGGCATAGACTTTACTGCGCGAGATATGCAGCGCCGCTTCATTGAGGAGGGTGCTCCCTGGGAGCTATCCAAAGGATTCGACTGTTCGGCAGTGCTCGGAGAATTCCGCCCGGTGGATAAATATCCTTTGGGCGACCTTCCCTTCTCGCTTACAATAAACGACAATATGGTGCAGCAGGCGCGTAGCTCGCAGATGCTCTTCTCTATCGACGAGATAATTGCCTATGTGAGCCGTTTCTGTACTCTAAAGACCGGCGACCTTATCTTCACCGGAACTCCCGCAGGAGTAGGAGAGGCTAAGATTGGCGATCATCTGAAAGGATTCCTTAACGACGAAAAGGTGCTTGACTTCCACATACGTTAATAGTTGATAAATGAGAGTGCACAAGATTATATTGCTTATTCTTATGCTCGTGGCAATTCCCGCGAGTGCACAATTTATTGACATTGATTGGAGCGCCTATGAGCGCGACACTCTGTTGCCGCGCTATTCAACGGCGGTAGAGCTTGGCGCCGATTATGACAAATATACATATACCGCTACTATAGAATACCCTGAATTTTGCCCTGTGTCGTACTCCGAGGTGTGCCGATACAAACTTTCGTCGTTTAATGCCTCGCTCACCGAATGGCCCGTTGTAGAGTCGTCGGTTCAGGTATCGGCAAAGAAGGGCTTTCTCGACGTAAGCTTCGTGCCGATAGTGTGTGTCGATGGAAAATACAGGAAGATAACATCATTTAAATTGGCTATCGGCAAAAGCGAAAAGCCCAAAATGCTTCTCGCAGCTTCGAGGGCCTCGGCTGTAACCGAAAGATACGCTCAAAATTCGGTGCTCTCATCGGGACGCTGGGTTAAGATTCGTGTCGATGAGGCCGGAGTATACAAAATTACCCACAGCGAACTAACGAAAATGGGATTCAAGAATCCCGACAAGGTTCGTCTCTTTGGTTACGGCGGCCATCTTTTGCCCGAGAAGAATATACACAATATTACCGATGACCTAAAAGAGGTTCCCCTATGGCGAGAGAATAACTATATGCTTTTTTATGCCAATGGAACGATAAATTGGGAATATAATACCAACCATTTTGCACACCGACGCAACCACTATTCTCTCTATAGCTACTATTTCTTGAATGAGAGCGACGATGAGCCTATGGCATTCCCCAAAAAGGAGATTACAGACGCCGAAGCAAAGGAGTGCAGCACATACCCCGACTATCAGCTTCACGAAAAGGAGAAACTGTCTATGGCTCTCTATGGCCGTGTGCTGCTCGACGACTACAATTATGCCAACGGCCGTACCGTAAGCTATAGATTCAAGACTGCGGGAGCGGTGCCTGGCAGTGCGCGCGTGTCGGTGTCATTCGGCACTAACTCCCCATCGTCGAGCAAGCTTACTGTGGGGGTAAATGGCGAGACAGTCTCTTTTCTTACATTGCCGCAAGCATCGAGTGGCGACCACGGAAAAATAGTCTCGGGAACATATTCAATAGCCAAAGGAATAGGCGACGAGACAATTGTTACGCTTGTGCATTCGGCAACCGATGCGCTGCACACAGGATATCTTGACTATATTGCCCTGAACTACACACGCTCGCTTGCCCTGCGCGGTTCGTTCACCAATTTCCGAGGCTCTGCGTCCGAAGGCAATTCCTTGTATAAGATAGCCTCGGCCAACAATACAACAAAAGTGTGGTGCGTCACACAGCCGCACGAGATTGCCGAATATGCCTCCTCGCTGTCGGGAACAACGCTGTCGGTGGTAGCGCCTGCATCGCGTCTCAATGAGTATGTTGCGGTGGATGTAAAAGGCTCTTTCCCGTCGGTGCAGGTAGTAAAAGAGGTACAGAATCAGAATCTGCACTCATTGGGAACTACCGATATGGTGATAATAGTCCCCTCGAGTGGAAAATTCCTCTCCGCCGCCGAGAGGCTTGCCGAGGCGCATCGCACACACGATAATTTAAGTGTGGCGGTTGTTACAGCCGAACAGGTATATAATGAATTCTCGTCGGGTACTCCCGATGCTACCGCCTATCGCCGTCTGATGAAAATGCTCTACGACCGCGCCTCTTCGTCGGACGATGCTCCAAAATATCTGCTCCTCTTTGGCGACGGAGTTTCGGACAACCGGTTGATAACCTATCCGTCTCAGTCGCAGGATGACCTGCTGCTCTGTTACGAGTCGGAAAATTCGGTAAATGCAATATACTCTTATGTGCTCGAGGATTATTACGGCTTTCTGGACGATAGCGAGGGTGAGGAGTATCTGCGTGCAAAGGTTGATATTGGCGTGGGACGTATTCCTGCAAAGACAATAAGCGAGGCCAATGGGGTGGTGGATAAGATAATAGCTTATATGAGGAACGACTCTCCCGGATTGTGGCAGAATATTATTACAATGTTGGGCGATGATGGCGACAAGGATATTCCCAACCAGCATATGATTGACGCCGAGGCTGTTGCATCGTATATAGAGGCCAACAACCGCTCCTTTATGGTTGAACGCATCTATTGGGACGACTATCCAATGGAGGTTCTTGCTACCGGAAACAGATACCCGTTGGTTAATGAGGCAATAAAGGACCGCATTCAAAAAGGAACGCTTCTGGTGAACTATTCGGGACACGGCGGCCCTCATCTGCTGTCGCACGAAATGTCGTGGACCTCTGATGATATGGGGCAGCTCTCTTCGCCCATTGCGCCATTCTGGGTGACAGCATCGTGCGACATTGCTCCCTTTGATATTGGCGACGGCTCTATAGGAGAGGTGGGAATATTGAATCCCAACGGTGCGGCCATAGGTCTTTTGGCAACTACGCGCACTGTGTTGCAGACATATAATGCAAAAATAAATCAGGCATTCACAAAGTATCTGTTTACTATCGATGCCAATGGCAAATATCCCACGGTGGGTGATGCGTTGCGACAGGCAAAATGTGCTCTTATTGCCAATCTGAGCGATATTTCGGTAAATAAATTGCAGTATGTGCTTTTGGGCGACCCTGCCTTGCGCCTTAATATGCCCGAGAAAAAGGTTGTTGTAGAGAAATTCAATGGTGCCGATGCTGAAGAATCGGGCACAGTGAGTGCCGGTGGCAGCGTAACCGTCGAGGGCTATATTGCCAACAACGATGGCTCTGTTGTCGATGCGTTCAATGGTCTTTTGTCGACAACTCTCTTCGATTGTGCCGAGGTTGTGACTACCCGCAACAATACCAATCTTGGTGCGTACAACTATACAGCTTTCCGCAAGAAACTTTTTGTGGGTGGCGATTCAGTAGTGAATGGTCGCTTCAAAATTACAATGCCTGTGCCTATGGATATTAGTTACGCCGATGAACAGGGAATGCTTAATCTCTTTGCTTATGACAGCAGTAACGGCTTTGTGGCTCAAGGATATTATGAGAATTTTGTTGTCGGCGGAACATCGCCATCGATGAATAACGACGGCAAGGGCCCCGAAATATCAATGTATCTCAATAGCCCCGACTTTATCAACGGTGACGAGGTAAATGCCTCTCCCTATCTTTTTGTGGAGCTATACGACGAGAATGGTATAAATACCGTGGGCACAGGAGTAGGACACGACATTGTTGCAATGGTGGACAATGAGCGTACATACAATCTCAACAGTCTTTTCGCGTCAAAGGTGGGCGACTATAAGCGCGGAGTGATAACCCTTCCTATGGACAGACTCCCGTCGGGCGAGCATACTGTTGTCCTTAGAGCCTGGGACCTGTTCAATAACTCCTCGACCGATACTCTGACCTTTGTGGTGAATGCCGAAAAGGCTCCGGCGATACTCGACATCAAACTCTCTCCGTCGCCTTTGCGTACAGGCGAGAGAGCACTCATAGAGATTCTGCACGACTCTCCCAATACAGAGGCTGACTTTGTGATAGAGCTGTTTACTATGCAGGGACAAAAGATTCTTGAACTGTCGGAGAGTTGCACTACCGGCAGTAGCATCTATTCGCGCAGTTGGAATGTTGAGGCTCAGGGTGGTACACCGCTGCTCACCGGGCTTTATATCATTAAGGCAAGAATGGTCTCTTTGGATGGAATATCAAAGAGTGTCTCCAGAAAAATTATAGTGCTGAACAATAAATAAGAGAAATTAAAGTTTAAATAACAGACATTAAGATAAAGAATATGACAAGAAATAAATTCTGTTTGTTGCTGCTGTGCTCTTTTATGGCATTGCCGCTATTTGCGCAAAATAATAATTCTGCAAAGCAGATGTTCAACCCTGTGTATACAGGCGTAACCTCTCTCTCTATAGCTCCCGATGCCCGTGGTGGCTCAATGGGAGATATTGGTGTCGCTACCGAGGCTGACGCCAATTCGCAATATTGGAACCCTGCAAAATATCCTTTCAATATTGCGCGCGCGGGACTTTCAATCTCCTATACTCCGTGGTTGCGTCAGTTGGTGAGTGATATTGACCTTGCTTATCTTGCCGGTTTTTATCGCATAGGAAACTATTCGGCTATAAGCTCGTCGCTCACATACTTCTCATTGGGTAACGTAATTGCCGGAGAGTACACCATTAAGCCATATGAGTTTGCTTTTGACTTTGCCTATTCGCGTATGCTCTCCGAGACATTCTCGGCAGCCGTAGCATTGCGATTCATATACTCCGATCTTCAGTACGACTACGAAGAGGATGTACAGCCCGGCCTTGCCTATGCTGCCGACCTTGCAATATACTACAACAACTATTATATAGTGGGCGGACGAGAGTGTATGCTCGGACTCGGATTGAACCTTTCAAATATAGGTAGCAAAATATCGTACGACGGTGGAGGAACGAATGAGTTTATCCCTACCAATATGCGTCTGGGAGCCTCGTTTATGGTGCCTCTCGACGACTACAACACATTGACCTTCAGCGCCGACCTTAACAAGCTTATGGTGCCCACCCGTCCCAGCTATTCACAGTTCCTTAAAGAGAACGAATACGATCCTAACGACAATGACAGGTACACGGAATACAACGACTGGCTTGTGACGAGCGGTTACAACGACGTATCGTCCATTGCTGGAATATTCAAATCTTTTGCCGACGCTCCCGGAGGCTTCAATGAGGAACTGCGTGAGATTTATGGCGGTATAGGATTGGAGTATTCATACAACAATCAGTTCTTCTTGCGTGGCGGTTACCACTATGAGGATCAATATAAGGGCAACCGTAAATACTTTACTATGGGTGCAGGATTCAAAATGAGTGTATTCTCGCTCGACGGAACCTATCTTATATCAACAGCACAGAGCAACCCTCTCGACCAGACTCTGCGCTTCTCTCTCTCGTTCGACCTTGACGGTCTTAAAGAGATGTTCGGTCGATAAAGATTGCCTCTATTTTTTGTTAAGAATAAAAACAGACGATTATGATAAGAGTAGGTTTTGGAATGGATGTCCATCGATTGGTGACAGGGCGCGATTTATGGATTGGCGGCATAAAAATCCCTTATGAGTATGGCCTTGACGGTCATTCGGATGCCGATGTTCTTATTCACGCAATTTGCGATGCTCTGCTGGGCGCTGCCAATCTGCGCGATATTGGCTATCAGTTCCCCGATAATTCCGATGAGTTCCTGAATATCGACAGTAAGATACTGCTTCGCCGCACAAACGAACTTTTGCGCGAGAAGGGTTATCGCATAGGAAATATCGATGCGACGGTGGCTGCTCAGGCGCCTAAGCTTAATCCTCATATTCCTTTGATGCAGCAGACAATGGCGCGGGTTCTTGGCATTGATGCCGACTGTCTGTCGATAAAGGCAACAACAACCGAAAAGCTTGGCTTTGAGGGACGTAAAGAGGGTATAACAGCATACGCTGCTGTGCTGATAGAGAAAGGTTAATGCGGTTGTTATGAGCTTTTGCAGGATAGTAGACAGAATAGTGACGGTCGCGATATTTGTCGCGACCTTACTGTTTGCATCCTGTGCGACATTGTCGCCCAATGGGGTGGGACGCATAAAGCGATACACTATAGAGAGCGAGCGGCTGCCCGAAGAATTTGACGGCTTTACCTTTGCCTTCCTTTCGGATATTCATTATCCGAGCAAATTTACCCGCAAGTGTTTGGCAAAGGCTGTGCGCAAGCTCCGCGAGGAGCAGCCTGTAATGCTGCTGCTGGGAGGCGATTATGTGACAGCCGATAAATATATCGATGAACTATTCGATTCAATATCATCGGTAAGGACCGATTATGGCACTTTTGCCGTTCTTGGCAATCACGAGTATCGCAGAGCCGGACAGATAGAGTCGGCAATGAAAAAGTGTGGTATCTGCTTACTCTCCGATTCTACTGTGACGATTATGGGCGATAGCCACGGAATCCTTCTCTCGGGCGTGCGCAATCCTTTTATAGTAGACGAGAATGCCTTTGTGCTTAATGTGCCCGATTCGCTCTTCTCTATATTGCTGTCGCATACTCCCGACTATGCGCAGGATGCCAATGTTGCTGCCGACCTTGTCCTCTCGGGACATACTCACGGCGGGCAGGTATCAATATTGGGTCTCTATGCTCCGGTTACAAATTCGCGTTACGGTAGCCGCTTCTTGAGTGGGCTCAACTACACCGATAGCGCGGTGCCTGTAATTACAACCAATGGGGTGGGTACCTCACGACGGAATGTCCGTTTCTGCGTGCCCAGCGAGATACTCTTTATACGTCTTCGGCACAAGGATTCTGTCGTCGAGCGCCGCTGATTGCTTTTGCGGAACCTCAATTATAGCCCCTTTTCTTGTGTCGGTAGATGCTTTTTCTTATCTTCGCCGAGAATCTGAGAGCAATATGGAAAATTTTTCTTCGGTCGATAAACTATATATGCGTCGTTGCCTGCAGCTTGCGCGTAATGGCAACGGAAGCACCTCTCCCAATCCAATGGTGGGTGCGGTGATTGTGTGCGATGGACGCATAATAGGTGAGGGCTACCATATTCGCGCAGGAGAGCCTCACGCCGAGGTTAATGCTGTGCGCTCGGTGCCCGAGTTGGATCGCGCGCTGTTGGTGCGCTCGACAATATATGTCAGCCTCGAGCCCTGCTCTCATTATGGAAAGACACCGCCCTGCTGCGACCTTATAATATCGGTGGGTATTCCTCGTGTGGTAATTGCAACCACCGATTTTAACTCGTTGGTCAATGGCGGAGGCATTGAGCGTATGCGTGCTGCAGGCATCGACGTTACCGTCGGCCTTTTTGCTGAAGAGGCTCGTTGGTTGAATAAAAAATTCTTTACATTTCATAAATTGCATCGTCCGTATATAATTCTTAAATGGGCACATACTGCCGATGGCTTTATCGATGCAAGAAGAAGTGGCGGAAAGGCGCTTGCAATTTCTACCAAAGGCTCTTTTGTGGCAATGCATAAATTGCGCTCGGAGTGTGATGCTATTCTTGTAGGAACAAATACGGCGCTGCTCGACAATCCTTCGCTTACCATCTGCGAATGGTGCGGACGCCAGCCTTTGCGCCTTGTCGTCGATAGGGAGTCTAAGCTCTCGCCGTCGTTGAATCTGTTCAACGGAACACACCCTACAATCGTGTATACAAATAATCCTGTTCCCGATAAATTTGGTAAAAATGTAGAACAAATAAAGGTGGACTCTGCTGAGAAGATTCTCCCTGCCATACTCTCTCATCTGGCATCGATAAAGGTGGGCAGTCTCCTTGTCGAGGGGGGTGCTGCGCTGCTGCAGAGTTTTATCGACGCCAACCTTTGGGATGAGGCTCGTGTGGAGTGTAACCCCAACCTTACCATTGGCGATGGTGTGCCTGCTCCGCAACTGAACGGCTGGTCGCACAGCGAAGAGTCTCTCTGTTTCGGGAATAAAATCTCGCTCTTTGTTCGATAAAAGTCCTGTTATTTAGCTAAATTATTATAAATATATAATAAATAGCCCTGTTTTTTGTGGTTCATACAAAAAAATGTTGCTAATTTTGTAGGTTGAATGTAATATGTAAAATACCTATGAAAATGCAACGGATAATCTATATAGCTCTTTTCTCACTTGCGCTGGTCGTATCCTCTTGTTTCGGAGGCGACGAAGAGACGGTGAATAACCCCTATGCGGCGTTACGTCATTTCTCTCTCGACAATATGATATGCTACGACACTATAAAGGTGGACAATGTTTCCGACTCTGTAGTAAAGATTATTGTTCCCGGTGAGTATTACCCGTTTGTGATAAACCAAAAGACCAAGCAGGTATATAATTCAAAGCCTTTGCCCTATAATACCGATGTATCTAAGGTTTCTGCTACGGCACAGAATGACGGTGTGCTGTATGTCTACAACGATACTCTCGATAATTTTGAATATTTCTCTTCGAGCGACTCATTGGATTATAGAGCGCCCAAGCGTCTCCTTGTAGTCTCTTTGGATGCTGAATATAAGCAGGAATATACTCTTACTGTCAATGTCTACGACAAGGATCCCGAGGGAATCTCTTGGAGCAAAGGTGCAGCGGCTGCTGTTGCACTGCCTTTGTGTGCGATAGAAAAATCAGGCTCTATCTATCTTTTCGGTAAACATAATAGCGGAGAGGCGCTCCTCTCTACTGCGGCATTGGATGCTCCTGCCGATTGGAGTGCCCCGCAGACAATATCGGGCCTGCCCGAGAGTGCTCTTCTGGAATGTGTGCTGCTCTTTGGCGACAGCTTTTATGTTGCAGCCGACGGTGCATTGTACTCTTCGCAGGATGGTGCCGAGTGGGATGCTGTTTCTACAGAGTGCGCTGTTTCTGAACTTTTGTTTGCGTCGGAGAATGAACTTTGGGCAATATCGGGTGATTCAGTTTCATACACCCTTAATGCTACCGACTTTGTGCAGGTACAGCCTGTTGCCGACAATTTTCCTGTGAACAATATCTCATCGGCTGTTTATCCGTTGAGAACCAATCCATATATTTCGAGATATATTCTTGTGGGATATCCAGGCGAATCAAAAGTTCCTGCAGTGTGGAGCAAACTCTCAAACGAAAATGGTTGGGTAAGCTATTCCGATGGCGCAAATGAGGCTTTTGCCTGTCCCTCGTTCGAGAATATGTCGGTGATATATTACAATGCGCGTCTCTATGCTTTTGGAGGAGCGGCCAATCATAATGGCAACAGCGTTGCTCCCTTCTCGGCATTTTATGTGTCGTCGGACAATGGCTTGACGTGGATTACCGACGGTGTAAAGGCTAAATTGCCCGACGAGCTTTTGGGCGCGACTGCTCCTTATGCCACAGTGGTGGACAGCAACAACTATATTTGGATTATTCAGGGTGGTGACCAGCCTTGCGTGTGGAGAGGCATACTCAACCGCTACGAGTATGAGGCTAATAACCTACAATAATTGCTAAAATGAGAAACTCAAGGATATTCGTATTGCTGTTGTCGGGCATTCTTACCTGCTCGATAATGTCGGTGCGTGCCGAAGAGTTGGAGTATACGATGGAGCTTGGCGGCATTGTGGGAGGCTGCTACTATCTTGGCGACGCAAACTACACGGGATTCTTCAGGAATTTGAGAGTGATGGGCGGTGCCATTGCCCGATACAATATTAACCCGCGAATGGCTGTTAAAGGTAATCTTGTGGCAGCAGGAATTGCCGGCTCGACAGCAGGGAATAGCTTCAAGATACCGGGCGAGGATATTACATTCTCGCGCACCCTTTTCGACCTTGGTGCACAATTTGAATATAATTTCTTTGCCTACGGTCAGGGTGGCGGATACAAGCGCACGCACCGTTTGGTGCCCTATCTTACCGGTGGCGTAGGAATGACCTATGCGCCCGCTCCTGCCCAGCATATATTTACCGCCAATATCCCTTTGGGCCTTGGTGTCAAATATAAATTTGCGCATCGTTTCAATGTCGGCTGCGAATTAACGTTCCGCTTCTCCTTCAGCGATAGGCTGGACGTAGACAAAAAGGCCGATATTACATTGGACGACCCGTATAAGATTGACAGTGAATTTTTTAAGAACAAGGATACATATTCGTTCTTGTCGATATTTTTAACATATGACCTGTTTCCCAAATACAGGAAATGCAATAACTGACATACTATGAGTTACATAGAGCAAGTAAACAAAGAGGCGGTGCCCGCACACGTAGCTATAATTATGGATGGTAACGGACGTTGGGCTCAGTTGCGTGGACTCCCTCGTTGCGAGGGACATCAGGCCGGTGCTGCTACGGTTCATCGCCTTGTTGAGGATGCGCTGTCGCTTGGCATACGCTATCTGACACTCTATACATTCTCTACCGAGAATTGGAGCCGCCCTCAGGAGGAGGTTGCAGCGCTTATGGCTCTGCTTTTCGATTCAATAGAGGAGGAACTTTTTGTTAAGAATAATGTAAGTTTCAGAATAATAGGCGACCTTGCAAAGCTCCCCGATAATGTCCGTGAGAGGCTTCAGCAGTGCGAGCGCAATACTGCAGACAACGATGCAATGACTCTTGTGCTTGCTCTTAGCTACTCGTCGAAATGGGAGATTACCGAGGCGGTGCGCTCTATAGCACAAAAGGTAAAGAGTGGCGATGTTGAGCTTGATGATGTAAATGATGAATTGATATCTTCTTCGCTTACAACATCTTTTATGCCCGACCCCGACCTTCTCATAAGAACAGGCAAGGAACAGCGACTGAGTAATTTCCTCTTGTGGCAGTGTGCCTATTCTGAGTTTTATTTTACTGAGGTGCTATGGCCCGATTTTGATAAGAATGAGTTGTGTAAGGCTGTGTGCGACTATCAGAAACGTCAGCGTCGTTACGGAAAGACCGGTGAACAAGTTGTAGCAAAATGAATAAATTGAAAAAAATGAGATATACGTTAATCCTTCGTCCTTTCTCGCTGCTTTTCGCACTCTTTGTCTGCGTGGCGGCATTGCAGGCGCAAAAGGTCGATAAGCCGGCAATTCTCTATACCGGCTCACCAAAGACCTATGAGATTGGAGGAATAAATCTGTCGGGCGTAGACAATTACGAACCCAATATTATCATAGGCTTGTCGGGACTCTCGGTGGGAGATGTAATCACTGTTCCGGGTGAGCAGATAACCGGTGCCATAAAGCGCTACTGGAAGCACGGACTATTCTCCGATGTAAGCATTGCAGCCGACAGTATCGTCGATGGCAAGATATATTTGGGAATAAATCTCAAGCAGCGTCCCCGAGTCTCGCAGATAAATTACAATGGCGTGAAAAAGTCGGAGCGCGAGGATCTTGAGGCACAGGTAGGCCTTATAAAGGGCAATCAGATTACGCCCAATATGGTGAACCACGCCAAACGTCTCATCAAACGCTATTTCGATGACAAAGGCTACAAGAATGCCGATATAAACATTATGCAGCGTCCCGATGTTACAGCCGACAATCTTGTGATTGTGGATGTAAATATTGACAAGAAGGACAAGATTAAGGTAAACACTATTAACATCGAGGGTAACAATGCGCTTACAGCCGAAAAGGTTAAGTCTGCGATGAAGAAGACCCGCGAAAAGACCACTCTTAAGAATTTCTGGCACACTGTGTTCCGCTCAAAGAAATTTACTCCCGAGCGTTATGCCGAGGATAAAGAGAAAATTCTTGAGCGATACAATGAATTGGGTTATCGCGATGCTTATATCGTGAGCGACAGTGTAGTGCCCTTCAATGAGAAGAGTGTCGATATTTATATCAAAGTGGACGAGGGTAACCAGTATTATCTACGCGATATCAAATGGGTAGGAAACAGTGTCTTCTCTACCTCACAGCTCGACTATCTGCTACGCCTTAAATCGGGTGATATATATAATCAGAAACTGCTTGACGAGCGTCTGTCGCAGGACGAGGATGCCATACAGAAAATGTATTACAATCGCGGTTACGTATTCTCGGGAATTATCCCCATCGAACTTAGCGTCGAGAAGGACTCTGTCGATCTTGAATTGCGTGTGTTCGAGGGCTCGCAGGCAACTATCAACAAGGTGACAATCAGCGGAAACGACCGTCTCTACGAAGAGGTTGTACGTCGTGAGCTGCGTACTCTCCCCGGTAATCTTTTCTCTATGGAGGCAGTAGAGCGCTCTTACCGCGAGATTGCCAATATGGGACATTTCGATCCCGAGAAAATAAATCCGGGAATTGTGCCGAATGACGAGTCGGGTACTGTTGATATAAATTGGACCCTTGTGCCCAAAAGCAGCGACCAGATAGAACTCTCGGCAGGATGGGGACAGACAGGAGTAATCGGTAAGCTCTCGCTTAAGTTCACCAATTTCTCTATGCGTAACCTTTTCCGTCGCGACGGAGTGCGCCGAGGTATTATACCGCAGGGCGACGGACAGACCCTTACCATCAGCGCACAGACGAACGGACGATATTATCAGGCTTATAATATTGCCTTCTTTGATCCGTGGTTGGGACGTAAACGTCCTAACTCATTCTCGGTGTCTACCTTCTATTCTATGCAGACTGACGTTGCCAACAGCTATTATAACTCGGGTTATTTCAATAACTACTATAATTATCTGTACGGTTACGGAAACTATAATAACTACGGAGGCTACGGATACGGATACAACAATATTACCTCGTACTACGACCCCGACAAATATATCAAGATGTTCGGTGTCTCTATTGGCTGGGGACGTCGCCTGAAATGGCCCGACGACTATTTTACCTTGTCTGCCGAGCTTAACTATCAGATGTATTCGTTGAAAGACTGGCAATATTTCCTTATCACCGATGGAGTATGTAACAATTTCAACCTTACTATGACATTGGCGCGTAATTCTGTCGATAATCCTCTCTTCCCGCGTCGAGGCTCGGAGTTTACCCTCACAGGTTCAATAACTCCTCCCTATTCGTCATTCGACGGGGTAGACTACTCTAAATTGGCAACAAACGCGGCATCGGCAACCTATAAGAGTGAGCTGCGCGAGAAGCATAAATGGATTGAGTATTATAAGATTAAGTTCAAGAGCAAGACATATACATCTCTCACCGACGGAAAGTACAATCTTGTGCTTATGACAAGAGCCGACTTTGGTATTCTGGGCCATTTTGACAAATACAAGAAGTCTCCTTTTGAGACATTCTATATGGGTGGTGACGGTATGAGCGGTTACTCGTATAACTATGCTACTGATATGGTTGCCTTGCGCGGTTACGAGAATGGCTCTCTTACTCCTTACGGTTACGAGGGTTATGCTTATGCCCGCTTAGGCCTTGAACTTCGTTTCCCCTTCCTGATGCAGACCTCTACCAATATCTATGGATTGGCTTTTGTCGAAGGCGGTAACGCGTGGACCGATGTAAAGAGCTTCAATCTCTTCGACCTAAAGCGCAGTGCCGGTGTCGGTGTCAGAGTGTTCTTGCAGATGATTGGACTTATAGGTATTGACTGGGCATACGGATTCGACAAGGTATTTGGTTCGTCACAGTATGGCGGCAGTCAGTTCCACTTTATCTTAGGACAGGAATTTTAATTATTAATAGGCAGGCTTTTCTGCCATAATTCAAATGATTATGAAGAAGTTTTTGCTTATATCGCTCTTCTCTCTTTTTGCGGCGATTGGTGCGCAGGCACAGAAGTATGCTCTCATTGATACAGAGTATATCCTAAAAAATATTCCGGCCTATGAGCGCGCGAACGAACAGCTGAATCAGCAGTCGAAACGTTGGCAGAGTGAGATTGATGAATTGTCGGAAGAGGCAAAGAACCTATACAAGAACTACCAGAGTGAGTCGATGTTCCTCTCCGACGAGCAGCGTCATCAGCGCGAAGAGGATATCCTCAAGCTCGAACAGCAGGCCGCCGAGCTTAGAAACCTCTATTTTGGTCCTACAGGCGAACTTTATAAGAAACGCGAGAGTCTTATGGCGCCCATACAGGAGGAGATATACAACGCAGTAAAAGAGATATGCGAGGTAAAGGGCTATTCAATGGTAATAGACCGCGCTTCGGCTGCGAGTATAATATATGCCTCGCCAAAAATTGACATTAGCAATGATGTACTTACCAAGCTTGGTTATTAAAATTAAATGATTTATCTTCGCAATCGGTTTTTTACAGAATAAATGAATTTTTAAATATAACATTATGAAAAAGTTTTTAGTTTTATTGTTGATGATTGCTCCGTTGAGCATTTTTGCACAGCAGAAGTTCGCTTATGTCAATGCTCCTGAGATTTTGCAGTTGATGCCTGAATATACAAAGGCCAGCAAGGATATTCAGTTGCTCGAAAAGCAGTATAGCGATGAGCTTCAGCATATGCGTACCGAGCTTGAGAAAAAAGGTATCGAGTTTGAGCAGGTAAAGGATTCTCTTCCCCAGAATATCCTTCAGCGTCGTTACAATGAGCTTCAGGAGTTGAGCCAGCGTATGGAGCAGTACTATCAGGAGAGCCTCCAGAATTTGCAGCAGGCACAGCAGTCTAAGCTCGAGGAGGTCAGCAACATTCTCGCAAAGGCTATCAAGGATGCTGGCCGTGAGGGTGGTTATATCTGCGTGTTTGACATTGCCGGTGGTATTCCTTATATCAGCGAGACACAGTGCGACGACATCAGCGCAAAGGTAAAAGCAAAGTTGGGCATTGGCTCGGCTGCGCTCGGCAAGTAATATATTAGTACAATATTTGCGAGGGGAGTGTATGTCATTCCCCTTGTACCTTTTTATATAATAAGACAATTATGCGTAAATATTTACTTTTTATGCTGCTATTGCCTTTTGCTGTGGCGGCACAAACAAAATTCGGATATTTCAATCACGACAAGGTCTTTCAGCAGCACCCGCAGTATACTGAGCTAAAAGCAGAGTACGATACTCTTGTGCGCCGTTGCGAAAAGGAATTGTTGCATAACGAGAATGAGCTTACCCGTGCTTATGTAGCCTTCCTCGATGGTCAGAGAGATTTTCCCGAGCCTATTTTGCGTAAGCGTCAAAAGGAACTTCAAGAGCTTGTGGACAAGAGCGTAAAGTTCAGAATACAGCTAAAGAAGTGGCTGTCGGATGTTGAGGAGTCTATGTTCGCAAAGATAAAGCAGGCTGTCGATGAGGCTGTAGAGCGTGTATGTCTCTACAATAATCTCTCCTATGCTATAGACCTTGAAAAGAATTGCTATGCCTTTATAAATCCTCGATTCGGAGTGGATATTGACTCGGCGCTTATTGCTGTGATGAACGAGGAGGAGATTCCTCTGCTTGTGCCTGCTACCGAGGCTTCGGATGAGGCTCTCGAAAAGATAATCTGTTCACAGTCCGAAGAGTCGGCAACAGAAGAGGCTGCCGAGCCTGTAACCGCCGCTGACGATGCTGTTGCCACCGATGCGACAAATATAAAAGAGGAGGCAACAAACACTCTGCCTGCCGAAAATGTTGTAGAGTGTGACGAAAAGAGTGAGCAGGAAACAAATTCAGCTATAGAATAATGTCTAAGATATATCATCTACCTTCGGGCCCCGGCCCAATAGGAATATTCGATTCGGGCTATGGCGGCCTTACCATATACCGTGAGATTCACCGTCTTATGCCCGAATACGACTATCTTTATGTGGGCGACAATGCGCGTGCACCCTATGGTACACGTTCGTTCGACGTTGTATATGAGTTTACAAGGCAGGCTGTGAATTATCTCTTCCAGTCGGGTTGCCATCTGGTGATTCTTGCCTGTAACACAGCGTCGGCAAAGGCTCTGCGTAGTATACAGCAGCTTGACCTTCCTACGCTTGATGCGCGTCGCAGGGTGCTTGGCATAATACGTCCTACGGTAGAGTGTATAGGTGATATAACAAAAAGCCGACACGTAGGAGTCCTTGCTACCGAGGGTACGATAAAGTCAATGTCCTATCCTTTGGAGATACGCAAGCTCTTCCCCGATATTAAGGTCACCGGTGAGGCCTGCCCAATGTGGGCCTCTCTGGTTGAGGCCAATGAGCATCATAATCCCGGAGCCGATTATTTTATAGAGCGTGACATTTACCGCTTGCTCGATAAGGACCCTCTTATCGATACGATAATATTGGGCTGTACACACTATCCGCTGTTGCTCGAGAAGATAAGAAAGTATGTTCCAGCCGGGGTGGAGGTATTGACACAGGGAACTGCCGTTGCCCACTCTCTGCGCAACTATTTGGACCGTCATACCGAAATGGATGCTTTGTGTACAAAGGGAGAGAATAGTGCTTTTTGTACAACTGAGGCCGATGATCGTTTCCGCGAACAGGCGTCGCGTTTCCTAAATCATCCTATTCGTGCCAATAAAATAACTCTTATTTGATAGGGAGTATCATTTGCTCCTTTTCAGAAGATTGGCTGTTAGGTATCTTGTGGGTACTCCTACAGCCAGCAGGCCGACGGCTATAACAGTGACTATTGTTCGCAGAATGTCGTTGAGTATAATCTTTACAGGGTAGCTGTCCACAATATATTCTCCGGCGGCGCCACCAAACGACAGCAGCCCGAATTCCTGCTGGGCAAAGCAGAGTGCCACTCCTGTAATTATGCCAATGAGGGCTCCTGTCAGCGATACAAGCAATCCCTCAATAATAAAGATGTTCGATATTAGAGTGTCGTCGGCGCCTATGCTGCGCAGCGTTCTTACATCTTTCTCCTTTTCTATTATAAGCATCGACAATGAACCTATAATATTAAAGCAGGCCACAAGCAGAATGAAAGAGAGGAATATATAAGAGATAAATTTCTCTATCTTCATTATGCGGAACACATCCTCCTGTTGCTCGTATCGGTCTTTTACATCAAATTCGTCGCCAAGAATCGACTTAATTTCGCTTTTTGCTTTTTTAATGTCGGCACTCTTCGCAATCTTAATCTCCAAGCTGTTGGCCTCATTCTCTTTGCGTCCAAAGAGTCTGCGGGCAAAATCTACCGAGGCAAGAAGATAATTGTCGTCATATTTTGGCTGGTTCATCGAGAATATCAACCCCGAAGCGTGCAATATCTCTTTCTTGAAATTCGCAGCTGGGTTAGTCATATTAACCCTCTTCTTTCTTTTGGGCGCATATACCTCAAGAGGCTTAACAAAATATATTCCGCAGTTCAGTGCGCTTACCAATCCAGCTCCGGGAATGACATAGTCGAATGAGTTGTCGCTCAACAGGAACTCTCCGCGTCCAATAAGCGTGCGGTCAATCTCGGTGAGGCTGTTGAAATTGCTCTCTACTCCTTTTAGAATAACCATTACCTGTCGGCCGTCGTACTCAACCATAGCTTTGTCCTCTACGCTTGCCGAGGCAACCTCTACTGCGGGCAGTGCCTTTATTTGAGCTATGCGCTCATTGTCGGTAAAGAAACTCTTGCCCTTTGCCGATGTAATCTTAATGTCGGGGTCAAATGCCGTGAACTGTCGTGCTACAAGCTCTTGGAATCCGTTGAATACCGATAAAGTACATATCATTGCAATAGTCGCCAAGGCAACTCCTGCAACAGCTACTCCCGAAATTAAATTTATTACCTGATGGCTCTTTTTCGAAAGAAGGTATCTTTTGGCAATGTAGAGCGAGAGTCTCATTGTTGAATCATCAGTCTTTCAACAAATTGTCTATGTGCTCGATGTAGTCCAATGAATCGTCTTGATAGAAACGTAGCTCGGGTATTATACGCAATTGGTGGCGTACACGGTTTCCAAGCTCAAAGCGTATAGCCTTCATATTTTTTGTAAGGTGCTCCACTACCTCGTTGCCGCGCTCCGAGGGGAATACGCTTAAATATGCCTTTGCAATGCCAAGGTCGGGGCTTACTCGTACTATGCTTACAGAGACCATAATGCCGGGTGTCTCTTTACCCATCTTAAGAAAAATGTCGCTCAACTCCTTTTGTATGAGGCGCGAAATTTTATTTTGTCTTGTACTGTCCATATTCCTTATATTATATTTTTCTGATAATTGTCAATCCGTCTCTTAACGGGAGTATGACCTCCTCTACGCGCTTGTCGTTGCGTATATATTCGTTAAAGGCACGCACTCCGTTGGTCTGTGAGTCCTTGTATGCAGGGTCTATCACGTGACCGTCCCACAATGTGTTGTCGGCAAGAATCCATCCTCCGTCGTTAAGGTGTTTCATTGCCATTTCGTAATATTCGATATATTCGCGCTTGTTGCCGTCTATGAACACAAGGTCGAACTTTGTGCCGAGCGTGGGCACAATCTCAAGGGCGCTACCTATTGTGAAAATGATTTTGTCGCCTACGGGTGAACCCTCAATCCATTTGCGGGTAAAATCCTCAAGCTCATCGTCAATTTCGAATGTGTATAGCCTGCCGTCGCTATCCAATCCCTCGGCCATACATATAGCAGAATATCCTGTGTAGGTACCAATCTCGAGAATATTCTTAGGGCGTATCATCTTTACAAGCAGCTTGAGTAGCCTGCCCTGTATGTGTCCCGATGCCATATGAGGATTCAGAATCTCGACATTGGTGGCACGGTAGAGGCTATAAAGATACTCCCCCTCGGGGCTGCTGTGCGCTTCAATATATTCGTTTAAGTTTTCGTAGTTTTTCATTGCATCGGATATTCGACGCGAAGATAGTGAAAAAAAAGGAGATATAAGGAATTTTACCCTCTTTGTCTACAGAGAGTATATGTTTCTTATTATCCACCAAGCTATAAAGAGAAAAATATATGTATATATAGCGTATCGGTGCTGTACATATTTACGCATTCTCGCGGCAGTAGCAGACTTTCCTATTGTGGTGTATATTACTGCGACAAAGTAGGGGATAGAGACAATCATAAACAGGTTGTAGCGCAGTGCGGCTAGGAAACGGCCGTGCAATAGGGCGTGTAAGGCACGCTGTGTGCCGCAGGCCGGGCAATCGTAGCCTGTAAAGGTCTTTATGCTGCATTTTGGAACCCATAATGCAGTCTCGGGGTTTACGCAGTAATAAATAGTCAGCAACAGCAGGAGTGCTGCTGTTGCAATAATAATGTATATGAGCTTTCTTGCTTTCAAATTATATCATTTCCGAAAATACAAAAGCAAAAGGTACTGCCATAAAAAGAATGCAGCAAAGAACATATATTATCCATACAACTGCCGATGATACTGCCGATATTATCGCCCATTTCTTTGCCTCTTTCGATGCTCTTATTGCCTGCTCTTGCTCTCCTCGTGCCCAATAGGAATCTACTTTCGACGCGTAAATTATAGAAACAATGCCAAAAGGAGTGCAGCAGAAAATGGTAGTAAGTATCGCCCAGGCCAAATTATTGTCGGGGTGCGTTAAATTTTTGTTTTCTTCCATATTACGAATAATTTATATGCAAAAATAACAAAAATTTTTGTTTTCTTTTTTTTACGGCATATATATTTTCTGCCCCTCTCATTTTGTCGGTTCCCATCTTTTTGCGACATTTGCTATTATGAAGAATGATAATAAAACGGCAGGCGGCGGAATACGTGGCGATAAATCTCCTCAGGGGCGTTATCGCATTCATCTGCAACTCGAAAAGTCTCTCTCCGAAAATACTCTGGAGGCTTATCTTTCGGATGTCCATAAATTGGAACTTTTTCTCTCCGAGAGTGGCGTGACGCTGCTCGAAGCTACAATAGAGCATCTGCGCTCCTTTATCCACTGTCTCGATGAGGTCGGCATTAACCCGCGCTCTCAAGCGCGTATATTGTCGTCGCTCCGCTCCTTTTATTCATTTCTTAAGCTCGATGGCTTTATCACGAAGAATCCCACCGAACAGCTAAAGTCGCCGAAGCTGCCGTTGCATCTGCCCGAGGTACTCACCCTCGACGAAATAGATTGTATAATAAACAGCATAGACTGTTCAAAAGAGGAGGGGCAACGCAATAGGGCCATAATTGAAATGTTATATAGCTGCGGACTGCGTGTGTCGGAACTTTGCAATCTGCGCTTCTCGGACCTTTATCTCGATGATGAATTCATACGGGTTCTTGGTAAGGGCGACAAGCAACGTCTGGTGCCTGTCTCTTCGCGAGCGATAGCCGAGCTTCAATATTATATCTACGAACGGAATACCATAAGAGTAAAGCCCGGTTGCGAGGAGTATCTCTTTTTGAGCTTCCGCCGAGGCCGGCCACTCTCCCGAATAACGGTCTTTCATCTGGTAAAGGAGCTTGTGCTGTTTGCCGGAATAAAAAAGAATATAAGTCCGCATACTTTCAGGCACTCCTTTGCGACGCATCTGTTGGAGGGAGGAGCCAATCTTAGAGTCATTCAGGCAATGCTCGGACACGAAAGTATTTCGACCACCGAAATTTACACCCATATTGACCGTATCAGACTGCGCGAAGAGATAATAGAGCATCATCCACGCAGTAAATATTGAAAATCATATATAAAAAATACAAAAAATGCTATTTATATTGCAAATGGTAACTAATTTTTCAATTAGTTTGGTTATATTTGCCGAAAATTTGCTTGCATTTGATTAAGATAGGCCAATTTTTTGAGAGAACTAAACACAACACTGTATAATCATAATATAAAATTACGAACAAAATGCTTAAAAAAATCACATTTCTGCTATCTTGTTTAGCAGTACTTTTTGTCTCTTCGTGCAGTTCTAAAATGCAGGGTTTACAATCAGAGTATTTTAAGGTGACTCCTCAGGTGTTGGAGGTTGTTGGTAGCGAAGTTCCCGTTACAATCGACGGACTCTTCCCCGCAAAATTCTTCAACAAGAAGTCAGTTCTTACTGTTACTCCAGTTCTTAAGTATGAGGGTGGTTCAGCAACAGCTGAGTCTGTAACTTTCCAGGGTGAGAAGGTTCAGGGTAACAACCGCGTCGTTTCTTACAAAGAGGGTGGTAACTTTACTATGAAGATGTCTTTCGACTATGTTCCCGAGATGTCAAACTCTGAGCTTTATTTGAGCTTCACAGTATCTAAAGGTAAGAAGAGCTACACTTTGC
Organism: Bacteroidaceae bacterium; assembly: GCA_017546785.1. GTDB lineage: Bacteria > Bacteroidota > Bacteroidia > Bacteroidales > Bacteroidaceae > HGM04593. The sequence continues at coordinate 51,646 of JAFYRW010000025.1, read as the reverse complement.
CCGAGGTTAAGATTGCTGACGGTTGTGTTGCTACATCGCAGTTGTATCGCTCAACTGTAGCTAGTGCAAACAATGCTATCGGTGAGGATGCTTTCCAGCGTGTAATCAAGCAGGCTAAAGAGGCTAACATTATGTTCCTTATCCAGCAGACAAGCTTGCGTAACAGCGAGCTCAAGAGCGACGCTCTCAAAGAGTTGAAGGCTACTATGGCTGAGGTTGCTAAGGATACAAAGAATCTTGCTCTTGAGAATGTAGAGGTTTCTGCTTATGCTTCTCCCGACGGTGGCGTATCACTCAACGAGGGTGTTGCTACAGGCCGTGAGAAAAACACAGCAAAATATGTTAAGAGAGAGATGAAGAAGGCTAAGCTCGACGGTGCTTTGGATACAGACTACACTGCTGAGGACTGGGACGGCTTCCGTGAGCTAGTTTCACGTTCAGAGCTTGCTGACAAGGACGTTATCTTGCGTGTACTTTCTATGTACAATGAGCCCGAGGAGCGTGAGGCGCAGATTAAGAATATCTCTTCAGTTTACAGCGAGCTTGCTAACGAGATTCTTCCCCAGTTGCGTCGTGCACGCATCACATTGAACTACCAGCTTATCGGTCGTTCAGACGAGGAGATCGTAGAGCAGTATGCTAACGATCCCAAAGAACTCTCTTTGGAGGAGGTTCTCTACGCTGCTATCCTCACAGACGATGTTCAGGAGAAGCAGAATATCTACGAGACAGCAGCACGTCTCTATCCTAACGATTATCGTGCTTACAACAACCTTGGTGTTATCGCTTACAATGCAGGAAACTATGCTCTTGCACAGGAGTACTTCAACAAGGCAGCTCAGGCAGATGCTGCAGCAGCTGAGGTTAATGTAAACAAGGGTTACATAGCTCTTCTCAACGGTGATGTTGCTAACGCTGAGACATATATGGCTAAGGGTGCAAACGCAAAGGTTGGTAACGAGGCTCTCGGTAACCTTTACATCGCACAGGGTCAGTATGCACGCGCAGCTTCAATGTTCGAGGGTGTAAATACAAACAGCGCAGCTCTTGCACAGATCCTCAACAAGGATTATAGCACTGCACGCGCTACTCTCGAGGCAGTAGCTCAGCCCGACGCAACAACATACTACTTGCAGGCTGTTCTTGGTGCACGTACAGACAATGCAGCTCTTCTCTACGATGGTCTTAAGGCTTCTATCAAGCTCGACGCTTCTATGGCAGAGAAGGCACTCAAAGATCTTGAGTTTGCAAAGTATGTAAGCAGCGAGGCTTTCCAGACTGTAATCCGATAAGAAATTATAGTGGTAAAAACCAATATTAACGAGCAACTCTCGCTCCTTTCGCTCACAAGGGTAAAAGGAATGAGAGTTGCTTTATTACGTCAATTAGTGGATGCTGCCGGTTCGGCAGCATCCCTTTTTGCTAATCTCGATGATATACACAATGTAGTTCCCGGAATATCTCCCCAACTGGTGGAAGCTCTCTCCGACCCTACAATAATAGACCGCGCCAAGCGCGAAATGGATTTTGTAGAGTCTAAAGGAATAAAACTCATTTGTATAGGCGATGATGATTATCCCTACCGCCTGAGAGAGTGTGACGACGCTCCGGTAGTCATTTATACATTGGGCAATGCTAATTTGAATGCCCAGCATATTGTATCGGTGGTTGGTACGCGACACGCCACTGAGTATGGCAAGGAACTTTGCCAGCATTTCATTACCGACCTTGCTCGCCTGTTGCCCGATACTCTCGTTGTTAGTGGACTGGCCTATGGTATAGACGTGTGCGCGCACAAGGCTGCTCTTAAGGCCTCGTTACCCACAATAGGAGTGCTTGCTCACGGCCTCGACCGAATATACCCGCCTACGCACCGTAACGTTGCAAAGGAGATGCTTTCCAACGGTGGCCTTCTGACTGAATTTATGAGTGAGACAAACTCTCTGCCGCAATATTTTGTGCAGCGTAACAGAATTGTCGCAGGAATGGCCGATGCAACGGTGGTAATAGAGTCTGCATCAAAAGGAGGCTCTCTTATAACAGCGTCGTTGGCACAGGGATATGCTCGCGACTGTTTCGCCTTTCCCGGTAGAGTGAACGACCAATATTCGTGCGGATGCAACGAACTTATAAGCCACAATAAGGCGGCTCTCATTACATCGGCCTACGACCTTGTGGAGGCAATGAACTGGAGCGTTCCAAAATCCCGTAAAAAGAGTGTCGAGCCTGAATTGTTCCCCGACCTTTCTCCTCAGGAGCAACGTCTGATAGACCTTTTGCGTACCAACAGCGACGGCCTACAGATAAATCAGATTGTAATTGAACTGAATATCCCTATAAGCAACATAATGTCGCAACTTTTTGAGCTCGAAATGAAAGGCCTTGTAAAAGCTATTGCCGGAGGCCGCTATCGTGCAATGACAATGTAGGCTACCATTATTGCGGCAGCTTTTTCCTGATTATATATATAGAGCTTTCATCTATACACAGCTGTCGGTAATGGCTATTATCTGTTGTCTTCTTTCTTATAGCCAATCTCTTTGGGCGCGTAAAGGATTTTCTTATCCCTAAAGTCGGCTCTCCGCCTAATTTAGCCATAAAATCCTCTATTTTTTCTCTCTACAATCTTACTGAATATATTACTTGCCAAAAAATTTAGTAACCATAAAAAATATCATTATCTTCGCAGAGAAAATTAAAAATGCGCTGAATGAAAGAATTTGTTATCTCAACCACAAAAAAGGAGACAGCTATACTCGTAGGACTAATTACATCTTCGCAGAATGAGCGTAAGACCAATGAATATCTCGATGAACTTGAGTTTCTTGCTCAGACAGCGGGTGCCGAGGTCGTTAAACGCTTTACACAGCGCATAGACCATCCTCATCCTGTAACCTATGTGGGTAGCGGTAAATTGATAGAGTTTGCTGAATTTGTTGAGATGCGCAAGGATACCGACGATGAGATTGGTATGGTGATTTTCGACGATGAGCTATCTGCAAAGCAGTTGCGCAATATAGAAAAGGAACTGAAGATAAAGATTCTCGACAGAACATCACTTATCCTCGATATTTTTGCGATGCGCGCACAGACAGCCCACGCAAAGGTACAGGTAGAGCTTGCGCAGTATAAATATATGCTTCCCCGCTTGCAGCGTCTGTGGACTCACCTTGAACGTCAGGGTGGTGGCTCGGGTAGCGGAAAGGGTGGTAGTGTGGGACTCCGCGGACCTGGTGAGACACAGCTCGAAATGGACCGTCGTATAATCCTTAACCGAATGTCTCTGCTCAAAGAGCAGCTGTCGCAGATTGACCGTCAAAAATCCATTATGCGTAAGAACCGCGGACGTCTTATCCGTGTGGCGCTGGTGGGATACACCAATGTTGGAAAATCGACACTTATGAATCTGCTTGCCAAGAGCGAGGTTTTTGCCGAGAATAAGCTCTTTGCCACACTCGATACCACAGTGCGCAAGGTAATCATAGAGAATCTCCCTTTTCTTTTGTCGGACACCGTAGGTTTTATCCGCAAATTGCCTACCGACCTTGTAGAATCGTTCAAGTCTACTCTCGACGAGGTTCGCGAGGCTGATATGCTGTTGCACGTAGTCGATGTCTCTCACCCCGACTTTGAGGAGCAGATAGCTGTTGTAGACAAGACTCTTGCCGACCTTAACTGTGGCGATAAACCAATGATGGTGGTATTCAACAAGGTAGACGCCTTTACATATGTGCAGAAGGATGAGGACGACCTTTTGCCAAAGACACGCGAGAATCTGACCCTCGACGAGCTTAAACAGACGTGGATGGGTAAGCTGTCGGATAATTGCATCTTTATCTCGGCACGCGAAAAACAGAATATCGACACACTGAAGGATGTAATCTACAAGCGAGTGTGTGAGCTACACGTTCAAAAATACCCATACAACGATTTTCTCTATCAGACTTACGACGAAGAATAAAAGAATATAAACCTTTATAAACTAAATATTATGGCAGCAATTCCCGAATTCAAGTACGCCCATATGTTCCAGCAGGGCGCCGACACCACCGAGTATTATCTCTTGACAAAAGAGGGTGTATCGGTTGGCGATTTTGAGGGCAAACCTATTCTTAAAGTAACTCCCGAGGCTTTGACACTCTTGTCGCGCACAGCATTCCGCGACGTATCGTTTATGCTTCGTCGCGAGCACAACGAGCAGGTAGCTAAAATCCTTACCGACCCCGAGGCAAGCGACAACGACAAATATGTGGCACTCACATTCTTGCGCAATGCCGAGGTGGCGTGCAAAGGACAGCTCCCATTGTGTCAGGATACAGGTACGGCCATTATCCACGGCGAGAAGGGTCAGCAGGTATGGACCGGCTTCTGCGACGAAGAGGCATTGGCACGCGGAGTTTTCGACACTTACACACAGGAGAATTTGCGTTACAGCCAGAATGCTCCTTTGAATATGTACGATGAGGTAAACACAAAATGCAACCTTCCTGCTCAGATTGACATTGAGGCAACAGAGGGAATGGAGTATAAGTTCCTTATGGTAACAAAGGGTGGTGGCTCTGCCAATAAAACATACCTCTATCAGGAGACAAAAGCATTGTTGAATCCTACTACTCTCGTTCCTTTTCTTGTAGAAAAAATGAAGAGCCTCGGTACAGCAGCTTGTCCTCCCTATCACATTGCATTCGTTATTGGAGGAACATCGGCCGAGAAGAACCTTCTTACCGTTAAGCTCGCATCTACACATTTCTACGATAATCTTCCTACTACAGGCGATGAGACCGGTCGTGCTTTCCGCGACATTGAGCTTGAGAAGCAGTTGCTCGACGAGGCTCACCGCATAGGTCTTGGAGCGCAGTTCGGCGGAAAGTATCTTGCACACGATGTTCGCGTGGTACGTCTCCCTCGTCACGGAGCAAGTTGTCCCGTAGGTATGGGCGTTAGCTGCTCGGCCGACCGTAACATCAAGGCTAAGATTAACAAGGATGGTATTTGGATTGAGAAACTCGACGACCAGCCTGCAACACTCATTCCCGAGGAGTTGCGCAATGCAGGAGAGGGCGAGATTGTACGTGTAGACCTTAACCGTCCTATGAAAGAGGTGTGCGCACAGTTGTCTCAGTATCCTATTGCTACACGTCTGTCGTTGAACGGTACAATCATCGTTGGTCGTGACATTGCTCACGCTAAGCTCAAAGAGCGCATCGACCGCGGCGAGGGATTGCCTCAGTATATCAAGGATCATCCTATCTACTATGCCGGTCCAGCAAAGACTCCTGCAGGAATGCCTTGTGGTTCTATGGGTCCCACCACAGCCGGACGTATGGACTCTTACGTAGACCTCTTCCAGGATTTTGGCGGTAGTATGATTATGCTTGCTAAGGGTAACCGTTCACAGCAGGTAACCGACGCTTGTAAAAAGCACGGAGGATTCTATCTTGGTTCTATCGGTGGTCCTGCTGCAATTCTCGCACAGAACAACATAAAGAGCATTGAGTGCGTAGAGTATCCCGAGCTTGGAATGGAGGCTATCTGGAAAATTGAGGTTGAGGACTTCCCCGCATTTATTCTTGTAGATGACAAGGGTAATGACTTTTTCAAGCAGATTAAGCCCGTATGTCCCGGTAGTTGCAAAAAATAAATAACTATAAAAACAAAGGCCGATATTGTATCGGCCTTTGTTTTTATGTCAGTTGTAAAAAAATGTAAATACAGCTATAAAATATGACAAAAAATTTGCGTGTATTCTTATAATTTACGATAATTGCAACGCAAAAGAGCAAAAGCTCGTAATAACAGAAAAAATAACACAAAATAATTTATTATTATGGAAAAATCATTGAAAGGAACAAAAACTGAGGCTAATCTTTGGGCAGCATTTGCCGGAGAGAGTCAGGCTCGTAATAAGTATACATATTATGCTAGTAAGGCTAAGAAAGAGGGTTATGAGCAGATTGCTGCTCTCTTTCAGGAGACAGCCGATCAGGAGAAAGAGCACGCTAAAATCTGGTTCAAATTAGTTCACGGTATCTCTGGTACAGCTGAGAACCTTACCGATGCTGCTGCCGGTGAGAATTACGAGTGGACCGATATGTATCCCACTATGGCCAACGAGGCTCGCGAAGAGGGCTTTGTAGAGATTGCTGCTCTCTTTGATATGGTAGCAAAGGTTGAGGCTGCACACGAGGCTCGTTACAAGAAACTTCTCGAGAATGTTCAGGGTAATCTTGTATTCAGCCGCGACGGCGATTGCATCTGGCAGTGCCGCAACTGTGGTCACTTGCACATTGGCAAGGCTGCTCCCGAATTGTGCCCCGTATGTACTCATCCTAAGGCTTACTTCCAACTTAAGCCCGAGAATTATTGATAAGATAGTCCCGAACAGCAATAAAATGTTGTTTGTATATATTCAAATAAAAAATGCTGTGCATTGCACAGCATTTTTTATTTGGTAAGCCACATATAAGTATAGTAGGCGACAACAGCAACAAGCACTATCACTGTACTCTTTACGAGAATATATATAAGTTCCTTCAACATATTGCTTTTGAATATTATGGTTTAAAAAAGAAGGGGGTGCAAAAACAACTTTGCACACCCCTTAAAAGTAATTCGGCGTAGTTGCCGACAAAGGTTTTTTATATTTATTAGCCTTCGATGATTGCCTCTGAAGGACAAACACCTGCGCAAGAACCGCAGTCGATGCACAAATCGGGGTTAATAGAATACTTCTCGCCTTCTGAAATTGCGCCCTGAGGACACTCATCAATACAAGTACCGCAAGCAACGCAGTCGTCTGTAATTACGTAAGCCATAGTTGTAAAATTTAAATTTGTATTATCATTTGCGAAGATAGTGCTTTTTGTATATACACCCACCTATAATAATGATTTTAACATATTTTTACATATAAAAACCTCTTTTCTTTTCCTGTGGCTCATATAATGCCCCGCAATATCTTTATTTGTTCTCTAATTTTTGTGTCGATGCAATATTTTACACTAAAATTCGTTATATAATTCAATGAGAAGAACCCTATACATATTATTATTGCTCATTTTGCCGCTCACAGCGCTTGTGGCTCAGGAACGCAAGCTGCAGAATAGGCCATACATTGACTATCGCAGGTTCCATTATGGCTTTTATGTAGGACTGCATATGCAGGATCTTGAGCTTGCCAATAATAATTTTGTTACAGCCGATGGCGAGCAGTGGTACGCCGACGTTGATACCTACACTCCCGGCTTTACCGTTGGAGTGCTTGCCGACCTTCGTCTGAACGACTTTGTGGCATTGCGTCTGTTGCCCGGAATGTATTTTGGCGACAAACGGGTTGTATTCCGCGAACTTAACAGCGGTAAGATTGAGCGTCAGCAGATAAAATCGACATATATTGCTGTGCCCATACAGGCAAAGATTACCGCCGAGCGTTTCAACAACTACCGTCCTTATGTGGTTGCCGGACTAAGCCCGATGTTCGATCTTACAATAAAGAAGCAGCGTCCTCTGCTTGTAAAATCGTTCGACTGTATGGTGGAGGTTGGATTGGGCTGCGATTTTTATCTGCCATTCTTCAAGCTCAATCCCGAGCTTAAATTCTCTTTCAGCTTTATCGACATTCTGCAGAAGGAGAGAAACGACCTTCTCGATGCCAACTATCTGAAATTTACCCAATCGGTGGATAAGGCTGTTGCCAAAATGATAGCACTTTCGTTTTATTTCGAATAAAATTTAAATATTTTCTTCAATTCTGTTGCTTTTTACATAAAATGCTATAACTTCGCAACCGTAGATAAACATAATTCATTATGAATAATTGTTGCGTACTGAATTGGTGGTGGCATTGCTCAGGAAAAATTTCGTGAGCAGCTTGCTTGTGTATCACCGCTTGATATATACAAAGGCTTACCTCACGAAAAGGTGGGCCTTTTTTATTTTAAATATGTGTAAAACAAAAATAGGAATACAATGAAACAGAAACGTTATTTTCTTGCCGACAATGAATTACCCACACAGTGGTACAATATACAGGCTGATATGAAAAATAAGCCTCAGCCTATGCTCAGCCCTAAGACAAAGAAGCCTATTACAGTAGATGAACTCTCGCAGCTTATCTCGCGCGAGGCTGCTTCTCAGGAGCTGAACTTCAGCGACGCTTGGATTGATATTCCCGAGCCTGTACTCGAGATGTATCGCTACTATCGCTCAACGCCTCTTGTGCGCGCTTATGGTCTCGAGGAGGCTCTCGGTACTCCAGCTCACATATATTTCAAGAACGAGAGTGTAAGCCCCGTAGGTTCGCATAAACTTAATTCGGCGTTGCCGCAGGCTTACTACTGCAAAAAAGAGGGTGCCACCAATATAACAACCGAGACAGGCGCCGGACAGTGGGGATGTGCCCTTTCTTACGCCTCTAAAGTCTTTGGACTGGAGTGTGCGGTATATCAGGTAAAGATAAGCTACAATCAGAAGCCCTATCGCCGCAGTGTGATGCAGGTATTCGGAGCGCAGGTAACTCCATCTCCCTCAATGTCTACGCGCGCCGGAAAGGATATCCTTACCCTTTATCCCAACCATCAGGGTTCGTTGGGTACGGCAATTTCCGAGGCTGTTGAGCTTGCTCTTACAACACCTAATTGCAAATATGCGTTAGGCTCTGTGATGAGTCACGTCAGCCTACATCAGACAATCATAGGCCTTGAGGCAGAGAAGCAGATGGAGAAGGCTGGTGAATATCCCGATATTGTCATCGGCTGTTTCGGTGGAGGTTCTAACTTCTCGGGAATATCGTTCCCCTTTATGCGCCACAATATATTGGATGGCAAGAAGACCCGCTTCATTGCAGCAGAGCCTGAGTCGTGTCCTAAGCTTACACGCGGAAAATTCTGCTACGACTACGGCGACGAGAGCGCCTACACTCCTCTTATGCCAATGTTCTCTTTGGGCCATAATTTCCGCCCGGCGAATATCCACGCAGGAGGATTGCGCTACCACGGTGCCGGAGTGGTTGTCTCTCAGCTTTATAAGGATGGATTGATGGAGGCTGCCGACGTCAGTCAGCTGCAGTCGTTCGAGGCGGGACTGCTCTTCTCAAAGGCCGAGGGTATTATTCCTGCTCCCGAGTCGTGTCACGCCATTGCAGTAGCTGTCGAGGAGGCTAAGCGTTGCAAGGAGACAGGGGAATCAAAAGTCATTCTCTTCAACCTCTCGGGACACGGCCTTGTTGATATGGCAGCGTACGACCAGTATCTGTCGGGTAGCTTGACAAATTACACTGTAAGCCCCGAGGAGATAGAGAAGAATGTCGGCAATCTATAATATAAGCAGGAATGTCGGAGTATAAGAAACTAATGTATGTGCACGGCTTTGCTTCGTCGGGCTCATCGGGTACAGTAATGGCATTGCGTCGTTATTTGGATGGTTGGAGAGTGGTTGCTCCCGACCTTCCAATAGACCCGTTCGAGGCGATGGCGCTTCTGCGTGCAACCGTCGAGAATGAGAAGCCCGACATTGTCGTAGGAACCTCTATGGGAGGAATGTTTACCCAGCAGCTGTGGGGCTTCCCTCGAATATTGGTCAATCCTTCGTTCGAAATGTCGCGCTCGCTGCTCTTCGGAAAGATGGGACGCAATAAATATACCTCTAAGCGCAAGGATGGCGCAACGGAGTTTCGTGTAGACAAAAAAGTTGTCGAGCAGTTTAAACTGATGGAAAAGATTCAGTTCGATGGCATAAACGAAGATGAGAAAAAGCTTGTCAGAGCTCTCTTCGGCGACAAGGATCCTGTTGTGCATTTTCAGCCTCTCACCGCAAAATTGTATGGAGAGGAGCGCTGTATATGGTTCGCAGGCGAGCATCGTCTGAACGATGAGATTGTGAAAAAAGTGCTCATCCCTCTTATAAACGAGCTTGTACCGTAGAATGTGAATTGAAATTTGTCCCTGATATTATAAGATATTTACTGCAATAAAGGGTTACGATTATTTAACTTTAACATAATAGGCTACGCAGGATAGTGTAAAAATTGTATCTTTGCGACAAAAATCTGCGAAAAAAGTAGTTGTGAATTTCCTTCTTGCATTCTTATATATGTTTCTTCCTCTTGTCGAGGAACCCGTCGATACGTTTATGCTCGAGAGTGTAGACATTGTCGCGTCGCTCAAGCATACCGACGAGAATGTAAGTGAATTCTCATCGACCACAATGGGGCGTGCGCAGTTAGAGAACCGACACATTGTGTCGCTTAAGGAACTATCGTCAATCGCACCCAATTTCTATCAACCCGACTATGGCTCACGAATGACCTCTTCGATATATGTGAGAGGCTTTGGCTCGCGCATCGATCAGCCTGTCGTTGGAATGAATATCGACGGAGTGCCGGTCCTCAACAAGAATAACTACGATTTTGACTTTTTCGATGTTTCGTCGGTGCAGATAATCCGTGGCGCACAGAGTACACTGTATGGCCGAAACACTGTAGGCGGTGCAATAAACGTGCAGACACTCTCGCCGTTGGTGTTTCAGGGCAAACGATTGTCGCTGGAGTATGGAACGGCAAATACTATCCGTGCAAAAGCATCGCACTATAGCAAATATTCCGATAATTTCGGTTGGTCGGTCAGTGCCTACTACTCTCATAGCGACGGCTTTTTCAAGAATACCTATCTTAACAAAAAATGCGACGGAGGCGATAATTTCTCGGCTCGTCTGCGTCTGCAATTCAAGCCGTCGGAGTATACAAGCATCGACAATGCCTTAGCAGTTGGTTATCTCGACGAGGGCGGCTATGCCTACGGAGCCTACGATTCACAGACTGGCATATTGTCGCCTGTAGCCTACAACGATCCTTGCGCCTATCGACGTTTCTCATTGTCCGATGCGTTTACCGTAAAATGTCTTTTTGACGATGTTACACTCTCCTCGACGACAGCCTATCAGTATACCGACGATAGGATGAATATGGACAACGACTTTTTGGTACTCGACTATTTTACATTGGGGCAGTATCAAAAGGAGCACTCATTGACCGAGGAACTTATTGTTAAATCATCGGACGACAATGCTTTCCGTTGGCTGGTGGGCTCTTTTGCTTTCTTCAAGCATCTGCGACTCGACGCGCCGGTGCATTTTAAGAAATATGGAATAGACAATCTTATCTTAAAGAATGCCAACGAATATTTCTTTAACGACAATGGCTACAATCTCGAATTTCTCGAGGACAATTTTGTTATAGAGGATAAATTCGTAATACCTACCGTGGGCGCGGCAATATATGGCCGTGCGGCATACTCTATTGGTGATTTTGATATAGCGGCAGGGCTGCGCATCGACTATGAATATTCGTTTATGAATTATAATAGTTACGCAACACTCAATTACCGCCTTAGTGCCGATGAAGCCTTTGAGCGTCTCGACAGCCGCTTCAAGGGAAACAAGAGTGTCGATGCATTGGAATTTTTGCCTACATTCAGCCTATCATATAAAAAAGCGTGGGGTAATATATATGCTACTGCCAGCCGAGGATTCAAGGCCGGGGGCTTTAACACTCAGCTATTCTCCGATATTCTGCAGCAGAAGCTTACGCTCGACCTTATAGGTGCCAACAATCGAGAAGATGCCTCCTCGACAGTCTATCACCCCGAGACCAATTGGAGCTACGAGCTTGGAACGCATCTGTCGCTGCTCTCCGATAGGAGCCTGCAACTGTCGGCGGCGCTATTCTATATAGACTGCCGCAATCAGCAGCTGACGGTGTTTCCTCCGGGAGAGTCTACCGGGCGTATGATGTCCAATGCTGGAAAATCATACAGCACAGGAGCGGAATTTGCTGCTAACTACAGAATAGACAACTTTATCTTTAACGCCTCTTTTGGCTATACATACGCCCGATTCAAGGAGTATATCAGTGGCAATGACGACTATTCGGGAAAATTCCTGCCATATGCTCCGCGTGAGACTGTAGCGACAAATGTCTCCTACAATATCCCTGTGTCGCGTAGCTTTGCCAACTTTTTTGTCCTCAATATAGGCTGGAACGGCGTAGGACGTATATATTGGAACGAGGATAATTCTCTCTCCCAGCCTTTCTATGGGCTACTGTCGGCCTCTTTATCGTGGGAGAAGGGACATTTTGGTGCCTCAATATGGGGAAAGAATCTATATAATCAGAAATACAATACATTCTATTTTAAATCAATAGGCAATGACTTTTTTGCACAAGGAAAGCCTTTGCAGATAGGTGCAACGTTTAATATAAATCTTTAATACAATATGCTTAGACTAAAATATTTGCTGTTATTTATAATCTCAATCGTTGTTGTTTCTTGTTCGAATGTGACTGTAGGTGCCGATGGAACCTATTATAACGGAACATTACAGGTTCTTGCAGCAGGCGATAGTAAACCTTTTGTGCGTAATAATGTTGAGTGTGCTGTTGAGATAAACGAAACAGAGGGAGTGATGAATCTTACAATGTTTAATGTGAAATTCGCAGCAGGAATGCCTTTAACCATTGATTTTACATTAAATGATATTCCTTGTGTGGTAACCGAGGATGCTGTGATATTCACATTCGAGGGTTACAAGGAACCGTCGGGCATTGCAAAGAAATTTGCAACCATTTACGCCTTCAGCAAAATAGAGGGAGTGGTTACAGCCTCTTCGCTATCTTTTGAGGCTACCTGCAAAAAAGGCGATTTTTCTTTTGTAACCAATTGATACTCCTTTCTTTATGCTAATATAAAAGCATCTGATAGGCCGTCCGCTTATCAGATGCTTTTTGTATTTAAGATTATTTCAGTACAATTTTGCCATTTTTACACAACTTCGTCGTATCTTAGCATATAGAAACAATCTAAGTATGAAACGGGTTCTTGTTATTGGATTATTATCATTTCTGTTTATTCTGTCTATTGTTGCGCAGGATAAAGTAAAGGTTGCCTGCATAGGCAATAGCGTTACCTATGGCTTTAAACACGAGAATCCGTCAGAGACATCCTATCCTGTACAATTGGGACGTATACTCGGCGGGGAATACGATGTCCGTAATTTCGGCCATTCGGGAGCCACTCTGCTAAACAAAGGCCATAGGCCTTATACTCAGCAGGCAGTCTATCGGAAAGCTCTTGAGTTTGCCCCCGATATTGCAATAATACATCTTGGACTCAACGACACCGACCCCCGCAATTGGCCCAATCATCGCGACGAATTTATCCCCGATTATCTGTCGCTTATAGACACATTGCGCGCAGTAAATCCCGCAGTAAAAGTGTGGATATGCCGAATGAGCCCAATATTCCATTGGCACAGCCGCTTCAAGGCCGGCACACGCGATTGGTATTGGCAAATTCAGCTAGCAATAGAAAAGGTTGCAAAGGTTGCCAATGTGGGGCTTATTGACCTTAACGAGATTCTCTATTCGCGCCCCGACCTTATGCCCGATGCTTTGCACCCCGACTCTTATGGAGCAACTCTTATTGCCAATAAGGTCTTTTCGGCTATAACAGGCAACTGCGGAGGCCTCTCGCTTCCAGCCATATACAGCGACAATATGATTGTTCAGCGCGACGCTCCCTTCCTTGTTCGCGGTACAGCAAACTCTTTTGCCGAGGTAACAGTGTCGCTGGGACGTCAAAAAATAAGGACAATAGCCGCTGCCGATGGAAAGTGGCAGGCTGAATTTAAGCCGCTGAAGGCCGACGGCAAGGAGTATACTCTTGTTGTAAAGAGCGAATCGCAGACTATAGAGTATAGGAATATTGCTGTTGGAGAGGTGTGGCTCTGTTCGGGACAGTCCAATATGGAGTGGATGCTCAACCGCTTTGCCGATTGCGATAGATATTGCGCCGAGGCTGCAACAAAGAATATCCGCCTCTATGATATGAAGCCCTGCGTGATAACCGATAAGGACGCGTGGAGTGTCGAGGAGCTTGATAATGTAAACAACCACAATTATTATATCCCTACAGCGTGGCAGCAGATAAACAGCAGCAATGCCGCCAATTTCTCGGCGGTGGCCTACCATTTCGGAGTAATGCTCGCCGATTCGTTGGGAGTGCCTGTAGGCCTTATATGCAATGCCATTGGTGGCGCTCCCGCCGAGGCGTTCATTGACCGCAAGAGCCTCGAACATAATCATCAGCTTGTGGATATTCTATACAATTGGCGCAACAACAATATGATACAGGATTGGTGCCGTGGCCGTGCGTCGGAGAATCTCAAGAATGCTACCAATAGCCTTCAGCGTCACCCATACGAGCCCTGTTTCCTCTACGAGACAGGAGTAGCACCGTTGGTAGGCTATCCCATAAAGGGGGCAATATGGTATCAGGGAGAATCGAATGCCCATAATGTGGAGCTTCACGAAGCTATTTTCGAGCAGTTGCTGCAAAGCTGGCGCACAGCTTGGGGCTATGAGTTTCCTTTCTACTTTGTGCAGCTGTCTAGTATCAACCGTCCCTCTTGGCCTCATTTCCGCGACTCTCAACGACGCTTGGCTGCTAAATTGAGCAATTGTGCTATGGCTGTGTCGAGCGACAAGGGACACCCTACGAATGTTCACCCCGACGGCAAGCAATTTGTCGGTGAGCGTCTGGCGCGTCAGGCTCTATATCGTACCTATGGCAACAGGAATGTCGTGCCATCGGGTCCTGTAGTGCATTCGGCCGAACATAAAGGCGCGCGTGTAACCCTTCTGTTCGATTGGGCCGATGGAATGTGTAGCTCCGACGGTGAACCTATACGCACCTTTGAAATAGCCGGAGAGGATGGCCTTTTCTATCCTGCCGACGATATTACAGTAAAGGATACAACAATAACAATATCATCAAAAAAGGTAAAAACTCCCTGCTGCGTACGCTACGGCTGGCAACCATACACCACAGCCAATCTTGTGAATAGCGAGGGATTACCATCGAGTACATTCGAAATAAATGTAAAATAACAATATTATGAAAAGAACTATTTTAGCCTCTTTATTAGTGCTGTTTGTAGTGTCGGCGCAATCGCAGATTGTGTCGCAGTGGGGAAATATCGATACACGTTACCCCGATAATGTAGAGTCATTGACAAACAAAAAGCGTGTGAATAGTGCTTCTGCTTGGCGCGGAGAGCGTGTGAACCTGCAGCTGCTGGTAACCAACAGCGGAGACAATGCCTGCGACTGCAGCGTGGAATATGAGTTCAGCGAATTGCGCTGCGGCAGTGCCACTATCCCTTCGACAAATATTGTCGGTGGCTTTGTCCAGCCGGTGATTACAGACAAATTCACAGGCTGCGGCCTTCACGCTGTCGATGCTTATGGCGAGAATCTCTCGGCCGACCGCATAACAGACACTAATCCTACAGTAATATCGGCAGGAACCAATCGTGGCCTGTGGCTTACAGTAGAGGTTCCTCGCGACGCAAAGCCCGGCACATACTCGGGTAGCATAACGCTTAAGGCCGACGGCAAGAGCTACAAGAGCAACTACACAGTAAAGGTGCTTGCCCGCACTCTTCCTGCTCCTTGCGATTGGCAGTTTCACTTAGACCTATGGCAGAATCCTTATGCCGTTGCCCGCGTGCACAATGTGGAACTATGGTCGCCCGAGCATTTCGAGGCATTGCGCCCCTATATGCTTAAATTGGCTGCCGGAGGACAAAAGGTAATTACCGCAACGCTCACCCATAAGCCGTGGAACGGACAGACATACGACCCATTCGGCAGTATGGTTACGTGGGTGCGTAAGGCCGACGGATCTTGGTGGTACGACTTTACAATCTTCGACAAATGGGTGGAATTTATGATGTCGTGCGGCATTGACAAGGAGATTACCTGCTTCTCTATGATACCGTGGGCTCTCTCGTTCCGATACTATGATCAGGCTACTGACAGCCATAAAGAGATGAAATGTGCGCCCGGCGAGGAGGCCTATGCACAATTCTGGGGAGGAATGTTAAAGGAGTTTGCCGCTCATCTGAAGGAGAAAGGATGGTTCGAAAAGACATTTATATCAATGGACGAGCGTAGCTTGGGACAGATGCAGGCAGCAATAAAGGTGATAAAGGAGTATGCTCCCGGAATGAAAATCTCTATGGCGAGTCTTTATCACCCCGAGATTGAGGCCGACATTACCGACTATTGCCTCGATATTGAGACATACAGTGCCTACACTCCCGAACTTTTGGCGCGTCGTCGCAGCGAGGGTAAAATATCAACATACTACACCTGCTGCTCGGCCGAGTATCCCAACCTCTTTACCTTTACCGACCCTGCCGATGCTGAATTCATAGCCCTCGAGGCATTGGTAAAGAATCTCGACGGCTATCTGCGTTGGGCATACAACAGCTGGACCGCCGACCCAGAGAGTGACTCGCGCTTTACAGCGTGGCCTGCCGGCGACACCTATGTAATTTATCCCTACAGCATAAGTTCTATACGTTGGGAGCGCTTGGTACAAGGCATCCAGCAGTTTGAGAAATATAAGATATTGCTTGCCGAGGCTCGCGCCAACGGAAACAAGAGTGCCGAGGTTCGTCTGCAGAAGCTCCTCAAAAAGGTAAATATCACAAAGATTGCCAATGAGAGTGAGCGAATGGTCAAGGAGTTCCGCGACGGGCTTAATGCAATGTAAGCAATATCCGGCAAAAGAACCATCGCTGTTTTTTTAAGGAAATTTAAAGTTCCACTGCCTCCAAATGTCTATCCGGCATCTTGGGCTGTGGAACTTTTTTTCTAAATTTGCATACGCCTATCGACAATAGTGATAAGCATAATATTGTGTAATCTAAATTTTATAATGATGGAAATAACACCAACAATAAAATATATCGGCATTGACGACAAGGATATTGACCTCTTTGAGTCTCA
The DNA here is from genome assembly GCA_017546785.1 of Bacteroidaceae bacterium. Taxonomy (GTDB): domain Bacteria; phylum Bacteroidota; class Bacteroidia; order Bacteroidales; family Bacteroidaceae; genus HGM04593. Next base: position 34,797 of record JAFYRW010000025.1, on the reverse strand, counting down.
ATATCCCGTTCCAGAGGGAATATCGTATAATTCATATATAATCTTCGACGAGAAGATTGCGATAATGGATACTGCCGACGCGCGCAAGCGTGTCGAGTGGTGGAAGAATGTAGAGGAGACACTCGATGGACGCACCCCCGACTATCTTGTCTCGCACCACGCAGAGCCCGACCACGCCTCGCTCATAGCAGAGGTTCTCGAGAAATATCCCGCCATTAAGATTGTAGCAACGGCAAAGGCATTGCAGATGTTCGCCAATTTCTTTGAGGGCGTCGATTTTGAGTCGCGCGGCATTGCCGTAAAGGAGGGCGACATATTGTCACTTGGTGTGCACACACTGCAGTTTTTTACTGCTCCTATGGTACATTGGCCCGAGGTTATTGTAACCTACGAGCAGAGCGAGAAGATACTCTTCTCGGCCGATGCGTTCGGAAAGTTCGGAGCATTGTGCTGCGACGACAGTTGGGAGTGTGAGGCCCGCCGCTACTACATAAATATCTGCGGAAAGTATGGCAATCAGGTGCAGGCACTATTAAAAAAGGCCGCCACCCTTGATATAAGAACAATATGTCCTTTGCACGGCCCTATATTGACTGAGAATCTTGGGCACTACATTAACCTCTATAATATATGGAGCAAATATGAGCCCGAGAGCAAGGGGGTATTCATTCCCTACGCCTCGATATACGGCGGAACAGCCGCTGCTGCCGAGGCACTTGCCGAGATTGTACGCAGGAGAGGAGTAGAGGCCGTAACAATGGACCTTTGCCGCAACGACGTCTCCTATGCCATTGAGGATGCCTTCCGCTACAGCCATATGGTTGTTTGCGCTGCCTCGTACGATGCCGACCTTTTCCCGCCTATGCACAGCTTTCTGCACCATCTTAAATTAAAGAATTTCCAGAATCGTAAGGTTGCTGTGGTAGAGAACGGAACGTGGGCTCCCACCGCCGGACGAGTAATGCGTGCAATGCTCGAGGGAATGAAGAGCGTAGAGATTGTAGAGCCTGTGCTCACCATACGCTCGAGAATGAGCAAGGCCGACACTGCACTTATGGAGCAGCTTGCCGGCACTCTTCTGGCCTAAGATTATGATACCATATAAGCAATATTGCAATTGATATAAACAAAAAATGCTCCCCAAAAGGGAGCATTTTTTTGTTGTATGGGGTAATCCTTATTTTGCAAGGAATTTATCACCGTTCTTAATGTAGATGCCTCCGGCAACAGTGTTGTCTACTACACGACCGGTAAGGTCGTATGTAGTACCGTTACCATTCTCTATTGTGATGTTCTCCTCAACGCCTGTAGTGAACTCGCCCGAGAAGTCAATAACGATATTGTCGCCAGCGTTAGAGTCTATTGTAACAACGTTGCCATTCTTGGTTGCTGTTACAGGCTTGCCGTTTACATAAATCTTGGCTGCCTCGAGAGCTGCTGCGTCGTTGTATCTAACCTCGCAAGCCTCGCCCTTGTTGTTGGCAATTCTGACAACAGAAGCCTTGCTGTCCTTCCAGTCAATGTCTACAGTGAAGTCTCCTACACCCTTAAGACCTCTGATGCTACCGTTCTTCCATACGCTGGGGAGTGCAGGCAAAATATCCAATACTCCTGTGTGGCTCTGGAACAACATCTCGGCAATACCGGCGCAAGCACCAAAGTTACCGTCAATCTGGAAGGGTGAGTGTGAGTCGTAGAGGTTGTAGTAAACACCTCCTCCTGAAACACTGTGGTGACGGAGCGCAAGCTCGAGAATATCGTGAGAGTGGTCGCCGTCCATAGCACGTGCCCACAAGTTAATCTTCCAACCCATAGACCAACCGGTAGAAGCATCGCCGCGGAGCTTCATTGAGTTGATAGCTGCCTGGAAATACTCGCTTTCGGGAGTTACCTGACTGAAGGGGTAGAGACACATCAAGTGAGACATATGACGGTGGCCGTTCGCTCCGCTTGTGTATGCGCTCTTCTTCCACTCACGCAACAACTCTGCGCCGTTGGCAATAGCATTGCCCCAGTTACCGTTGTAAGTCTCTTTTGCCAATCCGGTATCGAGATTGTCAAAGCGGTCCTGAAGCTTTGTGAGGTCATCTGCGTTAATTGTAACATTCTCCTTGCCGAGAATATCAATAGCATCGAGAGTATTGTCGAACAACTCCCAAACAAGCTGCTGAGCGTGTGCTACACCATCTTCGGTAGGTCCGTGCTCGGGTGAATACTCTTTAGGACAAACATAAGTGTTGTCTGTGTCGAGTTTCAGACGGTCGGCCCAGAACATTGATGCACTCCACATTGCGGGGAATGCCTTAGCAAGGAACTCCTTGTCGAGTGTGTAGCGGTAGTGCTGCCACAAGTGAGAGCAGTACCAAGCGTTAGCAATAACGTAGTTGTGCATAAAGCTACCTACACCACCAAAGATGTTATTCTCGGTGTAGCAGGTCCAACCGCGAGACTGTCCTGCATCTTTAGCATATTTCTTCCACTGCTCGCTCTCGGCCATATTTATAATATAGTTGAGGAAGGGAACGTGCATTTCGCTCAAGTTTGTGGGCTCTGCGGGCCAGTAGTTCATCTGAACGTTGATGTTAGAGTGAATATCGGCATTCCAAGCGGGCTCTGAGCTGTTGTTCCAAATACCCTGAAGGTTGCTGGGGAGGTCTACACCGCGAGACGAAGAAATCTCGAGATAACGTCCGTAAGCAAAATAAATCTGCTCGAGCATAAGAGCGTAATCCTCCATTCCTGTTGAACGTTTCGCGTACTGTTTTACAAGGTCGTCGGTAGGCATTGTGTTAGCCGAACCTACAAGGTTGAAGCTGCAACGGTCAAAGTAACTCTTGTAGTCTTTTACGTGAGCATTGTAGATTGTCTTCCAACTTTTTGCTGCAGCAGCATTCACGCGCTCCTCAACCAATGCAGGGAGCTTGTCTGTGCCCGATGTATAGTTGTCTGCGTATGCGTCAAAGTCGGTAGCACCGCCCAAGATAATCATCACCTCGTCGGCGTTCTTTACAGTAATACCGCTAGCGTCTGTTGTCATATCACCACCAGTGGGAACAACCTTCAAGAGAGCCTTGTAGCTGATTGTCTCCAATTTGCCGGCGAATGTAGCTGTACCGTCGCTGTACGAAGCGTTTGCACGCAATCCGGGACGGCCGGCAGCGAGAGTAATCTTAAGAGCAATCTGACCCTTTTTGTCGGCAGCAAAGCGCATAGCGACAACATTGTCGGGGTTGCTCGAAATATATTCGCGTGTAAAGTTTGTACCGTCGGCGCTCTTGTAGTGTACGCTTGCTGTTGCGTTTGTGAGGTCAAGGTCGCGATAGTAATCCTTCACGGGCTTATTCTCGTCGAATACATTGCTTATGTCGTTGATATATACGCTACCGAAATTCTCATAGTCGCCATACTCCGCTCCTACGTCATTCTTTGTGCCGCTCCACAATGTCTTCTCGTTGAACTGTACCTGCTCCTGTGCAACGCCACCAAAGATACTTGCACCGAACTGACCGTTACCGATAGGCAAAGAGTACTCCATCCACTGGTCTCCTACCGAAGCATTGCTTGCTGCGTTGGTGTACCACAATGTGAGGGAATTCTTGGGAGTGTGTCCCTGTATGGGCTGCAACTCAAAAGGAGAAAGCAAATCACCGCTAGGCATATAGATATATAAGGGGTTGTTGTCGTCGTTGTTGCCTTTCCACAATCCGATAGACATTCCTGCCTCGGCGCCGCCCCACTGGTTGAATGTGTTCTGGTCGCTTGCTGTGCCGTTGTAACGAATCTCGTATGCGTCGGGATAATTTGAGTTACCCGATTTTTCAATCTTAAAGCCCGATGCGTCGGGTTCTGCCTGCATATAAACAAGATTACCAGTCTGTCCGTTGGTAGCCTGTGCGTTGTTCTTTATTGTAGCATAAGCACCATTCTTGTTTACAAGCTGGAATTTGTTTGCGTCACCTACAAACTTCCAGTATTGCGATTTTACATTCTTGAAAACAGATGTAACAGCCTGCTCGCCAACGTTGCCGGCTGCCATATGGTGGCTGTTTTTGGCAAACTGAATCATAAACCAATGCTCGTTGCTGTCGTCGCTGAACTTAGGTTCAATGTAGGGGCTTACCAATGTACTGATATCGAAAGGCTCAATGTATGTTGGGTTATTGACGTCGTTTACGTCCCACTCGCCAATCTGTACACCAACGTTTGAGCCTCCATTCTGGTTCATACATTTGTTCGATGAAGCTGTACGTTGGAACTCCCAAGTAGCATCGGCATTACCCTGAACAAAGCGCATAGTAACAGCCGATGATTGTGCATTGACAGCAGTGAATCGGCTGCCGTTCCAACCAACGTAGTTGCCGGCCTTGTTCTTCATTGTGAAATTGTCCTTTGAACCAATGAAAATCCAAAGCTGAGCATCGCCCTCAACACTTGCTGTTGTTATAAGGCTGTTGTTTACACCATTCTCAGAAAGGAAGTGGCCTCCGGTCTTGAACTCAACAGAGTGCCATACTGGCTCAGCCTCTGTAGAGAATGCAGGAAGTCCATTCTGAGCATTTACCATACTTACTGTCAAAAGGGCAATAAGTAAAAAATAGAGCTTCTTTAACATAGTGATAAGTTTTATGAATTAGTAGTTATTTATGTTTCCTTTTTCCTCTTATTTGTAAAATTGTGTAAATATGGTGAAAATCTTTTTAATGGACAAGGATAATCTTGTTTTTAACGAATAGGTTAGCCGCGAAACATAAAAACATAAGGCGGGGGATTCCCGCCTTATGTATAATCTCTGTGACTTTAGCCACAGGAGTCTATATTGCAAATATTCTCTGTCGCATTTTAAGGGTTTGTTGCTTCGGGGGTAGCCTCTTCGGTAATAGTCTCCTGTGCCGGCGATTCTACAATCACAACCTTCTCTTTGTCAAAGAATGGCAATGGCGACGGAGCGTCTATCCACGAAAAGATATTGCCCAACCACAATACAACAAGCACAATAGCTACTAGCAATGATGATATGAGCCATTTCTCCCAAGCAGGAATGCCTCTTTTTGCATAGGGGTCCTTAATCTTCAATTTGGGGAATTTTGCAATGTCGGTAAGAGTCTCACCAAAGGGAATGCTTATCTTAGATGCGGCATTCACAGCCCATCCGTTGGCATTCAGCAAGGGGGCAATATTGCGGCGACGCAACTTTAACCACGCCATAATCATTGCCGGTCCCGAAATGACGAGCATAATACCCACGAACGCAGCTATTCTCTCCCACCATACGAGAGCAAACACTCCTTTGAAGATGCTTGTCAAGGCTGTACCAATCATACCGACGGCCATTCCTAACGCAGCAAATATTCCGGCGAATTTACCAATATCAAACGGTTGGGCGGGAGCTTTTGCCTCGTCAGCCTTTGGAGCAGTAGTAGGCACCGCGTTTATTTTTGCATTGGCGTCCTTCATCATTGCAGCGTCCTTGTCGGCAGCGCTTTTGCTGATAAGATTCTCTATTGTGGTAGCCATTCTGCGGTAGGGCGACCAGAATGCCTGACCTACACTGATGGGATTATCGATGATTTTTGTTATTACAGCGTCCCACATTTGTCCTTTGTTGTCGTAGTAAATGGCATTCTTTCCCACGGCAAGGTCACCAATGTCGCCGACGGTGATTGCCGCAACAATATTCAGTTTGGTGGGGCTTGTTTTTGTTGTGCAGTCGCAATACACTAGATACATTCCGCTCGCTGCAGCCATTGTGTTATGCTTTGCCATATCATTGACCTGCATACACATACGGCATTCGCGCTGGTCAATGAGAAGATGTCCGCTCTGGAATATTGCCTTGACGCTTTTATCCATTGAGTAGAAATCCTGGAATGTTACAAAGTTACGCAGCAGACGATAGAAGTCGCGGTATATGTGCAGGAACTTATCCACCATATCAATGCCCTCGGCCGATTCCTTGAGCGCAGCATCCTGTGCTACAAGCTCCATCAACGGTTGCTTCTTGTTGTCGGCGAGCAGGCTCTTTATTGTTTCTATTCCCAACGGCTCAACCTCTGTGCCTTTTTTGGCAGCTTTCCACGCGCTGTACGATGCGAACGATGCGCCAATCTCGGCCCAACTTTTCTCGGTAAGAGCCTTCTCCTTAGGCTTTACAATGCTTATAAGGGTGTTGAATGTCGCAGCCCACGCAGGGTTTATTGCCGCGTCAATATCTAATTCGGCCTTGCCGGTAAGGCGTGCAATGGGGTAGGTAGCAATCTCGTTGCTCTTGCCGGTGAGATTATCGCTGCTGATAGCCTCTATGAGCGCTGTCTGAACGTCAAGCTTTGTAGCACTCTCGGGAGAGAATGAAGCGAGCTTAGCACGTACAAAATAGTCTTTTATCTTAATATCCAGAGCATTATATGCTTCTATTGCCTTGTCTGTGTCGGCACCGTAAGGAGCCTCTACTGCCGAATCGTACCACGCCTTATAGTCGTTCAATGCCTGATAGAATTTCTCTATAAGCTCGGCATTGACACCTTTTTCTCCGCTACGGTCGGTTATACTGCCGACGGTGTTTATTATTGCCGCTATTGCAGCCTTCTCCTCGGCATTCTCTGCTGTCTGTTCGGTTATTATGCTGTCGCCGTTGAAGCGTGTCTTTGAAAAAATAGCAGTAATATCTTTTGTGTCGCTCAAAGAGATTTTTGTACCCTCTTTACCAAGATTTACAAGAATCTGCTTTGCTGAATTATATAGCTTTTTACCGTCGGCATTCTCTTGGTTAAATTGTTTAATATCAATGCTGTCGGTAGCTTTAATCAATGCGTCGGCATCGTTGAGCACCGCAGTAAGCCATTGGGCGGTGGCAATAACGTCGGTTACACGAATGCGTCCGTCATTGTCGGTGTCTATATACTTTAGACTCTTCTCGTCAATGTTCAATCCTGTAGTGGGGCACGATAGCACCGTCCACTTTTTAAGGTCCAATTCTCCGAGGCGAGCAATGTCGGCGCCAGTAGTTATCTTAACACGTGTGGAGCCACCTATATTATCGTAGTTCCACGAATGTTTTTTTGTTGCCATACTATTTTAATGGGTTGATTATGAGTGTTGTATTTTTAAGTCTCTTGTACGCAAAAATAACATACATTTTGTTATGTACAAAAAAAAGGCTCAACTTTTAATGTTGAGCCTTCTATCTTTCAAACAATTATTTGCCAAGCTCACCGAGCTTCTCTCCTGTGAGAATGTGTGCCCAACCACCCTCCTCGGTGGGAGCTGTGAGCTTGAAGCGTGCTTTCTCCTGGAATACAAGGACAAAGTCGGAACCTCCAAAGAGGAAATAACCGAGCATATCACCCTTCTTCACCTTGTCGCCAACCTTTAGGTTCTTCTCGAAATTTACCGATGCTACCTGCGACATTCCAATAGGCATAACAGCCACAAGGCCATACTCCTCGGTCTCAATTATGGCAAGGCCACGAGTCTCAATGCTCTGCCAACCGGGTACCGAACAATCGACAACATACTGCTGCAATTCGGGCTCCCAGGTGATTTTTCCACCGAGGGCATCGTCACCGGGTACTATACGCAACTCCTTAATAACGCCGTCCAATGGGAAATGGTAACGGTGATAGTCGTTGGCGTTCAGGAATGCGTGATAAAAGACTCCATTGGCGAACGAGTCGCAATAGGGGCTTTCGGGTGTTATAAGGTTACGTACCGAATCAAATACTCTCGATTTTACAGCAATCTTATCGTCGGTGATTATGTAAGATTCGCTGTCGATATTCCACGCTCCTTGTGGCACGCAGTCGCAAGGCGATGCAACCACTGAATTATTCTCTGGCGATGTAATAGGTCTCTGCTCGGGCGATTTTAGGTGACGAGCAAAAAAGTCGTTGAACGAATGCCAATTGTCGGCATCCTCGTACCAACCTTTTGTCATACCAAGCTCCTCTTGTTGCATCATAAGCTCCTCGTACTCCTTGTTCCACGATGCGGGCGACGACAGATACTCTCCCCACGACTTACAATATTTTACCAACCAACTACGGTAGGGCTCTACATACTGCACCGAATTTGTGAAGAAATTCTCATTCTCAAGCTCCTCGAGAGGCATACAGTTTATAAAATAACAGTAGCAGAGAGCCTGATACATTCTGCCGAATATTGAGGGCTGTCCGGGACAGAATATAACGTCCCAGGGCATAACTTTCTGTGAATAGTCCACAAAGTCGTAATACTCCTCGAGCGACTGTGCAGGGTTAGTGCTCTTGTCGGGGTTTATTGCCTTACCCTTCTCAATGGCCTTTGTGAGCAACATTTTTACTTGAGGATTCTCCTCGACAATTCTAATAAGCTCCTTTGTAGTCTCGTTGTACTCTTTCTCTTGAGCTACTTTAGGATTGCACGCAAAAAGCATTGTCGATAGTACAGCGACAAATGCTAATACCGATACGGTAATAAAAGAATATTTTTTCATAGTTGTATTTTTTGCAAAAATATTATTTAGCATAAAAATATACAATTTTTATATGTAAAAACTCAGTAATGTGTAAAATATTTGTTTGCCGTCAGTGTATCAGGGCAAACAATACAACGAAGATAAGCGCATATTAAACAAAAAAAGAGAACCGCTGTTGCGATTCTCTTGTGGGCCATCTAGGGCTTGAACCTAGGACCTCCAGATTATGAGTCTGTTGCTCTAACCAACTGAGCTAAAAGCCCGAGTATTTCTCAGAAATACGCTGCAAAAGTAGTACATTTTATTTGTAAATACAAGACTTTGTTGCTAAAAAATGTATCTTTGCAATGATTTTTCTCAAAAATGCAATGCTGTTATGTCTTTTGAAAAGAAAATCGTAATATTCGACCTTGGAGGCGTGATACTCGATATTCACGTAGAGCGCACCTTTGGTGCGCTTGTTGCGTTGGGCATCGATTCTGCTGTTCTCTCCGAGGATAACAGCCCGTTCAATGCAATGATGCAGCGCTTCGACTGCGGAGAAATTTCTTGTGAGGAGTTCTATGATTATATAGCATCGCTGTTGCCTTTGTGGGCGCACGATATTCCTGCCGAGGAACTGCGCGAGCGCATCCACGAGGTGTGGAATATGATGCTGGGCAGTTACGACAGGGATAAGCTGCACCGAATAGAGGAGCTACGCAACAGAGGGCATAGGGTAGTGCTTTTGAGTAATACCAACGAGGGACATTGGAACGAGATTGAGCGTAGGCTCTATTTTGCTATAGGTGCCCACCTTGACGACTGTTTCGATGCCCTCTATCTGTCGTACAGAATGAATATGCGTAAGCCCGGCAAGGAGATTTTACTTGAACTGCTAAAGAGTGAAGGAGCACATCCCGACGAGTGTATCTTCTTTGATGACTCAAAGGAGAATTGCGATGCGGCACGCTCTCTGGGCATTGAGGCGGTGCTTGTGGAGCGCAATTCGCTGTGGACCGATTTTTTTATGAACGATTAGAATGGAGATAATAACCGATATAAATTCACTGACTCCCGTAGATACTGTAGCAACAATAGGCTCGTTCGACGGAGTGCATAGAGGGCACGCAGCAATGATTGCCGAGGCGCGTTCTCTGGCTGTGGAGCATAATTTGCCTTTGACGGTTATAACATTTACCACTCATCCGCGACTGCTGTTCAAGCCATCGCAACAGCCTTTCCTGCTATCGTCGTTAGAGGAGAAATTGTCGTTGTTGCGTCACTGTGGGGTGGACCGCTGCATACTGCTGCCGTTCGATAGGGCGATGGCTGCTCTGTCGGCACGCGAATTTATGTTCGATATTCTGCGCGACAAGCTGTCGGTAAAACTTTTGGCTGTTGGTTACGACCATCGCTTCGGTTCACCGCATAGTGGCGAGGGAATGCAACAATATATTGAATATGGTCGCAGCGCAGGCATAGAGGTTCGTCCAATGAATCCCTATCTTCCCGAGGGCGTTAATATAAGCTCTTCGGCGGTGCGTCGCCAGCTCGATGCAGGAGAGGTAACGGCTGCTGCCGATATTCTGGGCCGTAACTATTCTATTTGCGGTACTGTTGTGCACGGCGCTGCGTTGGGACGCTCCATAGGGTTCCCTACGGCGAACATTGTGCTGCACGAACCTATGCAGATGCTCCCTATCGACGGAGTGTACGAGTGTGCGGTGATTCTCTCGGGCGCAGAGTATCGTGGAGTGATGAATATTGGCCATAAGCCAACGGTGGGTGGCGAGGAGCGCACAATAGAGGTCTTTATCCTTAATTTTAACGACGATATTTATAATAGCAATGTGCGTGTAGAGTTTCTGCGCCGCATACGCGAGGAGCGTCGTTTCGCCTCGCTCGAGGAATTGCGCCGTCAGATAGAAAAGGATGTTGCGTCGATAAATAAAATATAAGATATTATGAAAAAGTATATTCTTATTGCAGGAAGAATAGCTGGCCTGCTGTTCTTGTATTCTGCTCTCCAGATAGTGTTTACCTATATTGCGGTAATAATTGCGTTGTTTGCCGCCTCTTACTCGGGTAATTTGCCAATAGAGTCATTTGATATGAATATCGACGCTATGCAGCAGATTGTGATGGATGGCGGTTATTTTACTTGGTCGATGGCTCTCTCGTTGCTTCTTTCGGCTCTTTTTATGCTGTGGTTCCTTGTCAAATTCAAATTCTTTGTAGTGCGCAGGGAGACTTTTACCACATTGGACAGAGGCTCTCTGTTGGTATCTACGGCATTGGTATTCTGCTCGATGTTCTTCTTGAATGCGGCAGTGCAGCTTGTCAATGAGTTCTATCCTATCCCCGACTTTATGCAGGATGCCTTCTTGGGGTTGTCGCACAATGTGGTGGGAGTAATATCAATTACTTTTGTGGCTCCTATATTGGAGGAGGTTCTCTTCCGAGGGACTATACAGGGCTATCTTATGCGTTGTTTCAAGAATCCTTATGTGGGAATAATCATCGCTTCGCTGGTCTTTGGAGTATTTCATCTTAACCCCATTCAGATAGTATATGCTTCTTTGCTGGGCTTTATCCTCGGTTGGATATATTATAGAACAAGAAGCCTGCTGCCGGTTATAATAGGACACATTCTGAATAACTCGTTGGCTACGCTCTCAATGTTTCTGTTAGGTGATGCCGAGGAGGAGATTCTTACCTCGGGCGGTATAAGCGGACTGCTCTCTATTGTTGTTCTCTTTGCATTGGCTGCCTTGTGGCTGGCGTTGCGTATGAATCGCTCTCTGCCTGCTGTTGAGCGCCCGTGGCGCGATGCGGGCGAGCCTGCCGACGATGCGAACGGTTAAATGTCCGTCCTATAGCCTTTCAGCCTGCTGCGAAGCTCTTTTGCCTGCCCGTTGGTTAGCTTTTCGAGCAGTTGCCAGAATCTTTCTCCGTGGTTCATCTCCTTTGTGTGGCACAACTCGTGCAGCAATACATAATCGATAAGCTCCTGTGGTAACAGCATAAGATAAATACTCAGGCTTATGTCGCCACGGCTGTTGCAGCTTCCCCAGCGTGAGTGGCTGTCCCTTATCGACAGCTTGCCGAACTTTAATTGGCTGTCGGCCGATAGTCGCTGCAATCTTGCTGGAAGATATTCTCCTGCACAGGCTCTCAGCCTGTTCTTTATGCTCTTTTGTAGCCACTGCTGACGGCTGCTGTCGTAAAAATCTGTCTCTGTGGGGCACAGAAGGATAAACTCCTCACCCTCTCTCTTCATATAGAAACGGCCGCTCTCTATGGCCTTTAAGCGTAATTTGAAGAGTGGAGCATCTATGCTGTAATTAAAATCAATGTGCCTTGTTATATTGGTGCGTTGTTGCTGTAGCTTTTCTCCATACTTTTGTAGGGCATCCATTGCCTGCTGCCTGCCGGCAGCAATGGGCAGTGTTATATATATAGCATCGGGGCGCGCACGCAATATTATGCGTCGCGCCCTTGCGTTGCGTACAATTACTATTTGTCCGAATTTGGGGTGATTGAAACTGCTTTTCTTTGCAGACATCAGAGAATTATATGTGTGCCTTGTTCGCTCTCTATTGCGTCGGCCTTGGTTATTATAACCTTTGAGACGCCTCCTTTTAGTGCGTTGAAGGCATTGTCAATCTTTGGAATCATACCGCCGCTTATTGTTCCATCGGCCAATAGCTCCTTGTAGATGTTGCTGTCTATAAGCTTAATGACGCTTGTGGAATCCTCGGGGTTACGCATCACTCCCGGGTGCTCGAAACAGTAGGTCAGTGTTACGTCGAAATAGGTGGCGAGTCCTTTTGCTGTCTCGGCGGCAATGGTGTCGGCGTTTGTGTTCAGCAGATTGCCTTTGCCGTCGTGTGTGAGAGGAGCCATTATAGGTATAATGCCCTGCTTTATCAGCCTCTCGAGCATTGCTCCGTCGGCCTTGTCAATATCTCCTACAAAGCCCCAATCAACCTCTTTTACGGGGCGCTTGTGTGCCTGTAGAACATTAGCATCGGCACCGGTAAGGCCCAATGCATTCACTCCGCGAGCCTGCAACCCTGCTACAATATTCTTGTTTACCAATCCTCCGTACACCATTGTAACTACCTGCAATGTAGCCTCGTCGGTTACGCGGCGGCCGTCTATCATACGGCTCTCTATGCCCAATTTCTCGGCAATGCGTGTCGCCGAGCGTCCGCCGCCGTGAATAAGAATCTTGTATCCCTCGATGGCGGCAAAGCGGTCGAGAAGATTGTCGAGACTCTCTTTCTCCTCAACAATCTTTCCTCCAACCTTTATAACTGTAATCTTATCCATCTGTCAATTAGTAGTCGAGATATGTGTAACCATAAAGTCCCGAACGGTAGTTCGAAAGGAACTCCTTGCCCTCGTCGAGGCTAATGCGTCCCTCTTTTACGGCGCTTGTTACCCAACGCTCCAATGTGCGGACAAGCTTTCTTGCATCGTACTGAACATAATCCAATACATCGGCAATGGTCTCACCGTCTATAATCTTCTCAATGCTGTATCCCTTTTCGTCTACGCTTATGTGTACGGCATTGGTGTCTCCGAAAAGATTGTGCATATCTCCCAGAATCTCCTGATAAGCACCTACAAGGAACGCACCTAGATAGTACGACTCGTTGCTCTTTACTTTATGCACCTTCAGCGAGTCGGCCTTGCTGTTGTAGTGTATAAAGTCGGACACCTTTCCGTCGCTGTCGCAGGTCATATCCTGAATGGTACAGCTGCGGTCGGGACGCTCATCGAGTCGGTGGATAGGCATAATGGGGAAGAATTGGTCTATACCCCAGCTATCGGGCAGGCTCTGGAATAGTGAGAAGTTACAGAAATATTTGTCGGCCAACAATTTAGGCAGCTTGCGAAAATCATCGGGCACGTGCTTCATATTCTTTGCTATGGCAAGAGTCTCGCGTGTCACGCTCCAGAACATACTCTCAATCTGTGCACGGGTCTTAAGGTCCACAATACCGTGACTGAAGAGCTCGAGAGCCTCCTCGCGAATCTGCTGGGCATCGTGCAGAGCCTCCAGCATTGTTCGCTGGTCTAATTCGCACCATATCTTGTATAGCTCCTTTACAAGGTCGTGATCCTCGGCGCTTACCTCCCAATCTTCGTCCATCTGCGGGAGCGCGGCAGTCTCCAATACCTCAAAGATGAGTATAGCGTGGTGTGCCGATACCGAACGTCCACTCTCGGTGATGATATTGGGGTGTGGTATACCGTTCTTGTCGGCAGCATCGACAAAGGTAAAGACTGCGTCGTTTATATACTCCTGAATAGAGTAGTTCACACTACTCTCGCTGCTCGACGAACGTGTACCGTCGTAGTCTACTCCTAATCCGCCGCCAATGTCGGTGAATTCAATCTCGTAGCCCAATTTATGCAGTTGAACGTAAAATTGCGATGCCTCGCGCAACGCTGTCTTTATGTGGCGTATTCTTGTTACCTGACTACCTATATGGAAATGAATGAGCCTTAGACAGTCCTTAATGTCGTATTTATCGAGAATCTCGAGTGCCTCGAGAAGCTCGCTCGATGTAAGGCCGAACTTACTTGCGTCGCCTCCGCTCTCTTCCCATTTTCCGCTACCTTCCGATGCGAGCTTGATGCGTATGCCAATGTTGGGACGTACTCCCATACGCTTGCCAATCTTGGCAATTCTCTTAAGTTCGTTGAGTTTCTCTACCACAAGGAAGATGCGGCGTCCCATTTTCTGTGCCAACAGAGCAAGTTCAATGTAGCTGTCGTCCTTGTAGCCGTTGCATATAATCAGTGAGTCGCTCTCGGCATTCATAGCAATAACAGCGTGAAGCTCGGGCTTTGAACCTGCTTCGAGGCCTATATTGTACTTCTTTCCGTGACTCATAATCTCCTCGACTACGGGACGCATCTGGTTCACCTTGATAGGATAAACGATGAACGTCTCTGCCTTGTAGTTATACTCCTCGGAGGCAATTTTGAAACAGCCCGAGATTTTCTCGATGCGATTGTCGAGAATATCGGGAAAGCGTAAAAGTACAGGTGCTGAGACGTCTCTTAACTGTAGCTCGTCCATCAGCTCTTTTAAATCGACACTGACTCCGTCTTTTTTGGGAGTAACGGCAACGTTACCCTTCTCATTGATGCTGAAATAGGATGCTCCCCAACCTTTTATGTTGTAAAGCTCCTCTGAGTCTTCAATGCGCCATTTTCTCATCTCTTTGTGCTGTTTGTGTTAAGATTGAATAAATAACTATAGTGCGAACTGTTCGCGGAAACTTTTAACAGAATCTTCTATCTGTTCCTTGTCCTCTAATCTGTCGGCTGTAAACGAATATTTTGCTCTGCTGTAGTAGGGCAGACGTTTAGCCAACTGCTCGGCAATGAATGCGCGTAGCTCTTCGTCGTTCTTGTCCTTGAGCAGGGGACGCTGTTTGCGCGCAATGCTCAAACGGATGAAAAGCCTCTCTACCGGTACGTCGAGGAACACTGTCGTTCCTTGTCGGTTCATATAGTCGATATTGTCGAAGAAGCAGGGTGTTCCTCCTCCTGTCGATATTATCACATCCTCGAATTCCGATACCTCGTGTAGCATACGCTGCTCAATGCAACGGAATTCCTCCTCGCCCTTCTCGGCAAAAATCTGTGAGATACTCTTGCAGTATCGTTCCTCGATGAAATTGTCGAGGTCCACAAATGTAAGCCCTAATTCTTTGGCAAGAGCGCGTCCCAGCGTTGTCTTGCCGGCTCCCATATAGCCTATGAGCAGTATGCGTGTCATTTATTTTTTCTTTGTATATTTCTTACGTGTCTTTGCTGCAGGCTTCTCACCCTCGTCCTGCTTGCGTATTATCTCGAAACACTCTTCTAGTGAAAGTTCGGCGGGAGTGACGCTCTTTGGCAGCTTGTAGTTGTTCTTCTTGTAAGCAATGTATGGTCCGAAGCGTCCGTTGAGCACCTGAAGCTCGGGCTCCTCGTCGAATTTCTTTATCACTTTTTCAGCATCGGCCTTACGCTTTTCGAGTATAAGTTCTACTGCCTCCTCCAATGATATTGCAAGAGGGTCGTGGCTAGTGGGCAACGATACATACGCCGCACCGAACTTGATGTATGGTCCGAAGCGTCCGGCACCGATGGTTACGTTCTCTCCCTCGAATTCTCCCAATTGACGCGGCAGGCTAAAGAGGCTCAGTGCCTCCTCGAGTGTTATTGTCTCGAGAGTCTGTCCGGGCTTCATCTGTGCGAATCGGGGCTTCTCCTCGTCGTTGGCCGAACCAATCTGTACAATGGGGCCGAAGCGTCCGATCTTCACCGACACAGGCTTGCCGCTTGCGGGGTCGTTGCCGAGCACTCGCTCGCCAACCTTATATTCGTTCTTTGCGTTTGTAATATCCTCTATCTTGGGCTCAAATTCAGCGTAGAACTCCTTTATCAGAGCTACCCACTCCTTGTTACCCTCGGCAATGTCGTCAAAGTCCTTTTCTACGGTGGCAGTGAAATTATAGTCCATAATCTCGGGGAAATATTCGAGCAGGAAGTCATTGACAACAATACCGATGTCTGTAGGCATCAGCTTTGACTTTTCTGCTCCGACAGTCTCTTTGCCATCCTTTGAGCTTATCTTCTCTCCCTTGAGAGTGATTATCCTGTATTTACGGCTGGTACCGCTCTTGTTGCCTTTCTCTACGTATCCGCGCTGCTGGATGGTGCTTATGGTAGGCGCGTATGTTGAAGGGCGTCCGATGCCTAACTCCTCGAGCTTGCGTACAAGGCTAGCCTCGGTGTAACGCGGCGGGTGCTGTGTGAAGCGCTCTGTGGCTGTAATCTCCATAGGCACAAGCTCCTCGCCTTTGCTCATTGCAGGAAGAACGGTTGTATCGGGGTTGTTCTCATCGTCGGTCGATTCGCGGTAAACGTGCAGGAATCCGTCGAAGAGCGTTACCTCGCCAGTAGCGACAAAATTCTCCTCGCTGCTGCTTATGGCAATGCTTACGGTGGTCTTTTCTACCTGTGCATCGGCCATCTGCGAAGCAATGGTGCGCTTCCATATAAGCTCGTACAGACGTTTCTCGGGTACCGAGCCGTCGATGGTGCTGTTCTCCATATAGGTAGGACGGATAGCCTCGTGAGCCTCCTGCGCACCTTTTGAGCTTGTTGAGTATTGACGGGTTTTTATATATTTCTCTCCGTACATCTCATCGATGACCTTCTTGCACGAATTTATACAGAGCGACGACAGGTTCACCGAGTCGGTACGCATATAGGTAATATATCCCGACTCATAGAGTCGCTGTGCCACCATCATAGTCTGAGATACGGTAAAGCCCAATTTGCGTGCTGCCTCCTGTTGCAGTGTCGATGTTGTGAAAGGTGCTGCAGGGCTCTTCTTTAGAGGCTTTGTGTTTATGTCGTCGATGACAAAGTTCGCTCCAACACAAGACTCAAGGAATGCTGATGCCTCCTCGCGTGTGGCGAAGCGGCGTGTAAGCTCTGCCGCGAGCTCTCTCTTGCCCTGCTGATTCTCGGGAAGCTCGAACTGCGCCGTTACCTTGTAGCTCGACTCGCTGACGAATTTGTTTATCTCGCGCTCGCGCTCTACTATCAGTCGCACTGTTACCGACTGTACACGTCCGGCCGATAGCGCAGGCTTAACCTTACGCCACAATACAGGAGAAAGCTTGAATCCCACAATACGGTCTAGTACACGACGTGCCTGCTGTGCATACACAAGATTGGTGTCTATGCTGCGCGGTGTCTCAATGGCATTCAATATGGCGTTCTTTGTAATCTCGTGGAATACAATTCGTTTGGTCTTTTCGGGGTTTAATCCAAGCACTGTGTAAAGATGCCAACTTATGGCCTCTCCCTCGCGGTCCTCATCGGATGCCAACCACACAGTGTCTGCCTTTAGAGCCTCGTTGCGCAGGCTGCTTACAAGCTTCTCCTTCTCGAGTGGAATCTCATATTCCGGCTCAAATGTCTCGGTGTTTATGCTGAATTCCTTTTTCTTGAGGTCGCATATATGTCCGTAACTCGATAATACCTTGTACTCTTTACCTAGAAATTTTTCTATGGTCTTTGCCTTTGCAGGTGACTCAACTATTACTAAATTCTTTTGCATACAACTTTAATCAGTCTCTTTTTTTCTCAAACTCGCGGCAAAAGTATTAAAGTTTCCTGTATATAATGTTCTATTTTTCGAAAAAAATTAACCGCTTTTAACCGTTCGCTACCTTAAAATAATATATTATTTTATTAGGTGTGATTTTTTCTGCAGTGTGACTGCTCTCTCTATTGTTAAAAGTTAATGCTCGCTCCGGCAATAATGTTCACTCCCTGAGCATAGTATCCGGGGAAGATGAAATATTTGCTGTTAATAAGGTTGCTTCCTTTCACAAATACAGAGTATCTCTTAAGAAAGTCGTAGCTTATCTTTGCGCTCAGATTATTCGTAAAGGGGATACGTGCCGCATCGCCTTTTGTGTAGCTCACAAAATTATAGCTTACATTGGCATAGAAATCCTTGAATATACGAGCCTCGGCACAAGCCTCGACGGTAAACTCGGGCTTATATTTCAACCAGTTTTTGTTGGCGTTGCTGCTCCAGAAGTCGTAACGGGCATCGGCGTAAATGTTGAACCATCCGGCATAGTCGCAGGCGAGGCGTGTGCCTACGTGAACATTGTTTGTATTATACTGCCCGAATTCTGTTATTGTGTGGCTGCCTATAATGTCGTAGCCCTCCTTTGCCAGAATATCATCCTGAGTAAAGGCGTATCCTGCGTAGAAGTTTACGGTGAACGGCTCTACATTGAATCGCGCGCCAGCCTTGACATCAACGATTCTGTAGGTGGGTACAATGCGCGACGATCCTATGTGAGAGTAGTCCCAGTAGGGCGACAGCTCCTCCAATGTACCGAAGCTGTTGGCTGTGCGGCCGCCTGTGATAGAGCCATAGATGCTCACCAAATTATTTATATAGCCGTGGATGCTGCAGTCGGGAGCAACAGCAAGGAATCCTCGGTGTGTGGTGTGCATATCAAGATGAAGGCCGGCTCTCATCTTCCATCCGCCGAAAATGAAATTTGCGTATGGGTTGAGGCGTATCGATACATAGTCGCGGTAGTTGCTTGCTATATTGTCGCGAAGGTTCTTGTTGTACAGGAATCCGTCAATGTCAAAGGTTAATCCTGCATTCTGCACCATTTTAGATATAATCTCGTACGACACTGTTCCGTCACCGGTGATATTATGCTCCATAAGCATATTATGTACGCCGTTTACGTATCTGCGGCTGTTCATATTATATCCTGCCCTTATGTCTAACGACAGCGGTCCGGTAAAGTTCGACTTTGCATTCAAGAGGGCGCTTACACGGTTGCTCTGCTGCTTGTCGCTGCCACCCGCTGCCAACGAGTGCTTCTGATAATTGAATGCCCTATTGCTTGCTCCAACAGAGACACCAATATCGAGAATGTTGAATCGGTGCATATAATCGGCCTTTATTTTTGTGTCGAACATACGGGAATCCCAATTGTTGTAAATACCCTTCATCTTGGTCTTGAATCCGTCGAACGACGCTATTGCGCTCAGATAGTCTCTCTTGCTGAATGTGGTGCGGTAGCCTACTTTTGCATCGATATTATTGTTGTTGCCGTAGCCCAATCGTGCGTATCCGGGAAACTCTGTCTCTTGCTTGGGCATAGCCTCCTTGACATTGCGCTCGCCCACAAACTGTGTGTAGGGAGTTGCCTTCTGCGAGAATACGAGTCCCAGAGGAGTCTCCTCCTTTGCTATTGCAATCTTGGGGGTAAAGCTCTGCTTTGTTGCTTTGGTCTCAACAGGATTATACTCATTCTCAACCTCTATAATGGCATCCAATTTATCATCCTGTGCAAATGCGCCTGCTGCTATGAGCAGTGTCGCTATCAAGAGATTTATTCTTCTCATATATATATATTCTGTTTTTACTCTAATGTTACTGTGCTTGCTCTTTTTTCTCAATAATCTTGAGACGCTCTTTTATAAGTCCGGCAATATCATCGTCGCCCGAATAGTTATGCTGCAGAGAGAGCAGATACTGTTTACTCTCTATTAGACGATTCTGCTCAATATAAAGATCGGCGATAAGGACAAAACTTCTTGCCAGCCAATAGGCGTGCGGAGTACTCTCCTCTATGTAGTTCAGAATCTCCTTTTCGCAAGCATCGTAGTTCTTCTTGTCGAAATAGTATTGCGCCAACAGATATTTTGCCTCGGCTCCCTGCTTACTACGTGTGTCGGTCGATAGCTTCTTGAGGTCGTTTACGGCACTCTCCTTGTCGCCCTTGTTTATATGACATTTTGCACGTGTGTACAGAGCCTCGCGCTCCCACTCAGGGCTGATGTTTGCTATCGACAATAGCTCGCCGGCCGCTGCAATGGCATAATGCTCCTCGCCAATGGTGTAGGCGCAGCGCATTACATTCATTTTGCAGGCTCTGCGACGCTCCTCATCCTCGCTGCTTGTCGATAGCTGGTCGTAGAGCATCATTGCCTTGCGGTACTCCTTGTTTGAATAGTATAGCTCGGCGGTTATGGCCATTGTCTCCTCGGTGTACTTGTTGTCGGGGAACGATAGTATCTTCTCGAAATGCGACAAAGCCTCCTGCTGTGAGTTATTGTTGTAGTTTATTACTCCAAGATAGTAGTGGCTGTTCACCGCGAATGAACCGTTGGGGAAGCTCTTGAGATAGCTCTCAAACTGCTGCTTTGCCTCGGTGATGTCGCCGCGGCTGTATATCTTCTCGGCTGCAACGTATGTGAGAGTGTCGCGCTCGCTGCTCTCCATTGCCTTCATTCCTGGAGTCGATGCTGCATATATCGCATACTCCTCAATCTGGCCTAATTCAACATAAATGTTCTTAAGGTCCTGTGCGGCAATCTGTGCCTCCTCGCTCTGAGGATAGTCGCGTATGATTCTCTTATATGCGTTTATTGCTGTCTGCTGGTTGCCCAATCGGTTGTGTATCATCGCAATCTCGGCAGCGGCACGGCGCGCAAGATTGCTCTTAGGCGCTCTCTTTGTCAGAGTCTCGAAGCTGCCTATTGCTTCGTTGAAGAGCTCCTGCTCTACATAAGAGCGGCCCATTTCGTAGTAAGCCTGATTGGTGTACGAACTGTTGGGATAGCTGTTTATTAGCTTCTGCAATGAGTTTATCTTGCCTGCATAGTCGGTGGTGAGTCCTTGTGACAATGCCGCGCGATAGAGAGAGTAGTCGCCATAGGTCTTGTTTGTGTCTATCGACTTTTTGTAGTATTGCTCGGCATTCTTGTAGTTGCGGTTGTAGAAATGACAATCGCCTATGCGGTTGTATACATCGGCACGCAACGCCGACTCGGACTCCTGAATGTGCTTCAACGAACGGTTGAACTCATTGAGCGAGTTTATATATTTTTTCTTCTGGAACAGAGTGTAGGCAAGGCCGTAGAGTGCTTTTCCTACATTCTCGCCTCCCAATGCAATGACGCTGCTGTAGCTGTTCGACGCTGCATTGTAGTTCTTTAAGGCATATTGTGCCTCTCCGCGCCAATAGAGAGCGTCGGAGTGTGTTCCAGCATTGTATCGCGACAGTTCAATCGAGCGGTTCATATAGTCGATACACTCCTGCATATTATTGTCGATGAAGGCCTGTACTCCCAAGCGGTAGAGGATATTCTGCTTAGCCTCGAGAATGCTCTCTCCTGGATTCTCAATCTTGCCGATAGACTCGAGAGCAACGTCGTAGTTGCGTGTGTTCATATATACCTCGACAAGGTATTTGTTTACCTGCGCAGCGTGCGGAGAATTGGGATATTCATTCAGGAACTGCTCGAATACCTTTACACTCTCGGCAAAAGGAGAGTAGCGTGTCTGATGGATGCAGAGGGCATAATTGTAGAGAGCCTCCTCGCGTACGCTGTTGTCGCAGTTCATTGCAGCGGCAAGCTCGAATGCGAGGCGTGCCTTGCGCATATCATTGAACTTCAGCTGTATTATTCCCTGATGAAGATAGGCATTCTGTGCTATGGCATCCTCTTTGTTGGTACATTTGTCGAAAAGAGGAATTGCATCCTGATAGCAGGCTGAATAGAATTTTGAGAGCGCTAGCTGATAATAGGCTATGCGCTGAGGCTCCTTGCTCTCGTCGATATACTGCTGCAACAGAGTCGATGCCTTTGAGTATCGCTCCTGACCAAAATATGATGCTCCGAGAATCTGACGCATTGCTATGCACTGACTCTTCTTGCTGTTCTCGTCAAGGAACTTTACGGCAATATCTTCGGCTGCCTTGTATTCTCCCTTCTTAAGGTGAATGCCGGCAATATAGTATGGAATGTCCAATTTGTATTTCTTGTCATTCTCTATAGACTTAAATGCCTCGTAGGCCTGCTGCAGATTATTGTTGTCGTAGTCTATCACGGCAAGATGGAATATTGCATCGCTGCGATAATTCTTGCTTGTGAGACGCAGATAATTCAACAGGCTCTTTGCCTGCTCCTCCTCGCCAAGCTCCTGCAGGGTGAGGGCATAGTATAACTCGCTGCGGTATTTTTCGTCGGACGATACTCGCGAAAAATCGGCATTCTTGAACCACTCGTTGGCCTGCTCGAAATTGTGGGTGAAATAGTACGATTGTGCAATGTATATTGCCAGAATACCTTTCTTTCCGCTGTCAGGGTATTTGTCAATATATTGCAGCATAAGGGCGCGTCCCTCGCGAGGCTCAACCTCGAATGTCGTTATTGCACGCAGATACTCATACTCCTGCTGCTCTGTGGGTGTAAGCTTGTCGTATTGCAGACGGTCGAGGAGGCTCTTTGCCGTAGAGAATTCCTTTTCGGCATATAATCGTCGGCTCTCATTCAATGTCCACTCTCTGCTGTCGCCGGTCTCTGTTGTCTGTGCAAAAGCAGCTGTTCCCAGTCCAGCAGCGAGTAAAAAAATAAAAATTTTCTTCATATATCTTGTGTTACCTTTTTGCGTGTTCCTTGATAAATTTCTTAACCCCTTTTCTTATCGATTGCAGTCCGAAGAGTGAATCGTCAATATCCTGCAGCTTAATCCACATAAGTTCCTCAACATCGTCGTTGGCTGTGGGGAGAGTGTCGTCCTCTACCTCGCAAAGGAAGAAAAGGTCGAGCGTATGTTCTTCAAAGCCCGAATATACATAAATGTTGGGCAGCGAAAAGAGATATCTTGTGGCTGTAACCTTAAGGCCTGTCTCTTCGGCTACCTCTCGCGCTACTCCCTCCTCGGCTGTCTCCATACTGTCGGCAAAGCCTCCGGGAAGGTCGAGCGTGCCCTTTGCCGGCTCTTTTGAGCGTCGTGCAACAAGAAGCTCCCCCTGTTTGTTCATTATCAGGGCAACGGTTGCTGCAATGGCGTTGAAATAGAGCACAAAGCCACAATCCTCGCAACGCTTGGACTTTACGTCGTTTATTGCGAATCTGTTGCTTCCGCAGCGCGGACAATATCCGAATAGATGCAAAGGATGTTCCATTTTGGTAAATATTAAATCTGCATTCTGCAAAGATACGCTTTTTTGGTAGGCTATAGCCCCTTTTTTGTGAAAATATATGTTTATTAGTATAATTTAAATTATATAGTGCAGTTTTTTCTTAACCAATCGCATAATCTTATTTTTTTACACTATCTTCGCAGATGGTTTTGTCCTTAGTAAAGCAAATTATTTAAAATACAAATATTATGAACAAGAAAGCACTTTTGGTAATTTTGGACGGTTGGGGTATCGGTAACAACGGTAAAGGCGATGTTATTTACAATACTCCTACTCCCTATTGGGATTATCTTGTAAGCAACTATCCTCATTCTGAGCTTCAGGCGAGCGGCGAGAATGTAGGTCTTCCCGCAGGACAGATGGGTAACAGTGAGGTTGGTCACCTTAATATCGGTGGCGGTCGTGTAGTTTATCAGGATCTTCTTAAAATCAACCGTGCCATTGCCGACGGTTCAATCCGTCAGAATCCCGAGCTTGTATCGGCTGTTGAGTATGCAAAGAACAACGGCAAGAAGCTTCACTTTATGGGATTGACCTCTGACGGTGGTGTACACAGCTCTTTGGAGCATCTCGAGGCTATGTATAAAATGGCTGTCGATGAGGGTGTTAAGAATGTTTATGTCCACTGCTTTATGGATGGTCGCGACACTGACCCCAAGAGCGGTGCAGGCTTCATTAAGCAGCTCAGCGACAAGGGTATGAATCTTGCTACAATCGTTGGCCGTTACTATGCAATGGACCGCGACAAACGTTGGGAACGCGTAAAAATCGCTTACGACCTTTTGGTTAATGGCGAGGGTAAGCCCGCTGCTGATATGGTTAAGGCAATGGAGGAGTCTTATGCCGAGGGTGTTACCGATGAGTTCGTGAATCCTATCGTAAACAGCAATCTCGACGGCCGTATCGGCGAGGGCGACGTTGTTATCTTTTACAACTACCGTAACGACCGCGCAAAGGAATTGACCGTTGTATTGACACAGGAGGATATGCCCGAGGCTGGTATGCACACAATCCCCGGCCTTCAGTATTACTGTATGACTCCCTACGATGCAAAGTTCACAGGAGTACACATCCTTTTCGACAAAGAGAACGTTGCAAACACTCTCGGTGAGTATGTATCTAAGCAGGGAATGAAGCAGTTGCATATTGCCGAGACAGAGAAATATGCACACGTTACATTCTTCTTCAACGGTGGTCGTGAGACTCCTTACGAGGGTGAGGAGCGTATCCTTGTTCCCTCTCCTAAGGTTGCAACATACGACCTTCAGCCCGAAATGAGCGCATACGAGGTTAAGGATAAGCTCGTTGCCGAGATTAACTCAGAGAAATATGAGTTTATCGTTGTAAATTTCGCTAACGGTGATATGGTTGGTCACACAGGTATCTACAGCGCTATAGAAAAGGCTGTTGTCGCAGTTGATGCTTGCGTTAAGGATGTTATCGAGGCTGCTAAGGCTCACGGTTACGAGTCTATTATCATTGCCGACCACGGTAACGCCGACAATGCAGTGAACAACGACGGTTCGCCCAACACAGCGCACTCGCTCAACCCTGTTCCCTGTGTTTATGTTACCGAGGATAAGAATGCGACAATAAAGGACGGTATCCTTGCCGACGTTGCTCCTACAATCCTCAAGATTATGGGTCTCGACGCTCCTGCTGATATGACAGGAACCTGCCTTATCTAATAGACATCAAGTTAAGAGTATGGTACAGATAGGCGATGCAATAGTATCATTTGCAATGTTTCAGGAGTATTTCTGCTGTAACCCCTCGCACTGCAAAGGAATATGCTGTGTAGAGGGTGATGCGGGTGCTCCCGTTGCTCTCGATGAGGTTGAGAAACTCGAGGAGGCTTTGCCCATTGTTGAGGAGGAGATGACTCCCGAGGCGCGTGCTGTCGTTGAGCAGCAGGGTGTTGTGTACAGCGACCGCGACGGAGACCTTGTAACCTCTATCGTGAACGGAAAAGATTGTGTCTTTGCCTCGCGAGACGAGAATGGCTGTTGTATCTGTCTAATCGAAAAGGCCTTCAACGAGGGGCGCACAGAGTGGCGCAAGCCAATCTCTTGCTACCTTTATCCTGCCCGTTTGAGTAAGACCGGCGACCTTACAGCTGTGAATTTCCACAAATGGGATGTCTGTCGCACTGCGCAGATAGCCGGACGCCGTAAAGGCATACGCGCCTATCAGTTTCTTAAAGAACCGCTTATTGAGCGCTTCGGAAAAGAATGGTACGATGAGCTTCTTGTTGTTGCCAACGAGCTTATAGGACAGGGCTACATAAAATAATACAATTGTTTTTAAATAGCATTCGCACTGCGTATTATCGCGGTGCGAATGTTTTTTTGTCCCATAAGGACTCTTTTGCTGGCGGTGGCATAATTCTTTCTTTTCGCGAAACAAAATGGCCTTTTTGCTTGTTTCAGTTTTATACTAAAAGAAAGAATTGTATGAAACGAAAATATTTAAAACCCGAGGTGACGATTGTACTTGTGGAAAATTGTGCGATGCTTGCAGCCTCTGCCCCTCTCAATGCCCGTTCAATCGAGACAATGGACAATGCCGGTGATTCCAAAGGAGGAAAATGGGGTGATGTGTGGAGCAATTGACCTTACCCGTTTTTTTTGAATGTCGGGTGGTTGCCTACAGCCTCCCGCTTTTAATGCTTTTTTTAATTTATTTTAAATAAAGAGTATCTGTAAGACTCATTTATTTTCTTCGCTAAAAGCAAATAAATTAGTATCTTCGCGTGCAAAATAATAAATAGTACGATGATACTCTCTATAATCTCTTTTATCGCGGGAATTCTGTGTGTGATTTATGGTGCCGACTGGCTCACGAAAGGTGCTTCGGAACTTGCCCGACGCTTTAAAATAAGCGAGCTTGTCATTGGTCTTACCATTGTGGCATTAGGAACGTCGCTGCCGGAATTTGTGATAAGTCTGGGGGCGGCAATAAGAGGAAATTCCGGAATCTCTTTAGGTAATATTATAGGCAGCAATATTTTCAATACCCTATTAATATTGGGTGTTGCGGCGCTTATTTCTCCTATAAGATTCAGTTCAAAGATGCTCTCTCGTGAGCTTCCGTTTAATCTGCTGGCATCGGTGGCACTTATCCTTGTGTCGGGCAGTATGCTGGTAGGAGGAGCTGATAATGAGAGTATTACACGCTACGGAGGAATGCTTTTGCTCTGCTTCCTTGCGATATTCATCCGTTACACATTCTCAATATCGGCAACCGATGATGCTGAGGAGCAGCATAGCACTGTACCCTTCTGGAAGATAGCTCTCTTAATCGTTTGCGGTCTTAGTGCCCTTATAGCCGGCGGTAACCTTTTTGTGGACGGCGCAGTAGCTGTTGCTACCTCATTGGGTGTTTCCGAGGCTGTCGTAGGAATAACAATCGTATCGGCCGGAAGCTCCCTGCCCGAACTTGCCGTGTCGGTGAATGCTGCCCGCAAAGGCAATGTAGGCATTGCGCTTGGTAATGTGCTCGGCAGTAACATATTGAATATATTCTTTATTCTAGGTTGCAGTGCCTCAATTACTCCTATCCCATTGGATGGCTTCAGCTTTGTGGATTATTATGTGCTGTTGGCCGCTTCGCTGCTCGTATATATTGTGGGCCGATTCTGGGGTAAGAGCACAATAAACCGTTGGGAGGGAGGCATTCTGGTAACGTCATACGTTGCTTACCTCTCTTATCTCATATATGTATCATAATTTGTATTTTTAACCAAAAATCATTAGATTTACACGAATTTAATATAAGTAAAAATGTCGGTAACTATTGTTAAGGTAACTACTAAGTCTGAACTTAAGAAGTTTATTCGTTTCAATTACGAGCTATACAAGAACAATGAGTATGCAGTGTATGAGCTATACGAGGATATGCTGAATACATTGCGCAGGGATCGTAATGCTGCATTTGAATTCTGTGAGGCGGACTATTTCCTTGCCTATCGCGACGGAAAGATTGTGGGACGTGTGGCTGCAATCATAAATAATCGCGCAAACGAAAAATGGAATGTCAAGGCTGTACGCTTCGGTTGGATTGATTTTATAGACGACAAAGAGGTCTCTAAGGCTCTGCTCGATACTGTGGAGCAGTGGGGTAAGGAGCGTGGAATGACCGAGATTCAGGGACCGTTGGGCTTTACAGACTTTGATCCCGAGGGAATGCTCATCGAGGGCTTTGACCGTCTGGGTACAATGGCTACCATCTACAACTATCTCTACTATCCCGAACATATTGTTTCTTTGGGATACGAAAAGGATGTCGATTGGGTGGAATTCCTCTTTACTCCCCCTGCCGAGAATTGGGAGAAAGCCGAGCGTCTGTCGGCGTTGGTTGCCCGACGTTATAAATTGCACGTTGTACGCGCAAAATCCCTAAAGGAACTTGCTGCCCGTTACGGCAAACAGGTCTTTGAGATAGTAAACGAGGCTTATTCACCGTTGTATGGCTTTTCGCCGTTGAGCGATGCTCAGATAGAGCAGTTTATAAAGATGTATTTCCCGTTGGTGAATATGCAATTGGTGTCGTTTATTGCCGACGAGAATGACAATCTTGTGGGATTGGGCATAAGCCTTGCCTCTTATGCGCAGGCTCTGCGTAAATCAAAGGGACGCCTCTTTCCGTTCGGTTGGGTGCATTTCCTTAAGCCTCTGCTCGACCGTAAGCCCAAGCATCTCGACTTTCTGCTTATGGCCATAAAGCCGGAATATCAGAACAAGGGAGTGAATGCAATGATTATAAACGACCTTCTGCCGCGTTATCTCGAAATGGGAATAATTGATGTGGAGAGTAACCCCGAGCTTGAAATGAACGATAAGATACAGGCGCAGTGGGATGCATTCGATAAGGTACAGCACAAACGCCGTCGTGCTTATAAAAAAGAGATTAAATAAAGGGAATAATATATGAGTGAAGAGACTTTGTTGATAGACGACAGTATGCCACAGGAGCAGGTGGCATATACCGACGATAATATCCGCCATCTTGATGATATGGAGCATATACGTACCCGCCCAGGTATGTATATCGGTAAATTGGGCGATGGATCCCAGAATGATGATGGTATATATGTGCTTTTGAAGGAGGTCATAGATAACAGTATCGATGAGTTTAAGATGAGTGCCGGCCGTCGCATAGAAATTGACATTGAGAATAACTCGTCGGTCACGGTGCGCGACTATGGCCGCGGTATTCCGCAGGGTAAGATGATTGAGGCTGTGAGTATGCTGAATACCGGAGGAAAGTACGACAGCAAGGCTTTTAAAAAGTCCGTTGGTCTTAACGGAGTAGGTCTTAAGGCTGTGAATGCTCTTTCTACACATTTTGAGGTTCGTAGCTACCGCGATGGCGTTGTCCGTGCAGCGTCGTTTGCTTCGGGTGTGCTTTCCTCGGATGAGACAAGCAAAAGTACCGAGGAGAATGGTACCTACATTGCCTTTACTCCCGACAACAAACTCTTCCCCAACTATGAGTTCCGTCCCGCGTTCATAGAGACAATGCTCCGCAACTACACCTATCTGAACACAGGACTGACAATAATATTCAACGGTCGCCGCATATTGTCGCGCAACGGTCTTGCCGACCTTCTTACCGACAATATGACAGCCGACAGTCTCTATCCTATAATTCATCTTAAGGGCGAGGATATTGAGATTGCATTCACCCACGCTGCACAGTATGGCGAGGAGTATTATTCCTTTGTCAATGGACAGCATACTTCGCAGGGAGGAACGCATCAGAGTGCCTTTAAGGAGCTTGTGGCATCGACCATACACGACTTTTTTAGTGCAAAGAACTTTGAATACAGCGACATTCGCAACGGTATTGTAGCGGCTATTGCCGTCAATGTGCAGGAGCCTGTCTTTGAGAGTCAGACAAAGGTCAAGCTCGGCTCGTTGCGCATTGCTCCCGACGAGAACAGCATAAGCGTCAAGAAGTTTATCGGTGACTTTGTTAAAGAGGAACTAGACAATTTCCTGCATCGTAACCCCGACATCAGCGAGGCGATGCTCGCAAAGATTCTTGCATCGGAGAAGGAGCGTAAGGAGCTTGCAGGACTCACCAAACAGGTGCGTGAGAAGGCTAAAAAGGTGAATATGCACAATCGTAAATTGCGCGACTGCCGCATACACTTTAACGACACTAAGGGCGACCGTATGGACGAGAGCAGTATCTTTATTACCGAGGGAGACTCTGCGAGCGGTTCAATAACAAAGAGCCGCGACGCTAATACACAGGCTGTGTTCAGCTTGAGAGGTAAGCCTCTGAACTGCTTCGGACTGAGCCGTGCCGTCGTTTATCAGAATGAGGAATTTAATCTCTTGCAGGCTGCACTGAACATCGAGGATGGCCTTGAGGGATTGCGCTACAACAAGGTTATTGTTGCAACCGATGCCGATGTTGATGGAATGCACATTCGTCTGCTCATAATAACATTCTTCCTGCAGTTCTTCCCCGAGCTTGTGAAGAAGGGACACGTATATATCCTGCAGACACCGCTCTTCCGTGTGCGCAACAAACGTAAGGTGCCTCGTGGCAAGAAAAATGCCGAGGAGAACAAGGGTAAGGGTGATTTTGAGACAATATACTGCTACTCCGAGGAGGAGCGTATAGCTGCAATAGAAAAGCTGTCGCCTAACCCCGAGATTACCCGATTCAAAGGTCTCGGAGAAATATCTCCCGATGAGTTCCGTAATTTTATAGGCGAGGATATGCGCCTGGAGCGAGTGACGCTTCACAAAGACGACAAGGTCGAGGAGCTTTTGGGCTATTATATGGGTAAGAATACAATGGAGCGTCAGAATTTTATTATTGACAATCTTGTTGTCGAGGAGGACAAGGCCGATGAAGAGTAACGGGAATAAGCGCATAGCACTCTTTGCAGGTTCTTTCGACCCCTACACTCGCGGCCACCATTCGTTGGTGCTGCGTGCCCTCGATATTTTCGATGGAGTGCTGATAGCCGTAGGTCATAATTCCGAAAAGAGAACAATGTTTACTCTCCACGAGCGCGTGTCGTCGATAAAGGCTCTTTATGCCAATGAGCCGCGCGTGTCGGTTGATACATACGACGGGCTCACCGTTGAGTATGCACAAAAGGCGGGTGCCTGCTGCCTGTTGCGCGGAGTGCGCAGCGTAAAGGATTTTGAGTATGAGCGCGATCTTGCCGACATTAACCGTATGGTCGGAAATATAGAGACTCTAATAATGACTACCGAGCCTCAGTATGCTGCGTTGAGCAGCAGTGTCGTGCGCGAGCTTCTTGCCTATGGAAAAGATGTAAAGGCTCTCCTCCCCGAGGACTATGTAATAGATACTAACAAACAAGAATAATAAACTACTATGAATAAGAGAATACTTTCTGTTGTTGCGGCTCTCGTCTGTAGCCTCTCGCTCTTCTCGCAGAATGGCGAGGTTAAAATGCCCGAACAACTGACCAAACTGATGTTTACACACAATATTATCTCGCGCTTTTATGTCGATTCTATCCCTGAGGTAAAAATGGTCGAGTCGGGAATAAAGGCAATGCTCAAGGACCTTGACCCTCACTCTACATACTCAGACCAAAAAGAGGTAAAGGCTCTTATGGAGGCTATGCAGGGCAGCTTCGAGGGAATAGGCGTGCAGTTCAATATTGTCAGCGACACACTCTATGTTATTCACACTACACAGGGTGGCCCGTCGGAGAAGGTGGGTATTATTGCCGGTGACCGCATTGTGGCAGTCAATGATACTGTGATTGCTGGAGTAAAGATGGAGCGTGGTGAGATTATGCGCCGTCTGCGTGGCCCCAAAGGCTCCGAGGTAAATGTCAAGGTTTGTCGCCGCGGAGTAGAACGTCCGTTGAACTTTACCATCATCCGCGACAAGATTGCAACATCGAGCGTCGATGCGGCATATATGGTAGACAAAAAGAACGGTTACATCCGTATAGCCTCTTTTGGCGCGACTACATACGAAGAATTCTCGACAAAACTCGATTCTCTCAAACGCCGAGGAATGAAGAATCTTATAATAGACCTTCAGGGCAATGGCGGAGGCTATCTCAATGCTGCGGTAGACATTGCAAATGAGCTGTTGCAGCCACAGCAGCTTGTAGTATATACCGAGGGCCGTGTCTTCCCGCGTTACGACTATGTGGCAAAGGGCGGAGGCAAATTCACCAAAGGAAATGTTGCTGTGCTCATCGACGAGACATCAGCGTCGGCTGCCGAGATTCTTGCGGGAACAATCCAGGATTGGGATAGAGGCGTCGTTGTAGGTCGCCGCTCTTTTGGTAAAGGATTGGTGCAGCGCTCGTTTAATCTACCCGACGGTTCAATGATTCGTCTCACAATAGCGCGCTATTATACCCCTTCGGGACGTAATATTCAAAAGCCCTATGGCGACTCAATACCATATACAAAGGATCTTGTTATGCGCTACAACAGCGGTGAACTTATGAGCGCCGACAGCATACATTTCCCCGACTCGCTGATGATGAAGACAAAGCGTCTGGGACGTACGGTCTATGGCGGCGGAGGTATAATGCCCGACTATTTTGTACCTCTCGACACAAATAAATATACAGACTATCATCGCGACCTTGTGCGTCACGGCTCAATATTGCAGGCAACGCTGCGTTACATCGACGACAATCGCGACGAGCTAAAGGAGAAATATCCCACAATGGCTGAATTCAATACCAAATTCGAGGTTGATGAGCAGCTGCTTACAATGCTGCGCACTCAGGGAGAGGCTGACGGAATTAAGATTGCCGGTGGCGAGGAGGAGTACAACAATTCTCTGCCGCAGATAACCCGACAGCTTAAGGCTCTTCTCGCTCGCGACCTTTGGGGTACTGCCGAGTATCTGCAAATTATGAATGCCGACAATGAGGTGTTCAACAAGGCATTGGAGCTTGTCAAACAGCGCGATATTGATGCTCTGCTTATGAAGCAGAAGAGATAATCAGGCTCAAATAAAAGTAATTCCCTCGAATATGCCATATTAAGCATTCGAGGGAATTATTCTTTTCGGCATTTTATAAGCACCTTCCTGTTGTCGGCGAGGGTGGTGGCAAAGAGGTAAATATCTCCTCCGTCGGCAACCTTAAGGCGGCGGCGTAACGCATCGGCCGTCTCGGGGAAATTGCGCACTGTAATATTAGCTTGTCGTGTGTCGTTCAGTAATACTTTAATATCGTTCTTTGAGAAACTGCCGGCAGCCTCTATGCGGAATTTTCGTCCGGGGAATTCCTCTACTAGATTATCGGACGTATACAATTGGCTGTTGGGGTGTAGTTTCTCTATGTTATAATGGTTGGCAAGGGTGCCACTTGCTCCTGCCTTCTGAATAGCCGCATTAGGCTCGTATAGGTAGCTGCCGAGTCTCTTTGCAATGGGTACGCTGCTTGCGCTCTCCTCCTTTTGTATGTAGCTGAAATGCTGCTTCCCTGCTCCTGTTAAATTTACACACTCTATCTTTGTCTCGTACTCCTGCTGAGAGAGTATGAGCAACAGCTCCTTGCATTCGTTGTTTACAGCAACGACGTGTACATCCTTTACATTGCGCAGGCTGCGACAGGCTGCGGTAATGTCGAGCATCGGGGAGCATTTTATCATAACATTGTTGGCGCGTTCGAGCAGTGTGTCGCATAGTGCGCTTACGTCGGGCTCGCAGTCGCTCAAGGCAACAACCTTACGGCCGGCTCCGTCGCGTCGGGCAGGGTCAATGAATATCCAGTCGCAGTGGGGCAGTGTAGGGAGAATATCCTCGCTGTTGCCGTTGCGTATCTCTATATGTGGTAATCCTAATAGAGCAAAGTTGTGTGCTGCAATATCGCATAGCTCGCTGTTGCGCTCAATGTATATGCCCTTCTTCATCTTCTCGGCCATATAGCTGCAGTCTATGCCAAAGCCTCCGGTAAGGTCGGCAATGGATTCTCCCTCTATGAGCGATGCTTTGTAGCGCGCCGTCTCCTCCGATGAACATTGCTCCATAGAGAGGCGCGCGGGGTATATGACACCATCGGTAGCGCTCCACGCAGGTAGCTTGCTCTTAGCCAATTGCCGCCCCTCAATCTGTGTTACAGCCAGACGTATATTTACGCCGGGATAGCGTGCGCCCAATAGCGCAAGCTTGCGTACGTCGTCGTTGCGATGCTCATTGATGAATTCGGCTGTAAGCTTGTCGGGTATCATAAATGCTGTTTAATGGTGCGAAGATAGCTCTTTTTGGCTATATTGCTATAGTATGGTGCGCAAAAAAACGCTTGCCCTTTTGGGGCAAGCGTTAAATATATAAGGTAATCTTATATTAGAGCTGAGGACCAGCAGCAACAAGAGCCTTACCTGCGTCGTTACCAGTGTACTTTGTGAAGTTCTTGATGAAACGACCAGCCAAGTCCTGAGCCTTTGCCTCCCACTCAGAAGCCTCTGCGTAAGTGTCGCGAGGATCGAGGATAGCGGGATCAACACCGGGCAACTCTGTGGGAACAACAAAGTCAAAGTAAGGAATTGTCTTTGTGGGAGCTGTATCGATTGAGCCATCGAGGATAGCGTCGATGATACCGCGTGTATCCTTGATAGAGATACGCTTGCCTGTTCCGTTCCAACCGGTATTTACCAAGTAAGCCTTAGCACCGTTTGCTTCCATCTTCTTAACGAGCTCCTCACCGTACTTTGTGGGGTGGAGGCTCAAGAATGCAGCACCGAAGCAAGCTGAGAATGTAGGAGTGGGCTCTGTGATACCACGCTCTGTACCTGCCAACTTAGCTGTAAATCCGCTGAGGAAGTAGTACTGAGTCTGCTCGGGTGACAAGATAGAAACGGGAGGAAGAACGCCGAATGCGTCAGCTGAAAGGAAGATAACCTTCTTAGCTGCGGGAGCCTTAGATACGGGCTTAACGATGTTGTTGATGTGGTTGATAGGATAAGATACACGAGTATTCTCGGTAACGCTCTTATCAGCAAAGTCAATCTTGCCGTTAGCATCAACTGTTACGTTCTCCAAAAGTGCGTCGCGACGGATAGCGTTGTAGATATCGGGCTCGCTATCCTTGTCAAGGTTGATAACCTTTGCATAGCAACCACCCTCGAAGTTGAATACGCACTCGTCGTCCCAACCGTGCTCGTCGTCACCGATAAGCATACGCTTGGGATCGGTAGAAAGAGTAGTCTTTCCTGTACCGCTGAGACCGAAGAAGATAGCTGTCTCACCCTTCTCGTTTGTGTTAGCCGAGCAGTGCATAGAAGCAATACCCTGCAAGGGGAGGTAGTAGTTCATCATAGAGAACATACCCTTCTTCATCTCACCACCGTACCAAGTGTTGAGGATAATCTGCTCACGTGATGTGAGGTTGAATACAACAGCTGTCTCAGAGTTCAATCCCAACTCAGCGTAGTTAGAAACTGCAGCCTTAGAAGCGTTGTAAACGATAAAGTCGGGCTCACCGAAGTTAGCCAACTCCTCCTCTGTAGGACGGATGAACATATTCTTTACAAAGTGTGCCTGCCAAGCTACCTCCATAATGAAGCGAACTTTGAGACGTGTAGCGGGGTTAGCACCGCAGAATGCATCGATAACGAAGAGTCTCTTGTTAGAAAGCTCTTTTGTTGCAATCTCCTTGAGAGCGTTCCAAGCCTCAGTTGTTACAGGCTTGTTGTCGTTTTTATACTCGTCTGATGTCCACCATACAGTGTTCTCAGAAGTTGCATCCTTAACGATAAATTTGTCTTTGGGAGAACGGCCGGTGTAAACACCTGTCATTACGTTAACAGCGCCAAGCTCAGTCTCCTGACC
>JAFYRW010000024.1 GCA_017546785.1 Bacteroidaceae bacterium | reverse complement strand
TTAGAAACCGCCAGATAATAAATGTTCCCTGCAATTGCTGGGAACATTTATTATTATAGGAATTCAGCAGGAGAGTCGAACGACAGATTCTCTCCCGTATAAGGATGCACGAACGACAGATGCGAGGCGTGCAGAAAAAGCCTTTCATCGGCTTTTCCATAAAGTTCATCACCAACGATAGGAGTGTCGAGCCCCAAACGATGGGAGCAATGCACTCTTAGCTGATGGGTGCGTCCCGTATGCGGTTGCAATTCCGCAAGCGCACATTCGCGTCCTTTATATGGGCGGGTCGATAATATCCTGTATTGAGTAACAGCACTGCTTCCCGACTCAAAATCGACCATCTGACGCGGACGGTTCATATAGTCGGCCGATAGAGGAAGAGAAATTTCACCGTCGGCAACAGAGGGAACCCCATCCAACAACGCATAGTAAATTTTATTTACCTTTCTTTCAGCAAAAAGTGCCTGAATCCTTTTATAGCCATCACCGTCCTTTGCCGCCACCAAAAGCCCCGACGTTGCCATATCAAGCCTGTGAGCAACCTTAATATTCTCATTATTGTAACGACGGCACAAAAGTTCCTGCAAAGAGAGCCCGCCAACCTTTCCAGGCACCGACAGCATACCGAAAGGCTTGTTTACCACAATATATCTGTCGTCCTCAAAAAGGATGTCAAGTTTTGTATCATCTGCTGCAGTAATATCAGAGAGGGCATTTTCTACATTAAGGCCTCGCAGCATAAAGTCAAGTATAGGCTCACATTTTCCCTTGCACGAACCATAATAGCAACCGTCGCGACGAACCTCTCCTACTGGCGACTCACCCAACCAGAATTCAGCCATAGCGAGGGGACGAAGATTGTAAAGATAGGCATACTGCAATAATTTAGGCGCAGCACACTCGCCCGCTCCCGCCGGAGGAATAATGCCCCTATACTCCAAGAAAATATCGAACAAATTACGACGTTCGCCATTGGCATTAAGCACCGCAAACTCCTTAAAGAGCCACTCCTGCAATGCAGCCGAGCGGCGGCGGCGTTCCTCTTTAAAGGCGTTGAGCTTTTCCGTAAAGATATTCAGCGCGGCAGCACATTCGGCAATCTTTTCCTTGCAACCTTTCTGCAGGCGTTTAAGCTCCGCCTTTTGATATTGGCTCTCGGCAATAAGAGCTGCCGACTCCTCGGGCGATAGTTGCCCCGCACAGCGTTTAGCGTCGCGCAAGAGTTTGCAGTCGTGCATACTCTTACGCATCGCCTCAATTTCACCGGCGCAGCGCTCCACCGATTCGTCGTACGCAGCTTTTGCCGCAATATAGCCATCGGACGCCAACAGAGCCCTTATCTCCTCGTTTATGTTTGAAATTTCCAACTCCTCGCGCTTGAAATAACCGTCGGGAGAGAGCATATCATAGACTGCCGGAACAAAAAACGGATGTTCGTTACGACCGGCCAACAGCCCCGAGAATGCCGCAAGATAACCAATTTCTCCTTTTTTATCACGAACAACAAGCACACCAAACATTTTACCTTTGGCAACCTCGGTGCGCAGAGTATCATCGGCATTCAAAGAGCGACGCACCTCCTCGACTGCAGCCACACACAATGGGTGGGGGCGATAATGGAAGGGGTTATTGAAGCGCCCGGGAATTTCCACCGATGAAATATCGTCAGAGAAACGGTGAAGCATAATCAATAGTTATACTTTACATCTTTAGCCTCATCGAATCCACCGTCAAACTCATTATCCTCTATTGTCACTCCTGTAACCTTGTCGAAAAGGAAGCGGTAACGGTTCCAGTGGAATGGTTCAAAGTCGTTGTTGCCAACAATTTTGTTTCCGCGGAACACAAGGCCGTCCAACGATTTTGCATAGACGATAGGAGCATCGAATGTCTCAAAAACATTATTCTCGATAACAACGCCCTGTCCTTTGCCTCCGTGGAAATATTTTGTCTGAGCCGCAAGATTGGGAATCTCGGGATAAATTGAGATTACAGCATTTGTAAATTGGAACATATTGGTAAGAGCATTCACAAAGCGGTTATTGCGTATAACAACGTCGCGACAAGCTCCTGTCTCGAACCAGCCGTTACAGTCGCCGCACAAGAGTATGGCTGTACCCGATGTATGGTCGAAAGTATTATTCTCTACTATTGTACGTTTAGGAGTACTGAAAAGCGCGCCACGTGCACGATTGTCACGTACAATATTATCACTGAAAAGCACCTCGGGAGTCCACTCGAGATTCTCGATACCATAGTTGCCGTTGGCAATATCCTCTGGCAATACATCCTCGAATTTAATCAAGAACTCTTTGCATCCGTGAATATCCTCTTTGTCGTAAGAAGCAATTTCCGCCACACGATTCTGCTCTGTTATCTCCATAACATCGGAACGCACAAATTGCACGCTATCGCCGGCACCACCCCAATAGAATCCATAAGCCTGAGAGTGCATATAGCGACCGACAACAGTATAGTCGTCAATGCGCTGAACTACGCGCAAATAGGTTCCGTG
Source organism: Bacteroidaceae bacterium (assembly GCA_017546785.1). GTDB lineage: Bacteria > Bacteroidota > Bacteroidia > Bacteroidales > Bacteroidaceae > HGM04593. Next base: position 6,096 of record JAFYRW010000024.1, on the reverse strand, counting down.
AACATTTATCGCATCATCCATCATTCCCGAATATACACCGGACACAGACTCAATCATTCCTTTACAGCCCGAGAAGTGAGTAGCATCGGCCTGTGTTGTAAAGTAACGTCCGCTACCCTCCTGAGGAACCACATTGAAACATTTGAGCGAGATATTATCGCTATTCTGCACCAAAAGTCCCATTCCCTCGGCATAATGCACTGTAACATCGTTCAACAGTGTATTCTTACATTTAGCAACAAAAATACCGGGAGTAGGACGATAGTATGAGCGCATAGCAACGAAAGTACCCTCTTTAAGACGAGCGTCTCTCCAAGGGGCGCGTATCACGCGGGGAGCAACCTCTTCGACATTGTGTACACCTACGTGAATATCGCTTGTGCAATATACCAAATGGCCTGTCTCGCCATCGAAAGCAATACCCGCCGAGGGTGTAAGTTCCCAATTGCTACCGGAAACAATCAAGCGTCCATCCTCTATTCTGTAGTTGGCATAGGGAGCGACCTTGTATGTAATATAGCCATTCTCCGTATCATTCTCAATGACCTCAACCTGTGTAATCTGAGGCACACGGGTATCTATTCTTATCGAAGATAATCCGCAATTCTCGCAATCTATCATAGAGACAGGCAGCATACGGCCGTTCATAAGAAAAACGGTAGCGCAATTGTCCGACGATGCTGCGCCCGACAATGTTACATTCTTCAATTCCTCCATTGCCACAGCCACGAGCTTAGGATTGCTCTGGTCGTGATTCGATATATAATATTCACGCACATTGGCATTTTCGGGATAAAAATCATATTCGCCGCCATCGAACTGCAGTTTCGCAGGCTTACCGCCACGCTCGGCTTTTATTACAGCAAGAGCATTCGCTAAAGCGCTTGTCATATCCTCGCCGGTATTAGGCACTATTCCAAAATCAGAGGCTTTATAAACCTTTACACCGCCGTTACACGACAACAAAGCCACAGATAACAATAAAAAGAGTATTTTTTTCATAAAACAAAAGTATTTTTCGGTAATAGGGAAAGGCGGCAAATTTTTAGTATAAGCCACTTAAATGCAAAGATAGCACAAAAAACATTACCATCCTAAAATAAGACAAAAATTACAGACAATTACACAAACAACATTCTGGCACGTTTTTTGCACAAAAGACAAAAAGCTTTTATTTTTCATTTTTCCGCAATAAAATCGCGCAAAATTGTCATTTTATGATTATCTTCGCGAAAATTTATGAATAAGTAAATAATTAAAACAACAAATAAATGGGGTTCAACGAATTTATCAGTAAATTATTTGGAAACAAGGCGAGCCGTGATATGCGCGAGATTAAGCCTTGGGTTGAAAAGATAAAAATGGCATATCCTGCCATATCGGCATTGAGCAACGATGAGTTACGAGCACGCACTCAAGCCATCAAAGCAAACATTCAAGGTTGCGTAAAGGAGGAGAGAGCAAAGATAGAAGCTCTCAAGGCGAGCATCGAGGATACAGAGCTCGAAAAGAGAGAGTCTGTATTCAATCAGATAGACAAATTGGAGAAAGAGGTTCTCGAGAAGATGGACAATGCTCTCGACGAGGCTCTCCCCGAGGTTTTTGCCATTGTAAAAGATACCGCACGACGTTTCGCCGAGAATGAGACAGTAGAAGTTACAGCCAACGAGTTTGACCGCAATCTTGCAGCAAAATTCGATTTTGTGAGCATCGAAGGCGACAAGGCCATCTACAAGAACCATTGGAACGCCGGTGGCAACGACACTGTGTGGAATATGATTCACTACGACGTACAGCTGTTCGGTGGTGTCGTGCTTCACAAAGGTAAGATTGCCGAAATGGCAACAGGAGAGGGAAAGACACTCGTGGCTACCCTACCCGTATTCCTTAACGCACTCACAGGCAATGGTGTACACGTGGTAACAGTGAACGACTACCTTGCCAAGCGCGACTCCGAGTGGATGGGACCTCTTTATATGTTCCACGGTATGAGCGTGGACTGCATCGACAGACACCAGCCTAACTCCGACGCACGCCGCAACGCATATTTGGCCGACATTACATTCGGTACAAACAATGAGTTCGGATTCGACTACCTACGCGACAATATGGCAGTACAGCCCAACGACCTTGTACAGCGTATGCACAACTACGCCATTGTCGATGAGGTCGATTCTGTGTTGATTGACGACGCGCGTACCCCGCTTATCATTTCGGGTCCCGTTCCCCGCAACGAGGATCAGATGTTCGAGGAGTACCGTCCTTTGGTGGAGCGTCTGGTAGAGGCACAGAAAAAGCTCGCAACAGAATTCCTTGCCGATGCCCGTCGCAAGATATATTCCGAGAATAAGGACGAGGTTACCGAGGGTTACCTTTCACTCTTCCGCAGCCACAAGGCTCTCCCCAAGAACAAGCCCCTCATCAAACTATTGAGCGAGCCGGGAGTAAAAGCCGGAATGCTAAAGACCGAGGAGTTCTACATTGAGCAGAACAACAAGCGTATGCCCGAGGCTATCGAGCCGCTCTACTTTGTCATCGACGAGAAGATGCACAGCGTAGACCTTACCGACAAGGGTATTGAGCTTATCACAGGAAACTCACAAGACCAGTCGCTCTTTGTTCTTCCCGACATTGCAACAGAAATGTCGGAGCTTGAGAATGACACCACTCTTACAAACGAGGAGAAGGTTGCAAAGAAAGACGAGCTTCTAACAAATTTCTCTATAAAGTCGGAGCGCGTACACACAATCAACCAGTTGCTCAAGGCCTACACAATGTTCGACCGCGACGTTGAGTATGTCGTTACCGAGGATGGACAGGTAAAAATCGTAGACGAGCAGACCGGACGTATTATGGAGGGCCGCCGTTACTCCGATGGTCTCCATCAGGCTATCGAGGCCAAGGAGCGAGTGAAGGTAGAGGCTGCCTCACAGACTTTTGCCACAATCACCCTGCAGAATTATTTCCGTATGTACCACAAGCTGTCAGGAATGACCGGTACAGCCGAGACCGAGGCTGGCGAATTTTGGGATATCTACAAATTGGACGTCGTTGTAATTCCCACCAACCGTCCGATTGCCCGCAATGATATGAACGACCGCGTCTACAAGACAAAGCGCGAAAAATATAAAGCCGTAATCGAGGAGATTGAGAGCCTTGTACAGCAGGGACGCCCCGTGCTTGTGGGTACAACCTCTGTCGAAATTTCAGAGATGCTCAGCCGTATGCTCACAATGCGCAAGATACAGCACAATGTATTGAATGCCAAGCTCCACCAGAAGGAGGCTGACATTGTAGCAAAAGCAGGTCTTTCGGGAACAGTTACCAGTGCAACCAATATGGCCGGTCGTGGTACCGATATTAAGCTTAGCCAAGAGGTTCGCGATGCCGGAGGTCTTGCCATCATTGGTACAGAGCGTCACGAGTCGCGTCGTGTCGATAGACAGTTACGCGGACGTGCGGGACGTCAGGGCGACCCGGGTTCTTCGGTATTCTTCGTATCGTTGGAGGATAACCTTATGCGTCTGTTCGGTTCCGAGAGAATCACAAAGATTCTCGATAATAAATATGTTGGATTCCAGGATGGAGATATGATAGAACACCCTATGATATCAAAATCTATCGAACGTGCACAAAAGAAGGTCGAGGAGAACAACTTTGGCATACGTAAACGCCTATTGGAGTACGATGATGTAATGAACAGACAGCGTACCGTAATATACACCAAGCGTCGTCACGCACTCATTGGCGAGCGCATTGGTATGGACATTGTAAATATGTTGTGGGACCGTTGCTACAGCATCATCGAGCGTTGCCCGTTCGAGGATGCCAAGCTCGAAATGATGCGTGTGCTTGCAACCGAGCTACCCATCGAAAGTAAAGCCGAGTACGACAAGATGGACTACGAGGAGAGAGCCGAAAAATGCTTCGAGGCTGTGATGGACAATTTCAAGCGCAAGAACGAGCGTATGGCACAGACAGCATACCCCTATTTTGAGTATGTATATAAGAACAACGAGGCTATGGGCGATAAATCAATCTACGTACCCATCACCGATGGACGTCACGTATATCAGATTCCCTCTAACGTAAAAGCCACATACGACTCAAAGGGTAAAGAGGTTATAAAGTGCTTCGAAAAGTCTATTCTGCTCCACACTATCGACGATGCGTGGAAAGAGAATCTACGCGACCTTGACGAGCTCAAGCACTCTGTACAGAATGCAAGCTACGAGCAGAAAGACCCGCTGTTGATATTCAAACTCGAGTCGGTTACACTGTTCGACAAGATGGTGAACAAGATTAACGACCAGACATCATCGATACTTATGCGCGGACAGATTCCCGTACAGGAGCCGACACAAGTAAAAGAGGCACCCGCTCCCGGACGCACCCGTCAGACGCAGCGTTATAACGAGACAAAGGTTGATCTTAACGATGCTAACCAGCAGGCAGCAGCACAGAACGACACACGCAGCGCACGCCGCGAGCCCATTCGCGTCGAGAAGACAGTAGGACGTAATGATCCCTGCCCCTGCGGTAGCGGTAAAAAGTACAAGAACTGCCACGGCAAAAACGCATAAGTAAAAACAGAATCGCCAACAATTAAACAGCATCCATTATGTCTACTATCAGCACAGAATCACAGGACAAGCTTCGCGCTGCCATTGCAGAGATGAGTAAGCAGTTTGTAACCGAAGAGAGTAAAGTTACCGACTTTCACTTTCACGTAAACGGAAGCAACGGAGTAGTTACAATTTTCGATGATGATGATAACGAACTATCGCACGCACAAATAGACGAATGGGTGCACAAAGAGGGCGATAATGGTGTAGAGTCGATAGAAAAGGAGATACGCAATATCCTCTCCGACGAGCTTAATAAAGGAACATTCGAGAATATGAATGTACCAAAGCCCTACTCTTGCATTCTTGTAGACGATGACAAGGAGACAATTGTGGACCTCCTCTACATTGACAACGACACATATATAATAGACGATGAGCTGTTAAAAGGACTCGACAAAGAGTTAAACGATTTTATAAAGAAGCTTCTCGAAGAGTAAAGAGTTTCATCTAAATAAAAAATGTGACGGATATTTATCCGTCACATTTTTTATTGCCATATACAGCCAAAAGATAGGCCGAAGCATTATCCCATCTTTCCTGTCAAATATGCTTTAGTACGCTCATCTGATGGATTAGAGAACATTGTCTCTGTGTCTCCATATTCGACAAGTTCACCTAAGTACATAAACATTGATTTTGAGGATATACGCCTTGCCTGTCCCATATTGTGGGTAACGATAAGAATTGTAACCTCCTTCTGCAACTCCAACAAAAGTTCCTCGATATGCTTTGTTGCAATCGGGTCGAGAGCAGAGGTAGGCTCGTCCATCAACAGCACATCTGGCTTCATTGCCAAGGCGCGGGCGATGCACAGACGTTGCTGCTGACCACCCGAAAGGAATGTTCCCTTCTTATTGAGCACATCCTTCACCTCGTCCCAGAGTGCCACGCTACGCAAGCAACGCTCTACGGTGGCATCCTTCTCGGCCTTTGAAAGCTTTATGCCGTTAAGAGCAAAGCCCGAGAGCACATTGTCATAGATGCTCATCGTGGGGAATGGCGCAGGGCGTTGGAATACCATACCCACACGACGACGAACATCGATAGGCTCCATTGAGAGAATATTATCACCATTAAGCAGTATTTCACCATCCACACGAATATTGTCATATAGATTATGCATAAGGTTTACGGCACGCAGAAGCGTTGATTTTCCGCAACCCGAAGGTCCCATAATCGCTGTGATTGTATTTCGCTCGATAGCAGCCGACACATATTTCACCGCCATTGTCTGCTTGGTATATGACACACAAGTCTTCTTGAACTCCAATATAGGTTTTACTGATTCCATTTCTTTGCTAAGTATTTTGATAATAAATTAAGGGTGAGCACAAATAACAAGAGGAAGAGCGATGCGCCCCAGATTAGCTCTTGTAGGTTAGGGTCGTTGAAGAACTCCCAGATAAGTAGTGGCACTGCCGAGATTGGCTTGTCGATAGACCATCTGATAAGCGAGCAGCCGAGTGCT
>JAFYRW010000023.1 GCA_017546785.1 Bacteroidaceae bacterium | reverse complement strand
CAAATGTATTAAAAAATAGAGAGATATTTTAATCTTTATCATAATTTTATCTCTTAAATAGATAATTACTAAAGAAAAATGTCACTTTAGATGGGTTTACGAAATATTTTGCTATAATTGAATGATAATAGATATTATGTTTAATAGGATTTTGATTTTTTATTTCTACCCTGTTATATGGTTTATTTTTTGGAAAAATTATGCTCTACGATAAACTGAGGTTCAGACTTTAATTATAGAGAAAATCATAGCACCACATTAGCATAAAGTTGGCAAGAATCAGCAGGCATAAAGTAAGAGTCGTACCAATAGTCCAAGCTATCTTCGTTTTTTTACTTTCAATCGTCTCTTCCAGAAAGGTAAGCAGTACAGCGGGCGTTGCACCAACAATTCGACTGTTGCATATATTGGTAATCCTGATAAGTATATCAGATTATAGAATGAATACAGTACCCTGTTCAAAAATCAGTCTATATTACTTTTCATTTTGGGAGAGTTTATTAAAGTGAAGAGAACTGTGCTTAGATGAATTTAAGTTCTTGTACTGCTGCAAGATAATTTTTGAGATTGCCGCTTTTCATCACCTTTTTATAAGGCTTGCGTCCTATTAGATTTTCGGCGTATTCCCAGAATGTGCGCATCTTGTTCAGCATTTGTGTATCTCCTTTGAGAATCTTAGAATATTCGGCCATTAGTGCGTCGTGCATCTTTAGCATCAGTGCTATGCGCTCGCGAGTGCTCCATTCGCAACCGTTGGAATATTCATAGGCTAATGATGGGGTTCCCAAAAGGCCGCGTCCAATCATAATGCCGGCTATTTGCGGGTACTGCTCCTCAATCTCTCTCATTTGCTCGAGTGTTGTGATGTCTCCATTTATTATCAAATGGTTACGGCTTATCTTGCACAATCTCTCGAGTGCCGAATAGTTCACGTTTCCTTTATATTGCTGTATTCCAGTTCGTGGATGAATTGTAATGTGTTGAAAATCAACCTTGTTGAGGATGGGCATTATCTGCTCAATCTCCTCTTCGTTCTCCCATCCGAGGCGCATCTTTACCGAGAATTCAATGCCGGGGTGCTGTTTTACCTTGTCGATAATCTCTTCGACAATGCCTGGATGTTGCAGTATTCCCGAGCCTCGCTTGTGCTTGGCCTGCAGAGGGAAAGGGCATCCCATATTAAGGTCTATCTGTTTGTAGCCCATCTCCTCTACTCTATTTGTCAGATATTCAAACTCCTTTGATGAATTGAATATTATCTGGGGAACAACCGGGACATTTTTGTTATTCTCGGGGGCAATGTCGCGTAGGTCCTTTGAGCGTATGCCTCCCGCCTCGACACGTACAAAAGGGGTATAATAGCATTTTACGCCTCCAATGAACTGTTGGTGTATTCTGCGGTAAACGTCGTCGGTGTATCCTTGCAGGGGTGCAAAATAGATGGGTAACATATTGTAATTTGCTATTTTATGAAGAAATATATAATTAAATGTCTCACAGATTGCCTGTGAGACATTTAATTTGCTGTATGTAGTGCAACCTATATTTTACTCTGCACTTTTGCGGCGTATGCTGCGCTTTTTGGGTGCTGCTGCCTCTGCGGGCTGCTCCTGCTTGATGCCTGCAAGCTCAGGGTCGATCATAATACGTCCGCAGTTCTCGCAAACGATGATTTTCTTGCGCATACGAATATCCATCTGTCTCTGAGGGGGTATCTTGCTGAAACAGCCGGCGCAAGCGTCGCGCTCAACGTATACAATACCCAATCCATTGCGTGAGTTCTTGCGGATACGTTTGAATGATGCAAGCAAACGAGACTCTATAGTGAGCTCAAGGTTGCGTGCCTGCTCGCGTAGCTTCTCCTCCTCGGCCTTTGTCTCGGCAATGATTTCGTCGAGCTCTGACTTCTTCAATTCGAGGTCTTTTGTGCGCTCCTCGAGCTGTGTCTTTGTCTTCTCGAGCTCGTCGTTCTTGAGACGCTCGCTGTTCTTTGCGTCGTTGATTTTCTTCTCGTCGTGCTCAATAACCAATCTATTGTACTCAATCTCTTTGTTCAAAAGGTCGAACTCACGGTTGTTGCGTACATTATTCTGGTCCTCGGTGTATTTCTCGATGAGTCTTTTTGCCTGCTCCATCTCCTCGTTGAACGCTACGATATTCTCACGCACTTTCTTAATGTCGTTTGTGATATTCTCGATACGTGTGCCGAGTCCTACAATCTCGTCCTCGAGGTCTTTTACCTCCAAAGGAAGCTCGCCGCGTAGAATTTTTATCTTGTCAATCTCGGTGAGGATTGTCTGCAACTGATAGAGACTTTTTAGTTTCTCCTCTACTGTGAATTCAGAAGGATCTTTCTTTGCCATAGTTCTTAATTTATTTTAGTTATATGTTTTATTTATAAGTAATTCAATGGATTAGTGTTTGTGGTTGCTACCTTGACCGTCAGTCCCGAGAATTTATTTTCTATAATCTCTCGGAGGATTTCTGTTGTATATTGCTCGCTCTCGTAGTGACCGATTATTGCGTACATCATTTTGTCGGTGTTGTCGAACAGGTCGTGGTAGCGTGCTTCGCCGGTGATGAAAATATCGGCTCCCGATGCTAATGATGCTGCGGCGAATGATGCTCCGGCGCCACCGCACAGAGCGACTCTCTTAATCTTGTTGCCGCGCAGCTTTGTGTGTCGCAGGCTGCCTACGGTGAATTTTTCTTTTATAGTATTAAGGAATTCCAGCTCATCGCTCTCCTGCGGAAGCTCTCCTATAACCCCTGACCCTACTGTGCCCCACTCGTTGAGTATGGGGAAAATGTCGTACGCCGGCTCTTCGTATGGGTGGGCTTTTATAAGCGCAGAGATTGCCTTGTTCTTTAGGTAAGCGGGGAGAACAGTCTCTATGCGTACCTCTTTTTCGTGGTGCAATTCTCCGATATTTCCACAGAATGGATTGCAATTGTCGTTGGCTCGGAATGTGCCTGTACCGTCGATATTGTAACTGCATTTGTCGTAATTGCCAATGCTTCCGCAGCCTGCAGCAAATAGAGCATCGCGTACAGCCTGCGCCTGTGCGTCGGGTACGTAGGTTACAATCTTTAGTAATGAGTTTTCTTTGGGAAGGAGTATCCTTACATTTTTTAGACCTATTTTTTCGGCTATACGATAGTTTACTCCACCTTGAGCATTGTCGAGATTAGTGTGCGCAGAATATATGGCAATGTTATTTGCCAATGCTTTTATTATGCAACGCTCGACACTGTTACGTCCGGTAATACTTTTTAGGGGCTTGAAAATTAGAGGATGATGCGACACAATGAGATTTGCTCCTGATGCAACGGCTTCGTCTACAACTTCTTCCGTTACGTCAAGACACAATAAAACCCCTGTCACTTCCGCTTCTGTTAATCCAATTTGTAGTCCGGCATTGTCGAATCCATCCTGCAACGGCAGAGGCGCGAACATTTCAAGGGCTGTCGCTATCTCTTTTACCTTAGCCAACTATAAGAAAATTATTTCGTTGTGCAAAAATACAACAAATGAGCGAGATATACAAAGTTTACTTTGATATTTAATGCTTCTTGTATGTAATTTATGTAGGAGAATGATACTGCCCTATTGCGGTAGTCATTTCTTTTTCTCCTCGTTGAAGGGATTTATAATAGCTCCCATCTTATCGAATGTTGCGCGCTTCGAAAGGTTGAGTGTTGTCATAAGCGACAGCATAGATGCCGAGTTTGTTATAACAATGATCATCATCTGGTATTTTATCGCAACGTCGGGGGTGCTACCGCCAAGAATCTGTCCAATCATTGTTCCGGGCAATGCCACAAGGCCCATTACAGCCATATTGGCTATGGCAGGAGAGAATGAATGTACAAGAGCGCGTTTAACAAAAGGAGTGATGGCCTCGTCTACGGTGGCTCCATTGCCTAACAGAAAATAGTAATAGGATTTTTCGCGCTGTAGATTGTAGTAGAATGTGTTCAGTCCTATTACATTTACTCCCAACATATTTCCCATCAATATTCCGAAGATTGGGATAAAATATTGTGCATCGAAAATATTATCGAGCTTTAGTATAATACCCAAAAAGTAGACACCAATGAGTATGGATGCAGTGAAGAATCCTATTATAAGAGGCAGCATAAGCATCTTGCGCTTGAGATTAGTGCGCTTGAGCGATGTCTCGCTGGCAACAAAGACCATTATGATTAACCACAGCACATTAAGCCAGGGGTTGTCCCAAAGGAAAAGATATTTCAGATAGAGGCCCACAAGGAACATCTGCACAATCATTCTTAGGACAGCGTTGATTGTGCTTTTAACTATTCCTGTGTAATATTTCCAGAGGAAATAGATGGGAATAGCCATCAGGATTACTCCTAATAGAAGGCTTGTTATTGAAATATCTATTGTACCCATAATTGTTCCTATAAACTTATTATATTGTTGCAACGTTGGGCAAAATTGCAGTCGTGCGTTACCGATATTATTGCAGGCTTATTGTCGAGATTCTTTAGAAAATCGAGAGTCATTTGAGCAGAATCCTTGTCGAGTGCCGACGTTGGCTCGTCGAGCAAGATAAGCTCCTTTGCAGTGAGTGCTATTATGGCCAGCATCACTCTTTGTCGCTGTCCTCCCGATATTTCCGAAATTCTTTTATCAAAAATTGTCTCTTCTAATCCCAATTCTTTAAAATAGTTGTACAATTTTTCTTTGGAATAGGTACTGTTGTTGGCCTTTATGCGGAAGATAATATCAACAATTTCGCGTACCCATTCGCAGGGGAACGTAATATCTTGCGGCAGATAGGCTATGCTGTTGCGGATATTGTAAATATTTGTATTGCTAATCTCTGTACCTTTATATAATATTTTACCCTGTGCAAGAGGGATAAAACCTAAAATAGACCTTAGCATTGAGCTTTTTCCGCAACCCGACGCTCCGACAACAGCAATGTGTTCACCTTTGTTTAGCTGTAAAGAGAAATTTTGCATCACGATTTTATTATCGTATGCAATAGATATATTCTCTATTTCCAGAATTTTGTCGGGCATCTTTATTTTTTGAAAGTACAAAAGTAACTATAATTCATTGAATAGAGAAATTTGGAGTGAAATAATAATCAACACTTATTTTCCACACTATTGGGAAAAGAATGCTATCTTATGGAATTATAACAATTTATTCTAATGTAGAACAGTACTATGAATAAAATACTTGTGTAAAGAATACTACAAATGTGTGTAATTTATTACTATGAGGTAAAATTCTATGAGTTGTTAATTGTAGTTAATTTTACGCGTTTAAAAAGCTTTTAAAAATAACATATTGAACATTAAATAAGAAGTTGTTAAACAAATATTTTAAATTTATACCTATGAAGAAAATTTTTTATTATTTATTCACATTTGCATTATTATTGCAAGTGACAGTTTCAATTGTTTGCTGTGATGATCCTTTTCAAAATAATGATGAACCGGGAAAAACAGATACTATTCCCACACCTAAACCAAAGCCTGACGATAGTATTCTTATACCTAAACCAGAACCATTGCCTGTTTATAAAGGTAAGGAGAGTTTCGAGAATATAGCTCTTGAGTTTATGGATGAATTTAAGGCAAGCGACTTTGAAAATATATTGGAGTTAACAGAGTATATTATCAATGAGTATGCCGAATATGAATATGATGAAGCTGAGGAGTGGTTAGAGGAGACTATGCAGAGTTTATCTAAGGAGGAAACTCCCAATTATTATAAAACAGTCTACACATTATCGGCTTTTACCGGAAAATTTGTAGCAGAGAATGGACGTTGGAAAAGATACAATGCAAAGAATCTCTCAATAAATGTAAACGACCAGAATGGTAATCCCTGCGTTGTAACATTAACAACTTCCGGTACAAAGAAAAAAGTTCTTATTCATGACGAAGAATGGGAAGAAGATGACGAAAGATACGAGTGGTGGGTTGAGATTCCTCAGACAATAAAAGTTGTATTGGAACAGAATGGTGATAAATTGGCCGAGGTAATTATAAATACCGACTTATCATCGATTTCAGGTTCAAAACTCAATATAAATAAAGATAAATACAATGTTAGTACAACAATATACTTTAACGGCTATAGTCTTAATATAGAAAAACTTACTTACGAGAATAAAAAAGAGTCTAAGGCTATTTTCTCTTTTAAACACGATAGCAGAACATTGTTAAGCGCTACATTGTCGGTAACTCCCGGTGTAATCGCAGAAGGTGATATATTCGAAGATATTGAGGTTGAAGAGGTTACCTTAAAGAACAATTCTTTGAGTATAAATGTATTGGATAGTTTAGAGATAAAAGGTAGCTGTACTGATTTAATGAAGGTTATAGAAATTTTAGATGATGATTGGGATGAGTACACTGATAGTAAGCTTAATAGATACTTTGATATCAACCTCTATTTTTATGGAGCAAAAGAGGCTACAGCATCGGTTGAATTTGAAAGTTTTAACGACGAATATTGTACTGTTTGTCAAGAGTATCATTACTACTTAGTTCCTGTAATGGTGTTTAACGATGGTTCAAGACATAGTTGCGAGGAGTTCTTCAACGAGGAAGATTTTCAAACTACAATAAAGGCTTTTAGTGCATTACTCCAAGAGTTCGAGGACTTAATTCACGGCTACGAATTTGATTACTAATATAGGAATATCGGTTAAAGAGGGTGTGTCGAAATTTTGGGCACACCCTCAATTGCTTTAATATGCGTCGTTCTCTTTTATATATATTGTTCTTATTTTCGGTACAGGCATATTGTGTCGAAAAAGATACTTTATCACATTTTCTTGAAGATATTGTTATAACAAGGGATAAAAATGTTTCACCTATAAAGAATAGCGATACAAGAACTGTTAAGCTTGAAATGGATTTTATGCATCGTCTTCCCAAAATAATGGGCAATGCCGACCCTTTGCGTTATTCGCAAATGCTTCCCGGTATACAGACTAATGCAGAATATGATGCTGGTTTACACATTCAGGGTTGCGATAATTCACACAATCTTATTTCTATAGAGGGCGTACCTGTTTACAATGCTTCTCATCTGTTAGGATTATTTTCAACCTTTAATCCTTCTCATTTTTCCCGAATGTCTATAACAAAAAGTGTAACTGCTGCGGAAGGATATGGTAGAATAGGTGGTATGTTAAATATGGAATCGGACAAAAAGATACCACAAAAGACAAATGGTGAATTTGCCGTAGGTCTGATGTCGTCTCAGGGAACTATACGCATTCCGTTCGGGAGTAATGCTGCATTATTTACATCGCTTCGTTTCTCTTATCTGAATTTGCTTTATTCTTCGTTCTTGAAGATAGACGAAAAGCAACTACTCTACTCTTTTGGTGATATAAATATCTCTTATCTGCATAAGATTGGTAATAAGCACATTTTGCACTTTGATTTTTATTCGGGTGTTGACAATGCAAGCCTTGTAAGTATTGAGAATAATAAAAATAAAAACAAAAACAACGTACCTTCAATGGGTGTAATGGAGAGTTTTAACACAGAGACCAGTTGGGGTAATGCTGTTGGGGCAATACATTGGGACTATAAAGATAAAAGATTAGTATTAAAGCAAAGTTTCTATTTTACCGGTTACAAAAATAATCTAAAACTTATAGGGTATTATAACGTTGCACTACCTTCAAAAATTTACGATATTGGTTATACTTCAAAGGCTTATATGGGAAATTTAGAGGCTGGTATATCAATTATAAATCATAATGTTACCCCGCAAATTCCGGAATATAGCAACCTATCTATAAAAACAAATAATAGAGATTACAGACAGCATACATTGGAGAGTTCTGTCTATTCGAAATACTCGGGAAATATATTAAATGATATATCTTATGATGTTGCCTTGAAAGCCGATTTGTATAACAATCTAGAAGGTTATACATATACAGCTTTAAATCCCTATGCAATGATTGCTTACGACTATTACCCTGTTGGACGTATTGAGTTTTTATATTCTAATCAGCATCAATATCTATTGAATTGCGGTTTTACAAGCCTTGGAATGCCTGTTGAATTTTGGATTAGTGCCGATAGTAATAACAGGCCTCAGTATGCACATAATTTTCAGTTAGGATATAAGCGGGAAATTTTCAATGGAAAATTTGATGTAAATATTGAGGCATATTACAAATTGCTTTATAATCAGATTGAATATAATGGAAGCCCTTTAGATATTTTGAATAAAGATTATTCTTTGGAGAATGTAGTAATTAGTGGTAACGGCTACAATTACGGAGTAAGTATTATGTTAAATAAACTAACAGGTAATTTGTTAGGATGGCTATCTTACTCTTATGGTCGCGCTATGCGCCGATTCGATATTTATGGCAATAGGTGGTTTCCGGCGAATCACGAACGTATTCACGAAATAAATTTGGTTGCAACATATAAAATAACTAAACGGTTAGATGTTGGAGCAACATTTATATATGCTTCTGGCACTCCGTTTACCTCGGTAAAGTATTTTTATATAATAAACAGTAATATTCTGACTGAATTTGGTGAGCATAATGCCAACCGTTTGGGCGATTATATACGTTTAGATATTTCGGCGAATTATGATATTATGAAGAAAAATAATAGTGCTTTTGGAGTAAATATTTCGGTCTACAATGTGCTGTGTCGTAATAATGAAATTTATTATGGATTAAAAAAAAGTAATGGTGGCTTTAATTTTGATGCAACAGCCTTACTTACAAATATATTACCATCGATAAGTCTCTATTATAAATTCTAAAATCGAATAAACTCAGCTATGAAACAGAATATAATTATATGCTTAATATTGTTTCTTTCTTATTCCTGTACCGAGGATAAATTTATTGAGGCTGAACCGCAAATGGTTGTGGAGGGATGGATTGATGCAGGAGGATATCCTGTCGTTATGCTTTCTCAGATAATCCCAGCCTCGGAAAATAAGATTTCTACCGATAATCTAAAGGATTATGTAATAAATTGGGGTAAGGTTACTGTATCTGATGGAGAGAACACGGTTGTTCTTACCGGTAAAAAATCGGACGATTACTTTCCTCCTTACATATATACCACAAGTAAAATGCGTGGTGAAGAGGGAAAAACATATTGTCTGACAGCAGAGTATAAAGACTTTTATGTAACGGCGCAAACAACTATCCCCAAAAAGGCAAAAATAGAGTCTATAGAGATTGATTATGATAATAAATATAGCATAAATGCAATTATAAATGACAATCCCGAAGAGAAGAACTATTATAAATTCTTTGTTAAGGTGATAGGACGTGATAGTTGTTATTTATCCTCTAATTTTGCACTAATCGATGATAGTGATTCTGTCTTTCCTTATAAGATTCCTATAAATATTGGAGAAAGTCCTCTTTATGATAGGGATAGAAAGAAATATACAATATCGGAAAAGGATAAATTACATATAAAAGTAGCGCAGATAGATAGTGTTATGTATAACTTCTGGGACGATTATAAGAATATCATAGAACTTGGACAGAACCCTTTTTTCAGATATTCAAACAGTATCCGTTCAAACATTTCGGGAGGCCTGGGATATTGGGCCGGGTATGGTTCTACTGAATATGTTTGTAAACCTTATGCTCATAATAACCCTATAGAATTAAAATAGGGTTATTATTGCTTATCCTTTGGGTATTTTAAAGCTTGTCGTATGCTCTTTTTATGCGGTCGAGAGCCTCTTTGAGTGTTGCTCGCGGACAACCAACATTCATACGCATAAAGCCACTACCCTCTTTGCCGAACGACTCTCCATCGTTTAATCCCACTTTTGCCTCTTTTACAAAAAAGTCAATCAACTGCTTTTGTGTGAGGTTTAGTGCGCGGGCGTCGATAAACACAAGGTAAGATGCTTGCGGGCGTATCATTGTCAGGCGCGGTGTATTTTCTTTTAGATAATTCTGCATAAAGTCGATATTATCCTCAACATACTCGAGCATTTGTTGCAGCCACTCTTCGCCCTGATTATAGGCTGCTGCCACTGCTTCCGTTGCAAACAGGGAGGCAAAATTAAGCTCTCCTTTGCTCAGATAATCGTTGTACGACTGACGGATATTCTCGTTAGGGATAATATGATATGAGCTCTTTAGGCCGGCAATATTGAATGTCTTGCTGGCGGCCATAAGTGTTATGCTGTTTTGTGCTGCATTCTCGCCGATAGATGCAAAAGGTATATGCTTGTATCCTTTTAGAGTCATATCACAATGTATCTCATCGGATACGACAAGAACATTGTGCTTATGGCAAATGTCGGCAATGCGTCTCAAGGTATCTTCTTCCCACACTTGTCCGCCGGGATTGTGAGGGTGGCAGAAGAGGAATATTCTGCACTCTTTAATCTTATTCTCAAAGTCCTCAAAATCTATTTTGTATTCTCCCTGCTGCAATTGCAGAGGGTTGGTCACTACTCTTCGGTTGAGCCCCTCCGGTACGTGAAAATAGGGGTGATAAACAGGCGGTTGTATGAGAATGCCATCGCCCTCGTTGCTGAAGCATTGTATTATGAAAGATATTGCGGGTACAATGCCGGCAACAAAGCCTATCTCCTCCTCTTTAATATCCCAGCCGTAACGTCTTTTGTTCCAATCTATAATGGCGGGCTTCCACGCTGGGCTGATAAAAGTGTATCCATAAATTCCGTGTTCTACTCTCTGGTGCAGCGATTTATATACGCACTCGGGAGCGCGAAAATCCATATCAGCAATCCACATTGGCAGAATGTCGTTGGTACCAAAGAACTCCTCTCGCTTGTCGTATTTAAGGCAATCGGTTCCTTGACGCTCAATTATCTCATCGAAATTATATTTCATACTTTTATCTAAACTATTTCAATTCTGTTGCTTACGGTGTTATAGTGTATTCCCTCGCTGTCGATAAAATTGGTGAGTACACCATCTTTTGACAATTCATTGATGCTGCCGTCGAACATCTTGTTATCGTGAATGAGCCATATTCTATCGGCTATCTGCAGTATGAGCTCAAGGTCGTGGGTTGATACAAGGATGGCCTTGTTTGTTTCTGACGCCAACTTCTTAAGTTCGCGGAACAGTTGTATTCTGCTCTTAAAGTCGAGAAAGGCTGTAGGCTCATCGAGCAGAATTATCGGTGTCTCCTGTGCCAACGCCTTTGCTATCATTGTCTTTTGACGCTCACCGTCGCTCAGCGTGCTGATATTGCGTTGGGCGAGACTGCTTATTCCCATACGTTCTATGGCCTTGTCTATAATCTCTTCGTCGCGCTTGCGGTTGTATCCTAAGAAATTGTTGTATGGGGTGCGTCCTAGAGCAACAACCTCGCGCACGCTCATATTGTTTATGCTGCTATTGTCGGTGAGTACAACAGCTAATATTGTGCTTAGCTCCGATGCTTTGCGTTGATGGTTCTTGCCGTCGGGGTATGTTATTGTGCCGCCTAAAGGGCTTTGAAAGGCTGACAGTGTACGCATAAGAGTCGATTTTCCGGCACCATTTTTTCCTATGAGGGCAACAAGTTCTCCTTTGTATAGTGTCGCATTGAGAGCACCCATAATAGGAAGATTCTTCCTATTATGGGTGTAGCCTATTTCTAATTCTTTAAGCGTTATTGCAGCTTCTTTGTTCATATTAACGGTATTGCATCCACTCCTGGAGTGTATCGAGAATCTCTTTGCGTACCTCTTTGGGCATTGTGCTTATGCGAGCCTTGTGGCTGCCGTTGGGCTCAATGTATATCTTAATGTTCTTTTTATTGCGGTCGCGCAACCAGGTAACTCCTGTTGCTGTCCAGGGATCCCACTCTCCGTATACAAAGATCATTTTGGGGTCATTCTCTGTGTAGAAATCAGTCACGAAGCGATAGTTGTAATCGTCGAACTCAACATTGCTCCACTCTGCGGGTAGCATCACCTTCTTGTAATAACCATCAATGTCGGTCTCGTTGATGTACTTCTTGAAGGGCTCGACATTATAGCCATAGTAACCAAAATCCTTTACAGCCTGCACCGAGAATGATTCAAGGTTGTTCTGTACAGCAAAATAGCTGGGCTCGCAACATTTTATCATATAGTCGAATATTGCTTTGTCGCTCTCGGCTGCAGGAATCTCAGTTACGGGATTACCCCACTGCCAGAATGAAAATTGGAACTCAAGCACGCAAAGGTCGTATATTACCGAGGTAGGAACGTAGAATGTGTATCCTTTGTCGAGGCAATATTTGTCGAACATAGGCATAAGAGCCTCTTTGCGCTCAAGCAGTGCAAACTGAAAATCGCGAATAGCATCGCGGTCGCTCTTTGATGATGCCTGCTCGAGGAACGACTCGTGACGGCCATCTTCGAGTGAACGGCTCAACGGCGCTACGTAGGGAACCGATACATCTACATCGTCGGGAAAATAGGCGCGATAGAACATTGATGTTGAACCTCCTTTGCTTATTCCGGTAGATGCCCACTTTCCTTTGTAGAACTCTTTGAATGTTGTAACGATCTTGTGATAGTCGTACATTGAGTTTTCTATTGTGAGATAATCCCAATTGCAGGGATTGGGACGCGACTCAAGGAAATAGCGGTATTCTACAAAAAGGATATTTGCGTTAAGAACGTATGCGAGTTCCTCTACTCCGAATCGTTTGTTTTTGAATGCATAGTCGCCACCGTATCCCTCGGTAACAATTACTGTGGGGCGGTCGAATCCTCTGTGTCCGAGCATAACACGCTGCTCGAATGTCCCTTCTGCCTCGTTCTTAGGGTCGAGATTCTGCTGGAATCTCAAAAGGTAGTATGTGCGTGTAGTATCGCTCTTTTCGAGAAGCTCGTAACTTGTTACTGCTCCAATCTTTTTGAGCATCTTTTCAATTTCGTTGTTGCCTGCGCTTACGCTGAATGTTGCCAAAAGCAACAAAGCAAACATTAAAAGGTGTTTCTTCATAATTTATGTGTGTATGTAATTATTATACAAAGATATTCGTAGTGCAAATATAGTGACAAATGAGCAAGAAATATTAAGCTTGCTTTAGTATTTTTACTATGAATGCAGAAAATCTTGGTGCTTTAGCTAAAAGGTTATCGAAAAGATGATATTTTTAGTGTATAGCTATACTTTATGTTTTAGATTGCTTCTTACTATACAAAATAAAATAGACAATCGCAAAAAGCGATTGTCTATTTTTCTATGCTTATGTAATATTGATATTACTTAAGGTTTGAGCAGGGGCAAAGATTGTCCTTCTCAATATCCTTAAAGTAGTTTACTGTACCAACCTTGAGCTCAGCTGTTGCTGCATCGTCGCAAACGATGATACCGTGCTGGTGTAACTGCATTACGCTGATAGTCCACATCTGAGTAAGGCTACCCTCGACTGCGTGGTAGAGAGCCTGTGCCTTGTTGTGGCCGTTTACAAGGATAAGAACCTCTTTTGCATCCATTACAGTACCAACACCTACAGTGAGTGCTGTCTTAGGTACTTTGTTAATGTCGTTGTCGAAGAAACGAGAGTTTGCAATGATTGTATCGGTTGTCAAAGTCTTGATACGTGTACGAGAGGTCAATGAAGAACCGGGCTCGTTGAATGCAATGTGACCGTCGGGGCCGATACCACCGAGGAACAAATGGATACCACCGTATGAAGCAATCTTAGCCTCGTAGCGCTCGCACTCGGCTGCAAGATCCTCGGCGTTACCATTGAGGATGTTTACATTCTCACTCTTTACGTCTACGTGGCTGAAGAAGTTGTTCCACATAAAAGAGTGGTAGCTCTCGGGATGATTCTCGGGGAGACCTACATACTCGTCCATATTGAATGTTACAACATTCTGGAAGCTTACAAGGCCCTCTTTGTGGAGTCTGATGAGCTCTTTGTATGTGCCGAGGGGTGTTGAACCTGTAGGCAATCCGAGAACAAAAGGCTTCTCCTCTGTAGGTTTAAACTCGTTGATTTTCTTTACTACGTAAGACGCAGCCCAGCTTGAAAGTTGCTGGTAGTTGGGTTCGATAATTAAACGCATAATTGTTTATAAATTAGGATTTATAATTGTTTTTATTATTAGTTTCTCGTATTGGTTGTCTACCTCAAATATCTGTGGTATATATTTTTTCTCGCTGTTAATTTCTGTCTCTTTGTGCAGCACCATAAGCAGTGTGCCGTCAAAGTCGTTAAATAGCATTGCCTGTCCATAGCCTCCGGTGAATAAAGGTTCCGGTTCAATGTTCCAGGGGCCGTTCAATCCCTGTTGCTTTTTGCTGTATGCTACGCCTACTGCTCCGCAGCCATTGTGCTCGGCTGCAAACAATATGCCTAACATATTGCCCTCGGTGGCAAACAAAAAGGGACCGTCTATTGCTCGCGTGTTGCTCTGTTGCTCTTCTGTCCATTCTCTTGTAGAGGCAGCGAACATTATGAACGGCTCTCCTATCTGTGTGTCGAGATTTTCGGACAGCATTGTTACCTGTACCTTGTCCTGTCCTTGCTGTCTCCAATCTTGGCTGTATATAAGGTAACCAAAATTGTTCTCGTCGGTACAGAATGTTGCGCCCTGTAGGGCTTTATAGCTGTCGAATATGGGCTCCTTGCATATAGGCTTGTATGGTCCTTGTATGCTGTCGGCAACAAAAATGTGGCACGAACGGCGTATAATGTCACGCTCTCCTTCACGGCCTATTATGACATCGGGACGTGAAAATGTCGCGGTGTAATAGTATCGGTTGTTGTGTTTATGTATCTCGGGCGACTCTATTTGCGGATTTTCTCCCATCCACATTGTAGGGTCGAGCTCCAGAATAGCATAAGGGCCACACCATTGACGCATATTCTTGCTTGTCCATATGTAACCGCCGTCGCCGGTCATATAATAGATAAGATTCTTTTTGTCGAGGAAGATGAACGGGTTGCGCAGATTCATTGTGTCAATGTCCATTGTCTGCTCCTGAATGCCTTTGGGGGTACGTAGTGCCCACTCTTCGTTCTTATTGTTTATCAATGAGCAGGATACAAACAGTGCTAAAGACAATATCAATAATGTATATACGCTTTGTTTCATCAACCTATACAAAGAGTTTTGCTTACAATATTCCTACCTTATGTGCAAAGATAATGTTTTTTAGAATATAATGTAATTTATTCGGGCAAAAGTGTGAAAATATCCTTTATATGCTGCTTTTTATCGTTAATTAGATGAAATTACGCTGATAGAGCAATGCTTTTGATTGTTATAGGATTTGTAACAATAAACTATTTGAGTATGAGAAAAGTTCTATTATTCTTTCTGTTGTTCGTCGTTGGATGGCAGATGGAGGCGTTTGCTCAGGAGAAAAAGATGACAAAGGCCGAGCGTGAGGCTGAGTGGCGTGCAGAGCGAATGAAGAAAAAGGCTGCAGAGGTTGAGCTTGAGCACACAAGGGACTCCATTGCTTTTCTGCAGGCAGTAGAGGCTTTGCGCAGCGGCTCGTGGGCTCTCGAGGCCTCCAATATAAGTTTAAGCAACGGTGTTACGCGCTTTGTTACCGAGAATACCAATTTTGTGTCGGTGAACAATGGTATAGGAACGGTTCAGACTGCGTTCGATAATTCGAATGTGTATTCGCCGAATGGGCTTGGTGGAATTACATTGCAAGGCTATGTGTCAGGAGGGAGAATGTCGCAGGATGCCGATGGTAATATTTACTATAGCTACACGCTGCAAGGGAATAATGTGTCGGCTGTTGTGTATGTAACGTTGGCGGCCAACAGTAATCACGCAAGCGCTCGTGTCGATCCTAATTTCAGCGGTAACTATATAATAATGAACGGATTCGTATATTCGTACAATAATTCTGGAGTGTTTGTGGGCACTACATCTTACTACTGACTGCACGACTCTTCTGCGTATGGAATGTGGCCTTTTTATTCGCAGAACCTCTTTGCTCCGGTCTATGGTGCTTATCCGCCGCTACCGCCAATGATGCGGCCTTCAGGCAGCTTGCGCCCTACTCCGCCTATGAGTCGTCCGGTTGCTCCGCCGTCGTTCGGTGGCAATAGAGTAACAGGGCCTCCGGGATTTTCACCTTGATATAATAAAAAAATAATCGGCTTTTTAAAAGCCGATTATTTTTAGTTTGATTACTCCTGAGGGAGCATATTGGTATATACGTTCTGTACGTCGTCGTCCTCCTCTAGGCGCTCAACAATCTTATCGATTGTTGCACGCTGCTCATCGGTAACCTCTTTCTGGTCGTTGGGGATACGTGTAAACTCGCTACCTGTAATCTCATAGCCCTGCTCCTCGAGATATTTCTGGATTGCGCCAAATGATTTGGGATCGCCGTAGATTGTTACCTCATTCTCCTCCTCATCGTATTCGTCCTCTACACCGTAGTCGATAAGCTCAAGGATTAGTTCGTCCATATCAAGGCCGTCCTTCTTTGTGAAGGTGAATACGCTCTTCTGTGTGAACATAAAGTCGAGGCTGCCCGATGTTCCGAGTGTTCCGCCGAACTTGTTGAATGCTGCTCGTACGTTGGCTACGGTACGTGTTGTGTTGTCGGTTGCTGCGTCTACGAAAATAGCAATTCCGTGAGGACCGTATCCCTCGTATGTAACCTCTTTATAATCTTTCTGATCTTTACCCAATGCGTTTTTGATTGCACGCTCAATGTTGTCTTTGGGCATATTCTCGCGCTTTGCATTGGCGATGATAGCTCTAAGATGCGGGTTGGTATCAGGATCGGGACCACCTGCCTTTACAGCAATGGCAATCTGTTTTCCGATACGTGTAAATGTGCGGGCCATATTGCCCCATCTTTTTAATTTTGCGGCTTTGCGGTATTCAAATGCTCTACCCATAGTATTGTTATTTAGTTGATTATTATTTTATTCCGTAATATATTATCTCTGCTTTGCACCGAGGCGCTTCTCGAAGTTCTCCATCATTCGGCCCATCACCTTGTCAATCTGCTTGTCGTTGAGTGTCTGTGTGTCGTCCTGCAATGTGAAGCTTACTGCGTAGCTCTTTTTGCCCTCTTCGAGGTTCTTGCCCTCGTATACGTCGAAGAGTGTTACATTCTTGAGTAGCTTCTTCTCTGTCTCACGCGCAATCTGTTCTATCTGTGCGAATGTTACCGATTTGTCGATAAGCAATGCAAGGTCGCGCTTAACTGCGGGATATTTGCTAATCTCGGCATAGCCGACCTTGTTGTTGCGTACTATGCGCATAAGCTCGCTCCAATTTATGTCGGCATAGAATACTTCGCTGTCAATGTCGAAATTCTTTGTGACCTTCTTACGTAGTATACCAAGCTCGGCAATGACCTTTTTGTTGCTCTGTGCCTGAATTTGTACTCCGGCTGCAAAAATGTCGTTGCTGAATGTGCTGATCAAGCGTGCGGCAGGCTTGAATCCCAGACGGTCGAATATATGCTCGACGATTGCTTTAAGGTCGTAAACTGTTAATTGACGGCCTGCCTCTATCCACGATGCAGATATGTTGTTTCCTGTCATCCACAATCCTAAATGATGGCTCTCGCTATAGGGACTCAATATCTTGTCCTCTACTCGCTTGTCGGCATCGAAGCGGTAGCAATTACCAAACTCAAAGAAGCTGAGATTTGTGAATTTGCGGCTGATATTGCGTTGCAAGCTCTCTAATCCTCCGAACAACAGTGTCTGACGCATTACGTTAAGGTCGTTGCTCAATGGGTTGAGAAGGCGTACTAGATTGTCGCTGTGGTAGCTCTCCAAATTGTCGTAGTAGCCTGCTGCTGTTAAAGAGTTGTTGAGAATCTCGTTGAATCCGCAACCTACCAACTGCTCCGAAATAAGATTCTGCAATTTATGTGAGCGATCCTCCTGTCCTTTGGTTATAATGGATGAATGCAATGTTGTGTCGAAATTGACATTGTTGTAACCGTAGATGCGGAGAATGTCCTCGACAACGTCGCAGGGACGCTGTACGTCTACGCGGTAGGGAGGAATTGCCAATGTGAGGCTCTCGGCTGTCTCGGCAACAATTCTCATTTCCAACGACGAAACAATGCTCTTTACAGTCTCGGGGGCTATATTTATACCTATAAGATTGTTTACATAAGAATATTCAAGCTCTACTTTAAAATCCTCTACGGGGACAGGATAGATGTCCTTAATATCCATTGAGATTGTTCCTCCGGCGAGCTCTTTTATGAGCATTGCAGCCTGCTTGATAGCGTAGATAACATTGTTAGGGTCGGTACCACGCTCGAAACGGAATGATGAGTCAGTCTGTAGGCCGTGGCGACGTGCTGTCTTGCGCACCCAGGTAGGATGGAAATATGCACTCTCGAGGAATACGTTCTTTGTCTCCTCGGTTGTGCCTGACTCCAATCCACCGAATACTCCGGCAATACACATTGGCTCCTCGGCATTACAAATCATAAGGTCGCGCTCCGATAGCTTGCGCTCCTCGCCATCGAGGGTTACAAAAGGTGTGCCCTCGGGGAATGTGCGTACAACAACCTTGCCACCCTTTATCTTGTCGGCGTCGAAGCAGTGCATAGGCTGTCCGTAAGCGTGAAGAATGTAGTTTGTAATGTCTACAATGTTGTTTATGGGGCGTAGGCCGATAATCTGCAATTTGTTCTTTAGCCACTCGGGACTCTCTTTTACTGTTACTCCTTTTACTGTTACACCGGCGTAACGCAAGCAGGCCTCGCTGTTCTGAACCTCAATGTCGATAGGAAGCTCATTGTTGTCTACCTTAAACTCCTCTACCGATGGACGCTGCAATGTGCTGTTTCCCTTGTTCTGCATAATGTATGCGTAAAGGTCGCGTGCTACTCCGTAGTGTGAGCAAGCGTCGGCGCGGTTAGGGGTAATGTCTACTCCAATGAGATAATCGCTCTTTATGTTGTAGTATTCCTTGGCGGGTGTTCCGGGGACGGCTGTATCGGGGAGAACAATGATACCATCGTGGCTTGTTCCAATGCCAATCTCATCTTCGGCGCAAATCATTCCCAAAGACTCTACGCCGCGAATCTTGCCTTTCTTTATAGTGAAGCAGTTGTCACCGTCGTAAAGTTTGGTACCGATTGTTGCAACCACCACTTTCTGTCCAGCTGCGACATTGGGAGCACCGCAAACAATTTGTGTGGGATTACCATCGCCCAAATTAACTGTTGTTATATGAAGATGGTCGCTGTCGGGGTGATCTACACAAGTGAGTACCTCACCAATAACCAATCCCTCGAGTCCGCCTTTGATGGTCTGAACCTCTTCTACTCCATCTGTCTCCAATCCAATTGAGGTCAGCGCTGCCGAAACCTCCTCGGGAGTCAAGTCAAAATCGACATACTCCTTAAGCCAATTATAGGATATATTCATAGTTTAAAATTGCTTTCTCTTTTTCAACTTGCGAAATTACTATTTTTTTTGCAAATGATAAAGATATTTTCGAAATATTCTATGCTTGTCGGAGTGTAACGGGGTTTTTTCTTGAAGCATTATCGCTTTTTGTTGTTGCTCTTTTATTTAGCACATTTATTTCCTGCTTTTCCGGCGAGTAGCGGGAGGTAGTGCATTACTATCCACGCTATTGCCAACGACGCTGCAAGGCTGACAATTGCAAAAAGTATATTTGGAAGAATTGTACCTGCTATTTTACTCGGATGCAGTTGCAGAATGTAGAGCATCACTCCCTTTATAAAAGTGAATGTCGGCAGATGAAAGGCGCAAATGAGCAGTGTACTCGAGGCTATGAATTCTACCAAGCGGTTGGAGCCAATATGTTTTTGTAGAAAAACAGAGATACACGACATAAAGTAACAGCCACAGACTCCTCCTGTCAAAAAAAGAAGAATATTACTATATTCGTTTACGTGCATCGCTACTCTGCCGTTAAGATGGTAAACGAGTATTGTTGCGGTAAGCGATACTATAAATGGAATTACCTTGTACACCCTTTCGCCAAAATGACGCATATAATTTCCAAAAGCATAGAAAATGGTGCCTACAATGGCAATGTCTATGCAGAATGGGAGTCGTTGGGGATTGTATCTGTCGTTAAACCACGCAACTATTACAAGCATAATGGTTACAGGAATATTATATTTTCTGTTTTTGTATAGCAGATAATAGATATTCTCCACAATAAAGAGTGCGGCAAGGAACCACAATGGTACGTCGTGAACCATCTGTTCGGCTCGCACAATGAATGTTGCCCACAGAGGCAACAGAGCATTCGTGGTTGAGTTTGCATCGGCTCCTACCCTACTCGATATAAAGAACCAGAAAAGATAGGTGATTATGTTTATAAATACGTATGGTATAATCAGTTGATAGAATCGTCTTTTTACGAATTTACCGTATGATGCGTGTTTGTCGAACGAGAAAAGATAGCCCGAAATAAAAAAGAAGAAAGGCATATGAAAGGTGTATATGAACCCTTCGAGTGGGCAATATAAGGCTGTGTGGGCAAGTATCACAAGATATATTGCTATTGCCTTTCCGTAATCCAACCAAACAATTCTGTTCATTATTGTAATTTATTTGAAAATACTGTATTCTGCCTGCATATATGGAGAAGATATATCGGCAGCATCAATTATGCTGTGGAAAAGATAGTCGCTGTGATAGCGTTTGAGACTATTGCTTTTAAGAGTGTTTATATTGTCGGCATATTCGGCAGCGTAAGAGTCGGAATACCACACAAAGGCTGCGGGGTTATGCAACTGCGGACGGTCGATACCGTGAGTGAAATAACCATCCTCGCCCAAACATTCTCCGTGGTCCGAGAGATAGAAAAGAATGGCTTTTCTGTCGCGCAGGCTGTCTATCACATTCTTTATGAAAAAGTCGGTGTAAAGGATTGTGTTGTCGTAGGAGTTTATCATCGACTCTTTGCTGTTCGACGAAATTACACGGCTGGCAATTGTTGGAGTGTAATGCTCAAACTCTTTGGTGTAGTGTGAGTTATACCACCAATGAGAGCCTATTGTGTGTAGTATTATAAGTTGTTTGCTATTGTCATTCTTAAGCTCGTTCGAATAGTCGGGCAATAGTGCTTCGTCGAGCCATTCGTCGAACACATACATTGACTTTCCGCTGTTGGCATATATGAGTGTGTCGCACTCATTCATAAAGTATACGTATGTTTCAACTGACTCCTGATTGGCTAACCACGAGGTACGGAATCCTGCTTGCTTGAATATTGTAACGAACGATTGTTCATTGAATGCCCTTTGTGGCGTCAGGCTGTCGGCGCGTGTAAAAATGTGTGGTACGCTCACGTGGGTAAAGCATGGAACGGTATGTATATTGGGCAACGAGACAACATTCTTCTCGCAGGCAAGGTTGGGAGTCGTGGAACGGTGGTAACCGTTTATTTGCAGATGGTCACTGCGCAGTGACTCTCCTACAATAAAAACGACGGTAAGCGAGTCGCTGTTGGCTATAGATGTAACGGTGAATGTATCTCTTGCGGCTGTTGCTACTGCCCTTTCGTCCATATAGCGTCGCAGATTGTAGAAGAGAGAGTGTGGCATTCTCTCGGACAGCGGACGCGAGAGTGCCTGAATCTTGTAGTTTGTTGTATATACTATTCCTATTGCCAATAGAGCGTGCAGCCACACATTGGGGAAGCTTATTCTTCTCCAGCGGTAGCACACTATTGCAACAGAAAGTATAAGCGTAAGAATTATTATCGCTACCAACTGAGGGCTTATTACCTGCATATTGGTTCTTGCGTCGTTTATTAGTGCAAGGTCAATGAGCATTGGTGTCAGCGTTACATTGGCGGTGTATCTGAAGTAGGTAAGCACCGTGCACAATGTTGTTAGCAGCGGGAATGTTATTGCGAAAATATATCTGTTTAAAGACAACAGATATATTAGTCCGAATGTGGCAACTGTTATTGCCGACCATTGGAAACACAATATAGCAATGTCATTTAGCCCTCCAACGGGCGAACCGACAAATTCCGAGAGGGTAAATCCGAGTCCGTATATTAGTGTGTTTATCACTACAAAAAGCAGTGCGTGTATATTTTCGAGTCTTCTCTTTTTTGCCATTTTGTTTGTGTGGTGTTAAATATTACTCTTTCGAAAAATCCTCTTTGAGAATGGTTGTGAACTTTTGTGCACCAATATCCGAAAGGTGGTCGCCATCGTGAAAGTCATCGTCGTTGAATCGGATGTCTGTCATATAGTTATAATAGTTCAAAGAGTAGTCGTTGCATAGTCCCGTTATTGCGGAATATGTCTTTTCGAGCTGTGCCTTGTCCAAAAGAGTGTAATATGATTCTGCTGTAGGAGTGGTAACCAATATCAAGCGTAAGTCATTCTCTTTGCAGAATTGTGCAACCTTACGAAGATTGTCGAGATTGCCGTCAAACTCGTCCCAATTTACGGCTGTGTGTCGCTTGACTATATATTGAGCATCGTATTTCCACGTGCTTGCCTTGTCGTCGATGGTGTACCCCACTCCAAAGCCCAATGTGTCGCACATTGGCAGTTCCTTTCCCTTTAAAAAGGAGAGTAGCTTGCCGCTGTACACCGGACGATTCGATATTTCGAAATTGTATTTCGAAAGGTTGGAGTGCTTATCGACTCCCATATAGAGCTTGTAGTTTATAGCAAAATGCCATTCGCTACCCTGCTCAAAAGGCTTGTCGAAAAAGGTGAAATAGGAGACGGGAATGACTACCGTATGCAGTCTCTTGCATAGAGGAAGATATTTCTTTAGCAGCAACAAGTCATATTCGGGATTTTGCGATACGTTGGCAAGATTAAAGCTATTATCGAAAAATGCCGATGGCAGAAAGCCATAATATGTGTGTGAACTGCCCAATATAAGATACTCCAATTGTGAAGCATTGTCGAGCATCCAACGGTGCTTGTAGCTGTAGCTGTTGGGCATATTGCGCACAATATATTCGCCGACTCCGAGTGTGGAGCCTGCGAGTAGCATAAAAAGCAGTGTATATGTTACGAATCGCTTCATTCTTTAGAATTGAAAATAGATAAATTCGGTGTTTGAGCCGGCTAATAATATTGTTGCAATGAACAGTATATAGTACAGCGCCCAACGTACGGCTCTGTAACGGAATACTCCTTTATGCTCTATCTGCAGAGGGTGCTGCTTGTGTCGCTGCAGCCATTCGGCAATAACCGAAAGAGTGGCAAGGAGTATGGCTCTGCGACCTAAAGTAGGCATTGAAGGATGAAAATCGGTGAATATCCGTCCAATGTAATCAAAGGCTTTTCCTATACTCTCGGCTCTGAATATTATCCAGCCAAAGACAACCAGCAGGAATGTGGTGAGCATTTGAAGAACCTCCTTTGCTGTGGGTAAAAGGCGATTCTCGGCTACAGTGTTGGTGTAACGGCGGTTACGATTGAGCAACAGCAGAGGGATAAAAAGCAGCACGTGGTAAAGTCCCCAGCATACAAAAGTGAGATTGGCTCCGTGCCATAGTCCGCTGACAAGGAATACGATGAGTGTGTTGCGTATTACAATCGCCTTTGTTCCTCGGCTGCCACCCAAAGGAATATAAATGTAGTCGCGGAACCAGGTAGTAAGTGATATGTGCCAACGGCGCCAGAATTCAGCAATGTCGCGCGAGAAGTATGGCAGCCTGAAATTCTGCATAAGATTTATGCCAAAGAGCCTGCTGCTGCCTATTGCAATATCGGAGTATCCCGAAAAATCTCCGTATATTTGAAAGGCGAACAATATTGCGCCAAAGAGAAGCATCGAGCCGTCAAACATCCGGTAATCGCGGAAAATGGCATCTACAGCCATTGCGCAGTTGTCGGCTACAAGCATTTTCTTTGCGAGTCCCCACAGTATCTGACGCATACCATCGACCGCCGATGCGTAGTCGAAGCGGCGCGGCTGCAGGAACTGCGGTAAAAGGTTGGTTGCTCTCTCAATAGGGCCTGCCACAAGCTGCGGAAAAAAGCTTATATAGGCAAAGAATGCAACAATATCCTTTGTAGCCGTAATTTTACCTTTATAAACGTCGATAGTGTAGCTGAGTGCCTGAAAAGTGTAGAAACTTATTCCTACCGGCAACAGGATGTCGAGCGTCACCCAATCGACATTAAACCCGAAGGTATTAAGCAGTCTGGCAAAGCTGTCGGCAAAGAAATTGAAATATTTGAATACTCCAAGAATTCCAAGATTGAGTATTATGTTGCTTGCGGTAATAATCCTGCTCAGAGTCTTTTTGCTTTCGTATCTGTGCAATAGCTGCGCACTGATATAGCTGCAGAGGGTTGTCGTTGCAATGAGTATGAGGCAACGTGGGTTCCACGAAGCGTAAAAAAAGTAGCTTGCGGCAACAATTAGAATATTCTGCGCTTTACGACCTTTGCACACGAACCAATATAACAAAAACAGAGTAGGCAAAAAAATAAGATATTCTATAGAATTAAATTGCATACTCTGTTTTTTATTTATGGTTGCTCGAACGCGCGCGTATTATAGAGAATGGTTATTCTCCACGGAATTTACGTGCCTGCTCGTTAATAAGTTCTTCATCCTCAAAGTAATTTATCTTCATTGCTCTGCGAACATCGGCCAATGTGTCGGCTGCAACGGCACGCGCAGCGTCACTACCCTCTTTGAGCAGGCGGTATACCTCGGGGATTTTCTGCTCCCACTCTTTGCGGCGCTCGCGTATGGGTGCAAGCTCCTCCTCCAATATTGCGATGAGGAATCTTTTTACCTTAACGTCGCCCAATCCTCCTCGACGATAGTGAGCCTTAAGCTCGTCGAGATTGGGATATTCGGGGAGATACTTCTCGAAATGCTCGGGCTTGCAGAATGCATCAAGATAGGTGAATACCGTGTTGCCCTCTACCTGTCCGGGGTCCTGTACGCGTAGGTGGTTAGGGTCGGTGTACATATCCATCACACGCTTGCGAACCTCCTCGGCGCTATCCGAAAGATAGATGCAGTTTCCGAGTGACTTACTCATCTTTGCCTTTCCGTCGGTTCCTGGCAGACGCAGACAAGCTGCATTGTCGGGCAAAAGAATCTCGGGTTCAACAAGTGTCTCGCCGTAGATACCATTGAATCGGCGGGCAATCTCACGAGCCTGCTCAATCATAGGCTGCTGGTCCTCTCCGGCAGGAACGGTTGTTGCGCGGAACGCTGTAATATCGGATGCCTGACTGATTGGATAGGTGAAAAAACCTACTGGTATGCTTGTCTCAAAGTTACGCATCTGAATCTCGGTCTTTACAGTAGGGTTACGCTGTAGACGCGACACTGTAACGAGGTTCATATAGTAGAATGCAAGTTCGCAAAGTTCGGCTACCTGAGACTGGATGAATATTGTGCTTTTTGAGGGGTCTATACCTACCGATAGATAGTCGAGTGCAACCTCTATAATATTCTGACGTACCTTTTCGGGATTATCGGCATTGTCGGTGAGCGCCTGTGCATCGGCAATCATAATGAATATCTTTTCGAAAAGTCCTGAATTCTGTAGCTCTACACGACGGCGCAGAGAGCCTACATAGTGTCCTAAGTGAAGGCGTCCGGTGGGACGGTCTCCGGTAAGTATTATTTTACCCATATTTATTTTTTATTTGTTCTTTTTTATAATATAGCCGCGAAGATACAAAATATTTTTATATCTCCGCGTACTTTATCCTTATATTGATTTTAGAAAGGTAGAGGACTATTACCTGTGGGTGGAATCATATCCTGTGGATAGTCTCCCTGCAGATAATCGGGCATTGGCGGCAACGACGCTCCCGGCATTGGGTCGAATGACGAAGCATTCATCTTTGAGCCGCGCATAACAGGAATATCCATTGGTGGAGGGGGGGCAAGCGACTCGTCGTCCATATTCATAAAGCGTGCATATTCTTTCTTGAATACTAGAGGTATGTTGTCCAATCCACCGTTACGGTGCTTAGCCACGATAATCTCGGCCTTTCCGCGCCAGTCAAAATCTCCATCCTTGTAAATGTGGAAATATTCGGGGCGGTTCACGAACATTACAATATCGGCATCCTGCTCAATGGCTCCCGACTCACGAAGGTCGCTCAACTGAGGACGTTTACCCTCGATACCTTCGCGACCCTCAACGTTACGGTTCAACTGACTGAGCGCCATAATGGGAATATTAAGCTCTTTTGCCAATCCCTTGAGCGCACGCGATATTGTACTGATCTCCTCCTGACGATTACCCTTGCCTACATTGGCGGTCATAAGCTGAAGGTAGTCAATGAATATCATTTTTACCTTGTGCTCGCGTACCATACGACGCGCTTTTGAACGTAGCTCAAAGACTGACAGCTGGGGAGTATCGTCAATGTAAAGAGGAGCATTCTCCAACTGAGTAATTTTGCTGTCGAGCTGTCCCCACTCATATTTTTCGAGCTGTCCGCTACGAACCTTGTCACCGCTAAGCTGGCACACATTACTTATAAGACGCTGCACAAGCTGAACGTTACCCATCTCAAGAGAGAACATTCCTACGGGAATACCCTGGTCTACAGCCATATTACGTATGAGCGAGAGAGCAAAGGCTGTCTTTCCCATCGCCGGACGGGCAGCAAGAATGATAAGGTCGGTAGGTTGCCAACCAGATAGCAGCTTGTCCAATTTATGATAGCCGGTGCTTAGTCCACTCAATCCGCTGGTATTCTTTGAGGCTGTCTGAATCTGCTCGTAAGCCTGCTTGATTACAGGGTTAATCTGAGTAAAATCACGCTTCATATTGTGACGTGATATTTCGAATAGTTCCGACTCGGCCTGTTGCATAAGCTCCTCAATGTCCTGAGTCTCGTCGAACGCCTGCTCCTGTGTCTTGCTCGAGAATTTTATGAGGTCGCGGGCAAGCTTCTTTTGGGCAATGATATTGGCGTGATACTCAATGTTTACCGACGAAACGACACGGCTGGTCAATTGCGCAATATACACGGGGCCGCCAACCTCGTCGAGCGTGCCTTTCAGCTTGAGATATTCTGTTACGGTGAGAATATCTATGGGGCGGTCGTGAAGGTCCATCTCCTGTATAGCCTCGAACAGCAATTGGTTGCGTTTGTCGTAGAACGACTCGGGCTTTAATACGTCGCCCAAGCGTCCCATTGCATCGCTGTCTACCATAAGCGCGCCAAGCACTGCCTCCTCGAGCTCTAAAGCCTGTGGCTGTAAATGTCCATATTCGTTCATCAACGGCGCTGCTGCGGTTGCTTGTCGGCGTTGTGTTTTTCTCTTTGGTGTACTACTCTCTTCCATCGTATAATATATGTCTCCACTAGGGAGTATTCTTTTTTCGAAAATCGACTGCGAAGATAGTGCGATAATTTTAAAATTCAACATTTGTGGCTGTTGGCTTTATCAACAAAAAGAGATTACTTATAAACATTTGAGGTAAACTGATAATATCTATTGCACTCAGCAAAAAAAAGCAGTATCTTCGCACGAGTAAACGAATTTTTCATTTTAATATGGTTTCAGTTGATGGATTAGCCGTTGAATTTGGCGGCACTACCCTTTTCAAAGATATTTCATTTGTTATTAACGATAAGGACCGCATTGCTCTTATGGGTAAGAACGGTGCCGGAAAAAGTACACTGCTGAAGATTCTTGCAGGCGTGCGTAATGCTACACGCGGACAGGTGTCGGCACCCAAAGATACAGTCATTGCCTATCTGCCTCAGCATCTTATGACCGAGGATGGACGCACTGTATTCGAGGAAGCATCGCAGGCGTTCGCGCATCTTCATCAGATGGAGGCCGAGATTGAAGAGCTTAACCGTCAATTGGCCGAGCGCACCGACTATGAGAGCGACGAGTATATGGCTCTCATTGAGGAGGTTGCTACAAAGAGCGAGAAGTTCTACGCTATTGATATGACCCATTTCGAGGATGATGTAGAAAAGACTCTCTTGGGATTGGGATTTGAGCGTACCGACTTTTCGCGTCAGACGAGTGAATTCTCGGGAGGCTGGCGTATGCGTATAGAGCTTGCAAAGATGTTGCTGCGTAACCCCGATATACTATTGCTCGACGAGCCTACCAACCATCTTGATATTGAATCTATCGGATGGCTCGAGGAGTTTATAATATCGAATGGAAAGACTGTCGTTGTTATAAGTCACGACCGTAAATTCGTCGATAACATTACCACACGCACCATTGAGGTAACAATGGGACGCATCTACGACTACAAGGTGAACTATTCGCAATATCTGCAGTTGCGTGCCGAGCGTCGTGAGCAGCAGATGAAGCAGTACGAGGAGCAGCAGAAGATGATTCAGGAGACTAAGGATTTTATTGAACGTTTCAAAGGAACATATTCAAAAACACTGCAGGTACAGAGCCGTGTAAAGATGCTCGAGAAATTGGAACTTATAGAGGTTGATGAGGAGGATACATCGGCACTGAGACTGAAATTCCCACCCTCGCCGCGTTCGGGACAGTATCCCGTTATTGCCGATGGCGTAGGAAAGGCATTCGACGACAAGCGCATATTCTCTAATGTAACGCTCACTGTTGATAGAGGCGATAAGATTGCTTTTGTGGGACGTAACGGCGAGGGAAAATCGACATTCGTAAAATGTATTATGAACGAGCTTGAGCACGAGGGTAAACTACAGCTCGGACACAATGTACAGATAGGATATTTTGCTCAGAATCAGGCGTCGATGCTCGACGAGGAGCTCACAGTATTCCAGACAATAGACGATGTTGCCAAAGGTGATATAAGAAACAAGATACGCGACCTTTTGGGTGCTTTTATGTTCGGCGGGGAGGCGAGCAGCAAAAAGGTAAAGGTGCTGTCGGGAGGCGAGCGCACACGTCTGGCGCTTATGAAGCTGTTGCTCGAGCCGGTGAACCTGCTTATCCTCGACGAGCCTACCAACCATCTTGACCTTAAGACAAAGGATATTCTCAAGCAGGCGTTGCGCGACTTTGACGGTACTCTTATATGCGTTAGTCACGACCGCGATTTTCTTGATGGCCTTGTAACAAAAGTCTATGAGTTCGGTCACGGAAAGGTGCGCGAGCATCTGTGCGGAATATATGAATTCCTTGAGACAAAGAAACTCGAGGGATTGCAGGAGCTCGAACGTAGAACAAAATAAGACAAATACAATTATGATAACATTCCCCAATTGCAAAATAAACCTCGGACTTGACGTTGTATCAAAGCGTGCCGACGGTTATCATAATCTGGAGACAATATTCTACCCGTTGCCTCTTACCGATGTTCTCGAGATTACAGTCGAGGATGATGCTGCAGCACCCGATTATACATTTGAGATGTACAATGCGAGCTTCAACTGCAACAGTGAGGAGAATCTTGTGGTAAAGGCCTATAAGATTCTTGCTGCGGAGTACAAGCTGCCAAAGGTCAAGATAAGCCTTTTTAAGCATATTCCTACCGGAGCAGGATTGGGAGGCGGCTCTTCCGATGCGGCGTTTGCTCTTAAAATGCTGAATGAGATAGCGCATTTGTCGCTCACAGACGAGCAGCTCGAGGAGTATGCCACACGCTTGGGTGCCGACTGTGCCTTTTTTATAAAGAACCGTCCGGCATTTGCACAGGGAATAGGAAATATCCTCTCCCCTATCGAATGCTCTCTTAATGGCTATCACATTGTTGTTGTAAAGCCTGAATTACATATATCTACTAAGGAGGCTTATTCTTTGGTGAGACCTTCGCAACCGATGGTGTCGTTGCAGGATATTGCTCCGCGTCCGGTGAATATGTGGCGCAGTTCAATGAAGAACGATTTTGAGGTCAGCGCCTTTGCCATTCATCACGAAATGCAACAGATAAAGGAGAAACTTTATAGTCTGGGTGCTTTCTACGCATCAATGTCGGGCTCGGGCTCGGCCTTCTATGGGATATTCGAAAAAGAGGTTAGCAAGGAACTGCTGAAAGAGATATTCCCTTGTAACTTTATTTGGCAGTGCAATTTGTAATAAAAGTCAGTTGCCCCGTGATTCACATCAGGAGGCAACCATAACACAAACACAAAATAAAACACGACAAAACTACTATGCAATTCATTAGCCTGTTTATGCGTTGAACATAAAGCACTCTACACAGGTATTCACATATCCGGGAAGAGTTTCAGGTGAGTTGCAAAAAATAAACAGCCTTTACGGGCTGTTTGTTTTTTTATAGGGGTTAAAAAAGGTGAAAAGGTAGAGAATGCAATTATACTGATGCTTTTAAGGAATAGACTTTTTTGTAGACTCTTGTAAAGGCTGTCGGTTATAATCTATAAACTCCAATCGTTGTCGAGAAGGCGGCTATTGGAGTTATTTGCTTTGGTTTACTTATAAATTAAAAACCCCTTATTGCTCATTGGGCAATAAGGGGCGTATAGATGTTTCTTTGTAATTACATTATACCATCCTCGCGCAATTTCTGCTGCCATTTCCAAGCAGAAGCAAGGACGTCGCGGATAGGAGTATCTGCGCTCCAGCCAAGAACGTTGTTTGCGCGCTCGGGGTTAGCCCACACCTTTACAATATCGCCTGCACGGCGGCCTACAATCTTGTAGTTGAGCTTAACGCCTGTAGCAGCCTCAAACTCGTTGATGAGCTCGAGTACCGAGAGACCGCGGCCTGTACCAAGGTTGAATACCTCGGGGTTCTGTGCCATTTCCTTGTTGAGAATGCGGTCGATAGCCTTTACGTGTGCTTTAGCAAGGTCTACTACGTAGATATAGTCGCGGATACAAGAACCGTCGGGGGTATCGTAGTCGTCGCCGAATACGCTCAAGCACTCGCGGATACCCATAGCTGTCTGTGTAACGTAGGGAAGAAGATTCTGGGGAACACCAAGAGGCAACTCGCCGATGAGTGCTGTGGGGTGTGCACCGATGGGGTTAAAGTAGCGCAACATAATTGCCTCTACAGGAGAACCCGATTTTACTGTGTCGCAGATAATCTCCTCGTTAATCTGTTTTGTATTACCATAGGGAGATTCGGCAACCTTTGTGGGAGCAGCCTCGGTAACGGGGAGTACGTCGGGCTGTCCGTATACTGTACAAGATGATGAGAATACAATACCCTTTACATTGTGTTTGGGCATAAGCTCCAACAAATTTACAAGAGAAACGATGTTGTTGCGGTAGTACTTCAAGGGCTGCTCTACCGACTCACCTACAGCTTTGCTTGCTGCAAAGTGGATGATAGCCTCAATGCCTGCGTACTTTGTGAACAAATTGTCGAGACCTTCGAGGTCGCAGCAGTCGAGTTTCTCAAAAACAGGACGAATGCCGGTAATTTTCTCGATATTGTCTACTACCTCAACTTTTGAGTTTGAGAGGTTGTCGATGATAATTACCTCGTAACCGCTGTTCTGTAGCTCAACAACGGTGTGTGAACCGATAAAACCGGTACCACCGGTTACCAAAATTCTTTTCATTTTTGTATAGTATTTAATAAATTGATTATGTCCTTTAGGTATTGACAATCGCAAATTTAGATAAAATATTCATAAACGGCTATTTGTAGCGGCATTTTTTTACGAATTTATCAGTTCTCTGTCAATTCTCCGCAAATGTTGCGTCGCATCTCACTGCGAATCTCATCGTGAGTGAGGCCCTTGCCCAGCAGGAACATCAGCTTTGTGAGCGCCGCCTCTACCGTAAGGTCGGCACCACTGATTATTCCCGACTCAAGCAGCTGTAATCCTGTTTCGTAAAGGTGCATCTTTACGCTTC
The DNA here is from genome assembly GCA_017546785.1 of Bacteroidaceae bacterium. GTDB lineage: Bacteria > Bacteroidota > Bacteroidia > Bacteroidales > Bacteroidaceae > HGM04593. Next base: position 16,892 of record JAFYRW010000023.1, on the reverse strand, counting down.
CTGTGCTGCATTGTGTGATGTTCACTATAATCTTTTCTTGACGGGTAGATTCGGTGAGTGCTTCGACCAGCCATTCATCCTGCGGCGCATTGCCCGAACCGAATGTCCTAAAAATAATGCCTTTAAGGCTGTCGTTGGTAAGCACATTCTTTATAATGTCGGGCTTGATTCCCGGGAAGAGCGAAAATATTATAATGTCGCTGTCGAGTGTGTAGTGCGGAACAAGGGTGACTGCAGGGTTGTATGGCCTTATCTGCTTGTAGTCGTACTGTATCTCGAGGCCGGCTTTTGCAAGCACAGGATAGTTGTTTGAACTGAATGCGTCGAAACTCTCGGCGCTTATCTTTGTGCAGCGGTTGCCGCGCATTAGCTTCTGGTTGAAGAAGATACATACCTCAGGGACGATGGGTGTACCATCGGCGTTCTTTGCTGCTGCAATCTCTATTGCGGTGAGAAGATTCTCTTTTCCGTCGGTGCGCAACACTCCTATCGGCAACTGGCTGCCTGTGAGAATTACCGGCTTATTTAGCCCCTCGAGCATAAAGCTCAGTGCCGAGGCTGTAAAAGCCATTGTGTCGGTTCCGTGAAGAATCACAAAGCCGTCGTATGAGTTGTAGTTGCTGTGTATAATCTCGACAAGGTTCGCCCAATGCTCGGGGTGCATATCAGAGGAGTCTATTGGCGGGTTGAATGTCTGCGATGAGATATTCAGATTGAACTGTTTAATCTCTGGGACGTATCGTAAAAGATGCTCGAAATTGAAATTCTCCAATGCTCCTGTCTCGGCGTTACTCATCATACCAATTGTACCGCCTGTGTAAATGAGTAATATCGAGGGTTTTTCTTTGTTGTTCATAAAAAATCAGTTTGTGGCGCGAAGATAATATTTTCTTTTCAAACTATTGATAGTTATAAGAATAAAACAGCAGGCACTCCTAAAGAGTGCCTGCTTGTCCTATTTGATATTATCGTTTACTTATACTCGTCCCAGCTCTTAACAGGAATCTCGTTCAGATTTATCTTGCAGAATGCACGGATGAATGCACTGGCAAGGCGAGCGTTTGTGATAAGAGGTATATTGTGGTCGATAGCCGCACGACGTATTCTGTAACCGTTTGTAAGCTCACGCTTAGTGTGATTCTTAGGAATATTTATAATAAGGTCGAAACGGTGCTCAGAAATCATCTGTATAACATTGTTCTCGGCTGCGGGATCCTCGTCGGGCCACATTACGGGAGTAGCCTTTATTCCGTGCTCGTTGAGGAATTTTGCTGTACCCGACGTCGCGAAGATGTTGTATCCTTTCTGTGCAAGCACTGCTGATGATTCGAGCAAATCAACTTTTGATTTTGCTGCACCCGATGATACCATCACATTCTTTTTGGGAACGTTGTATCCTACTGCAATCATCGCATTCAAGAGTGCCTCCTCAAAGTCGTCGCCAATGCAACCAACCTCACCGGTAGATGACATATCAACACCAAGGACGGGGTCTGCCTGATGCAAGCGGCTGAATGAGAACTGAGAAGCTTTTACACCAATCCAGTCAATGTCGAATGCCGACTTATCGGGCTGACTATAGGGAGCGCCCAACATTATGCGTGTAGCTGTCTCGATGAAATTGCGCTTCAGAATCTTTGAAACGAAGGGGAATGAGCGCGAAGCACGAAGGTTACACTCAATTACTTTAATTTCGTTGTTCTTAGCAAGGAACTGAATGTTGAAAGGACCCGAGATATTGAGCTCTTTTGCAATGCGACGGCTTATCTTCTTTATGCGACGTGCTGTCTCGAAATAGATTTTCTGTGCGGGGAACACGAGTGTAGCATCGCCCGAGTGTACTCCGGCAAACTCTACGTGCTCCGAAATAGCATACTCCACTACCTCACCATTCTGTGCAACAGCATCGAACTCAATCTCTTTGGTCTCCATCATAAACTGTGATACAACCACAGGATACTCCTTAGAAACCTCGGCTGCCATCTGCAAGAACTCTTTGAGCTCGTCCTCGTTGTGGCATACGTTCATTGCTGCACCCGAGAGTACATAAGAGGGACGTACAAGCACAGGGTAACCAACCTTCTCTACAAAGGCCTCCATATCCTCGAGGCTTGTAAGCTCTTTCCAAGCGGGCTGGTCTATGCCAAGCTGGTCGAGCATTGCCGAGAATTTGTGACGGTTCTCTGCTCGGTCGATAGAGAGAGGCGATGTACCCAAGATAGGCACTGACTGACGATGCAGTTTCATCGCAAGGTTGTTGGGAATCTGTCCTCCAACCGATACAATTACACCGCCGGGCTGCTCAAGGTCGATTACGTCTAGTACACGCTCGAATGACAACTCATCGAAATAGAGACGGTCGCACATATCATAGTCGGTAGATACAGTCTCGGGGTTGTAGTTTATCATTATTGACTTATAACCCAATTTGCGTGCTGTCTGAACAGCATTCACAGAACACCAGTCGAACTCAACCGATGAACCGATACGGTAAGCACCCGAACCAAGCACTACTACCGATTTATCGGTCTTGTAATAGTTTACATCGTAGCCGGTTGTGCCGTATGTCATATATAGGTAGTTTGTAAGCTCGGGATGCTCCGATGCGATTGTGTTGATTCTCTTGACTGCGGGAACAATGCCTTTCTGTTTACGACGTGCGCGAACATCGAGCAATGCATTTTCCATACCACCGCTGTTTTTTAGAACAAAGCGTGCAATCTGGAAGTCAGAGAAACCAAGCTCTTTTGCCTTACGCAATACCTCGTCGGGTAGCTCGTCAAGGCTGTTGTATCCTGAAAGGACATTCTTGTAATCGACGATATTTTTTAGTTTTCCCAAGAACCAGGGATCAATCTTTGTGAGCTCGCTGATGCGCTCGATTGTGTAGCCCTCCTCGAGTGCCGATGCAATTGAGAAGATACGCATATCAGTCGGGTTAGCAAGTTCTTCGTCGAGATTGTCGAAATGTGTATGCTCGTTACCTACGAATCCGTGCATACCCTGACCGATCATACGGAGACCTTTCTGAATAACCTCCTCGAATGAACGGCCGATAGACATAATCTCGCCTACTGACTTCATACTCGAACCAATCTGACGTGATACGCCAGCGAACTTTGTGAGGTCCCAACGGGGAATCTTACAAATCAGATAGTCGAGCTCGGGAGCCTTGTATGCGCTGTTGGGTGTACCCATTTCACCAATCTGGTCGAGTGTGTAGCCAAGGGCAATCTTCGCTGCAACAAATGCGAGAGGATATCCTGTTGCCTTTGATGCAAGGGCCGATGAACGGCTCAGACGGGCATTAACCTCGATTACACGGTAGTCGTTTGTCTCGGCATTGAATGCATACTGAATGTTACACTCGCCGACGATGCCGAGGTGACGGATAGCCTTAACCGATATTTCCTGCATAAATTTGAGCTGCTCCTCGCTGAGTGAGCAGGTGGGAGCAACAACGATAGACTCTCCTGTGTGTATACCAAGAGGATCGAAATTCTCCATACTTGCTACTGTGAAACAGTGGTCGTTAGCGTCGCGGATAACCTCGAACTCAATCTCCTTCCAACCTTACAACGACTCTTCTACAAGAATCTGATTAGAGAATGTGAACGCACTCTCGGCAAGCTCTTTGAAAGTTGCCTCGTCGCGGCAGATACCGCTACCCAATCCTCCGAGTGCGTATGCCGAACGTACCATTACCGGGAATCCAATCTCGTGAGCAGCCTTAAGCGCATCTTCCATACTCTCGACAGCCTGGCTCACGGGAGTCTTCATAGGAATCTCATCGAGCTTCTTTACGAAAAGATCGCGATCCTCGGTGTACATAATAGCCTCTACCGAGGTTCCAAGAACCTTTACTCCATATTTATCTAATATGCCGTTCAAATACAATTCGGTACCGCAGTTGAGCGCTGTCTGTCCACCGAACGCAAGCAAAATACCATCGGGGCGCTCTTTCTTTATAACCTCCTCAACTGTTTGAACGTTTACAGGCAAAAAGTATACCTTGTCGGCAATACCCTCTGATGTCTGTATAGTTGCTACGTTGGGGTTGATCAATACCGACTGTATTCCCTCCTCGCGCAAAGCCTTAAGTGCCTGTGAACCAGAATAGTCGAACTCACCAGCCTGACCTATGCGCAAAGCACCGGAACCTAGCAATAATACCTTTTTCAGTTTCTCTTTCATATCGAAATTAAATTTATTTTGGCGAAGATAAACAAAATTTTGTAATTAAAAAACTATATTCTGATAATGTGAAAATATGTTATGTTATTTTTTGTCGTCGCTGATGATATATTTCTCATAATGCTCGACAAAAGCTCTGTTTACAAGCATATTTCCACCAGGGGTGGGATAATCGCCGCTAAAGTACCAGTCGCCAAGATGGTTGGGACAAGCGTCGTGCAATCCCTCGAGGCTCTGGAATACCAATTTTACCTCGGCCTGTAGTGTGGCAGGCTTGAGAAGCTCGGCAATCTTGTCCGATATTTCATCGGGAGTGAAGGGTGCGTAAATAGCTTTTGTACAGTTCTTCATTTCGTTCAAGGGCTTTTTGAGCTCCTCGACGCAGGCAACATATGTTTCGTTTACAATATTCATCAATCCTCTATCGCGCAACAGCTCCATTGCTGCAAAGAATGCGACAAAGTGGTCGAATTTCTCCATATCAATTCCGTAGTAGTCGGGGTAGCGAATCTGAGGACTCGATGATACAACGACAATTCTTTTGGGCTCCAAGCGGTCGAGAATGCTTAAGATACTCTCGCGCAATGTTGTTCCGCGTACGATACTGTCGTCGATGACTACAAGGTTGTCTACCTTTGGCTTGATAGTATCGTAAGTAATGTCGTATACGTGTCCGGCAAGGTCGTTGCGCTTGTCGCCGGTTGTGATGAAGGTGCGCATTTTGATATCCTTGTTGGCAACCTTCTCCTGACGCACTCTCTTTGCGAGAATGGCGCTCATCTCCTCTTTTGTTATATCCTTGCGCGAAGAGAGTTCCTTGCATTTCCATTCGTTGAGATAATCCTCCATAGACTCAAGCATTCCGTAGAAGGCCATTTCGGCTGTATTGGGAATGAATGAGAATACGGTGTTGTCGAGGTCGTGGTCTACGGCGTCGAGAATCTTGTCGCGTAGGTTAGCTCCGAGCATTTTTCTCTCCTTATATATATCTCCATCGTTTCCGCGACTGAAGTATATGCGCTCGAACGAACAAGGAAGGAACGCTATCTGAGGGATAATCTGCTCGCAACGCAACTCTCCGTTCTTGTTCATAATTATAGCTTCGCCGGGCTTCATTTCAACAACTTTGTCGGCGCTAAGGTTCATTGCTGTCTGTAGTGCGGCACGCTCGCTGGCAAGCACGAATATCTCGTCGTCGGCATACCAATATGCGGTGCGTACGCCCCACGGATCGCGCATAGCATACATTTCGCCGCTACCGGTCATTCCGCAAAGAACGTATCCGCCGTCGAGCAAGGGAGCCGATGTCTTAAGTACATTGGCAATGTCTATTCTGTCCTCAATGCTCTTTGTGATCTGCATTCCTTTGAGTCCTTCATTTTCGCACTCTTTGAATACGCGCTCTACCTCACGGTCGAGGCGGTGACCCATAAGCTCCAAGAGAATGTATGTGTCGGCATATACTCGCGGGTGCTGTCCGTGAGAAACAAGCTCCTGGAATACATCATCGACGTTTGTTATATGAAAGTTTCCGCACAATGCAAGGTTCTTTGCTCTCCAGTTGTTACGGCGTAAATAGGGGTGTACATACTGTAGGCCGGTTTTTCCGGTTGCACAGTAACGCAAATGTCCCATATATAATTCTCCTGCAAAGCCGAAATTCTTATAGGCATATTCGGGGTCGTTCTTCTTTTCGAGCGGATGTTTTAATATGTTGCTCTCGGCAGCTGCAAAAACCTCTGAAATGGCTCCTGCGCCCTCGCTGCGCTCACGGAACATATAATCCTCTCCGGGACTCGCCTTAAGCTTTACGCAAGCAATACCTGCACCCTGCTGTCCGCGGTTATACTGTTTGTTCATCAACAAGAAGAGCTTGTTCATTCCGTAGGCCCAAGTTCCATACTTTTCGTTGTAATAGCTTAGGGGTTTACGCAAGCGAATCATTGCAACTCCGCACTCGTGTAATAGTGGTTCCATATCTTTTTAAAAAGTTGATTATCAATAAATAAAAAGGTCGTTTCAAACGAAACGACCAAATATATCAAAATATAATAAAGCAAGCAGAATCGATAAGTGTTATATAACTCAAACACTTGCTTGAGCATACACTCTTGATACTTGTATTGTTTTGCTTTATCATAGTATTTAAAATATACAAATTCTATTTTATGCAACCTCTGCGGAAAGATGGCGCTCAAGGCCTTTGTACTTTCCCGAAGGAGGTATCAAAAATCAGAGCACAAAGTTATAAAAATAATTCTATGAAACAAATATAATTCGCAAGCAATTATTCACTTTTTTTGTTTCAAAAATTGCAACTGAATATTTTTTCGTTTACCTTTGCGAGCACCTAAATTGAAGTTAAAGGCCGAATTGGCTCAGTTGGTAGAGCAACGCATTCGTAATGCGTAGGTCCCGGGTTCGAGTCCCGGATTCGGCTCAACACTGTAGAATATTAGAATCCAATATTTTACAGTGTTTGTTTTTTACAGCCGACATTATAAAACAGCAAAATGTCCAACAGTTATTTTGAATTTAAAAGATTTACTATTCACCACGAAAGGTGTGCTATGAAAGTGGGCACTGACGGGGTATTGCTTGGCGCGTGGTCCAATATTTCCCATTGCAGGAATATCTTGGATATTGGCTGCGGTAGCGGTCTTGTTTCTATAATGGCGGCGCAGCGCAGCAGTGCAAAGGTAACAGGCGTGGATATTGACTCACTGGCGGCGGAGCAAGCTGCCGAGAATGCAAAAAACTGTGATTGGAGTGACAGAATAGATATTGTAAAGGAGGATATAAATGTTTATAATGTCGAAGAGAAATTCGATGCAATGCTGTGTAATCCTCCCTTTTTCAGCAATAGCCTGAAATGTCCTACGCAGCAGCGCACCACTGCTCGACACGATGATACTCTGCTCTGTGGCGATCTTATGAAATTTGCTACCGAGAATCTTACGGACGACGGCACTCTGTCGGTGGTAATTCCCTATGACTTATTACAGAAATGGTGCGATGAAGCATTGTTCAAAGGACTCTCTACAAGCAGGGTAACGGCAGTAAAGACACTACCCCACAAGCAGCCTAAAAGAGTGCTCGTAGAATTCAGCAAGAAGGTGTGCAATAGGAGTGTCGATAGCACTCTTGTCCTTGAGGATACTCCCGGTGTGTACAGCGATGCGGCAAAAGCTATGCTCAAGGATTTCTATACAAAAATAGTCGATTGATAGTCAGTCCTTTAATTGTAAGGATGCAGTTGGTGTAAACGCTGTCAGAGCGCCAATCAATCGTTATGCTCGCGCTTGAAAAAATCGGGGATATTGTGTAGATAATGGAGTGTCTCGAGACGCTCGATAATGTCGGTATCGACCGATGCGCGCAACATTTCGAATCCTTGTCTGAAAAGTGAGATGTTGGCACTGCGACCGTCCCATCCGGGGAGAGAAAGAACGTTGAGCCCGGCAGGAACAATCTCTACTGTAAGCTCGTCGCTCATCATCATTGGTTCGCCGTCAAAATGCACTATTCCAGGCTCTTTGCGCTTAATCTTTACCCATCGTGCGCTTATCGTCTCTATCCTTTCGTTGTGATAGAGCTTATTGCTGAATAATTGCCCCAGAATTACCGGAATCTCTACTACGTGAAAAGGCTTCAATATGGTGACGGAAAGCATACCGTCGCGCATTGATGCTTGCGGGGCAATGCAGGCGTTGTTGCCATATTGTGCAGCGTTGCCAAAAGCAATAAGGAATGCTTTATAATCTTTTGTACTCCACTCAGTCTCAATCCTGTACGTCTCGGGCTCGTAATCTACAAGCGCCTGCAGTGCATTGTTTGCGTAACCTACAAGGCCGCGGCGCTTGCCTTTTGAGAATGTCTCGCTGACGAGTGCATCGTAGCCTATTCCGCAGGTACAGAAGAATGGCACACCGTTTATCTTTCCATAATCGACACTGGTGACAACGGCGTTGTTTATGTATTCAATGGCATTCTTTGCAATGAGGGGTATTCCTAAATGGCGCGCAAAGCCGTTGCCTGAACCGCAAGGCAATATGCCAAGAGCCGTATCTGTTCCTGCCAGTGAGCAGCCAATCTCGTTTACGGTGCCGTCACCGCCTACGGCTACGACAATATCTACTCCTTTTGTTGCTGCGTCCGATGCTAATTTAATTGCGTGTCCTTTGTATTGCGTCTCGACAATGGCATACTCGAATTTATCCATATCTATATGGGATTCAATAAGTTTGGGTAATGCTGCCTTGCTGTGAGCTCCCGACTTTGGATTCAAGATAAACAATATGCTTTTTTTGTTATTCATATGGTATCCGTTGTTTGAAAAAAGGACTCTGCAAAGATACAACAAAATACTTTTATAGCTTTTGCTCAATGAAAGATTTAAATAAAACTAAGATTTTCTGTGCGTAAATATTAACAAATGCTAAAACTGAAAGGTAAAAAGGAGGAAATATTTCAAAAAATCAACATTTAGCCGTATATTTGCATTTTAAGAGATAAAAATCTATAGATTTTTTCACGTAGAATCTCTATTAAAAAATAACTCTATGGCAAAATCATCAAAGAAAAAAACAGTACTAGGAGATATCAGCGAAGAGCTAAGAGAGAGCGAGGATGCTATTGGAGCAATTTCGGTATTGGCCGATATTGACAATAGCAGTGAAAGAAATAGAAACGAGAAACTGAAGGAGGGAACAACGCTCCCTATTCTGCCTTTGAGAAACACTTTCCTGTTTCCGTCGAGCATCCTGTCGGTCTCTGTGGGTAGAGAATCGTCCCTCAATCTAATTAAGCACGTAGCCAAAAATAAAGGTTATATGGGAGTTTTTTGTCAGACACAGCCTGACAAGGAGGCCCCCACTTTAAAGGAACTTTACAGTTTCGGTTCGTTGGCAAAGATTATCAGAGTGTTTGAGATGCCCGACCAATCGACAACAGTCGTATTGCAGGGTATTCAGAGAATTAAACTCACAAGAATAGACAATACAGTAGAATCCTACATTGTTGGTGATGTAATTCCCGATGATGAGTTTATGCCAGACGAGAGCAAGAATGATGAGTTTGAGGCAATAATAAGCGAGTGCCGCAACAATGCCGAGCAGTTGTTCAAGGCATCCGACCCTCCTCTTGCCGAGGCAGCATTTGCCATAAGCAACATTGACGACCCAATCTCTCTGGTGAATTTCCTTTGTACCAATATACGCAGCACTGTTGAGGAGAAATTTATGCTGTTGAGCGAGAGCAGCATAATGGAGCGTTGCTTCCACGTATCGTCTATAATAAATCACGAACTAAGAATAGCGCGCCTGCTCAAAGGTATACGCAATCGCACTCACGAGGAACTTGATATGCAGCAGCGCGAATATTATCTGCAGCAGCAGATGAAGGTCATTCAGGATGAGCTTGGAGGCAGTGTGCAGGAACAGGATGCAACAGAAATGCGCAAGAAGGCTGCCAATAAGAAATGGAGCAAGAGCGTGTCGGAGACATTCGAAAAGGAACTTGCAAAATTGGAGCGCATCAATCCTCAGACTCCCGATTATCACGTTCAGCTGAACTATCTGCAGGTGATGCTGAGCCTTCCCTGGGGCGAGTATACAAAGGACAATCTCGACATAAAGAATGCAAAAAAGGTTCTCGATCGCGACCATTATGGTCTCGAAAAGGTAAAGGAGAGAATTCTGGAGCATCTTGCTGTAATTAAGATGCGTGGCGACCTTAAAGCTCCTATCATTTGTCTTTATGGCCCTCCGGGAGTAGGAAAGACCTCTCTTGGAAAGTCTATAGCCGAAGCTCTTAAGCGTAAATATGTGAGAATGTCGCTCGGAGGAATACACGATGAGTCGGAGATTCGCGGCCATCGTAAGACATACGTCGGCGCAATGCCCGGAAGAGTCCTAAAGAACCTTATAAAGGCTGGTTCGGACAATCCTGTATTCATTCTCGACGAGATTGACAAGGTTGGCGGTTCATCGGTACACGGCGACCCGTCATCGGCGCTGCTCGAGGTATTGGACCCCGAGCAGAACAATGCGTTCCACGATAATTTCCTTGATATTGACTATGATCTCTCGAATGTGATGTTCGTTGCTACGGCAAATGATCTTGCAGGAATACCCGCCCCGCTACTCGACCGTATGGAACTTATCGAGGTAAGCGGATATCTCACTGAGGAGAAGATTGAGATTGCCCGTCGCCATCTTGTTCCAAAGGAGCTTGAGGCCAACGGTATTGCCGGAGAGAAAATCACCATTCGCAAGAATGCCATAGAAAAGATTGTTGAGGATTATACACGAGAGTCGGGAGTGCGTACTTTGGAGAAAAAGATAAGCAAGATATTCCGTCGCCTCGCTTGTCAGAAGGCAACCGATGGAGAATTCTCGACAACAACGGTAAAGCCCGAGGATCTTAAGGAGTTTTTGGGGCCGAGAGAATTCTCGCGCGACAAATATCAGGGTAACGACTATGCGGGAGTTGTCGTAGGTCTTGCCTGGACAGCCGTAGGCGGAGAGATTCTCTTCATAGAGACGAGTCTGAGCCCCAGCAAGGAGTTGCGCCTCACACTCACCGGAAATTTGGGTGATGTGATGAAGGAGTCTGCAATGCTCGCCCTTGAATATATTAAGGCACACGCATCGCAGATTGGTATCGACAGCGAGGTTTTTCAAAAATGGAATGTGCATCTTCACGTACCTGAGGGTGCAATACCCAAAGATGGTCCTTCGGCCGGAATAACAATGGCTACAGCATTGGCGTCGGCCTTTACACAGCGTAAGGTTAAGCCTAATCTTGCAATGACAGGAGAGATTACTCTCCGTGGTAAGGTGCTTCCTGTGGGTGGCATTAAAGAGAAGATTCTTGCTGCCAAGCGTGCCGGAATAAAAGAGATTATAATTTGCGAGGAGAACCGCAAGAATATTGAGGTAATTCCCGAAATGTATGTCAGCGGACTGACCTTCCACTATGTTACGGACATAAAGGAGGTATTGGACATTGCACTGCTTGATGAAAAAGTAAAGAATGCTATTAACCTGTAAAAAATAACGGCAAGTGAAATTCGATCTATTACATACCGATATTAACAGCAATGCGCGTGCGGGAGTATTGCATACAGCGCACGGCGATATTGAGACTCCTATATTTATGCCTGTAGGCACTGTAGGCTCTGTAAAGGCTGTTCAGATGCCTGAACTGAAGAACGATGTAAAAGCACAGATAATATTGGGAAACACATACCATCTGTATCTGCGACCGGGATTGGAGGTTCTGGAACGTGCCGGCGGACTGCATAAGTTCAACAGTTGGGACCGTCCCATACTCACCGACAGCGGAGGATTTCAGGTATTCTCGCTAAAGGATATACGCAAGATGAGTGAAGAGGGCGTTGAGTTCCGTTCGCACATTGACGGCTCAAAACATTTTTTCTCGCCCGAGAGAGTGATGGATATTGAGCGCAGCATCGGTGCCGATATTATAATGGCATTCGACGAGTGTCCTCCTGGAACATCGGACTACAATTATGCAAAAAAATCGATGGAGCTTACTCACCGTTGGCTCGACCGTTGTATTGCCCGATTGAGTGAGACTGAGCCTTTGTATGGCTACGAGCAGGCTCTCTTCCCCATAGTACAGGGTTGTGTATACCCCGACCTTCGTCGCCGTTCGGCAGAATTCATTGCATCGAAAGAGTGCGTTGGTAATGCTATCGGAGGCCTTGCCGTTGGTGAGCCTGCCGAGAAAATGTACGAAATGATTGAGGTTGTAAATGAAATTCTACCTACCGAAAAGCCCCGTTATCTTATGGGAGTAGGTACTCCCGCAAATATTCTTGAGGGTATTGAGCGTGGCGTTGATATGTTCGACTGTGTGATGCCTACACGCAACGGACGCAATGCAATGCTCTTCACAAAGAATGGTATAATGAATATGCGTAACGAAAAGTGGAAATATGACTACTCGCCTATCGAGGAGGATGGTGCGTCGTATGTCGATAGACAGTACAGCAAAGCCTATCTGCGTCATCTTTTCGTTTCGCAGGAGCTTTTGGCAATGCAGATTGCATCGTTGCATAATTTGGCATTCTACGTGTGGCTAACAGGAGAGGCGCGTAAGCATATTCTTGCAGGGGACTTTGCGCAATGGAAAAAAGGTATGATTGAACAGGTTACACAACGACTATAATACGAAAATACTATAGCAATGGGCAACAAATGGTATGACCATATAAGACTGAAGAAACTCGACAAATATATTATAAAGAAGTTCTTGGGAACATACTTCTTTGCGATAGCACTCATTATCGCAATTATTGTTGTATTCGATTACAATGAGCATATTGACAAATTTACAACCACAAATGCTCCTTTCTCGGCAATTGTATTCGACTACTATGTCAATCTTCTACCCTACTATGCAAACACATTCAGTGCTCTGTTTGTCTTTATTGCTGTAATATATTTTACGTCGAAGCTCGCCGAAACGTCGGAGATTATTGCGATGTTCGCAGCTGGAGTTAGCTTCAAGAGATTGTTGTTACCCTATATGCTGTCGGCTATGCTAATAGCGCTTATGACATACGGATTGAGCGCCTACATAATTCCTATAGGCAACAAGACGCGTATAGAATTCGAGGTTAAATATAAGAAGAAAAAGGCTGTCGAGTCGGCCCGTAACATTCAGCTTCAGGTAGATGAAAATACAGTCGCCTATATGGAGCGTTACGAGGCACGCACAAACACCGGCTACCGTTTCTCGTTGGACAAATTCGAGGATAAGAAGCTTGTTTCGCATATGACTGCACGCACTATAATATATCACCCCGAGGAGCGATACAAATGGACTGCAAAAAACTGGACGATACGCGAGCTTTCCAACGATAAAGAGATTATTCGCGCTGATATGCGTGCACCTCTTGATACAATAATAAAGATTGAGCCGGGAGACTTTATGGTTACATACGGTCAGCAGGAGACAATGACAAGCCCTCAGCTCAGTGCTTATATAAGCAAGCAGAAGGCTAGAGGCATTGCCAATATAAAGGCGTTCGAGATTGAGTATCATAAGCGTATAGCAATGTCTTTTGCTGCATTCATTCTTACATTGATTGGCGCCTCGCTCTCTTCGAAAAAGACAAAGGGTGGTATGGGCGTATCGTTGGGAATCGGCCTTGGTCTAAGCTTCTCGTATATTCTCTTTCAGGCAATATCATCAGCATTTGCCGAACAGATGCCTGTCTATCTGGCTGTGTGGCTGCCCAATATCCTTTATGCTTTCATAGCTGTTTATCTTTACCGCAGGGCTCCAAAATAGATAGTTAATATCGTATCACGACTAAACGAAAAAAAATGTATTTTACAGACTTTGATTTTGAGGATGAAATATTGGATGCGCTCGATGCTATGCGCTTCGAGACCTGCACGCCGATACAAGAAAAGACTATACAGCCTCTGATGGATGGACGCGACCTTATTGGTGTCGCACAGACAGGAACAGGAAAGACTGCAGCCTATCTGCTGCCCGTTCTTAATAAATTGTGTCAAGGCGGACACCCTGAGGATGCGATAAACTGTATAATAATGGCTCCCACACGCGAGCTTGCGCAGCAGATTGACCGTCAGCTTGAGGGATTCACCTATTTTATGCCAATATCGAGTGTTGCCGTTTATGGAGGAAACGATGGTCAGCGCTACGAGCAGGAACTAAGAGGAATGGCGCGAGGAGCCGATATAATCGTTGCTACTCCCGGACGCCTGATAAGCCATATAAATTTAGGTAATATTGACCTTTCGCGCGTATCGTTCTTTATTCTCGACGAGGCCGACAGAATGCTTGATATGGGCTTTTACAATGATATTATGATCATTGCCAATCAGTTGCCTCTGAATAGACAGACAATGCTTTTCTCGGCAACAATGCCGCAGGAGATACGTAATCTTGCAAAGAACATTCTCACCGATCCGGTACAGATAACACTCTCTCTTGCAAAGCCTGCCGAAAAAATCAAGCAGCAATCGTTCATCTGCTACGAGCCGCAAAAGGCCGGAATTGTAAAGTCGTTGTTTGCCAATGAATCGCCCGAGAGGGTGATACTTTTTACATCGCGTAAGAACAAAGTACGCGATATTACAATAATGCTCAAAAAGGCGGGATACAATGTCGGTGAGATGCATAGCAATCTTAGTCAGAGTGAGCGCGATGAGATAATGTTCCGCTTCAAAAGCAGGCAGATTGACATTCTTGTAGCGACAGATATTCTTGCGCGAGGCATTGACATTGACGATATTCGTCTGGTGATAAATTACGATGTTCCGCGCGATTGTGACGACTATATTCACCGAGTGGGACGAACAGCGCGAGCAGGTAGCGAGGGACGTGCAGTGACGCTCGTATCGGTAGAGGACCAGATTTATTTCAAACGTATAGAGGATTTTATTGAGCAGGATATAGAAAAGCTTCCTATAGACAGAGCATTGGGTGAAGCACCCGAGTATTCTCCCGTAGCGCCCGAAAAGAAGGGCAACAGACGCAGAGGACGCAGCGACAGAAAAGGAGTCAGAGGCAATGCCGACAAGCTACGCAACAAACGCACTTCTAAAAAGAAAAACGTCAAGGAGGTCTACGCTGAGAAAAAAATGGCTCCTCAGGCAGCGCAAGGCAAAGAGGGTGAACAGAAAACGCGCAGAAGGCACCGTCCCCGAAGAGGTTCGGGCAAAAGCAACAATAACCCTACAGGGCAAAATAAGTAATATATGATCAACTAAAGGCAGAGAAATTTTCTCTGCCTTTAGTTGTATATAGAGCCATCGTGTCTGAACTCCCTACTAACCTTTTTTTTCTATTCTTAAGCCATTTTTTACAACCCAAGCAATATTCAACTTGTTATTTTGCCAAACAACCTAAAAATAATAAGAGAATGAGAAAATTTGTTTTACTCGCAGCAATGGCTGCAACACTCACATTTACAGCGTGTAACTCTTGTGGAGGAAACAACAGGCAGAGGGTAGTAATTAACAGTGAAATGGAAAGTGACAGTATCTTTATGATTAACGACTCCACAATGGCCGACCTTCAGACTTTTGTTTTCGAGGGAATGATGCCTTTGGACGACGGTACTCCTGCAAATGTTGTGTTGACAATACAGGCTCTGAGCCTCAGTGATAATGGAGAGTATGATATAAGCACCTCTTATATGAGCGGCAATACTCCTATGATGTGGAACGACAGCGGAGAGACTGTTGTATTTATGGGTGTACCAAACGACAGTACAGCAATAGTGTACGAGTTAATATCGTACAACAATAATCCACTGCTGATGATGATGGTAAATGCTGACAGTTCTCTGACAAAGTTGGACCGTAAGATGATGCCCGCATCGAACAACCCTTACCACAGACTGAAGCATAAAAAATAAGAATCCCATCAAAAAAAGTAGATTATAAACTTTAAAATTCCACCTTATGAAAAGATGTGCAATTCTTTTATTGGCGGCCTCGCTCTTAATCCTATCATCGTGTGAAAAGGAACCCGACACAGGCAAACTGGACAACAATTATCTTGTCTACACCAATTACGATGCCAATACCGATTTTAATGCTATCAATGATGTTTACATTATCGACAGCATTCTAATCATCAATGAATCGGCAAAAGCAACATATTGGAACAACGATAATTCCCAAAAAATATTGAATGAATTTTCGAAATGCCTGCTGGAGTCTGGCTATGAGATTACATTTACAAGCGACGCTGCCGACGCGGTACTGCAATTGAGCTATGTCAGCAATACATATTATTTTAACGGCTATACCGGAGGACCTTGGTGGAACAGCTATCCCGGTTATTGGAATTGGGGCGGATGGGGATGGTATTATCCCTACTCATTCATCTATAGCTATAGCACAGGCTCTATTATAGGCGAACTTGTGAGCACTACCCCATCGACTGTCGAAAAGGATAAATTGCCTGTCCTATGGAATACTTATATATGCGGATTGTTGAACGGCAATACTCTTAGCCTCTCAAGGACAATGGAGGCTATAGACCAGGCTTTTGAACAGTCTCCTTACTTGAACAAACAGTGATAATAATAAAATTCTACCTATATGAAAAAGATGAGAAATTTATTGGCAGTGTTACTCTTTGCTGTAGCTGCAGCCCTGCCTGATAGTGGAAAGGCGCAAATATCGCTGAACAGCTATTTTAATTTCGATTGGCAATTTAATATTCCGCTGAATAATAAGTTCTCTAATGTGGCCAGCGGTTGGGGTATGGCTGCCGAAGGAGGATATTATATAATTCCCAATATGTCTTTGGGCGCATTCTTGAATTTCCATACAAACAATGAGTATTTCTCGCGCCGTACACTGCATCTTAGTGAGACTCTTGCAATGAATAGCGACCAGCAGCATCAGATGTTCACACTGCCTTTTGGCGTATCGGCACGTTACCGCTTCATAGAGGCTGATTTTCAGCCGTATGTTGGAATGAAATTGGGCGCCTGCTACTCACAGTTCAGCAACTACTATTATATCTTTGTTACAGACCAGAACAGATGGGGTTTTTATATGTCTCCCGAGGTCGGATTCAACTATTACCCGTGGCCGAATGGTATAGGCTTTCACTTTGCATTCTATTATAGCTTTGCTACCAACAAATGTGATTTAATGACTTATAAGCAGGATATT
>JAFYRW010000022.1 GCA_017546785.1 Bacteroidaceae bacterium | reverse complement strand
GGTTGGCAACTGCCAACCGTTGATGTTTTATTATCTAAGCTCCTTTTTGCCTATGGTTAATAAAAATTAAACTTTTTTTTAAATCCTTGCATATTTATTTTAAATCAGTTGCGCAATAATCAAAAAATAAGCTAAATTTGCACCGGATAATGTATTAACGTAACTCAAATTATATGCATAGAGTTGTAAAAATTTCTAAGGGATTGGATATCAACCTAAAAGGTGCTCCCGTAAACGAAATGACAGCTGTTAAAGCCGCAAATTTGTATGCTTTGATGCCTGCCGATTTCACCCGCGTTACTCCAAAGGTAGTTGTAAAACCCGAGGATAACGTAAAAGCCGGTGATGCTCTTTTCGTTGATAAGAACGCTCCTGAATTGCGATTCGTTTCGCCTGTGAGCGGAAAAGTCGTAGCGGTTAATCGCGGCGAGAGAAGACGCGTGCTAAGCGTTGTAGTTGAATCGGACGGTAAGTTCGAGTCGGTAGAATACAAGACAAAGGATGTATTCTCTCTTTCTGCAAGTGAGGTAAAGAACACCCTCCTCGAGGCTGGTCTTTTCGCATTCCTTCGTCAGAGACCCTACGATGTTATAGCTACACCTACCGACACCCCTCGTGCAATTTTTGTATCGGCATTCGATTCAAAGCCTTTGGCGGTGGATTTTGAGGTAGCACTCAAGGGTAATGAGGAGGATTTCCAGGCAGGTCTCAACGCCTTGTCTCGTATTGCTCCCACCTATTTAAATGTCAGTGTAAACCAGACAGCAGCTGCTTTGAGCGTTGCCAAGAACGTAACAACAACAGCGTTCAAGGGACCTCACCCCGCAGGTAACGTCGGAGTACAGATTAACCACATTGCTCCTGTAAACAAGGGCGAGATTGTTTGGACAATCGGTGCCGAGGAGGTAATCTTCATCGGTCGTCTCTTCAACAAAGGCAAGGTTGATTTCACACGTACAGTAGCACTCGTAGGTAGCGAGGTTAAGAACCCTTCTTACAGCAAGGTAGTTCTTGGTGCTCAGATTACTAACCTCATTGCCGGTCGCTTGAATAGCGACAGCAACCTCCGCATCATCGACGGTAACGTGCTCACAGGCAAGCCCTGCGCAGCCGACGCCTTCCTCGGTGCATTCTCTAATGAGATTACAGTAATTCCCGAGGTTAGCAACGGCGACGAGATGTTCGGTTGGATTATGCCCCGTTTCTCAATGTTCAGTACAAGCCGCAGCTATTTCAGCTGGCTCTGTCCTAAGCGTAAATATGTGTTCGATGCACGTATCAAGGGCGGTGAGCGTCATATGATTATGTCCAACGAGTACGACAAGGTATTCCCTATGGACATCTATCCCGAGTATCTTATAAAGGCTATCATCACTGGTAATATCGATAAGATGGAGGAGCTTGGTATTTACGAGGTTGCTCCCGAGGATTTCGCACTCTGCGAATTTGTCGATTCTTCGAAGCTTGAGTTGCAGCGTATCGTACGCGAGGGACTCGACAAGCTCCGTGCCGAGATGTGCTAATAAAAAATGCAGTAAATATCAATTCGTATGAAAGCATTAAGAAATTACCTTAATAAAATTAAACCCAACTTCGAGAAAGGCGGCAAATTGCAGGCTTTCCGTTCGTTGTACGATGGAATGGAGACATTCCTCTACGTACCTAACGACACAGCGAAGAGTGGAGTTAATATTCACGACGCAATAGACAGCAAGCGCATTATGTCTCTTGTAGTTATTGCGCTTTTGCCTTCGTTGCTCGTGGGTATGTATAATATCGGCTATCAGAATGCATTGGCAGCGGGTGCTGTCGATACAACAGCTTGGTGGCAGATGTGTCTTTACGGTCTTGCCGTACTTCTTCCCAAAATCGTCGTATCTTACGCAGTAGGATTGGGAATAGAGTTTACAGTAGCTCAGTTTAAGGGCGAGGAGATTCACGAGGGATTCCTTGTAACAGGTCTTATCATTCCTCTTGTTGTTCCCGTAGGCTGTCCCTTGTGGATATTGGCAATTGCTACAGCCTTCTCGGTAATCTTTGCCAAAGAGGTATTCGGTGGTACCGGTATGAACATTGTGAACGTAGCACTCATTACACGTGCATTCATCTTCTTTGCTTACCCCTCTGTTATCTCGGGTGACAAAGTATGGGTGGCAACAGAGCAGATTTTCGGCCTCGGCTATCAGGTAGACGGTTACAGCTGCGCAACAGCATTGCAGCATCTTGCCGGCGAGAGTGGCTTGGCAGCAGCTAACCTTAGCGTAAGTGATATGCTCATCGGTCTTATGCCCGGTTCAATCGGCGAGACAAGCGTAATTGCTATCGCTCTTGGTGCAATCCTTCTCCTTTGGACAGGCGTTGCAAGCTGGAAGACAATGCTCAGCGTATTCGTTGGTGGTATAGCAATGTGTCTGTTGTTCCAGTATACACTCCCCACTAATCCCGTGGCACAGGCGCCTTTCTACACACACCTCATTCTCGGCGGTTTCTGCTTTGGTGCAGTGTTTATGGCTACAGACCCTGTTACATCGGCTCGTACCGAGACAGGTAAGTATATCTACGGCTTTGGTATCGGTGCGATGGCAATCCTTATCCGCGTTCTTAACCCCGGTTATCCCGAGGGTATGATGCTCGCCATCCTTCTTATGAACGTAACAGCACCCTTTATTGATTATTGTGTAGTGCAGTCGAATGTTAAGGCGCGCGCACGTCGTTTAACTAAAAAGAACTAATTCATATGGCTACAAAGAAATATGTTTGCGATATATGCGGATACACACACGAGGGTAGCAGTGCCCCCGATGTATGTCCCTTGTGCAAGGCTACCGCTGACAAATTCAGCGAGGTAGCTGTGGCCGGAGCACCCGCTCCCAAAAAGAGGGGTATTAACACAAATAGCGACCTTTATGCTGTGTTCTATGCTGCAGTGGTTGTTATTATCGTAGCCTTCTTGTTGGCAGCCGTATCATCGTCTCTTGGTGCGCGTCAGCAGCAGAATATTCGTCTCGACAAGATGAAGCAGATTCTCTCTTCGCTCAACATCAAGAACGTTGGTGACGCACAGGCCGAGTATAACAAAGTTGTCAAGAGCGACGCTATCATCAACGTAAATGGTGAGTCGGTAAAGGACAATGGTGGCTTCGACGTTAAGAACGACGAAATTACTCCCGAGAATCTTCCTCTTTACATCTGTGAGGTAGACGGCGAGACAAAGTATGTTATCCCTATGTTGGGCCAGGGTCTTTGGGGCGGTATTTGGGGTTATATGGCTGTAAACAGCGATGGTAACACCATTTACGGAACATACTTCTCTCACAGCAGCGAGACTCCCGGTCTTGGTGCCGAGATTGCAAGCGAGAAATTTACCTCTCTCTTCGAGGGCAAGCAGTTGCTCGACGGTGGCAATGTAGCTCTTGTTGTTAAGAAAGGTGCCAATGCAAGCAGCGCAAGCGAGGTTAATGCAATCTCTGGTGCTACTATCACCTGCAACGGTCTCAATGCAATGCTCGAGAAATATTTGGAGAACTATAAGGCTTTCCTCGCTGCTAAACAGCAGCCCGTGGAGGCAGATGTTGAACCCGCACCTGCAACAGAGGCAACAGATGCTGCTGTTACAGAGGCTAACGTAACAGAATAATAATTATGGCAGCGTTATTTTCTAAGAAGAATCAGGAGGCTTTTTCTTCTCCTTTTTTAAAGAATAACCCCGTAACAGTACAGGTGCTCGGTATCTGCTCGGCATTGGCTGTTACCAATAAATTGGAGCCTGCAATTGTGATGGGACTTTCGGTTACTGTCATCGTTGCTATGGCTAACGTCATCATCTCTCTTATCCGCAAGACAATCCCCAACCGCATCCGTATTATCATTCAGTTGGTTGTTGTTGCTGCGTTGGTAACAATGGTAAGTGAGGTACTTAAGGCATTCGCTTACGACGTAAGCGTTCAGCTTTCGGTATACATTGGACTCATCATTACAAACTGTATCCTTATGGGACGCCTCGAGGCATTTGCTATGCAGAATGGTCCTTGGGCATCGTTCCTCGATGGTATAGGTAATGGTCTCGGTTACGCACTTATTCTTATTATTGTTGCATTCTTCCGCGAGCTTTTCGGTTCGGGAACATTGCTCAACTATCCTGTAATGGAGAAATTGGGTCTTTACGAGATTGGTTATATAAACAACGGTCTTATGCTTATGGCACCTATGGCATTCTTCCTTATTGCCTGCATCATCTGGGTACAGAGAGCAAAAGACAAGAGTTTGCAGGAATAATTTGATACAGTAAAAGATAGAAGATTATGGAACATTTTATTAGTTTGTTTGTCCGTTCGATTTTCGTGGACAATATGGTATTTGCCTTCTTCTTGGGTATGTGTTCATACTTGGCTGTATCTAAGAGTGTTAAGACTGCTATAGGTCTTGGTATTGCCGTAACATTCGTTCAGCTTATAACACTTCCCGTAAACTATTTGTTGCAGACAAAGGTACTCGGTCCCGACGCAATTGTTGCCGGTGTAGACTTGTCGTTCCTTGCATTTATCCTCTTTATTGCGGTTATTGCAGGTATCGTACAGTTGGTAGAGATGATTGTGGAGCGTTTCTCTCCCGCCCTCTACGCATCGTTGGGTATCTTCCTCCCTCTTATTGCCGTAAACTGTGCAATTATGGGTGGTTCACTCTTTATGCAGCAGAGAATAGCTATGGATGCAAGCAACTCACAGGCAATCCTCAGTTTTTGGGATTCTGTAGCCTTTGCACTCGGTTCGGGTCTTGGCTGGGCGTTGGCAATCATCCTGTTTGCAGCTGTTCGTGAGAAAATGGAATATAGCATCGTGCCTAAACCTTTGCGTGGCCTTGGTATTGCCTTCATCACAGTAGGTCTTATGGCATTGGCGTTTATGTGCTTCTCGGGTATTAAAATGTAATATTTACGACTATGAATATCAGCTTAATATTGACAAGTATCGCTGTCTTTCTTGTAATCATCCTTTTGTTGGTGGTTATACTTTTGGTGGCGAAGAAATATCTGCTTCCTTCGGGAAATGTTAAGGTAACCATCAACGGCGAGAATACAGTTGAGGTTGCAGCGGGTGGCACATTGCTCGGAACACTCGCCGAGAATGGAATTTATCTTCCTTCGGCTTGTGGTGGTAAGGGTTCTTGTGCACAGTGTAAATGTCAGGTAGTTGAGGGCGGTGGCGAGATTCTTCCTTCGGAGAAGGGCCATTTCTCACGCAAAGAGCAGCAGGATCACTGGCGCTTGGGTTGTCAGGTAAAGGTTAAGAACGACCTTGCTATCAAAGTTCCCGAGTCTGTTATGGGCGTTAAAGAGTGGGAGTGCGAGGTTATCTCTAACAAGAATGTTGCAACCTTCATCAAAGAGTTTATCGTGGCATTGCCTCCCGGTGAGCATATGGACTTTGTTCCCGGTTCTTATGCGCAGATTAAAATCCCCGCATACGAAATGGACTACGACAAGGATATCGACAAAAGCCTTATTACTGACGAGTATCTTCCCGCTTGGGAGAAGTTCGGCTTGCTTGGTCTAAAGTGTAAGAACACCGAGCCTACAATCCGTGCTTACTCAATGGCTAACTATCCTGCCGAGGGCGACAGAATTATGCTTACTGTCCGCATTGCAACACCTCCCTTCAAGGCCGACCGTTCAGGCTTTATGGATGTACCCTGCGGTATCGCATCATCTTATATCTTCACCCTTAAACCCGGTGACAAGGTAATTATGAGTGGTCCTTACGGAGACTTCCACCCCATTTTCGACTCTAAGAAAGAGATGATGTGGGTAGGTGGTGGTGCCGGTATGGCTCCTTTGCGTGCACAGATTATGCATATGACAAAGACACTAAAGACTACCGACCGTACAATGACATATTTCTACGGTGCGCGTGCGCTTAACGAGGTATTCTATCTCGAGGACTTCTTGCAGTTGGAGAAGGAGTTCCCCAACTTCACATTCCACCTTGCGCTCGACCGTCCCGACCCCGTAGCCGATGCTGCTGGTGTTAAGTATACTCCGGGCTTTGTTCATCAGGTAATTTACGAGACCTATCTTAAGGACCACGAGGCTCCCGAGGATATTGAGTACTATATGTGCGGTCCCGGCCCTATGTCAAAGGCTGTTGTGAATATGCTTACCGATCTTGGTGTCGAGGAAAAATCTATTATGTACGACAACTTTGGAGCTTAATTGCTTCTTTCTCAATAAAAAATGGAGAGCTTCGGCTCTCCATTTTTTTGTGTCTCTGTTGGTGGGGGAGTGCTGTGGAGTTAATTCCACACACCCCAAAAACATCAGCTAACGTTTTTCGTTAAGAAAGCACCCTATCGCAGAGCTTTTGCCTACTTTTGTCGGTACAAAAGTAGGGTGACAATAAAAATAGGCGGTAAAATAGTTGCCAAATGAGTAAATGTTTAGAATAACCGCTAACATAAGTAGTATATACGGGTCATCGAGACTCTAAAAAAACTCCTCCTCTCTGCTATAGCCTTTTAATTACCGTTACTAAAAAACAAACGAAAAACTTAAATGAAACAGCCTGCTTTTTCGACAAAAACAGGCTCCCGTCAAAATAATGCTAAGCTATTAGTATAAAAAAAGATAAGGCAGAGAAAAATCTCGGA
This sequence comes from Bacteroidaceae bacterium, assembly GCA_017546785.1. Classification (GTDB taxonomy): domain Bacteria; phylum Bacteroidota; class Bacteroidia; order Bacteroidales; family Bacteroidaceae; genus HGM04593. Next base: position 302 of record JAFYRW010000022.1, on the reverse strand, counting down.
AATATGCTAAAAAAATATAAAAAAACAGCTATATTTGCCTGTTAATATTCAATGATGGCAAAAAGACAGGGGAATTGCTTGAAAACACAACAATAACCCACTTGAAGTTGTCTGCATTTTACGAAAAAACTAAATTTATATAACTTAATTATTAACTTAAAAACGTATTATGAGAAAATTTACACTTTTCTTATCGTTGTTATTTGCAGTAGCAATGACAACATTTGCAGATGATGCAAAATGGTATCGTTTGAAGGAAAGCACACGCAGCGAGTATATGAACGTTGCTTCTTTCGACCCCG
>JAFYRW010000021.1 GCA_017546785.1 Bacteroidaceae bacterium | reverse complement strand
TATAGGTAGCTATTAGTAGCTCTTCTCTACGCTCCAGACAAATGCGCGAAGTCCCAATTGGGGCGCATTCTCGTCAATCTCCTTAATCTCTTTAAGGATATTGTCCACCTTGTTGTCATCTACGATGGTGATTATTGAACCTGCCATCGAAGGCCAAGCGTGTGTGCCGTAGTGAGGCTCTCCTGTCTTGCTGCCACGACCCTGCATCTGGTCAAAGAATGAGAATCCGCGACAGTTGTTACGGGTGAGCATCTCTATAATCTCGTTCTTGTGAGAAATATCGAATGTGATGAATATACTTTTCATATTTATATGTTCTTTTGTGATAGTCAATTGCCGTTACAGCAATTGACTATCTTTTGAATTTATCATCTGTCTTTGTGTTTGAGCTGCTCCTCGTGCTTGTGCTCTTTCCAGTAAATCTCAAGCTCGCGCTGTTTTCTGAGGTTTCTGCGGCGAACCTTAACACCGTTGCCGGCAAATACGCAGTACATTGCAGGAACGTAGATAAGAGTCATAATTGTAGAGACTGTCAAACCACCGATTACGGCAATACCAAGAGGACGCCACATCTCGGCACCTACACCGGTACTTACTGACATAGGAATCATACCAAGAATTGTTGTACAGGTAGTCATAAGCACAGGGCGGAGACGGCTCTTTGCTGCAGCCACACAAGATGCAATGATACCTAATCCTCTCTCACGCAACAGTATAATGTAGTCGATGAGCACGATACCGTTTTTAACAACCATACCGATAAGCATAATTGCACCCAACAACGACATAATACTGAGTGTCGATTTTGTAATGTAGAGTCCTATGAGCACTCCACTCAATGCAAAGAGTACCGAGAACATAAGGATAAATGGATAGGTGAGTGACTCGAACTGTGATGCCATTACAATAAATACCAATACAAGGATAATTACTGCCAATACTCCGAGGTCACGGTTAGAATCCTGCTGGTCCTCGTAAGAACCTGCTACCTGTACAGCAATGCCCGATGGAATCTCGAGAGTCTCAATAGCCTTGTTACCATACTCTACACCCTCGCTGAGCGCAGCGCCTGCTGCAAGAACACCGTCTACTGTTACGATACGCTCACGGTCCTTACGCTCAATGGTGGGAGGAGAAGCTGTCTGTACAACTTTACCTACCTCCTTTATGCGTATGGGAGTACCCTGATTGTTGTAGACTACGATATTCTCGATATCCTCGATAGACTGACGTGCTTCAACCTCGTAGCGGACCTTAATGTCGTACTCGTCACCATCCTCGCGGAAATATGATGACAAAGCACCATTGTAGCGATTACGGATATATGTAGCAGCTGTGCTAAGGTTGAGTCCGTGCATAGCTAATTTCTCGCGGTCGAATACTACCTGATATTCGGGCAAATAGTCGTTACGACTGATTGTTACCTGTGTAAAGAGGTCGCTCTCCTTGAGCTTGTCCGATAGATCTTTTGCTACCTTGTCAGTCTCGGCAAAGTTGTAGCCGTAAATCTCGAATGTAGCACTGCTCTGACCGCCCATACCACCTTGCTGTCCTGCGGTGAAATTGCTTCGTGCAATCTCGGGGAATTTCTTCATATCGGCACGCATCTGGTCACAAATCTCGTTGAGCTTAATCTTACGCTTGTTCGATGGAACAAAACTCATATTAAAGTTGATGATGTGTGAACCATTGTCGCTCAACGAAGCAAAGGTGTTATTCTCGTCGGCCTGTCCTACGGTAAAGTTACAAGCGCGCATATCATCGCCGTAACGCTCCTCCCACATCTTTGTAAGCTCAAGAGCAATAGCCTGTGAGTGCTCTACGCGGGTACCGATAGCCATTTCAATCTTTGCCGATGCACGCGATGCATCGTTTGCAGGGAAGAACTCACTCTTGATGCTCTTTGCCAATGTCAAACTGAGTGCGAAGAGTGCGAAGCAAGCTAATAGCACTGTCCAACGGTGACGTACAGCGTAGTTGATGGTTTTTGCATAGAAATTATCAATAGCATCGAGTCCTTTCTGTATAGGAGCATAGAACATCTTGAATGCCTTGCTTTGCTTCTTCTGCAATTTAAGCATCTTTGCACACATCATAGGTGTCAATGTGAGTGAAGCAAGGAGAGAGATTAGCATAATGATACACATCATCCAACCCAACTGCTTGAACAATACTCCTGCCATTCCCGATACCATTGTAAGAGGGAAGAATACCGCGAACATTGTCAATGTTGATGCCATTACCGATGTTCCTACTTCGTTTGTACCGTGTACAGCAGCATTGTATGGTGTAGAACCTCGTTCAATGTGCGTTGTGACATTCTCGAGCACCACAATCGCGTCGTCCACCACCGAACCGATGGCAATACTCAAACACGACAGAGAAATCATATTTATTGAACCTCCTGTTGCATACAAGTAAATGAACGATGCAACCAAAGAGAAAGGAATTGTAATAGCAACGATGATGGTTGCTCTCCAACGTCCCAAGAAAATGAATACCACGATTACGACAAAGATAAGAGCGTCGCGAATGGTATTTGTAAGGGTATCTACAGTCTGTACAATATTCTCAGAAGAGTCCGAGATAATCTCCATCTTGATATCAGAAGGCAGACGGTCCTGAAGCTTGGGAAGCTCTTCTCGTATAGCATTACAGATAGCTACGGTGTTACCGCCAGTCTGTTTCTGTACGGTAATAAGAGCACCCTGCTGGCCATCGGTGAATGTGCGCTGTGCACGCTCCTGTGTGCTGTCTACCACGCGTGCAATATCCTTAAGATAGATGTTTGCACCGTTTCTGCTGCCTACAACAAGGTTAAGCATCTCCTGTGGGTCGGTAAACTCACCCTCTATACGCAAAGAGTAGGTCTTACTACCAATATCGAATGCACCACCGGGGATATTGCGGTTCTCTGCTGCAATGACAGAACTTACAGTCTCTACGGGGATACCATAAGCCTCCATCTTCACAGGGTCCATATAGATATTTATCTCGCGCTCGGGTGCACCCGAAATAGACACTGTTCCTACGCCCTCGATACGTGCAAGAGGATTGACAACGTTGTTGTCGAGAATCTTGTAGAGCGCAGCCTGACTCTCCTCGGCCTTTACTGAAATCATCATAATAGGAATCATATCAGTAGAGAACTTGAAGATGATAGGATTGTTTGCATCATCGGGAAGAGCTGATGATACCATATCAAGCTTATCGCGTACGTCGTTCGTAAGGTCGTTAATGTCGTATCCGAACTCGAACTCAAGAGTGATGACTGAAACATTCTCTCGTGACTTTGATGAAATATGTTTCAGATGCTCTGCCGAGTTCAGGGTGTTCTCGAGAGGGCGTGTAATATTGTTCTCAATATCGGCAGCACTGGCTCCCGGATAGTAGGTAAATACCATAATGGTATTTGTCTCAATGTCCGGTAGAAGGTCGATGGGCAGTTTCGATAGTGAGAAGACTCCGAATAGAGCAATCGCCAAGAAACAGAGCGATGTCATAATCGGCTTCTTTACTGAACTTTCATATATACTCATATTCTTATACTTTTATGTTCGTGTTATTATTTTATAACCTCAACCTCTTTACCATCGGCAAGGTTTACCTGTCCGGCAATTACAACATTGTCGCCTTCGTTGATTCCCGAAAGAATCTCGTATTTGTCGCCGATACGACGTCCTAAAGATACCTTGTTGTTCTTTACTATGCCGTTAGAGTATGTGAATACATAGTAGTCGCCGCTACCTGCCTGCTTCATTACTGCAGCGTCGGGTACTACAACATTATTCTGGTTACCAAAGTTTACTGTTGCGTGTCCGTACATTCCGGGACGTACTCTGCGGTCGTTGTTAGCGAGAGTAATCTCGGCTGTGAATGTGTGTGTCGAAGCATTGATGATAGGATAGATAATATTGATTTTTCCTGTGAATACCTCGTCGCCGTATGTCTCGAACTGTAAATTGACGTTGTCGCCTTTCTTAACCTTTGAGTAGTACTTCTCGCTGATGTTTATTTTCATCTTTACAGGAGTAATCTGCTCAACAACAAGAATAGCCTGTCCGCCATACATATCTCCGTTATCGTAGTTACGAGCCGACACAACACCGTCGATAGGGCTTATAAGCTCGGTATTCTCCAAACGGTTTTTGAGAGCTTTCTCGTTTACATCCAAAGAGGTCTTTACCGCCTCATAGTCCGACTTTGATACTCCGCCAATCTTGTAGAGCTCGGCAATTCTGTTAAACTCCGAACGCTGATTCTCTACCTGCAACGATAGCTGCTCAAGGCTGCTTGCGTCGAGCTCAACCAACTTCTGACCTTTCTTTACATTGTCGCCAACCTCGACGAAGATTTTCTTTATTCGTAGGGGTGAGTTAGGGATAATGTTGTTCTTTACCTCTGCCTCGACTGTCGTTGCGTATCTCTCGGTCTGAGCTACTTCCTCTGCTGTAACCTTTGCAATCTTTACATTGGGCTTGGTTGTCTCCTGAACAGCGCTTGTGTTTGCATCATTGCCGTTACAAGAACTTAAAAGCGCTACTGCAACAATTGTGATAAATGTGAGATGTCTTTTCATAATATTTAAATTTTATTCTTTACCTAATATAGTCTGCAATTCTGATCTTGCAATAAGATAATCGTATATAGAGTTGTTGTATGATAGCTGAGTGTTTGTAAGTGATACTTGTGAGTTGTTGAGTTCAAGGATTGTACCCTTACCAATCTCGTACATCTTCTGGCTTATCTCGAGACCTTTCTGTGCAAGCTCTACAGCCTTCTTGTTCGATTTTAACTGCTCGACGCTTGCCGAGATGTTGTTCTTGTAGCTTTGTGCCTGCATTCCTAACATACGCTCGGTGTTTATGCGATTCTCGGCCAAAAGCTCCTGCTGCAGTCTGTTGCTGCGTAGCTGTGTGAAGTTTGATGCCTTAAAGATGGGAATACTCAAAGAGAGTGTTACCGATGCAGCATCGCTCCAATTGTATTTGCTTAGATTCCAGTTGGTGTTTGAAATTGACTGCAACTGGTATGAACCGACGAGTGCAAGGGTCGGCTGGAACGATGTGTTCATAATCTTGCGCTGTTTGTTCAATAATTCTCCCTGAAGGTCAATCTGACGTAGGGTGGAGTTGTTTGCAAGGTCGAAAATGTTGCCAGAGTAGTGTGACATATCACCTTCGTAGTTCTTGAGATTGTCGTCGATAACAAGGTTAATGTTGGCTGTTATTCCCATAAGCACCTTCATCTGCAGCATAGCAATCTCTATTGTTTTCTGTCCGCTGATAACCGAAGGCCACGCATTTGTCATCTGTACCTCGGCGCTGATTTTATCGAACTCACTTACTTTGCCCTGCTCGAATTTTGCATTTACAATGTTGTAGTTTCTTTCGGCCTGTTTGTAGTTGCCCAAAAGAACCTGATAAGAATCCTGTGCCAGCATAAGTTGATAGTATGCTTTTGTTACCTGATTGATAAGGTCTAATTTTGAGCCACGAGCCTTCTCTACGGCAAGCTCAAGGTCGCTCTTTGTAAGGCTCATTGTCTTATAAACGGCGGGAGCATAGAGGGGAATAGCTACCTGTATGGCACCATTCCAAGTATTTGAGTCGTCTTTACCCATCTTGAGCTCTCTTGTAACTCCGTCGCCCATATCAACTTTCATTGCTGCTACCTTTGCATTATAAACAATGGCACCATCGAGTGTTGCCGAGGGGAGCAGGTTCTGCCAAGCCTCTGACTTTGAAACCTCTTTTAACTTAATCTCTTTCTCTGCTACTTTCATTGTGGGGTTGTCGCTCAATGCTATTTCAATAGCCTTGTCGAGTGTCAAATGCATAGTAGCTGTCTCGCTCTGCGCAAATGTCAGTGTACACACCGACAAAATTGCAAACAGTGTTCTCAATCGCATTTTACAGTTCATAAGTTTATTGTTTAATATTTATTGTTTATCTTTCTTTAATGGTCTAATAAAATTCTCAATAATAGCTTGACCTTTGTCTGTTGCTATTCCTCTAAGATAAAAGAGAATGAATGATCGTCCTAATTCCTCGGGAGTATAGTCGGGAAATTGGTCGGTTGTTGATAAAAGGTCAATATCGCGCTTGAGGATATATTGCACAATGTCAAAATTAACATCTTTTCTCAGCAGGCCCTCTTCGACACCTTTCTTTATCCACGCCATAAATTTGCGTTCGTTCAATCGCTCGCGCTTCTCCTTCTGTTCTACTATTTCGGGATATTTGGCAAGGTCAGTGAAGAATTTTCTATTAACCTTATTAAGAATATCAAGATAGCTGCAGTAGAGAAAAAGAATAATCTCGAGAGTGTTGTGCTTAGGATCCTGAATATATGGCAATGCTTTTTGGCTAATGTTTCTTTGGATGTATTCTAGGCAATTGAAGAGCAGTTCTTTCTTGTCGGAGAATTGTTCGTAGATTGTACGCTTGGAGATTCCCATTCCTTGAGCAATATCATCCATCTTGACATCTTTGATGCCCTGTAGCATAAACATCTTTGCTGCATAATCGATGATTTCTTTGCGTAGAACCTCGTTTACTATGTTAATATCCTTCTTTCCCATCTTAACTCTTCAAAAACTTTGCAAAGTTAATCAGAAAACTTTGTGTGACAAAAAAGTTTTCTATAAAAAATGGTTAATTATTACTGCATATTATATAATATGTGTGAATTTGCCGAAAAATGCTGTTTGAAATTAGTTGTATTTTATGAATATGGGCGTGTAAACAGTTCTTTCGTAGCTTGATAGGATATTCAGTTTCTTTGCTTTTTCAACGAAAATTCAAAGCACAATCCTCCTTGCTGACGGTTGGTGACATTTATAGTACCTCCGTGAAATTGAACGGCGTGTTTTACAATTGCCAATCCTAACCCTGTTCCGCCCATTCGTCGCGAACGTCCTTTGTCTACACGATAGAATCTTTCGAATAGACGCGGCAACTGTTTCTCCTCGACACCGCAACCGTCATCCTCGAATCTTATTATGCAAAGATTCTCACTATTCTCTATCAAAGAGATATAAATGTTATTGCCTCCTGAATAGGCTATTGCATTTTCTGTAAGATTGCGGAAAATAGAGCCAATGAGTGATAGATTACCATTTATAACAACATTTTCTTTGAAATTTATGTGAAGAGAGAAACGTTCCTCTTCGGACATTATTTTCAATTCCTCGTCAATCTCATTTATTATGTCGTTTATGGTAATCTCTTCTTTTAAAATAAGTTGGCTGCCATCCTCCATACGTGTAATAATCGATACATCATCTAATAATCTACGTAGACGCTCGTTGTTTGTGTAGCATCGCTCTATAAGCTCCTGACGCTTCTCCTCGCTAATGTTTATACCCGAGAGCAGTGTCTCTAAGCATACCTGAATAGATGCTACCGGGGTTTTTAGCTCGTGATTTATGTTATTGGTCAGTTGTCGTTTGATGCGTATCTTTTCTTGCTCTTCGCGCATTGTTGCCTCGTGGGCTGTATCCCTGTCTTTTATCGTCTGTTGCCATTGTGCATATAATCGTACAATGTGGTTCGATATTGAGCCTAATTCATCGTTGGGGAATAGTTCATCCTCGTCAAAGGATTCTCCTTTCTCGGCTTTTGCAGCAAAGCGGTTCAGACGCTCAATGTTCTTTCCTAACCTACGGGTGGCAAAATAGGCTAAAATGCTCATCGTTAGGCTTATGGCAATCATTACTCCTAAAAAGCTCCAGTCTGCACGCAAAAGCTCGCGCAGAGAGGCTGAGTAGGGAATAGCTGTGCGAACAATAACTTTTTTGCCTAATGTCGCAGAATAAAAATATTCTCGTCCGTCGCTTGTCGATTGTCTTCCTATATGATAACCCTCTCCCTTGTTGATGGCTGTAATAATTTCGGGGCGTAGACGGTGATTGTTTAATGAATTAATGGGGAGCATATTGTCGTAGATGACAGCTCCCGAAAGTGTCATTATTGATATTCGTAAATTCTCAAAAGGCTGTTCGCTCTCAGCAATATACTTCTCATACGATTCTCCATTTTCTATGGTCTTTAAAAGATGTATATTGTAAATTTGTAACTGCGAATTTATATATCCCGATTTATATTGTTTCTCTCGCAGATATTGGAATCCTATGAAACAAAGTATTATTGTCCACGAGAATGCAAGCAACATTAAGAATAGTCGCCTGTGATACGATAGCTTAATTGCGGAAACCATAGCCAAAGCCTGAACGTGTTACAATATAAGAACCGTATACTCCTATTTTGGAGCGTAGGCGGGTGATATTTACATCAATAGTGCGGTCCAATACAACAACCTCGTCGCTCCACACGCGACTCAGAATCTGTTCGCGTGAGAGAATCTTACCACGATGGGAGATAAGATAAGCCAATAATTCAAACTCTTTTTTTGCGAGTTTTATCTCTGCTCCATCAACTATACAACGTTTGAATTCTAAATCAAGCTGTAGACCTTCTACCTGTAATATATTGCTCTTTTCTACGCTATTGCTGTTTTTGTGTCCCATAGTACGACGCAGGACACTCTTTACTCTTGCAATAACATTACGCACGGTGTATGGCTTCATTATATAGTCGTCGGCACCAATATTAAGCCCCATAATCATATCATCCTCGGTGTCGCGGGCTGTACAGAATATAATAGGAATATCGGCAGTAGTAACATTGGCCTTTAACATCTTTGCCATCTTAATACCGCTAATCTCTCCCATCATAATATCGAGAAGAATCAGCGCATAATTTTTTAGCTCAAGGGTAAGAGCCTGTTCTGCACTAAAGGCTATATCAACATCGTAGCCCTCATTTTCGAGATTGAGCTTTAGAACCTCGCATAGAGTCTCCTCATCATCAACTATCAATATACGTTCAGTAGCCATATACCTTTTTATATTATTTTACTGCAAAATTATAGAGAATATTTGAGCTTGCTATTATGCGGAATGAGATTTAATGAAAATGTAATATTTTTTGAAATATTTATGAAACAATATTGTAATTCCTTTGTGAACAACAAATAATTTTATTTATGACTATATTACAATTGTTTACTTTGTTGGGAGCATTAGGAATGTTCCTGTATGGAATGAATTTAATGAGTTCGGGATTACAAAAGGCTGCAGGAGAGAGACTTAGAGGCTTTTTGTCGGCAATGACTTCTAATCCGCTAAAGGGTGCTCTCACCGGTCTTGGTATTACTACTGTCATACAATCTTCATCGGCAACAACCGTAATGGTAGTGAGCTTTGTTAATGCGGGACTTCTTGCTTTGACACAGGCTATAGGCGTTATTATGGGTGCCAATATTGGTACTACTGTTACTGCCTGGATGGTCTCTTGGCTTGGATTTAAGGCCGATATTTCGGTGCTTGCAGTACCTTTGATGCTTTTGGGATTCCTTTTCTCAAACTCAAAAAAGAATAATCGCAAGAGTATAGGCGAACTTATCGTTGGATTCTCTCTTTTGTTCCTGGGACTATCGTTTATGAAGGATTCTGTACCCGATCTTAGACAAACACCCGAGGTTCTTGAGTTTGTAACTGCTTGGTCGGGCTATGGATACGGTTCGGTGCTGTTGTTTCTTGTTTTTGGAACAGTTCTTACACTTGTTCTGCAATCTTCGTCGGCAACAATGGCTATCACACTAATTATGTTGAGTATGGGCTGGATTCCTTTTGATATGGCTTGTGCAATGGTGCTTGGCGAGAATATAGGTACAACAATCACTGCTAATATCGCTGCTTCTATTGGAAACACTCAGGCGAAGCGAGCTGCAATGTCGCATACAATATTCAATCTGTTTGGTGTGCTTTGGGCCTTGATACTGTTTAGACCTTTCTTGAAATTGGTTGGTGTTATTATAGAAAATCTCTTTGGTTTACCTAACCCCGCTGCCGAGGGCTTTGTTGTTACCGACTCGGTGTCGCCCGATGGAACCGCTGCGTTGTACGGACTATCAATGTTGCATACTCTGTTTAATTTAATAAACACTTTAATATTGGTGTGGTTCACCGGTTGGATAGCAAAGGCTGTTTGCTGGATTATACGTACGCCTAAGAATCAGCAAAAAGAGGTGTTTAAACTAAAATATATCTCAGCTGGTCCTCTTGCTACTCCTGAATTGTCGGTAGAACAGGCGTTTGAGGAGATTATACATTTTGCTCAAATTTCAAAGAATGGGGCAGTTTATGCTAAAGCAGCAATTAACGAATCAGACAGTGATAAATTTGAAGAATTGCGTGGTAAACTTGTGAAATACGAGGAAATTTCCGACCGTATAGAGTATGAGATTGCAACTTTTCTAAATGCTCTATCTGCCGAGGAGATTAGTGAGAGTACCTCGGTTAAGGTTAAAGCAATGTATAAGATTATTGGTGAATTGGAGTCGTTGGGTGATTCGGGTGATACTATTAGCCGCATTCTCTCGAGAAAGAATATACACAAGAAGATCTTTGATGCCGATAGCATAAAGAATCTCAATGCAATGGCCGATGCTGTTCTTGTTGCCTATGATGTGATGATTCAGAATTTGACAGCCGCACACAAAGGCGAGCTTGTGGATATTACCAATGCATACAATGCCGAGGATCATTTGAATACTCTGAGAAACAATTTCAGAGATGCTGTGATTGAGGAGATTGACAATGGTGTGAAAAACTACCATACAAGCGTCTATTATATGGATATAATTACAGCCTATGAGCGTATGGGTGATTTTATGGTAAATATATCACAGGATCTTGAACGTGGCTTTGTCAATAAATAAGCCGTTTAATAAAAAGTATAAAGTGTCGTGTCATCTTTTAATGGCGCGACACTTTTTTTACATACGCACTTAATAGATACCTAATTCTTTTGTAACATTTATGAAACTTTATCCTGATACTTTTGCCATAGAAAAAAACAGAGAGTGATTGTCTTTGTTGTGAGAGAAAGCTAGCGTCTCCTAAACATTAACGTCTCTTCTTTGAATTAGAATTTTAAAATTAAAATGACTATGAAAGCAAAATTTATTTTGGCAGGCTTTTTCGCTTGCATTGGTATTGCAACACAAGCACAGGATGCAAAGGTCGAGGAACCTAAAGGTAAGGCTATTGTACAGGTATTCGGTAATTTCCACTCGGGATTCGGAAATGAAAAGAACGATAGAGGCTTTGAATTGGAACGTAGCTATTTGGGTTATGAATACAAACTATCCAAAGGCCTCTCGGTGAAGGGTGTGATGGATATTGGTAAATCGGGTGATGTTTCCGACTATCAGCGTATAGCTTACATAAAGAATGCTATGGTATCGTGGAAAAAGGGTAATCTTACTTTGAATGGTGGTCTTATTTCAACTACACAGTTTAATTTCCAAGAGAAATTCTGGGGTTACCGTTACATTATGAAATCTTTTCAGGATGAATACAAATTCGGTAGCAGTGCCGATTTAGGATTATCTGCTTCGTACAAATTTGCCGATTGGGTGTCAGCCGATGCTATTATCGTAAATGGAGAGGGTTACAAAAAGATTCAGAAGAGCTATGGCTTGAACTATGGATTGGGTGTTACTCTTACTCCGGTTGAAGGCTTTCAGATTCGTTTGTATGGTGGATTGAACGAGAGTGGAGAGCAGGGTAAAGCTGATATTGTTAATATGGCCGGTTTTATGGGATATAAATGCAAGAGATTCACTGTTGGTGCAGAGTATAACCATATGCTGAATGCATCCAATAAGGCTGGTAATGACCAATTTGGATATTCTCTCTTCGGCTCGGTTAATTTGGCAAAATATGCCGACGTTTATGCTCGTTTCGATGATCTATATTCAAAAAACGATTGGAATATCAAAAAAGATGAAGCAGCAGCGATACTTGGTGCACAATTTAAATTAGGAAAATATGTAAAACTCGCTCCGAACTTCAGAATGAGTATGCCAAAGGCTGACGGCGCTAAAAATAGTTATTCTGCATACGTAAATTGCTACTTTGGATTTTAATAACAACTACACACTTTAAATAAAGAATAATATGAGAAAGATTTTTTCATCAGTAACGACATTGGCTATTGCCCTTGCGATGGTCGCTTGTAGTGGTAATACAAATGATGGTGGCCGTAAGGCTCAGGAACTTTCGGGTGCAGGTGCTACATTCCCTCTTCCTTTCTACAATGTAGTATTTGAGGAGTTTGCTCAGGTGAATGGCGATGCTGTAGCATACGGTGGTATCGGTTCGGGCGGTGGTGTACGCAATCTACGTGATAAGATTGTCGATTTTGCAGGTAGCGATGCTTTCCTTACCGAAAAGGAGATGAAAGATATGCCCGAGGTAATTCACATTCCAACCTGTATGGGTGCTGTGGTTCTTGCCTACAACCTTGATGGTGTAAATGAACTGAATCTTTCGGGTGAAGTGATTGCCGATATTTTTGCAGGCAATATCAAGATGTGGAACGATGAGCGTATCGCTGCTCTCAATCTCGGCGTAAATCTTCCTGCCGAGGCTATTATCCCTGTGTTCCGCTCTGACGGCTCGGGTACAACATTCGTATTCACCGACTATTTGACAAAGGTTAGCCCTATGTGGAAAGAAAAATTCGGTGCAGGCAAGTCTGTAAACTTCCCTTCGGGACAGGCAGCAAAGGGTAACCCCGGTGTTGCAGGTGTAATCAAGCAGACAAAGAACTCTATCGGTTATGTAGGTTCGGAGTATGCCTTTGCACAGAAGATTGCGTACGCAAAGATTCAGAATCAGCGTGGCGAGATTGTTGAGCCTACAGCTGCAAGTATCTCAGCAGCCGCTTCGGGTGAGATTCCTGCAGATACTCGTTGCTCAATCACAAACTCTGATGCAGCAGGATCTTATCCTATCTCAACATTTACTTGGATGATCATCTACAAGGAGCAGAACTATTCTGACCGCACAAAGGAACAGGCAGTAGCAACACTTGACTTGTTGAAGTACATCCTCTCTGACGAGGCACAGAAGATTACATCAGAGGTACACTATGCACCGCTTCCTGCAAAGGCAAAGGAGTTGAGCTTAAAGAATCTTAAGACTGTTACGTTTGACGGATTAGCAATACTGCAATAACAGAGTTTTATGAACGATAAAATATATAGAGTAATATTATTCATAGCAGCATTGATTATACCGGTAGTGTGCGGGGGCGTTATCTACGCCCTCGTCACTGACGCTTATGAGGCTTTTGAACATTTCGGATTCTTCAAGTTCCTCACTTCGTCTGAGTGGAGTTACACCGATGGCGCTGAGCAATATGGCGCATTGCCATTCATCACGGGTACGCTAATGACCACGCTTTTG
>JAFYRW010000020.1 GCA_017546785.1 Bacteroidaceae bacterium | reverse complement strand
GTTAATGACTTGCAACGACATTGAACCGAATTATCGCATCGGAAAGTGACTCAAATCGCGAACAAGCAAAAACTTATATAAAGTATAGTATATTAACAAATTACAAATTAAAGGTGTTAATTTAACGCATCACTAGTAAGCAGTTATTAAGAATTCATACTCAAAAGAAACTCATCGTTGTCCTTTGTCTTTTCGAGGCGGTCCTTTACAAACTCCATTGCCTCGAGCGAGGTCATATCAGCAAGATACTTACGCAGAATCCACATTTTATCGAGAGTATGCTTGTCGTGCAAAAGATCATCGCGACGAGTGCTCGATGCAATAATATTGACAGCGGGGAATATACGTTTGTTGCTAAGTGTACGGTCGAGCTGAAGCTCCATATTTCCGGTACCCTTGAACTCCTCGAAGATAACTTCGTCCATCTTCGAGCCGGTGTCTATGAGAGCTGTTGCTATAATAGTAAGCGAACCGCCATTCTCAATGTTACGCGCTGCACCAAAGAAACGTTTGGGCTTATGAAGGGCATTGGCATCGACACCACCCGAAAGAACCTTTCCCGAAGCAGGAGAAACAGTATTATAGGCACGAGCCAATCGGGTGATAGAGTCGAGGAATATCACTACGTCGTGACCACACTCAACCATTCGCTTAGCACGCTCGAGCACAATTCCTGCAATCTTTACGTGACGCTCGGCAGGCTCGTCAAAAGTAGAGGCAATTACCTCGGCATTTACGCTACGCGCCATATCAGTAACCTCCTCGGGACGCTCGTCGATGAGCAGCATTATCATATATGCCTCGGGATGATTAGCCGCTATTGCATTGGCTATATCCTTGAGCAGCATTGTCTTACCGGTCTTTGGCTGCGCAACGATAAGTCCGCGCTGTCCTTTACCTATAGGAGAAAACATATCAACCACACGCGCCGAAAGGTTATCGTAACTACCGGTGCAGAGAGTAAATTTCTCATCGGGGAAAAGAGGTGTCAAATTGTCGAACGACACCCTATCGCGTACAAGCTCGGGGTTAAGACCGTTTATCTTATTCACCTTTACTAGCGGGAAATATTTCTCACCGGCATTTGCGGGACGAATAATTCCTTCAACAACATCACCGGTCTTAAGACCATAGAGTCTTATTTGCGACTGCGACACATAAACATCATCGGGCGATGCAAGATAATTATAATCCGATGAACGCAAGAAACCATAATTGTCGGGCATTATCTCAAGCACACCCTCTACTCTTAGAATATCAGCAAAGTCGTATGCATTATGCTGCTCAACAGGCTCACTCTTTTCCTGATTATTCTTTTCGAAACGCTGACGGCGCTCCTGACGGTCGTTGCGCGCACCATTCTGCTGATTGTTGCGCTTCTCGAATTTCCCTACAAGTTCGGCGGGAACCTCACCTTTGTCGGTAGGAAGGTCCTCTATTGCCACAAAAGACTCCTCGGCAGCAGCCTCAACAACGGGTTCTTCGGCAGCAGGTTCGGCTACCTCTGCAGCAACGCTCTTATCGGCCTTATTCTTTGGCTTACGACCACGTTTTTTGGGAGAGGGGACATTCTCCTCGGCAGGCTCGGCAACAGCCTCGACAGCAGGCTCTTCGGCTGCAGGTTCAGTAACCTCTACTGCAACACTCTTATCGGCCTTGTTCTTTGGCTTACGGCCGCGTTTCTTAATAGCAGATGCTTTCTCCTCGACAGGCTCTGTTGCAGCCTCGACAGAGGGCGTAGGAGTAGCAGACTCAACAACCTCATTAACAGGCTCTACCACAGCTACTTCCGCTACAGGAGTAGGTTCTACAGCCTCGACAACTTTTTTAGGTTCGTTCTTATCCAATTTCACAGCTTTGTCGCCTGTTGCTGTGTATACTTTATTTGCATCAGACGAAGATATTCTAGCTCTCTTGTGATTTCTGCGATTCATACGCGACTCCTCCTTGACAACGGCAGGAGCGCCACTCTGACTGCTCTGAAAAGCCTGTCCATCAAGTATACGGTAGATTATTTCATCGCGTCCAAGAGACTTTATTCCCTTTACACCTAAATTTTGAGCAATGGACTGCAATTCAGCCAGTTCCTTGCTTCTCAATTGTTCAATATGATACATAAAATTACAGATATGATTTTCTCCGATATTTGAAGAAAGTTCATCGATTTTATAAAGAAATATTCCGATTATTTATAGACGATACGTCGCTCAGCAGGCGACATACTGAAACTGGTGCAAAATTAGAAAAATGTTTTTATAAATTCATATTATCAGAGGATTTTTCACATTCTTTTCCATTTTTTCCTGCTCGCAGCCACTACTCCGAGGGCAAAAGAAAAAAATAAAACACCAGCAATCGGAAAAATGTTTATATCAGTCAATAGGCTGGCGTGCAGCGTCTACAATCTCCTGAGGCACAGATTCGCAACGGACATATTTACAAACATCGTTCTTGTCGTCCTTTGCCACCCACGACATTGAGCTTGCCGACTTAAAATCGGTTACAATATATTCGTGATTCCAATCGCCGTTACCAAAAGCATAGTTACCCGATATTATATATCCCAGACGAGGGTCCTTGTCTATAAAAAAGTCGCCAGACACACACTGTGCGTACATACTATTGATGTTCATATACATTTTAAATGTCTTATCGCGGCGGTTGAATTCAATGTAACAGTATGTCGATTCGTGCAGTTTCTCGCCATTATTCCACTCTACCAATTTCCACGTACCGGCAATTGTTGCGGCGGTAACTTCCTCGGGAGGAGTGGGCGTTGTATTGTCGTTAGCACAACTGCTCAAAAAGAGAAGAACAGCAAATAATGTTATTTTACCAAAAAAGCTTTTCATATTCTTTAATTTTACCAAAGAGCCTGTCCAAAAAGCCGAACAGCCCCTGAATTTCAATTATTATCTTTCTTTACTATTACCTTTATTGTCCGCGCCGACGGAGCACCCTGTACCCCACCGAATATTATCGCAGTAGTGTGTTCATCGACAAATTCCGGTAATTTGGCACCATCGACCGAAATTACAATATCTCCAATGAACCCTGGCTCAATAATACAAGGCTCGACGTCAAAAGCCACATAAGGGGCAATAATCTCTGAGGCAAGCCTCAGCGGTTCAACACCTACATTCGCGCACATTATGCGCATAGATAGCTTTTGCGACTTTTGTACATTCTCAAAAACAACCTCTTTTGTCTTCAGGCGCAACGTTCCTACCCTGTGTGGCAGAAAATCCCATTCGTCGCAGCCAACAACATTTCCTTTAAGAATGACGCACGTAGCAGGAGTGCTCTGCGACAGTGATGTATACACAAATATACGTTTATCTATTGTCCCAGCCTGCCCTTTAGGATTAAAGTTCATTCTTATAATGCCCTCTTCACCGTCGGCTAGAAGACTCTTTTCATATTCAACGCCGATGCATCCACAATTGGCTTGCACCCTGTCTATGCGTAGCTCGCGGCCACTCACATTGCAGAATTTAAGCTCTGCCGAATATGGAGCGACAGTGTCGTACAGCACTCCAAAATCAACAATATTACGTTCTAAACGGATAATGGATGCGTCAGGCTGCATCTGCAGCATATTGCGCAAGGAGTCTATGGCACTCCTCGACGGGAGACGCGTCTGCGCTTCGGCTACCGACGCTGTAAAAAGCGAGGCAAGCACCAGCAGCGTATATATTCCGTTTCTAAACATATAAATTAAATCCAGCCGTTGCCATTCGCATTATTGCGGACAGTAACCACAATCTCCTCAACCGTACCATTGCCGAGAGTAACCTTAACAGTGGCAACACCGCTCTTCTTTGCTGTAACGGTAAGAGTAGTACCAACAACCTCTGCTGTAGCTACAGATTCGTCGGACGATGAACAGCTGTACGACATTTTCTCACCATCAACAAAATAGCGTTCAAGAGCTATGGTCGTTACCGCCTCTGGCGAGAGATAAACATTAGGCAACTTCATCTTTGTACCAGAATTTTCTATCTCCTCGAGAAGAGCGGCAGCATTTACAAGCTTTCCCATCTTTCCGACATATGTCGAAAGAGATATTTTAGATGTCGGAGAGCCGTTTGATGAGTGGAAATAGTTATATTTCTTCTCACCTTTGAAATAGCCATCGATATTTGATGCACTGTTCATAAGCATAGCAATAAACTCCTCGGCAGTAAAATGCAGACGCAATTTTGCAGCATAAGACAATCCTAGAGCAACAACACCCGTAACGTGAGGACACGCCATAGATGTTCCCTCGGCATAGCCATACGAAGGCTTACCCTCGGTCATATAGGTTGAGTAAATCATTCCGCCATTATTGTATTCACTGGTAGCAGCGCCATAATAATCGGCGTCTCCACCGGGAGCCGAAAGGTCGGTACCTACTCCGTAGTTAGAATATATTGCGGGAGTATAGTCGGCAGCAATAGCGCCTACACACACGCATTTGTCGTACAAGGCTGGATAAGAGGGCTTTGAAGCATACTCATTGCCCGATGCAAAGACAGCGATACCACCGTCGAGCACACCATTGGGAGAACCTGCATTGTTTATAAAATAGTCGAGAGCCTCTTTCTCGAGAGGATAGGTCTGTTGCCACTCCTCATCATCACCGGGGCCGGGCATAAAGCCGAGCATCATATTCGCCTCGCTTGACATTGCTCCCCAGCTGCACTGAATGACCAGCGCACCATTATCGGCTGCATATTTTATTGCCTTAGCCTCAAGGTCCATTGTAGTACTTACACCATCCTCAAAGACCTGACACACCATAATCTTTACTCCAGCCTCGCCTTTGGCAGCGTCTCCACCGGCAATACCACACACTCCTATTCCGTTGTTATTAACAGCGGCGATTGTTCCTGCAACGTGTGTGCCGTGTCCCGAATCATCGGCATTTGTCGCCGAAATATATCCTCGGTTCGAGCAGAAATTATAGCCGTATTTGTCGCCTTTATAGCCGTTCTTGTCGACATCCTCATCCGAGGCATACACCTCACCCTCATTTTCCCAGATATTGGGAGCAAGGTCGGGGTGATTTATCAATATACCCTCATCGAGCACAGCAACAATAATTGACGAGTCACCTGTACACTTTTTCCAAGCCTCCTCGCAACCAACGTCACAGCCGGCCTTTGCGGTAGCCCAATCCTGCTCGAAAATGTATCCTCCGCGGTTTATATAGCCCCACTGCAAAGGAAGATAGGGGTCGTTGAAAGGAAAGTCATTCACACCATCGACCTTGAATATTGAATCGGCAACCTCTTGCTGAGCCTTTACCTTGCGATTGGAATTATAGATTCGTCTGTTGCATTGAACCTTAGATACCTCACCCAATTTTGCAATATCGGACATTGCCTTTGCAAGGTCGGCATTCTCGTCGAATCGTACTTTGTACCACAAATGAAGGCCCGCCTCACGAGTACGCTCCTCGTTATAAGAGTCCACAGGGAATATTCTCTCGAAGCTGTATGCACCGAGAATAGCAAGAACCTCATCGGTCGAAGGAATACCAGAACGGGTAGCAGCCTGTGCATTCAACGACACACGGTCGAGAATCTCCTCCATTTCGGGAACAAATTTCACAAGAAGTTCTCCGGCAACAGCCTCCTCGGGGAGAACAAATTGAGTATCCTTTACAGGGTCGCCAATGCCCGAAAAGTCAGTATCGTTACACGATGCTACCGACAGGAGCAACAACAAAAAAAGTAAAATATTTATCTTTTTCATTTTATTCTATTTCGTCCTTAAATTCATACTTTCCTCTCATAAGCGGGAATGCTGTATAGTAATATTCAAAATCGGTCGGTTCATTATCGAAACGGACAGCATTGCCATCGGAATCATATCCCTTCTCCTGCTGATTGAAAATCAATGTTCTCGGGTCCCAAAGGAGTAGGTTCGGGTGATAAAGCAACCATTCGGGAAGATTGCCTGTGAAGAAGTTAAGATTCAATCGCAGTCTTTTTACATTTGGCAAGATACGAGGAATATTATTTTCGGCAAGATATTTGATTGTATCACCGCCGAAAGCCTCTACATCCTCTTGAGTGTAGGCTCTTACGCCATCCTCTCCCGGAGTAAAGTCGGGGACACCGCCCTCAATATAGCAGTTCGAGAGAGTAAGTTCCTCGAGATTCTCCCACAAGAGCAGATTACGCAAGGAATTATTATCTTGTGTATCAATGTGCAATCCAATGCCCTCGCTTATCGAACCGGCCTTGCTGAGCTCCAAGATAGTCTTACGGCGGGTAGACAACATTCTAAGCGCCTTTAGTTTGGGAAAATTTTCGGGAGTAAGCTGTGAGGGAATATCGCTGAAGTTATTAGCGCTAATGTCAAGATACTCCAGACTCTTACCCAAATTCACGAAACTGTCGGGCAAAGAGACGAGACCATAAGAGAATAGAGTAAGATTCTTCAAATGATTAAGTTCGCAAATATCATCGCCAAGGTCAATGTTGAGGGTTGTTGCGTTGGTGTTACTCGAAATATCGAGTGTCTCGAGATATTTAAGGTATTTAACTTCCTGAGGCAATGTCTCATCGGTCTTAAAGAAGAAGAATGTAACCTCACGAACGCGGCCAACAGCATCCTCCGAGGGAAGTGCAGTATCGCCCTCTTCCCACAGATGAACATTCTCCCAGTTACGCATAGTCTCACTGAAGTCCCAGCCGTTACCCATACACTCCAAACGCTCGTATATGGTGATAAGTGCAAGAGAGTCACCCTCGCGATTGTCCTCTATGCGTCGCGCAGCAGCCTGCTCTACAGTAATCACAGCCTCATTCTCCAGAACATCAACAGTGTCTGTCGGAACAAAGTTTATATGCGCCATACGCTTTTGGGGCACGACATTCATATCCCACTCGAAGCGTAAATCGACACTGCGCGGACGCGCCTTACAGTCGAGCTCAACATTGAATTTATTGCATTTCAACCAGTCGCCCTCATTGCCCTCGTACACAATCTCAACATTGAAAGGAACATTTGTAAGAACCTTTGTTTCGAAATAACGCTCATCCTTCTTTGCCGATGCTTTAATCTCAATCTCACTCTCATCAAAAGTAATATTCTTCCCAAAGCCCAATTGGCTTACCTCCAAGAATCGTGACTCGCCGGCAGCTATAAATTCAATTACCGCATTGCGATTTTTAAACTCCAGCGTAGAATCGACAACAATCTGACATTCGGTAACGCCTATTCCATTGGCGGGAGATACCGACAGCCACGGCTCGGTGCAGGCGGCAATCCATTTAGAGTCCGACTCAACGAGAATAGTCTCTGTTGCTCCCTCGGCAGCAGCAACAATATTGTCGCAACCTATTCTAAGCCCTTTAGGAGCATCGTCAGACTCGGTGCAGGCTGCTACGAAAAGTAGGCCGCACATTATAGTCAATGTTGTTTTTAAAAATACTCTTATCATAGTATATTATCTTTCCAAAAGTTTAATTTTCAAGTTTCAAGGCACTGCATCCGCGAATATCCTGTGTCTTATCATAGAACAACTGATAATATCCTACGGCAATATAATCACACACGCTGCTTACGTCCAATGTTATATTAGGATTGTCGGCAACCTCAAGATAGCTGATATAAGGCGAAATTGTATCATCAACCTTTCGAATGTCATTCGAACCTATACAGAATATGGCAAGACTCGGGCAACGATAGATACCTGTAGGCCACTCCTTCAGACAGCGGTTACCTTTCTCATCGCGCTGATGGCGTATAATGAGACGCTGCAGCGACGATATACTCAAAGGAGCATACGGGAATTCCGAGAAGCGGTTGTAGCTAAGATCCAATCCAGTAAGATAGGGCAAGCGAACAGCATAAAAATCATCGGACAGTTTCTTAAGATAATTGTAGCTCAGGTCGAGAGCCTCCAACATATAGGCATTCTTACCCACCATTGAGCTATCGGGAATCTCTTTCATACCGTTACCGGCGAGAATAAGATAAGTCATCGGAGAGTGCTTCTTGAAAAGTATCGACGGGAATTTCTCCAATTTATTATTGGAGAGGTTCACCTGACTAATATTGAGTCCCTTAAAATTGTCACCATCCTCAAACTCGCTGATATTATTATATGAGAAGTCAATAGACTGACCCACATAGATAGAATTAGCATTGAAGATATTGGGGAATTTCTCGAGCTTGTTATTATTGCAATTGAAAGACTCCAACTGCTCGTAGCCGCAGAAATAGCCATCCTTCTTGGGAATCTCCTTAATCTTATTATAGCTAAGATAGATTTTTGCCAGATTGACATTCTTGCCAAAAGGCTTCAGTGTCTCAATCTGATTGTTCGTACAGTCGAGAAGACTCAACTTTTTCATCTTCTGCACACTGTCGGGGAACTCAACGAGATTGTTGTATCCTAAATACAGAAGCTGCAATTTAGGACCACAGTCGCCATCGATAAGAGCCTCCCAGTCGCGCTTGAGCTGTTCGCCCGACACGCCCTTGCTGCAAGCTACGTTCAACTGCTGAAGCTCGGGGAGCTTAGTGAGAAATTCTACGGGCAGAGCCTTAAGATTGGGGCAATTATAAATCTCAACATCTACCAAATTCTTGAGATTGCCCCAGCTTAGAGTATCTTTCTCGGCACTGAATGGCGAAGAAGGCTCAATCTCTCTAAAGAAGCTGTCGTGCTCAATAGGAGAGTTTGCAATATAGAACTGCTCAAGATTCACAAGGCGCATCATAGCCTTTGATATTCCTGTGATTCTGTTTGTCAGTTCACCGAACTGAATATTCTTGAGTGTAATATGACCCTTCTGCAAAGGAGCAGCATCCTCTTCGGCCTCCAATGTCTTTTGCCACATTGCCGATAGTCCCAGACGAAAATCCTTCTTAAGCACAAGATTCTCATAGTCGTATCGTGCAGCCATCTTCTGCTCATCGCTCATATTGGGAACAAAGTTCTCTATAAGATGACCGCCGAGAACCTCGGAGTGTGAACCAAAAGAGAGAATCTTCAATGCTGTCAATTGACCGATAGCGTCAGGTACAACACCTTTTGCACCCATTCCATCCAGAGAGAGAGTCTCTATGCGGCCATCATTGTCAAGCTGTACGCCGGGCTGGTCACCCCACATATCAATATCCTTGTTGAAATTCCAGTTGCAGCCGTGAGTCTCGGCCTCGCCTCGGTAGCTCCAATTTTTACCGTCCAATGCCAGCCACAGTTCCTTGAGGGCAATATAATCCTTAATATATTCGCTTGTCTCATACAATTTTACAGGAACCTCAACATCTTTTGTCTCTACATTATCCTCGACAACAAAGGTCTTTCCATCTTTTATCTGTGCAGCCTCAAGCATCGAACTGAGCTTCGCCTTTTTGTCGGAATAGGTGGTGTAGCCGCTTACGGTATACTCTCCGGCAGCAATCCACAGTATTGTGTCGCACTCGCCATAGGCTGTCTCGGCATTCTTGCCGGGGTAGAGAGAGTCATCCTCGCAGCCCTCCTTAAAATCTTCGGTATATTTTACCTTTATCTTTTCGAATGTTGTAACCTCTTGTGTAAAGGTATTCTTCACCGAAATATCCACAGCCTTTATCTTATCGAATGTGTAGGCCTCGCTCTCCTCGGCGCGTGTCTTAAGAATATCCTTTATAAGGCGAAAAGAGAGCAATCCACGGGGCTGCGCATCGACAGGAACATCCTTAACGAGAAGACCTCCTGCAATTACAGAGAATTTATTGTCGGACAATGTACCCGACATTATCTGCTGGTCGAGTCTGTCGTAGAGATAATAACCTATAATTGTATACTCGCCCGCAAGAAGCTGCAGTTTGTCGCTACGCAGACCAAACTCTGCATTCTCCAGATTATAGGAATTCAGCAACAGAGTCTGCGAGAACACATCACCCTCGCACTGCAATACAACGGTTATTTTATTCGCTTCCGACAAAAGGTTAAGGCTTCCCGAGCTTGCGGCTTTTGTGGTAGCGACCGGCTCATACGAAGCACTCTTGCACACTCGGAATTGAGCATAGCCATACTCTCCGTCAAGATAGGAATCTTTTGTAGAGCAACCGACAATGATTGTTGTCAGCAGTACAGCGATAAACAGTAACAAATATGAGTTTTTATTCTTCATTGTAAATATTGAAATTCGTTATTTATTTAGGTCTTACCACCAATATCTTCTTGTTTGCTCCGTCGGTGCCGACAAAGACAACCACCAGCACACGGTTCTTTACTACAAGAGTAGCATAGTAGTATCCCTCATTATCGGGATCCTCGCCACACTCAAGCTTAACCTCTGTGGGCTTTATAGTAGCACCATCGGCGTCGGCAATAATCACCGACTCGGTCGATTCTACATTCCACTCCTCGAGCGACAATTGCGGATAGATATATATTGAATATCCTACAGTCTCGCAGACGGTGTAAATTTCCTTTGTGCCATAGCGTTTGACGAGTGCCGCAGCAAAGTCAATGTCACTCTCGAGATTACATTCCACATTCTCCAATGTAATCATATTCTTAATCTCGAATCCTGTACCCGGATTAAGCACTATCGACGATTTTATTACAAGAGCTTTGACACACTCTCCATTATCATCGAGCAGAAGAACTACTACAGGCTTTGCCTGAGCAGTCAATGTAAAATATTGCTCATTGTCAGCTGTTGTTACAAGCTCAAGGCCGATAGCAGAGACAGGATCGCTGATAATATTTCCTGTAGCATCGAGCACTGCAATATTCTTCATATCATCGTTGCTCCAATTGCCGTATGTCAAATTGGTGTAGGCTGTAATCTTAGCATCGCTGTCGGCCGATACAGCATATACCTCCGATACATCATACAAAGAATTAACCATTGATATCATAGCCTTATCGCTCTCCTTGAAGCACTCAGTAGCCTCATCATCTACAAGCACGCTGAATCCTTTGGTCAGATCGACATAATCACTCACCTGAGTAACAGCCATCATAAGATTCTCGTTGGCTGTGTCAATGAACGAAAGGTCAGGCGCAGCAGCATAAAGCTCCATTATGCTGTCGTTAATTGCAGCGGGGAATGCAAAGACATAACCCTTACGCGAGCCCTCCATATTTTCGGGGAAGGCCTTTCCTGTAACATAAACCTCGGCAGGAGAGTCGCTATTCTGTGTAACGGCAAGCCAGCCATCCTCATCGGTCATCTGAAGCAGATTCTCGCCATCCTCCTGCAGGAACAGATATCTGCAGTCGTAATTCAGAGCCTTTACATTGTATACGACACTGTCGTTCCACAGAATCTCCTTACCCGATACAGCATTCTTGTTGCTGAAGGTAGAGCCATCGCCCGAAAGTGTCCAATTTTCAAAAGCATCGCCCTCAATCTGTATCTTGCGGGGATTCATTCCCGGATAGACAACATCGTAGACGAACGATGCGTTCGCTCCCTCATCCTCAAATTTCAGACGACCATCCTTTTTAAACGGCTCATACTCCGAAAGGACCTTCAACGACAATTCTCTTCTATAGGGATTATTGTCTATTTTGCTAACAGTAATATCGGATAGCCACTCGGGAATCTCTGTTATACCAAAATTAAAGTTAGCATAGGCATTGAATGTTACCGAGCCATTCTCGTTCATAGCAATACTCTGCAGTTCCTTCTCTTCGCTCTCTTCTACTGCGACAATAGAGAAGAAATACTTCTCGGGAGCGCGTAGCACAGTGGCTATTGTCTCCTCGTTATTCTGACGTATAATCTTAAGTTCGGTTGCACTCTCGCAGAATTCTGCAGCCTCGTCGCCAACCTTCACAAGAATAGTGTTTGCACCCTTTTTTCCCGATACTGAATATGAGAAATTCTCGCCATCAAGAGAGAGTCTGCACCATATTGCTCCCGATACAAGTTTCCACTCTGTGTCGGATGTGAAATTTATCTCCTTTGACTCGTTTACAGCACACGATAATCTTAGAGGAGTGTCAAAGATAGGCTTCAGCACCACATTCCCCGATTCGTTATTGTCGTTGCAGGCAACAAGCAAACACGACATTGCGGCCACGAACACAAATAAAAATCTTTTAATCAGTCTTATCATAATTCTGTCTATATCTATATTAGTAGCCCTCACGCTTCAATTTCTCACCCTCATCATCGGACACCCACTCCAAAGCACTTACATAAGTACCGAAAACAAGAGTAGAGCCATCCTTCTCTTTTGTATACATACTCATATACTGCAGTATGAATTTCTCGCAGCTGCTGAAGTAAGATGTATATGCCTGCGGTTGAGAAACGTATATGTATCCGTCACCATACTTTGTATAGAAAGGCTCGGCAGTTGTTCCTATACGCTGATCCTCCCACTCAATAAGAGGCTTAAGAATGTCTGTAGGATCGAATTTTATTCTAATATCGTAGCCATCGAACAAATAATCCTTTACAATGATTGTATTCTCATTCTTAGGGTCAAGTTCGGTACGCACCAATTTAGACTCTCCATTCTTGCCATACTGCATAAGGAACGAAGATGTTAGCAGACAGTATCCTGTAAAGTTGTTTATATCGAAAGGACACGCCTTTTTAAGCAGCACATTGGCCTTTGTGCCGTAAACATTCCACTCTGTCTCCTTGTCGGTAATGAGACGCAAAGAGAATCCCAACGAGTCATTAACCTCTATATTATCGTAAGAGCCGCGCACCTTAACATTGGCAACAAGCTCTCCGGCCTTTATTGTCAAGGTATTGGACTCTATTGTATAATGTTTGCCGAAGATAGCGTTGCTTGTTCTCTCATTAACCTCAACAGCAACAGTACGGTCGTAGTCGCACGCTGTAGTGGCAACAACGGGAATCTCGAAATAATCCTCGCTGTTCTGCACAGGGAATTCATATAGAGTGTCCGAGAAGAGAATATACTCGGGACCTTTATAGGTTGTATATTTATCGGAGCACGAAACAAGCGAAAGCAACATTGCAATAAATGCAGACGCAAGAACTGATATTCTATTCATATATTTATTTCTATTATTGTATCACATTATTTATTGCTCGCATTAGGTAATATATTAGCATCGGGCGACTCAAGCTCGTGCTGAGGGATAGGCCATACAAACAACACATTGTCGGCGTCAATCTTAAGCTTGCTTCCATTCTCAAGCGATTGGCTCTGTGGGGTACGCTTGAAGCCTTTGTGCCAACGTTTGAGGTCCTGCAGCCTGAATCCCTCCATATAGAGTTCTTTTACACGCTCCTCCTCGATAACCGTCATTGCATTCTCCTCGTTCAAAGAAGTGTATCCACCGTAAGATTGGTAACGGGCCTTACGTAATTCCGAAACATCTTTGGCAGCCTTTGTATACTCGCCACTCTGGGCATAAGCCTCGGCACGAATAAGATACTGCTCCGAGAGACGGAACACCTTAGGCATTGATGTATTCAGCAGATTCGCGGCATCGTAAAGGTCGTTGTTACCCCAATATTTCATCAGCAGAGGCCAAGAGAGTCCGTGGCTGTAACCGGTTGTTACCTCTTGGAAGAATATGGGATAACGAAGGTCATTGACGTCGTAAAGGTCGAGTACCCACTGCGCAGGAACATAATCGGGCTTGAAAGAGCGGTAATCGTAGTTAAAGAATACCTGTCCCAATGCTCCACCATATTCCGATGTTGTAAAGCCAACCTTCCATATTACCTCGGATGAGTTGTCAGTAGTCCACATATACTGATAATATGTCTGTCCCGAGATATTACCCTCTGTTGTGCTCGAGAGGTAATAATACTCGCTGTTGATAATCTTTGACGAATATTTTATGGCACTCTCATAGTCTTTCATATAGAGAGCCACACGCGCGCGCAACGCGTACACTGTATATTCGTTAAAATAGATTGTATTGTAGAGAGGACCGTCGAGTGTCTCGTCGTAGTCCTTATCTATTTTAAGAAGCTCGGCTGCACGGTCCAAGTCATCGAGCACAAATTGATAAGACTTCTCGAGTGTCGAACGCTCAATCTTCTCCTTCTTGTAGAAATGCTCGGTAAGCACCACGCCAAGTTCATTCTCGGCAGAATCCTTGCTCTCGTAGCTTACGCAGAAGAGCTTTATAAGTTCCGAATAGGCAAGGGCGCGGGCAAAATAGGCCTCACCGCAACAAATGTCAAGATTGTCGAGTTCCTTGTCGTCGGTTGTATTCTTTTGTACCTTCTCTACATTGTCGAGCAGGAAGTTGCAACGGCCGATAACATCGTAAAGCGAGCCATAAACAGCCTCTATCTGACTGTTTGTAGCAAGAATATCCCAACGCCAGATATCTCCGTAGGTGTTTGTATAACCATTTACGGCATACACAAAATCCGATTGAATATCGGGCAGCAATGTCAGATAGCCACTATAAAGAGCGCTGTTAAGAAAGGCCGAGTATATTCCTACAACAGCCTGATTAGCCTCATCGACGGTACTTATGGCATTTATTTCAAGTATAGCATCCTCGGGATACTTGTCGAGGCAGGAATTAAACCCGAAAAGCATCGCCAATGCACATATATATATTCTTATATTCTTCATACGCTTCTACCTTTTTTAGAATGTGAGTTCAACACCCAATGTAAACTGACGCGATGCAGGATACTGTGCCTTATACACATTACCTGTAGATTCAGGGTCCATTCCGCTAAAATCTGTTATTGTAAAGAGATTCTGCGCCTGCATATATATTTTTGCTCTGCTCAGCACCTTTGTCTTTGCAAGCAACTGCTCAGGGAAAGAGTATCCGAGAGAGAGATTCTTGAGACGAAGGAACGAAGCATCCTCGAGGAAGCGTGAATCTAACTGAGGTGTCACTCCGTATCGTGGAATATCGGTAATATCTCCCGGCTGTTTCCATCGGTCGTACAACATACGCTTCGACTGGTTATAAGCTGAATTCAATCCATTGCTCTCTTCGAAGAAACGGTCGTTGTTAATTACCCAACGGTCGGCAACCCAACCAAAATGTGCCGATAGAGAGATACCAAGATAGTTAAGAGCTGTTCCGAATCCACCTTGCCACGGAGCGATAGAATTAACTCCCATCATCACCTTGTCGCTCTCTCTGAATTCGGTGGTAATTTCGCCATCCTTTGTATACCATAGAGCATCACCGTTGGCAGGGTTCACGCCTGCGTATCGGTTCAGATAGAACTCTCCCACAGAATGTCCAACCACAAGCTTAAGTCCTGTGCTCGACATCTCATATTCGTTCAAGCCATTATAAAGTTCGGTAATTTTGTTATCGTTGTAAGAGAAATTGGCATTCAGGTTCCAAGAGAATTTCTTTGTGCGGATAACATCACCGTTAAGAGAAACCTCAACGCCTCGGTTCACCATCTCGCCCACATTGTCCCAACGGCTGCCAAAGCCATTGTTCACATAGGACTGCGGAACAAGCATCAGCATATTGCTTGTAACCTTATTATATAGCTCAATATCGGCATTCACACGGTTGAAGAATCCAAGATGGAATGCAATGTTCGAGGACCACAACTGCTCCCAGCTGAGGCTGGGATTACCCTGACTTACAGCAACTATTCCCGCCTGACCATTGTAGTTGGCACCACTCGTTACAAGGGCAAGATGGTCATAATCGGGAATTGACGAGTTACCCGATGTTCCGGTACTCACGGCAACCTGTGCATTTGTCAGCCAATCTCTTGTCGAACGCATAAAATTCTCGTTGCGCAGATTCCACATAAATCCAAGCGACCAGAATGCAGCCCAACGTCCCGATCTTCCGAAGCGCGACGAAGCGTCGGCACGCACCGACAGGTCGGCGTAATAAAGCTCTTTATAGTGATACTCGCCACGACCGAAGAACGACAGGAACGCGTGGCTCGACGATGAGTTTGACCAAGATGTTGCACGAGTACCCGACGACAACGATGTAAAGGCATTGTTGTTCTGTCCGCGTGTAACTACCTGAAAGCTCTCGGAACGATAATTCACACCCTCCTGACCAAGCATAAAGTTGAATGAATGCTTTCGGCCTATATTGTAGAGATAATTGGCTGTATTTGTGATAGTGAGCGAGAGCATATCATAGGAGCTACGTCCTGCGCTACCCACTCCATTGTTTCCCTGAAACCCGGGGAAGGACTTCATATCAGATGTTGTATGAGTGTAGTCGATACCCAACTGCGAACGGAGAGTCAATCCCTTCATAGGAGTAATCTCGGCATAGAGCACCGACAGCGCCTTATACTTTTTGCTCTTCAGCGGGTTGTTGTCCATCCACTCCAACGGGTTGAGAGTGGTTCCTGTCCAGCTACCATCCTTTGACGACGCAATAGAGCCATCCTCGCGATAGGGATTCCAATAGGGAAGCATAAAGCGAGAAGCCGAAATAGGAGTATAGAGCGAATAGGCACCATCGTCGGCCTGCTGCACCTCCTCGTAGGCTATCATTGAGTTTGTTCCCACCTTTAACCAGTCCGAAGCCTTAACGTCGGTGTTTACGCGCATATTGTAGCGACGGAACGAAGAGCCGAGAGCAATACCATCCTGGTCGAAGAAGCTTCCCGACACAAAATAGTTAAGTTTCTCGCTGGCATAATTCACCGAAAGGTCGTAATTCTGCAACAGCGCACGGTTGTTATATACAACGTCAAGCCAATTTACATCAGTAAGAGCCAAAAGGTCGTAATCCTGTCCTGCATCCAAGCCAACCTCTTTTTCGAACTGTATGCGCTCGGCGGTATTCATAAGATTCCAATTACCGTGAGCAAGTCCCGAGAATCCGTGCTGTGTACGCAATACAACATTCACCTTGTCGGTCGATGTTCCGCGCTTGGTGGTAATTACCACCACTCCATTCGCAGCACGCGCACCATAGATTGATGTAGAGGAAGCATCCTTAAGCACGTTTATCGACTCAATGTCGCTGGGGCTCAATGTATTAAAGTCGGCGCTTGTGATAGGCACACCATCGAGAATAAAAAGCGGAGCAGTTCCCGAGTTTATAGAGTTTGTACCACGAATCTGAAAATCGGCAGCCTTGCTGGGCTCTCCCGAATTTGACACAACGCTCATACCGGCCGTCAATCCCTGCAACGCTTGGTCGAATGTCGCGGCGGGAGCATTTTCAATCTTTTCGGCCTTTACTGTCGATACCGAACCTGCAATTGTTCCCTTTTTACGCACACCGTAGGCCACAACAACAACCTCATCCATCTCCTGCGCCTCGTAAGCAAGCACGACATTCAATGTCTTTGTCGATGATTTTACAATATGCCTTTGGCTCTCCATACCAATATACGAGAATACCAACGCTACAGGTTCATTACCTTTAATGTCGATAGTGTATCTACCATCAATGTCGGTTGCTACACCATTCGAAGTGCCCTCTTGCAAAACACCCACTCCAATAAGCGGTTCATTATCTTCGGCTGCCACCACCCTACCGCTCACACGGAAGCTCTGCGCCAACAGTGGCTGGGCAGCGATAATTGCAAAAAAGACAAACAAGAGAAATACTCTTTTTTTCATCTAGATTATACTAATAATTTTTTGTTTCTAAATAGGCTACAGACACACAAAATAGACGACCTCTGCCGTCACACATAAAAGAGTTATTCCGGATGCTGCTGATTAAAAGGATAGAATAATTCGCATAATAATTCGCTAATTATTCATTTCTAACCATTTACTCATTGCAAAAGTACAAAATTTTCTATATTATTTAATATATAGAGACAATTTATTACATAAATTCGCATTAAAAGCCCATTAAATTCATATTTTTACAATTCAAGATAAGTTTTTACGAATTTTCATCGTAAATTGCACTGCAAATTAAAATATTATGAAAAGGACACTCTTTATACTCGCGCTCTGCTGCACTGTACTGTCGATGCACGCAGGCAATTATAGAATCACAAAAAAGAGAGTAAATGCAATAACAGGCTATTTCTCGGAGTCGCTTAAAGGAGAAAAAGGGACATTCGCACACGATGCGACAATAGCCACTAAAGAGATTGCAGCACTGCGCAGTGCCATCTGGAATTTGTGGAGAGAGAGCGTCGCCAACCACTCCGAAGAGAAACTGACACCTCTTTCGACAATCACAAAAGAGAAGACCGACAGTTGGACACTGCCCGAGAATCTCGAGCCCAATGCCATAATGCCATACTATTGGGGAGTGAATGGCACAATAGAAGAGGGCGAGAAATACCCGATGTTTCTTTATATGCACGGGTCGGGCAACAAAGAGCAGGAGTGGGCAACAGGCCTTGCACTGACACAGCAGCAATTCTACTCTCCCGGAGCCTATTTCGTACCGCAGATTCCCAATGCCTACGGCGAGTTTTACCGTTGGGCCATACAGTCCAAGCAGTGGGCGTGGGAGAAGCTGTTGCGCCTTGCCTTCCTCGACGACAAGATTGATGCCAACCGCATATATTTCTTTGGAATATCAGAGGGAGGATACGGCAGCCAGCGTCTAGCATCGTTCTACGCCGATTATCTTGCAGGAGCCGGCCCTATGGCAGGAGGAGAGCCACTAAAGAATGCCCCGATGGAGAATGTCGGCAATATTGCATTCTCTCTGCGCACAGGAGAGCAGGACTACGCCTTTTGCCGCAATATGCTCACCTGGGCAGCCCTCGCACAAGCCGATAGCCTGCAGAAGGCTCACCCCGGATATTACGACCATTTCATCGACATTATTCCCAGCCGTGGCCACGGCATAGACTATGCTCCCACCACCCCGTGGTTGGCAAAATACAGCCGTAACCCCCACCCCAAATATTTCTATTGGGAGAACTATGATATGTACGGACGCTACAGAGAGACATTCTACAATCTTAAGGTAAACGAAACATCACGCAACAACGACAATCAACGTACCTGCTACGAAATGATTATAGAGGATAATACCATAAACCTCAATGTAAAGAATGTGGAATATAGCTGCACACAAGCAGTGTGGGGTATTGAAATGCTCTTCTCAAAGAGTTTCTCTGCTGTAGAGAAAGGAAACGTAACAATATTCCTTAACGAAGAACTTTTCGACCTTAACAAGCCTGTAAGAATTATTCTTAACGGAAAAGAGATATTCAACGACAAGGCACGAATGTCGGTAGGCACAATGGTCGAGAGCTGCGCGCTGTTCTACGACCCCGAGCGTCTCTTCCCCGCAGCAATAGATGTTGATATAAAGACAATGAGTGCCACACAGCACCAAAGCAAATAAAAGCAGGCTATTATAACAACAGCCTCCACCCTTTAAAACAAAGAGACGGAGGCTTATTTATTGCGGCTTCATCTTATTGATAAAGTTCTTTAAGCTTATTGTAAATATCGGTTGCCGAGGCACTGCGGGCCATTATCTTACCCTGCGAATCAATGATAAGCAGCATAGGAATAGTCTCTACTCCATAGGCTGAGGCAACCTCTGAGCTACCGGCCGAGGGCTCGCACAACTGCATCCAATTCATTCCGAGAGAGGCAACAGCCTCGCGCCACACGCTATTGTCCGAGTCGAGCGACAGGCTGACCACCGAAAGGCTTTTTTTGCCGTATTCATCATATATTTTCTTTATATAGGGCATCTCCTGACGGCAGGGAGGACACCAGCTTGCCCAAAAGTCGAGCAGCGTATAGCGGCTATTGTCCACTATATTCGAGAATAGGATATTGCGTCCATCAATATCGGGAAGTTCAAAATTCACATAAACGCCACCCACAGAAGTTGCGGCAGCCCTCTCTTGAGACAATTTTTTATCATTCACAATCTCCACAAGCATCTCGTAACGCTTATCCCTGAACTGTTCGGGAACAAGAGGCAACAGATGGCTCAGAGCATCGGCCGACAATGTCGAATTCATTATAAGATAGACACCCAGACAATTACCTATATTCTTGCTTATGAGACGGGACATTGTCTCGGCAAATTGTATCTCGGCAGAATCGACCATACGGCTCAGGCTATCAACCTCGACAATATTTATAAAATCGTTGCCATTGACTGCATTCTTGTAGCACGACATTGCATAATCAACCCTATCCTTATCAAGAATGAATTGCTGAAGCTCGTCGTTGAGCGTGGTTCCCGAGCGGTAAAGATTATCCTTCAGAAGAGCCTTTATCCTGCCCTGCTCAAGCACCACAGGGCCTCCGCACATTGCCTCATAGGAGAAGAGCATACGAATCTCGGGCTCCTGAACATCGCCGGCAAATTCAAATTTACCGTTGCTTACCACCGCCGAATCAACCACCGTCAGTTCCTCGTCGAACAACGACATATATACAACGGTACCATCGGGAGCATCGGGGAAACGTCCAGATATTCTGTACCCATCGACACTACAGGAGAGCAACAATGTACACAACAGACAAACAGCAAAAATAGACCTTTTCATCTTATTCAAAATTTCATTCATTCAAGGAATCGAGCACACTGCCTATATAAGAGAGAAGCTCCGCTCGTCCCAGAGTACTCTCGGACGAGGTAACAAAGCAGGGCGGCAGCTCCTCCCACTGCTCCAACAAGCGTCTTTTATAACGCTCTATATTGTTCTTGAGCTCGGTACGCTTCAGCTTGTCGGCCTTTGTAAAGACAATAGCAAAGGGTACTCCATTCTCGCCCAGCCACTCAAAAAACTCAAGGTCAATCTTCTGAGGCTCCAGACGCGAGTCTATGAGCACAAAGAGCAATGTCATCTGTTCACGGTCGAGAATATATCCCGAAATCATCTCCTCGAGACGCTCTACCTGTGATTTACTTCGCTTAGCGTATCCGTATCCCGGAAGGTCCACAAGATACCAACTATTATCCACTATAAAATGGTTCACAAGCAATGTCTTTCCCGGCATCGACGATGTCATCGCCAATTTGCTGTGTCGGGTGAGCATATTTATAAGGCTCGATTTTCCCACATTCGAACGACCTATGAAGGCAAATTCAGGCTTACCATCCTGCGGACATTTCGCAATGTCGCTGTTGCTGATTACAAAGCGTGCATTATTTATCTCAAAATTCTTCATATACAACAATTTTCAACCGCGAATATACAACATCTTTTTGACAACCGATAAACCATAATATACAATATTCAAAAAACAAATGCGTTCATAGTATATGCAGAGAGGATAAAAAGGTGTGTACAAACAACAAACTGCCGTTTTATTTTCACAAATGGGAACATTTGAGTATCTTCGCACGATAAAATTTTCACAAAATATGAGTCAGGAATATCCATCGTCGCTACTCGAAAGAGCCGTCAGCGAATTTACCAAGCTACCGGGCATAGGGCGTAAGACTGCCACACGTCTGGTGTTGCATCTTCTGCGCAAAAGCGAAGATGAGGTAGAGAGTTTCTCCGACTCAATGATACGCCTGAAGCGCGAAGCAAAATATTGCAAGGAGTGCCACAGCATTTCTGATACCGACATTTGCCCAATATGCGCTAACCCCTCACGCGACCACTCTATAATATGCGTTGTAGAAAATATTCAGGATGTAATGGCCGTAGAGAACACTATGCAGTATCGAGGAGTGTATCACGTGCTGGGAGGAGTAATATCGCCAATGGATGGAGTGTCGCCAAGCGACCTTCAGATAGAGAGCCTCATAGAGAGAGTAGCCACAGGCGAGGTAAAAGAGATTATTCTGGCCCTAAGCTCCACAATGGAGGGCGACACCACAAACTTTTACATATTCCGCAAGCTCGCGCAGTACGATGTAAAACTCACAATGATAGCAAGGGGAATATCGGTGGGAGACGAGCTTGAATATGCCGACGAGATTACACTCGGACGCTCAATAATAAACAGAACACCCTTTACAGGAAAAGCATTTTAAGATGAAACAGACAAAAACAATCCTGCAGATTGCATTCTGGATGGCAGCAGTGCTCATTTGCGCAACAGCAGCACTATTTGAGAGCAAGGTTCCCTTTTTTGGCACATTGCCCACTACCACCGACATAAACACCCTTTACACGCTGGAGATTACAAGCGTCATACTCACAATAGCAGCGCTTCCTCTGGCACTAAAAGGATTCTCATACATCACACGAGTAATAAAGAAAAGCACCATCGACAGCAACAAGAAGGAGCATCTCTACTGCGCATACGCCCTTATGCGCATAGCATTGCTATTCATAATCATACTGTTCAATATCTCGCTATACTATATTCTAAACAACGAGAGTGCAATGTATTGTAGCCTCATAGGAGTAGTAACACTCATATTCTGCTTCCCCGGCACAAAAAGCATAAACGAATTTACCGAAACAAAATAAGGGATGAAATTATCGGTCATAATAGTCAATTACAATGTAAAATACTACCTCGAGCAGTGCCTACTATCGCTGGAGAGCGCAGCCCGAGGGGTGGATTATGAGATAATTATTGTAGACAACGCCTCAACCGACGGCTCCAACGATTATATCCCTACACGCTTCCCAAAGATAAAATGGATAGCCTGCGAGGAGAATGGAGGATTCTCGCACGGTAACACAATAGCATATTCACACGCCACCGGCGAATATGTGCTTATGCTCAACCCTGACACAATAGTAACGCGCAAAGCCATTATAGACAGCATAGAGTTTATGGACGGCAACCCCAATGTAGGCTGCTGCGGAGTGAAGATGATAAACCGCGACGGCAGCTTTGCAATGGAGTCGCGCCGAGGCATTGTAACCCCCTGGGTAAGCATCTGCAAGGCAACAGGATTGTGCCGACGCTATCCCGACAAGAAACTGTTCGGCCACTATTATATGAGCTATCTCGACAAAGAGCAGGCCAACCCAATAGAAATGACCTCGGGAGCATTTATGCTGCTCCGCAAAAAGACATTGCAAGAGGTAGGCTTTCTCGACGAGCAGTTCTTTATGTATTGGGAAGACAGCGACCTCTCCTACAGAATATTAAAGGCAGGCTACAAGAACTACTATCTCCCCAACCCCATACTCCACTACAAAGGCGAAAGTTCGGTAAAGAGTATCCTGCGCTACCGCTATTGGCTATATTCGTCGTTGCGTCTGTTCTTTAAGAAACATTCGCCGCTCTACTATATAATATCCTATATACCTTTGACATTTACAGCGTGGTATCTAAAAAACAGGATAGGAAAAGACAAGGAGAAGAGCGAGGAGACACAAAGCAACTTTCTTGTCATCGGCAGCAAGCAGGCAACCGAGGAGATTAAGGAGATATTCTCTCTGCACAATATAAAGGGTAACCACCAATATATTGTCGCCGACGAGAGCAGCGACCCATACGGACACACCAGCAAAGAAATATCCATCGAAGGGTTCACACACATACTCTACGACTACGACAACTACTCGTTCGACACAATAATAGAACTTATACAAAAGACACACAGCAAGAAGCTGCGCCTCGCCACCTATTCGACAAACAGCAAACGCATAATAACCGACGGCGCAGTATACGGCTACGACAACAAATAAGAGAGAGAGACAATGTCAAAGGAATGGCTCAAAAACGATATCTTGCAGCTACGCGCACCCGAGCTCACTGACCTCGATTTTTTATTCCACATAGAGAACGACACTCGCCTGTGGAGCGTGTCGGCCTGCAAGATACCATATTCACACTATCAGCTGCATAAATATATTACCGAGAGCAGCAACGACATATACATAGACCGCCAGCTTCGACTGATGATTACAGACGCCGACAATAAACTGTCAGGAGCAATAGACCTTATAGACTTTAGCCCGGCATCGCATCGCGCCGAAATAGGCATTGTCATAAACGAGGAAAAAAGAGGGAAAGGATATGCTACTGCAGCACTGGAGCTTGTCATACAGTATGCCAAAGAGATTTTGAACCTTCATCAGCTTTACGCCTATGTCTTTACCGATAACGAAGCAGCCTGCCGACTGTTCCAAAAGACAGGATTCAAGGCAAGCTCCGAATTAAAAGATTGGGAGTATCGCAATGGAAAATACAAAAATGTATACCTTTTTCAGCTTATTATACAGCAATAAATTGCACAAATAGAGCTATTTTTGGCATTAAAACATAAAAAAAGCGACGCAAATACTTGCAAATAGAAAAAATGTTTGTATCTTTGCACCCGACAATCGAGAGCGATTGCCAAGAAATATATTGAAATACTGGTGCGTTAGTTCAGTTGGTTAGAATACATGCCTGTCACGCATGGGGTCACGGGTTCGAGTCCCGTACGCACCGCAAGTTTCAAAATATTTCGCAACAAATAAATTGGTGCGTTAGTTCAGTTGGTTAGAATACATGCCTGTCACGCATGGGGTCACGGGTTCGAGTCCCGTACGCACCGCAGAAAGCCTTTCAGTTACACTGAGAGGCTTTTTTGTTTGTGT
>JAFYRW010000019.1 GCA_017546785.1 Bacteroidaceae bacterium | reverse complement strand
GCCGGCAACGACAGAGGGTCAATCTCAATATTGCTTGCGTGATAGGTCGATGCTAGGCGCACAATAAC
The DNA here is from genome assembly GCA_017546785.1 of Bacteroidaceae bacterium. GTDB lineage: Bacteria > Bacteroidota > Bacteroidia > Bacteroidales > Bacteroidaceae > HGM04593. The sequence continues at coordinate 15,689 of JAFYRW010000019.1, read as the reverse complement.
CATTTCGGCTGCTGGGTCTATATATATTGCCTGTCCGTGTACTCCGCGCGCCATATATGCGCTGTTGCTGTTCTCTGTAATCCACCACATATTGCGGTAGCTCCATCCTTTGAGCTTTTTCCCATACTGTGACCTCGCAAAAGCCTCTTTACTGCCTCCTATAATAATATCGTCTATAGCCTTGCGCGGAATAATTCTTTTTCCTCTCCACACACCGTCGCAGCGCATTGTCTCGCCGAATCGGGCAAGGTCGCGCAGTCCGGCATTCAATCCTCCTCCGGCAAAAGGAATACCAAGAGCGTCTATCTGATAGTAAGCATCTTGCTCCATTCCTAATTTACTCCATATTCTCTTTTGTAGCTGCTCGGCAACCGATTGTCCTGTAACAACCGATATTATCCAGCCAAGAACCTCGGCATTTGCAGTTCTGTAGCCGAAAATATTACCGTGCTCACCATCTTTTACTATTGTCGGCAGATAGTCGTAGAATCCTTGAACCGTTCCCTGCTTATGCTCAATCATAGGGTTGCCTGCTGCCGAGAATTGCCATATTTCGGCCGAGGAATCCTTGTAATCCTCGCTGAATTTTATCGCTGTTGTCATATCCATTACCTCGCGTACGGTAGCGTCGCCAAAGCCCGAGGCTGCAAGCTGCGGCAGATAGTCGCCCACGAGCCTGTTGGGGTCTAATTTTCCTTCGGCGACAAGAATGGCCGCAAGGGTACCGGTAAAAGATTTTGTAACCGACATTACAGCGTGAACCCTTTCGGGGGTAAGCTCGCCGAAGTATTTTTCGTAAATTATTTTTCCTCGGTGCAGTATAAGAATGCCGTCGGTGTAGTTCATTGCCAACGACTCCTTCCACGTAACAGACTTTTTCATTCCTGTAGGTATGAATGTGATGCTGTCGATATTGTCGTCCAACGAGTATTCGAACTTAGTGGGTGGGACGCTGTTGCCACGAGGAACATTGGTCGTTGGCATAAATTCGCGCATATGTACCACACTGTAACGCAGTGAAGGAAACTCAAAGAACGACCCGTCGCGAGCATTTATTCGCTTTTCGACAGGAGGAGGAAAGCCTTGCATATATTCGCTTACAACCTTTAACAGCTTTTCGTTTTTAATCTCTGTCATTTGTACCGCAACAAAATATATTACCACGAAAAATAATATTGTAAGAAATGTTCTCATTACTCTTTTTGTGTATATAACAAAAATGCAGCCTAGTTTGTTCGATAGGATTTATTGTTCTTCTTATAGGATTGTGTAAGTTTTATGTTTTTAAATTTGAAAATATTTTTTATATATTTGTTCACTACTGTTTCTTATTTAAATGGGATATTTGCGAAATTTTTCGTGTAAATATAACTATGATTGAAATTAATAAATAATAGCAATTATGAAAAGTTTTAAAGAAATATTTTCTTTCTTTATGAAAAAGAAAGAAGTACCAGAGGTACAACAAAAAGAACGTAAAGACCATTCTTTGGATAGGTTTATTTGTGCTCAAGAGAAAGTATATGAAAGGGCATTGGGTGAAGTGAAAAATGGTAAGGTTGTATCACGATGGATGTGGTATGTTTTTCCGCAACTTAAGGGTGAAGATAAGAATAATAATTCCATATATTATGGATTAGATAATATAGAAGAGGCAAGAGCTTATCTTGCTCACCCTATTCTTGGGGAACGGCTACGTGAGATTACAACTCTTGTGCTACAATCAGAGAAAAGTGTTGATGAGATTTTTGATTCTGAAAATGTTGTTAAGTTGCGTTCTTGTATGAAACTCTTTAACCAGTTTGCAGAAGATGATATTTTTGCAAAGATGTTGAATAGGTGTAATGACAAACGTATTTCATCTGTTATAGATGATACAAAATGTGAGATATGCTTGTTGGGAGCAATAGCTGGTGATATGATTGGTTCTGTGTATGAGTTCTTTCCGCATAAGAATACTGATTTTCCATTGTTTAATGAATACTCTGATTACACCGATGATACGGTTATGACAGTGGCTAATGCAGAATGGCTGCTTGTGGGCGATAATTTATATGAGATATTAAAAGATTATGGTCGTAGATATCCTAGTGCCGGATATGCAAGCCTATTTAAGGAATGGTTGAAAAGTGATGATGCACAACCTTATAATAGTTGGGGAAATGGTTCTGCTATGCGTGTAAGTCCTATTGGTTGGGCTTTTGAAACTTTGGACGAAACTTTGGATTTTGCAAAAAAAAGTGCAGAGATTACACATAACCATCCTGAAGGTATAAAGGGTGCACAAGCTACTGCTGCTTGTATTTTTATGGCTAGAAAAGGAAATAGCAAACAGGAAATAAAAGAGTATATAGAGGAAACATTCGGTTACAATCTTAGTCGTACTTGTGATGAGATAAGACCAACTTATTTATTCGATGGTAGTTGTCAAGGAACGGTGCCTGAATCAATAATAGCTTTTCTGGAAAGTACGGATTTTGAAAGTGCTATTCGGCTGACAGTTTCATTAGGTGGTGATGCAGATACAATGGGGGCTATTACTGGAGCTATTGCTGAGGCTTACTACGGAGGAGTGCCTGAGTATATTAAGGTGGAAGTCCTTCAGAGATTACCAAATGAATTTATAAGTGTTATAGATAGATTCTGTCAAGAGTTTATAGAACGTTAATATATGACTTTAGAAATAAAAAACATATAATTGTATATAAATTCCCCCAAAAGTTTGATGAAAAACTTTTGGGGAAATTGTTCTTTATTTTGTGGTGTTTACTTCTTCTTATTTTTTATTCCTTGATAAACAAGATGTCCTACGATGATAATACCAACTACAATAAAGATGTATCCAATTTCGTCGCTCCACTTTTCAACGGTGGGGATAAGCTCATCGTAGGGGACAATGCCGTTGAGATACCAACCGAGTGCTATTAGAATAGCGTTCCATATTCCTGCACCGATAGTTGTGAAGAGTATGAATTTCCATATATTCATTCTTGCAAGGCCGGCGGGGATTGAGATAAGCTGTCTCACAGCAGGTATCAGTCTGCCGATAAATGTCGATAGTGAGCCGTGCTTGTCGAAATACTCCTCGGCATATTTTACCTTTGCTTCGTCTATGAGGCACATATGTCCGAAGCGGCTGTTGGCGAATTTGTATATTATAGGTCGCCCCAACCATTTTGCAAGAAAATAGTTGAGCAATGCTCCAATGTTCGCGCCTATTGTTGCGAATATGAATATAAGAAAAACATTCATCTCTCCTGTTACGGCCTTATAGGCAGCAGGGGGCACAACAATCTCCGATGGGAAGGGAATAAAAGAACTCTCTATTGTCATCAAAAGTGTTATTGTCCAATAGTTAAGATGCTCGAGGCACCATTCTATAAATGTGATAGATTCCATTTTTATTTAGTGCGAATTTTATTTATTAAACGGATAATTTCGGCTATCCACAGTACGGTTGATGTTGAGGCTATTATCGTGAGCCAACTATTCAGCGATAGTGGGGTGACATTGAACATTGCTCCGCCGAATGTTACAATGAGATATTGTCCAACAAGGATAATGAGGGCTACAAATATGAAACTGCTGCTCTTGAACAATCCTTTGAAAGCCGATGCTCCGCTCATAAAGGCCTTTGCGTTGAACATATTCCAGAATTGTAGCATCACAAAGAGTGTGAAGAACCACGACAGTTCGTATTGCGACAATACTCCATCCTTGTTGAAGTATAGCAGCACTCCTATAAGCACCGCCACAAAAATTGCAGCAACAATGAATATTGAGTAGGCCATAGGGCGGTTTATTATAAAGTCGCTGTTCTTGCGCGGACGCTCCTCCATCACTCGCCAGCTTGGTGGCAACGATGCCAACGCTCCTGCTGCAAAGGTGTCCATAATGAGATTGACCCACAGCATCTGGGTAATTGTCAAGGGCGATGATGAGCCTAACAACGAGCCTAACAGCACAATGAGGCAGGCTGCTACATTTATTGTAAGCTGGAACAGCAAGAAGCGTTGTATGTTCTTGTAGAGCGAACGTCCCCACATTACAGCGCGTGTGATACTGCCGAATGAATTATCTATGATTGTAATGTCGCTGGCCTCCTTTGCAACAGATGTTCCGTCGCCCATAGATAGTCCTACCTGTGCTGCTTTCAGTGCCGGAGCATCGTTTGTTCCGTCGCCTGTTACAGCAACAATTGCTCCCTGCTCCTGTAACAGACGCACCAGACGTTGTTTGTCCATAGGACGCGCACGACACATAATCTTCATACTGAGCACACGCTGAGCAGCCTCTTCGTCGCTCAATGCCTCGAACTGAGGGCCGGTGATAATATCCTGCTCGCTTGTCTCATCGTTCACAATGCCTATCTGACGACCAATCTCTTTGGCTGTTCCGGGAGTGTCTCCGGTAACAATCTTAACCTCTACTCCTGCGTTCAGACAGGTTCTTACAGCCTCGGGAACATCGTCGCGCACCGGGTCGGAGATTGCCACCATTCCTGCAAATGTAAGGTCGTTGCAGTTGAGCTTGCCGTCGGTATAAGGGGTAATGTCGTCGTTCTCTTTCAGTATCTTATAGGCAAAGCCTAATGTGCGCATTGCCTTGTTTTGATACTCCAACAGCTGCTTCTCAATGCTCGCTGCGCACTCTTTCGCCTCCTTTAGACCATTTTCCGATGCAATGTGTGTGCATTTGCCCAAAACAATCTCGGGTGCACCTTTTACATAAAGTACCTTAGCTCCTATGAGCGGAGAATCGACCACAGTAGCCATATATTTACGCTCGGTGGAGAATGTAAGCTGGCTCAATATGGGTGTCTCGTGACGCAGTGTGCTGTAATTTTCTCCCTGTTTGTCGAGCCACAAGAGCAGTGCCGCCTCGGTGGGGTTACCGATAGTCTTTGTCTCTCCATCCTGCTTGTCGAGATTGGCTGTTGAATTTATGGCAATGCCCTCCTTTATAAGCAGGCTCTCCTTGCTGTCGTTTAATGTGCCATCATTCAGTCCATAGAAATTGGCAGCGTGAACCTGCATACGGTTCTGTGTCAATGTTCCTGTCTTGTCGGTACATATTACGGTGGTGGCACCCATAGTCTCGCAGGCGTGCATCTTGCGTACAAGATTGTTCGCCTTAAGCATTCTGTTCATACTAAGCGCGAGGCTCAGCGTTACGCTCATAGGCAATCCCTCGGGAACGGAAACTACAATGAGTGTTACCGCTATCATAAAGTTGTGCAGCAGTGCCGATATTATGTCCATTGTGCCTAATGAGTCGCTCTGCAGAAGAGTCTTTGTTGTGAGCAATATGAATGTTGCTCCTGCAACGGCGTAACCAATCTTGCTGATTACTCCTGCTAGACGCTTCAATTGCTCCTGCAGTGGGGTTGCGGTGTTATTCTCGACCAATGCTCCCTGATTGACCTTACCATATTCTGTGGCATCGCCCACAAGCTCCACGAGCATAGTGCCGTATCCATCGACAACAGTGGTGCTGCGCATCACCTTGTTCGATGGGTAGGTTGCCTCCTTGTCAAACTCCTCTTCTACGGTAGTCTTAGATATTACAGGCTCTCCTGTCAGTGTCGATTCATTTATCTGCAGCGAGTGTGATTCCTGCAAAATGCCGTCGGCGGGAACCTCGTCGCCGGTGTTCAGTAGCACAATGTCACCTACAACAACCTCCTTACGCGGAATCTGAACGATTTTTCCGTTACGCTTTACTGTTACGGCAACGTCGTCGTTTACAGTGTTAAGTACCTCAAAGGCTTTGGCGGCCTTTACCTCGAAAATGAATCCTATGGTGCTTGCAAGAATTATAGCGAAGAATATTCCCAACGGCTCAAGGAATGCCGATGCTCCTGCATTCTCGGGACCCCAACAGTGTACTCCCGATATTACCATAGAGAGTACCCACGCAATAAGCAGAATCCTTATTATTGGGTCCTCGTATTTCTCGAGATAGAGCTTCCACAGAGGCGTCTTTTTTGGCGGGGTGAGAATGTTCTCACCATACTTCAGGCGACTCTCTTTTACCTCTTCGGGGGTTAGTCCGTTCAATATTCTGTTGTTGTCCATAGCTCTTGTTAATTTATGATTATTTGCAGCAGCCGCAGTCGCAACCTGGTGCGTGATGCTCATTCTCAAAGAGATTCAGGCGGTTCTTGCGTGCCTCGTCGAGAGAGCGCAGCTCCTCCTGCTTACGTTGTGCCGCCGCCTCGCGCATACTCTGCTGCGCTGCTCGTATCTCGGCAATATATTCGTTGCGATGCTCACTGCCTGCGAGAAGCTCGGCTGCAACAATAACATTCTGCGATACATCCTTGACGTGTATTACCGCTCCGCGATATTCGGGTGCAATCTTCAATGCTGTGTGCAGAGGGCTTGTCGTTGCTCCGGCAATGAGTACGGGAATACTCATCTGTGCTTTTTCGAGCTCTTTTACAACGTTTATCATCTCGTCAAGCGAGGGTGTTATCAGTCCGCTCAATATTATAATATCGACACTGTTTTTCTGTGCCTCTTCCACAATTTTCTCTGCAGGAACCATCACTCCAAGGTCGAATATCTCGTAACCGTTGCAACCCATTACAACGCCTGCAATGTTTTTACCAATGTCGTGGACGTCGCCCTTTACGGTGGCAATGAGAATCTTGCCTGCCGACGCTGTCATCTGGCAGTTCTGTTGCTCAATGAGCGGTTGCAGAATAGCTACGGCCTGTTTCATTGTGCGGGCGGTCTTTACTACCTGTGGCAGGAACAATTTCCCGTTACCGAAAAGCTCGCCAACGTAGCCCATACCATCCATCAGAGGACCGCCGATAACCTCTACCGCTGTGCCGTATTTTGCAACAGCTTCGTCGAGGTCCTCTCTCAGATGATCGTCTATTCCTTTGAGCAACGAATGCTTCAGACGCTCCTCGACGCTATTCTCGCGCCAAGAATTGTCGGTGTGATGCTCGCTCTTGACACTCTTCTCCTTAAGTCCCTCGGCTATTGCAATGAGACGCTCGGTAGCCTCGCTGTTGCGGTTCATAATGACATCTTCCATTGCCTCGCGAATATCGTCGGGAATCTCGTCATACTGCACCGAGCTTTGTGGGTTCACAATGCCCATATCCATTCCCGCAGCAATTGCGTGATAGAGAAAAACTGCGTGCAGCGCCTCGCGTACATAGTTGTTGCCGCGGAACGAGAATGAGAGGTTGCTCACTCCACCGCTTATGTGTGTGCCGGGAAGATTCTTGCTTATCCACTCGCAGGCTCTTATAAAGTCGATGCCATACGATGCGTGCTCCTCGATGCCTGTAGCAATAGCCAGTATATTGGGGTCGAATATTATCTCTTGCGGCTCGAATCCAACCTTTTCGGTGAGTAGCTTGTAGGCTCTTTCGCATACCTCGATCTTGCGATCGAATGTGGCAGCCTGTCCCTCCTCGTCGAATGCCATAACAACAACGGCTGCGCCCAAGCGCTTAGCCTCGGCTGCGTGCTCAAGGAAGAGCTCCTCGCCCTCTTTCAGCGATATTGAGTTTACTATGGCGCGTCCCTGCAGACATTTTAATCCGGCTTTTATCACCTCCCAGTTCGATGAGTCCACCATCACAGGCACACGGGCAATCTCGGGCTCGCTACCCAGAAGATTCAGGAACTGCACCATCTCCTCCTTGCTCTCCAATAGTCCGTCGTCCATATTTATATCGAGTACCTGAGCGCCGTCCTCTACTTGCATACGCGCGATCTTCAGTGCTTCGGAGTATTTCTTCTCGTTTATCAGTCGCAGGAATTTGCGTGAGCCTGCAACGTTGCATCGCTCGCCAATGTTTATGAAATTCATTTCGCGGTTCACCACTAAACGCTCAAGGCCTGCCAACCATAGGTCGGTGGGATAGGCGTTAGGCTTACGGGGCTCCTTGTTATCGACAAGAGCGGGGAAGCGTGCAATATATTCGTCGGTAGTACCGCAACAGCCACCAATGATGTTTACAAGACTGCTGTCTATGTAATCTTTCACAAGCTCGGCCATCTCATCGGGCGACTGGTCGTAGTTACCAAGCTCGTTGGGGAGTCCGGCGTTGGGGTAGGCACTTACGTAGCAGGGTGCCAATTCCGATATTCTCTTTATGAAAGGCTTCATCTGCTCGGCACCGAATGAGCAGTTCAGTCCAACCGACAGAATTTTACGGCTCATCACCGAGGCAAGAAAAGCCTCTATTGTCTGTCCCGACAGGGTGCGTCCTGCACTGTCGGCAATGGTTAGCGATAGCATTATAGGAATCTCGCGACCGCACTCCTCCATACTCTTTTCGGCTGCGTATATTGCCGCCTTTGCATTCAGAGTGTCGAATATTGTCTCGCAGAGAAGAGCATCCACTCCGCATTCTATGAGTACCTTCATTTGTTCGACGTATGCCTCGACAAGAGTGTCGAATGTTATGCTGCGGTAGGCGGGGTTCTCTACATCTGGGCTTATTGAGCAAGTCTGGCTTGTAGGACCTATCGACGCAACGACGTATCGTGGCTTATCGGGAGTAGAATATTTGTCGGCAGCCTCGCGTGCTATTCTTACCGCGGTGCGGTTAAGCTCGTCGCACAGATGGGCGCAACCATACTCGGCCTGTGATATCTTGTTTGAATTAAAGGTCGATGTTTCTATAATGTCGGCACCCGCAGCAAGATATTTCTCGTGTATGGAACGTATAATGTCGGGGCGTGTGAGCAGCAATAGGTCGTTGTTGCCTTTGAGCAGGGTAGGGTGGTCGGCAAATCTCTCTCCTCGGAAATCATTTTCGTCGAGCTTGTACTTCTGTATCATAGTGCCCATCGCACCGTCCAATATAAGAATTCTCTTTTTTAGTGACTCTTGAATATTCATTTCAAAATATCTTTTTAAAAAATCGTAGGGGCACGATGTTCTTGCATCTGCCCCTCTATGTTGTTTTAGTAATTTCTCTTTATTCTGTCCATTTCGCGCTTGTCGTCTCGCTCCTTGATGCTCTCGCGCTTGTCGTACTCGTGCTTTCCTCGTGCAAGGGCAATGACAACCTTTGCCAGCCCTTTCTCGTTTATGAATAGTCGCATAGGTACAATTGTAAAGCCCGGGTTCTTTGCCGCCTGTTGCAACTTGCGGAGCTCTTTGCGTTCGAGCAGCAGCTTGCGGTCGCGACGCGCTGCGTGGTTGTTGTACGAACCGTAGAAATATTCGGCAATGTGCATATTCTTTACCCACAATTCGTTGCCGATGAATATACAGTATGTGTCCACAAGGCTCGCCTTTGACTGTCTTATCGACTTTATCTCGGTTCCTGTGAGTACAATTCCTGCTGTGTAGGTGTCTATCACAAGGTAATCGAACGATGCCCTGCGGTTCTTTATATTTACGTTTGTTGTTCTCTTGTCCATTGTTCGAGGCTCGAATTTGTGTCTCGTAGTGTGTGTTGCTTATTAACGGTTTATTTGCGGAAGGGGTTCACACATTTGCCGCCGGTTATAGTCTCCAAACGGGAGCATCGTCCTTGGCGCCAAGATAGAGAGTTGTTATTCTTGTGTGCAGCGTGTCAAGCTTTGAGAGTGCGTTAAGGTCCTCCTCGCTAAGCAGTTCTTTTGCCTGCAAAAGGTCGAATGTGGCAAGGCTCATAGCGCCAATCTTGCCGGTCTCTATGTTGGCCCACAGTCTAAGATGCAATGTGTCGTTTATTACTCCTGTAGGAGACATCTGGAATTCTCCGAATTTTCCGCTTGTGTAGTATACAACATTTATGTTCTGCTTGTTGTCCCATATCCACACGGGCTCGTAGTAACCATAAATAAAATCGACTCCGTTAATGTATGAACTCATCTTTGCTGAATCAATATCGGCGGGGGCAGTCATTGGGTTAGTAGGAATTTCGCTTATAACCTTGTCGAGCTCCCAGGTAGCAGTGCTTCCTCCATAGAAAGTGTCGAATTTATATTTTATTCTCATAAATCCTCTGTCGCCCTGTTTCAAGTCAAAATCGTCGAAATTTCTCAAATAATAGAATGTATCGGTCAATTCGGGTACTACGGTCTTTGCCCTAACAGTGAATATGCCTTCAATGTATCCCTCGGTGGTGTTTGTCGCCGGGCCGAAAAGGTCGCACGATACTATTGTTAGCAATGTCGCCATTGAGATAAAAGTTACATAAAAAAATCTTTTCATAAAACTATGTGTTAAAGTTCTTGGCTACACCTTGTAGCTTGGGTTAAAACTCTGCAAAGGTACAACAAATTTGTAAAAACACCTTAATAAAAGAGCAAATAGAAAGACTCATTAAATATTTTTAATGGCAATCGTTCATTTTTTTAAATATCCTTTGATAATAAAAATAAAGTTTTATATCTTCGCAAATTGAAAAACATAAAACCAGTTTCACAATTTAAACATAAAAAATTATGGTTTATTCACACGAAGTAGAAAATATGTGTGTAGTGAAGAAAGGTCCCAATCACGGTCCCGCACCTATTCCCGAGGAGGGTAAATGGGTAAAGGCTAAGGAGATTGTTGATATTTCTGGCTTTACACACGGTATTGGTTGGTGTGCACCTCAGCAGGGTGCTTGTAAGCTCTCTTTGAACGTTAAGAACGGTGTTATTCAGGAGGCTCTTGTTGAGACTATCGGTTGCTCGGGTATGACTCACTCAGCAGCTATGGCTTCTGAGATTCTTCCCGGTAAGACTATTCTTGAGGCTTTGAACACCGACCTTGTTTGCGATGCTATCAATACAGCAATGCGCGAGTTGTTCCTTCAGATTGTTTACGGTCGCAGTCAGTCGGCTTTCTCTGAGGGTGGTCTAATCGTTGGTGCAGGTCTCGAGGACCTCGGTAAAGGTCTCCGCAGCCAGACAGGTACACTCTACGGTACTCTTGCAAAGGGTCCCCGTTACCTCGAAATGGCTGAGGGTTACATCACACGTCTTGCACTCGACAAGAACGATGAGATCTGTGGTTACGAGTTTGTAAACCTCGGACAGTTGATGGAAGAGATTAAGAAAGGTACCGACGCTAACGAGGCTGTCAAGAAATTGACAAAGACCTATGGTCGTTTCTCAGAGGAGGCAGGTGCTGTTAAGTATATTGACCCACGTAACGAATAAGGAGGAAAAGCTATGATAAGACCAGTAAAATTTGAAAGTCAAGACCGTCGTATCAAGCAGATCCTTGCTGTTTTGAACGAGAACGGTATCGCTAGCATCGAAGAGGCTAACGAAATTTGTGAGCAGTATGGCATCGACCCTTACAAAACTTGTGAGGAGACACAGCCTATCTGTTTCGAGAATGCAAAGTGGGCTTATGTTGTAGGTGCTGCTATTGCTCTTAAGAAGGGTTGTAAGAATGCTGCTGATGCAGCCGAGGCTATTGGCTTGGGCTTGCAGGCTTTCTGTATCCCCGGTTCTGTTGCTGACGACCGTAAGGTAGGTATCGGCCACGGTAACCTTGCTGCACGTTTGTTGCGCGAAGAGACAAAATGTTTCGCATTCCTTGCAGGTCACGAGTCTTTCGCTGCTGCTGAGGGTGCTATCAAAATTGCTGCTAAAGCCGACAAGGTTCGTAAAGAGCCCCTCCGTTGTATCCTCAACGGTCTCGGAAAAGACGCTGCACAGATTATCTCTCGTATCAACGGATTTACATATGTTCAGACTGAGTTCGACTACTTTACAGGCGAGTTGAAGGTTGTACGCGAAATTGCATACAGCGACGGTCCTCGTGCGAAAGTACGTTGCTACGGTGCTGACGATGTTCGCGAAGGTGTTGCTATTATGTGGAAAGAGGATGTAGACGTATCAATCACCGGTAACTCTACTAACCCCACACGTTTCCAGCACCCCGTTGCAGGTACATACAAGAAAGAGCGCGTACTCGCTGGCCGTAACTACTTCTCGGTAGCATCGGGTGGTGGTACCGGACGTACATTGCACCCCGATAATATGGCTGCAGGTCCCGCTTCTTACGGTATGACAGATACTATGGGCCGTATGCACTCAGACGCTCAGTTCGCAGGTTCTTCTTCAGTTCCAGCACACGTTGAGATGATGGGCTTCCTCGGTATCGGTAACAACCCAATGGTGGGTGCTACTGTGGCTATCGCAGTTGATATCGCCGGTGCACTCAGCAAGTAATATTCTTGATTTAGAATAGTTTAGAGAGTTATCCTTTTTAGGGTGACTCTCTTTTTTGTTGCTATATTCAATGCAACCGACTTATAAACATCAACACCACTACTCTAGCAAAAGCACCATTCAAAGTCCCAGATTTTTCTTGCGACGGTATAAGTTGATTTACCCTTATTTTAACTCTAAAAATGCCACAAAATTAGATATTTTGCGACGGTTTTGCGACGGTATTTGACACCGTCCAGAAAATTGACATAAATCGTTGTTACATAATTAATTCACCTCCTTTCGACCATATTTTATCATAGACAAAGTTAGGCATTAATTAAATAGGAAACAACTTCTTTATGCTTTAGAAGAAAAACCGTCCATAAAGTTTTCCTACAATCCAACTTATCACAAAAATCAAAATTTCATAGTTTTCTAACCCATCAACAAAGACCACCTTATTATATTCTGCAACAAAAAAAATAACCGCACATTTCTGTACGGTTTAAGCTTAACGGCTCTGTCTTTTGAACCGTCTGCGTTCACAACCAAATATATTATGGCTGTAGGCATATTCAACAATCTCAGATATCTCAAAATCTGGGATAAGGTGTTCGATAAAGGCTTTTGCTTTATTCTGTTCAATACCGGCTTTGCATAAAACACCGGCATAAGACATCGCGGCATTATTTCGTCCACGAGCTATTGCTTCTCCAGTCCATCTGTTTTGCAGTATCCTTAAAATTTCATCATCTGAGATAATGCAATTCTGTAGTTGGTACATGAAGTTGGAGATATAATCATCATCTTGCACAATAACATCATTGCCTTCAAAATCGCGTATTATCGTTTCGGTGCTATAATCTGCAAACATCGGCAGTGAGGAAGAAGGTACAAAATGAAAAGGCACGGGATTTGGGTTTACTTCCAATGATGGATCATAAGATAGATAATGTCCTCTTGCGATATCCGAAGTCGAAGTATCACTCCAGGGAGAATTGAATAGCTCTAGCAGTTGAGCATACAAATCATAGTGATAAAGAGGCTCATAATTATCATGCAACACTATTACCTTGTAACCCAAACCTGATGGAGTTCCGAAATAGGCATATACACAGGGAAAACTCTTAATCCATTCAACAAACTTCGAATGTACCTCAAGTGGGATATGGTCAAAATCCAGTGCGACAAACGAGGAGTAATTTTCAAGTTTGCTACTGCACTTTTCCCCGAATGTTCCGTTCCAAGTTATAACTGGCAACTGTGCCTTAGCTTTATCGTAATGTTCTTTATCAACAGCATTTCTTGCAGCATCAATCTTGTCTTTAAGATGGAAATACTTACTGGTCCTGATAATATCAAGAACAGTATCAATATCGTACTCTTGAGGATTCTTAACATCAGTCATCTTGGAGAATAATGAGACTTTGGTTCTGTATGACGATTGAATCTTGAATGTCGCAATCTTTTTACCTTCTTTACGCATCGAAGAATCCTTTACAGTCATGTATTGTTCAATATCCGAAGCTGAAGGAGAACCTTTTATTCCTAGCTTTTGGTAAATATCCACCAACAGCTCTTTGATGTGGGCTTTGGCATATTCCTTATGTGGCCTTAATGCCTGTATAAGTTCTGCCGCAATCTTGTCCTTTGGTAGAATGTCAAAAGGCGTAGGTTCCAAAACCTGTTTAATATAGTCTTCACGCCATTGGAGTGCAAAGAGTCCTTCACGTCCTAGAGCCTTGTAATATTCATGATATTTACGTTCTATAAAACTACATTGCGAGAGCATCTCTGGTATATTCTCATACATCATACAATACATATTCATTTTGCGAGAGAAATTATTGTCTTTACTCCACTCCGAAAACAGTCTTTGAATATCATTATCAGCACTATCACAGGCCCTAGTGATGTTTACCGTACGAGATAGGGTTTTATACATGCTGAAGTCGCTATTGTATATTGAATTCAGAAGTTCCCAGGATCTGCGCTGTGAGATCTCCACCATCTCATTCCTCACAACAACATCTCTATTATTGCTATCTTTAGAAATACAACAGAAATGTTCTGCGTGTCCATCTTTCTCTATTTCGTTACGGAGTAAGTTTATCTGCATCTCTTTATTGGGTACAGCATTGAAGTTCTCTATCTGTTGCGCTGTCCTATTATTCTTCTCAGCGATTTCTGCTTCAAACTCTTCAGCAGTCTTGTGAGGTATCGTTGTACTGAAATATAGAGTAGCCGAGTTACAAAATGGGTTCAAGTCCAATCTTTGCCTGCCTACAATCTGTTGAAGATCCACAGAAACATCTATAGCCATACTCTTTACTTTAGGGTTCGCAAAGATGTAACTGTATGCTGACTCAGAATAGAAATCCGCACCTACATACACTGTGGACGTACAGAATGTGAACATCTTATGCACATCACCCCTAGCTGGAACTTCGGATATTGTATATTTGAAGCCCGTCTCATTTGATAGGTGCTTTAATTTATTGTTATTATCAGAAGTAGCACTGCAAATTATAGTTACTTCATCAGGGCGAATCTGCATCTTCTTTATTATACGCACAATCTCTTTCACTGAATTGATGTAGAAGACCGCCTCTTGAGAAGTAAAGGTCTCTCCATTTTCCAGAATAATTGTTCTTCCGTTACCAGATCTATAATCATCTATTATACTCTCGCATAATGACGTCGAAGATTTACTAGTATGTATTACCTCTACATTCGGAAGTTTAACCATATTGTCCGGCCAGATAAGCTTGCAGATAGTAATATTACGGAACTGCTCACTCATATCAAGATATTTCTCAAGATAGGGTGTTGCAGAAAGATATACTACAGACTGAAATTCCTGTAGAGTTCTGTATAGTTCATACTCAGTTACAGGCTTAAACTGACAATCATTGAAAATCACTTGAAATTCGTCAACTATAACTATCCACTCTTCTAAATTCTGACCACAATATCTTAAGGTAATTATATATTACTTTACAGTAATCCACTTTTCTTATAATCATAACAAAAGTATATAAAAAATTAAAGTCCTAGAGTTTTTCTAGGACTTTTTTGTTACCTTTGTACCGACTACCAAATAAATTAACAATAATGTTATGACATATGGTGGACAAAGGGACAAAGAAGACTCAAGTTTTTTAGGATTATCCGAGTATATAAAAAAGTGTGAATTAAAGTCTTTATTGGATTATTGTGTAAGTGATATCCATAAAGATAAGAATAAGGTTTTTGTTCGTTCACACTTTCGAAGATATCCCAAAAAGAGACCTATCCCGGAGAGTGTTAATTAACACTCTCTTTTTTGTATAAAGGTAACATTATATCAAAGAACTAGTCAAGTCTTTGTATTTCAATCTATTGGTTATATTTGATAATAATATACCAAACCTTTCCAAATCATTTACCGTTCTCGTATTGTATCTAAAAACAAATTCGTCAATGTACATCTGTAAGTGTTTTCTTGAAGTTCTATGATAGATTCCTAATAATCCTCGTTTCAATAATCCCCAAAAACACTCAATCGTATTAGTATATACTTCTCCGTCT
>JAFYRW010000018.1 GCA_017546785.1 Bacteroidaceae bacterium | reverse complement strand
TTGTAGCATCAAGAGTTACCACATTGTGGCAAAGCAATGAAGAACTCAGAAATACGAACGGTTGCTATCTCGTTACCCAATTTTCAAGCAGTCCGACCAACCGATTTATTCTAAGCGAGTTATCTTTTCTTGCAAAAGTTACATAAATAAATTTGCCATTTACATAATGGCTGCGACCCAAAGAACCACCGGCAGACACTGCATAAATCAACGCTTCGCAATCGTTGTCGTAAGTATAATGAGTTTTCCACTCCTCTGATGCTGTTATAAAATCATATTCCCCATCAATGTTATTTTCACTTTGCAGACTCCCTTTTTCATAATCAAATAAAAGCCCCAACTTTACTAAATTTCCACTCTCCTTTGTGTTTTTAATGCCATAACAATTCAAAATGTTACCATCGTAAATCAACCGCCTGTTATATTCTGCTTCAACATTATTGTTATGTCTTATGCAATTTATTACATTATCTCGTATTTTTTGCCATTTACCATATTTGTCGATTCTTCCTTTGTGTTGAACACTCGCTAATCCATCATCTTCCATATTGTAGAAGATAACTCTATCTGATTTCTCGTGTGGAGTTTTAGTAAATCCAAAAATAGATGTATTTACAGTTCTTCCTTGTTCAGAAAAAAGATTATTTGGCATTTTTATTACAAAGTCTAATCTTGCCATAGAGAGTATGTCATCCGTCAAACCACCTATATTACGATTAAGGGTTGGCGTTGGCATAATAATCACCAACTTGCCATCCTTTTCTATAAATTCTAATGCTTTTTTTGTAAATTGTATAGGTAGATTTCTTTCGTATGGTGGATTGATAATACATTTATTAGGTTTGAGATTTCTAATTGCTTTGAACACCTCGGAGTCTTCATCCACAAGACTACTTCCAAATATAAGGTTAGTTCTGCCATCTCCGTGTAAAAACATATTTGAACAGGCTAATGCAAATAATGTATCATCATTCTCAAAACCTATTAACTGTTTATTCTTTATATCCTCTATAGTTTCCCCATTGTTTTTCGCCAATTCGATAAGTTGCTCCATTGCCTCCATAAGAAAACCACCGCTACCCGTACAGGTATCTAAAACGACATCATCAACGCTCAACCTCGCCAAATCAACCATTAAACGCTTAATATGGTCGGGTGTTAATATGATATTCTTATTTTCTGCTTTTCCAGCTCTTGATAGGAATATCTTGTAGGCACGACCTAAAATGTCTTGTTTCTCGTCCATACGAAAAGGATAAAATATATTCTTCTCTATAAGAACAATAAGTTTTTTATACTCGACTAATGGATAGTCTATATTTTTGATAAACGAGAATTTGTCTTTCCAATTATAGACTTTGGATAAATTGTTTATTTTGTTTGATATTTGTCTAACAATAGCGTCAAGAATAAATATATTCAAGTTGTAGGAATCAATCAAACGATATGTTGCATTTTCTCGTTCCTCATCGGTTGGGGGTTGAACGCTTTTATAAGTCTGTCTAAATGTTCTATCTTTCAAAGCAATCATCAAACCTGCAAAAAACAAACTCCGTTCAGTGTCCTTTATTCCGTGTTTGTGAAAATTCTCGTTTAATTCTTTGATTGTATTTTTTAGAGCGTCAGATGAAATACATTCACCATATTTCTCCTTTTGATATAATTTCTTGATGTCTTTAAGTGTTTGCAACTTTGCATCGGTTGGAATTTCTTTTATTTCTGCATCGTTAATCTTGAAGAACAAAGCAGCTTTATAAGATTTATTTACACCAGAAATGGCAATAGCAACAATATCTTTATCAATAGTATTATTGTTTGTGTAGTAAACAACTTCTTCACACGCAGCCTTTAAGTCATCAGCTTTTGCTTCAACAATAATTACAAAATCCTCATCTTTATTATCTCTAAAAAAGTCGGGATAACCTTTATACCCTGTACCCTTTTTAGACTTAAACCCATAATGATTTGGTATTGCGGATTTCTCAATAAAAGCACCTAAACCATAAAACTTTCTAAAAATTCCTTCGGTTATAGTTTCGCTTTTACCCCCCCCGTTTTGTAAATTATTGATAATCATATATTTATAACTTTGCTATTATACTATTGCTAAATTAACTAACGCATTAAACGCCTCATTATTATCTCTGTGGTTAAGACGATAGCAGAACTCGTTTACATATTTCTGCATATACTTAACAGAAACATTATGGAATACGCCATACACACCTCTTTTTAGTATAGCCCAAAAACTCTCTATTCCGTTGGTGTGTATTCCATTTCCGAGTGAGTATGTAACACTATGGTCTATTTTCAACCGCACAAATTTACAATCATTTTCTTTATCAAGAATATTATAACCCGAAAATTGGTCGGTCATTACAATAGTGTTATCCTTGCACACCTTTTTAAGTACATTGAAAAGTTGTTTTCCGCTTAATTGTTTGCCCTCCTCGTTGTAATTAGCGACAACAGCGTGGACTTTACCTGTATTGCGTTCCTTAACTCCGATTACAGGTGTTTTGGATGTACCGCGACCGCGTTTAGGTTTGTTTTCGTCGTTATTATCTTCTTCGTTGTCCTTGTGATTGTTTTTCTTGCGTGGCTTACCACCAACATAAGTTTCGTCAATCTCAACAACAGCCTCAAATGTGTCCTTATACTCCTCTTTCTCCATTGCTTTACGAATTTGGTGTAGCATACGCCAAGCAGACTGATAAGAACCCATACCTAACTCACGCTTTAATTGCAATGCCGATATACCTTTTCGAGATACAATAACCAAATTCATTGCATACAACCACATACGCAAGTCCAAATGCGTGTTCTCAAAAATAGTTCCTTTCAATGCTGAAAACTCCGACTTGCAATTATTACAATACAAGAAACGCCTATTGTACTTTTGGTGATATATGCCCTTGTGAACACAACCACATTTGGGGCATACATAACCGTCTTTGTACTTTGTGGCTACGATAAAGTCTATTGCACTATTCTCGTCAGGAAACCTTTTTGTAAATTCAAAGTATGTCATATCTCTATTGTTTATACCACAAAGATACAACAACTTTTTTTAATTTGCAAGATTAAAGTAGATAACGAACAATAAAAGAATAGAGAGGCAATTGCCTCTCTATTCTTTTATTGTTCGTTATTTGCGAATTTCTTTATCACATTATACGCCTGATAGAGCCCGAGCTCTCCTGCGCGACTAAGATCAGCAACGCCCGCGGCTGTATCGCCGAGATATATTTTGGATAGTCCTCTGTTGTAATAAGCTTCGGCTAAATTACTGTTCAGTTCAAGCGCTGCAGTATAGTCGAGCACTGCCGATTTAAAATCGCTTAATTTAGCCGACACATTACCGCGATTGTAGTATGCCTGTGCAAAATCGGGGACAAGGTCTATTACTTTATCAAGGTCGCTCTTTACCAAGCGATAGTCAAAATCGGGCAGCGAATGACTCTTTTTTATTGCCAAAGAGTTGTTGTCGTTTATTTCGCCGGCATACATAGACTCCAATTGCTTGAATCGAACGGTTGCCCTAACAAAATAGACGTGCCATACATCGCCGTCGAGCACAAGAGCATTGTTAAGGTCGTCGATAGCCGACTCAAAATCCTGCACAAGATAATAATCCAACGCACGGGCCAGACGCGGATAGACAAACTCCTCGTCGCTTATTATATTTTTGGACTGCGTGTCAATATCGGCAAAATGTCTCTCTACCTCAATTTGACTGAGCGCTCTCTCATCGTTAGTCAGCAGCAGACGATAAGGCAATAGATTAGCCTCGTTAATATCGGCCACAAGCTTATAAAAGTCTGGAGCATCGTTTATCTCACGCGGCTTTTCGTAGTATGTGAGCGCGAACATAGGCTCAAGCTCCACATATACGTTGCGGTCCTGCACACGTCCTCTGTACACCGTTGCATATTGGCGTCCCAATCCATCATCGAAGGCAACCATCTTATTGTAGTTGCGAATATTGCGATCGGAGCGTTTACGCACCTTGTCGATACTCTCCTTCTCCTGCAGAGTATCTGTTTCAACATTATTTAAACTCGCATATTGACGCTTGAGCAACCACGCCTCATCGGCAGCAGCGCCCTTTATATCGCCAATCTTACGTCGCGACACAGAGCGACGCTGATAGCCATAATCGAAATTGGGAAAATCATCGATGACACGCGAATAGTCATCTACCGCACCAACATAATCTCCGGTATTATCGCGCAATATTGCACGATTAAAGCGCGCCATAGTATTATCGGGATCAATATCGAGAATCTTGTCAAAATCCTCTATGGCGCGATTATCGTCGCCTACCTGCATACGCAACAGACCACGGTTGTAGGTAGCAATAAAATTTGTCGGCTCGACGTAAAGGGCCATATCAAAATCCTCCATTGCACCGCGGAAATTATTCCTATAATAGCGTATGAGCGCCCTGCTGAGATAACTGTTGCTATTGCTCGGCATAAGTTCTATGGCACGGTCAATATCACTCTCCGCCTCTTGATAGCGCTCCTCATCGACGTAAAGCATTGCACGCGCCGAATATACATCGGCCGAGTAAGAGTCGTTCTTTACCGCCTCGTCTATCATCCTGTGCGCAACAAGGCTATCATTTTGCTTGACAGCAACCTGTGTACGCATAATATAAGCATCGGTATTACGAGGCGAGAATACAAGCATAGAATCTATGATGCTTGCCGCCTTATCCCACTCTTCACGCTTTACAGCTGTTATCGCAAGATTCTGCCACAAAAGAGGATTTTGCGGGTCGTATTTTATAGCCATACGAAAATCACTCTCGGCAGCCTCGTATTTTTCGAGATTGGCACGCGAAAGACCGCGCAACTGATAGACACGCGACACATATGGATTCTTCTCTATAGCCGCAGTAAGGTCACTCTCGGCACCGGTAAAATCCTCGAGATAAAATTTTGCGAGCCCCCTAAAGAAGTATGGCTCGTGCAGATAGGGCTTTGCGTTTATTACCTTGTTGAAATATTGTATCGAGAGCACATAATCCTCAAAATAGAGCGCATTGCGCCCTATTATCATCACCTGCTCGACATTTATCTGAGCTTTCAGAGAGGTTGTCAGCAGCGAGAAGAAGAGGATAAGCACCCACAAACGCCTCATCGTATCACACGCTTGGTCTTATATGTGCAATGAGCCTTACCGTTGAGCAGATTAGAGAGACGGTTCTTGTTCATCTGACGACGCAAAGGAGATATTCTATCTACAAAGACCTTACCCTCGAGGTGGTCAAACTCGTGTTGCATAACACGCGCAAGGAAGCCATCAACCCACTCATCGTGTTCAACAAAATTCTCGTCCATATACTGAACGTGTATACGCGAAGGACGTGTAACCTTTTCGTGAATACCGGGAAGGCTCAAGCAACCCTCGTCCATTGAGTCGGTCTCCTCCGATGTCTCTATAATGTGTGCGTTTATATACACCTTCTTAAAATCGGCATATTCGGGCGACTCATCGGCAAGGGGAGTAAGGTCGATTATCACCAAACGGATAGGAAGACCTATCTGAGGCGCGGCAAGACCAATGCCCTCGGCCTGTTCTACAGTCTCAAACATATCCTGAATAAGTTTCTTAAGCTCGGGATAATCGGGAGTAATATCCTCGGTAACTTTTCTCAGTACGCTCTGTCCGTACAAATAAATAGGTAATATCATAATATCAAAATTTTATTTTTCGAATCTCATTCTACGACTCTCCATATAGGATTGCAAAATTATTGTCGCGCTAATCTCATCGACAAGCTCTTTGTTGCGTCGCGCCATTTTGCCAATGCCCGACTGTAGCATCGCCTGATGTGCAAGCACCGATGTAAAGCGTTCATCGTAATATTCAACAGGAATCTTGACCAATTTACGCAAACGATTCACAAAAGGCTCTATGCGGCACATATTCTCCGACGGCTCGTTGTTCATCTGTTTGGGAAGCCCCACGACAATTCTCTCCACCGGTTCCTTTCCTATGTAAGAAAGAATATAATCCAGCAGATTCTTTGTATCCACAGTAGTCAGTCCTCCTGCAATAATCTGCAGTTCATCGGTTACCGCCAACCCTGTACGACGTTTCCCATAATCAATAGCTAAAATACGCGCCATTAAAAGAATATTTTAATTAAGCGACAAAGTTAGCCAAATAACCCGAAAGGTTCAGAAAATAGAAGTAAAAAAATGTTGTAATAACAAAAAGAGGCTGCAAGCGTATGCCAACAACCTCTTTTTATGTATCGACAAAGCCCTGTCAGGCTCCGCCTTTCATTCTGTTGGTTATATAGCCATATGTAGCCACTGCCACAAAACAGAAAAGCGGCAATACGAACGAAACATTCACTGCCGGCATTCCGAACAGCACCTGCTGATCAATAATCATTCCCTGCAAGGGAGGCATAAGCGCTCCACCCACAATAGCCATCACAAGGAATGCCGCACCTAAGGTTGCATCCTCGCTATTCACATTCTCGAGAGCAATACCATATATTGTGGGGAACATAAGAGACATAAAGGCGCTTATAGCCACAAGGCAGTATAGTCCGGTTTTTCCTACAATAAAAATTGTTCCAAGCGTCGCAACAACAGCTCCTAATCCAAAGATCATAAGCAGCAGTCGAGAATTGAAATATCTCATAAGATAGGTACATACGAACCTACAGCACAGGAACATTCCCATTGCAAATATATTAAAGTTCTGAGCTGTAGCCTTGTTTATACCTAGATTATCGGCATACTGAATAATGAAGGTCCATACCATAATCTGTGCTGCAACATAGAACATCTGCGCAACCACTCCGGCGCAATATATTTTATTATGCAACAGATTGCAGAGCGATGCTCTTACATTCACGCTACCATCCTTATTTTCTTTAGGAATCTTTGTCAAAGCAATGACAACAAGAACCACAAGCACAAGCAAACCAATTGCCACATAAGGATTACGAATAACGGCAAGGTCGTGCAAGCGAATATCCGCCTTTTCGGCAGCAGAGAGTCCGTGATAAAGAATCTCTCCAGCAGCATTGCGCTTGTCCGAAATAAGCGAAGGAAGCACAACAAGCGATGCAACAGACATTCCGACCAAAGAGCCTACCGGGTTAAAAGCCTGAGCAAAGTTCAATCGGCGGGTAGCAGTCTCCTTTGCACCGAACGACATTATCATTGGATTGGCTGTTGTCTCAAGGAAAGCGAGTCCAAAAGTCAATATATATAGCGACATACAAAAGAAAGAGAACTGCTGATATTTAGCCGCAGGAATAAACAGAAATGCTCCTACAGCATAGAGCGCAAGGCCCAGCAGCACACCGCTCTTGTAGCTATATTTTCGAATAAAAAGAGCAGCAGGCACAGCCATTGTAGCGTATCCGCCATAAAAGGCAAATTGCACCAATGCAGCCTCGGAAGCAGGAAGCTCCATCAAAGTCTGAAAGGCTGCCACCATTGGATTAGTAATATCATTGGCAAAGCCCCACAGTGCAAACAACGATGTAATAAGTATGAAAGGGAGAATATATTTCTTCTCCAACAATTTTGGTTTATTTTCCATTATTGGTTATTTTTATACAGATAGAACATCCTCTCCATCATCACCCACTTTTCGTTGGACGATGCACCGGCTGCAGCTGCCTGGAATTCAGACATATAGTCCTCCCACTCCTGCTGACGAGGAAGTGTCGAAAGGCGAGCCATAGCCTCGTCCCAATTAAAATCGAGAGGCGTCTCAACAATCATAAAGAGGCGTGTACCAACAATGTAAATTTCCATTTCGAGTATCCCTACCTCACGAATGCCATCGATTATTTCACTCCAAGCCTCGCCATCGCTGTGACGCTTGCGATATTCTGCTATAAGCGCAGGATTATCCTTAAGATCGAGTGTCTGACAGAATCTTTTTACCGGGCCGTGATACTCTTGTACCCTATACCCCTCTGTTGTTTTTTTTGTCATAATGGTTAAACGTCTGCTCCACCAAAAAGATGGAGCAGACTATTGAATTTATTTATAAACGGGACCGTATGTAGCACAAGCACGATAATCAGAACCCTCCTTATCCATACCGAACGCATTCCAAGATGCGGGACGGAAAATCTTATCCTCCTCAACATTGTGCATACAAACAGGAATACGCAACATTGAAGCAAGAGTGATAAGATCGGCACCAATATGACCGTAGCTTATAGCACCGTGATTAGCACCCCAATTGTTCATTACAGAATAAACATCTTTGAAAGGTGCCTTGTCGCACAAACGGGGAACGAACCAGGTAGTAGGCCAAGTGGGGTCGGTGCGCATATTCAATTTCTCGAATATATCAGCATCTACATCAGCTGTCCAACCCTCTGCAATCTGAAGGACGGGGCCCAAGCCTTTCACAAGATTCAAACGGCTCATTGTAACAGGCATACCACCCTTAGAAAGGAAGTTCGAAGAGTAACCACCGCCACGGAAATAGTCACGGTCGGCGGGCAACCAATTGGTATTCTTCAAACAAGCCTCAACGTCAGCCTCTGTCATCTCCCACGCGGGCTTCATACAAGGCTCGCCAGCAGCGTTTGTACTTGCACCGGTAGCGTCGAGTGTTGTTGCTCCTGAGTTTATGAGGTGAATCATACCACCAGCAGCAAGACCTGTAAGTTCTTTTCCTGTCACACGCTTAACAGCCTCGGGGCTCCAGTATGTACGAACGTCAGAGAACATCTGTCCGCAACCTGTGAGCAATTTGCCAAAGAGCATTGCAACGCCATTGCAAGCATCATTCTCGGTAGCAAGCACATAAGACTCACGAATGCCGTTCCAGTCGAATGTACTGCAAAGGAGAGCCTCGGTAAAGTCGCCATTAGGCTTCCAGTCGGTCCACTGACGCTGTCCTTGGAATCCGGCTGCGATTGCATTGTGTCCAATAGCCTCCTCTTTGAAGCCAAGCTCTTTGAGGCGGGGGTTACCGAGCATAAGGTCTCGGATGATGATTGTCATCTTTACAACAAATTCCCAATCGGCATCCTTGCCTGCACGGTCTTTCTGTTTCTCGGGGCGGTTCTTATCCCAACCCTCGTTGCATTTGCAATATTTCTCGGTCCACGCCATAGCCTTTGCATACTCCTCGGGGTCGTAGATACCCTCCTCCATACGACGCAAAATCTCGGTTTCATCGACACTTTCGTTACGCATACCAAGATACTCCTGGAAGAAATTCTGGTCTACGATACTACCGGCAATACCCATACACTGGCTACCTACCGAAAGATAGCTCTCGCCACGCATCTGAGCAACAGCAACAGCGGCACGCGCCCAACGGAGAATCTTCTCGGCAACGTCAGCGGGAATAGTATTGTCGTCAAGGTCCTGAACATCGTGTCCATAGATACCGAATGCGGGCAATCCCTTCTGAGCGTGTCCTGCAAGCACTGCAGCAAGATAAACGGCACCGGGACGCTCTGTTCCGTTGAAACCCCACACAGCCTTAGGCCAATGAGGATGCATATCCATAGTCTCTGAACCGTAGCACCAGCAAGATGTTACAGAGATTGTAGCACCAACGCCCTCGCGCTCAAATTTAGCAGCACAAGCAGCACTCTCGGCTACACGACCGATAGTACCATCGGCAATGACACATTCAACTGGTGCACCATCGGAATATCTTACATTTGCAGAAATAAGTTCCGCAACGGCTTTAGCAAGATTCATTGTCTTCTCTTCGAGACTCTCGCGCACACCACCCTGACGTCCGTCGATAGTGGGGCGAATACCAATTTTAGGATGTTTACTCATAGTTATTTATTTTTTTAGTTGGACTGTTTTTAACAATTTTGGCGCAATATAGTGTTTTTTTAGATACCCCCAATAAGCAAGAGCGATTCTTTTAAGAAAAATAAACAAAAAAAAGCGGATACGCCTGTCAAGCAGGCGTATCCGCTTTTGCTCTATATTCAATTACTTGTTGTAAAGCAACCAAGCCTTCTGAAAATCGGCATTTCCGGGATGCTCAGCCTTGAACTGCGCTCTTGCCTCTGCAGCCTTCTGCTTGTCGTCGTACGAAGCACATACTACACGATACATACCGGTAGAAGCATTCTGAACCACAATGGCATTGTATCCCTCGCTGATAAGGTCACTCTGCAGAGCCTCGGCATTTGTCTTTGAAGCAAAGCTACCGCAAACAACGCTGAAAGCCTTCAAAGAGCCCTCAGAACCCGATGCAAGAACCACCTTCTCCTCGCGATAAGATGTATCGACAGCGGGAGCCTCAACCTTTGTGTTAGAAGTAACAGGAGCAATCTCAATGGGCTCTGACGCCTGCGCCTGTCCCTGAACCAACTCCTGCTGCTTAGCCTTGTCATATGCAGCCTTGTATGCACTCTCTTTTGAAGATTTACAAGATGTTGCCACCAAAAGGAGAACACCCAATCCTAATACGAAAAATTTCTTCATAAATCTATTCTGTTTAAAATTAACGGTTTTATCGAATATTATTACCAATGGCAAAGGTAGAAATAAACATTATAATCCATAGCAACCGAGAGCATTTTTTTACTCTTTAAAACATAAAAAACTTTAATTTTATGAAACAGTTTTTTAACTTTGTACTATTATTAAGAACAACCAACCGCCACCTATGAAAAAATATATCTTTTTAGCGCCTCTTTTTCTGCTATTTTCATCGTGTTCAACGGTAAAAACAGCCAAGCAAACAGCCGTAGACAGCAACCCTCTTTTCGATGAATATTTCACTGGAACGACAATGCGCTTCGACTTTCACCACGCAGGCGACTGCAACAGCGAGAATTATTATTTCGACCGCGTAATGCGCGAGGGAGAATGGGCCGGTTCTAGAATATCACTCATCAATCCGTTCGATTTTGGCGAGCAGCAGTTCCGCATAATAGACACCGAGAGCAAAAAGGTTATATACAAGAACAACTACTGTACCCTCTTCAACGAATGGCAGACAACAGAAGAGGCCACACGCACACAGCGTTCAATGCCCGAGAGCCTGCTGTTCCCCGAACCTAAAAAAGATTTTATAATAGAAATTTACGCTCGCAACAAAAAGAGCCGAGAGATTGAGAAAAGATTCTCTCAAACTATTTCTGTAAGCGACTACAACATACGCACCAACCGCCCCTGTCACGAATGCACCAACATTCACATAGGCGGCAACATTACCAACAGCCTCGATATTGTGTTATTGAGTGACGGATTCACCGCCGACGAAAAAGAAAAGTTCATTTCTTCGTGCAGAATGTGGTGCGATGCACTATTCAAATATTCGCCGTTCAACGACAGCAAAAACCGTATAAACATACGCGCGGTGTGGGCCCCCTCCAAAGAGTCGGGCATCAGCGAACCGGGCAAAGGGAAATGGGTAGAGACCATTCTCGACACCCGTTTCTACACATTCGGAAGCGAGCGCTACCAGATGACCGAGGAGTTTCAGAAGGTGCGCGATATTGCCGCTGCAGCACCATACGAGAGCATTTTCATTCTAACAAACACCGACAAATACGGTGGCGGAGGAATATACAATTTCTATGGTTTAGGCTCGGCAGGAGAGACTGGCTACACTGGAGAGGTTTATATACACGAATTCGGGCACTCCCTTATGGGACTCGGCGACGAGTATGTAGAGAAAGGAAACACCGTCAGCGCATTCTACCCAACCGATAAGGAGCCGTGGGAGGCCAATCTCACAACATTTGTCAATTTTAACGGCAAATGGGAGAATATGATTGATAAAAAGACCGCAATCCCCACACCATTTGACGAAAAGATGTTAAAGCAACCACAAGAGGAGCTTACGGTAGGCGCATACGAGGGTGGCGGTTATCTGGAAAAAGGAATCTACCGCCCCACTCCACAATGTATGATGAACCAGCTGCGCGACTTTTGCCCTGTGTGTCAGGAGGCCATCAAAAGATATCTCGACTATATTTGCAAATAAAACTAAACAGCGGACGCAATTGCGCCCGCTGTCACTTTATTATCCAATATAATCATTGTACATATTTTATTTCGGTCCTATAGCCTCTATCATCGGTAAAGAGAACAGGAGCTCCCAACGCATCAAACTCCCAATCGCCCGAGGGAAGATTCACGCCTCCGTATCCCAACATTCCGAATGCTGCCAATTGAAAAGGCGCATAGGGCCAACTGACGCAGTCGGGAATTTCGCGCTCCACCACCCAATTGCCAATATAGGCCGAAAAGTCGAAATTGGTATTGTTCCTTGCTGTAGGCTCATAGTTGTAAATATCCTGCTGAGAGGCTATACGAACATCCATAGAGTCGCAGACATATCCCTTTATATTGGAATAGCTGTCGTGCTGCAATGTATAGATACGGCTATTGTCGAAATATGCCTTATACAATGTTCCGCCTGAATATTCGCAATCATAAGGACCGAAATTCATCAAACGGCCCTCCGCATCGAAAGTACCGCTGTAGACGCCACTGAGAGTATTATTCCATTTTTCATAATCGGGGAAAGAGCGGCTGATATTATAGCGCACTTTCATAAGATTATCCTCCTTAAAGTAGTAGTTAGCCTGAGAAGATATATTACATATATACCATTTTCCCGAAGAGGCCTTCTGATGGTGCACAATATCGGAATCAATCCTTTTTATGCGCTTCTTTGCATCGTAGGTAAACTTATGCTCCCACGAAAAAAGACGGCCGTTATTCTCTTTTGTTGTCTTTACCGATGCTACCACAAAGCCCTCGACCGGAGCATAGGATGTAACCGCCGCATCGGCATTATAATTATCGTCATCATCTTGTGTACACGACACCACAATTGCTGCCACCAATGGCAGGACAAGCATATACAAAAACTTTCTCATCATCAATTCTCTTTAAATACCGGTGCGAATATACGCCTTTTGCACTATTCTTACAAAATTTTCACTTTTATTTATTTGGCAATTATTCTCCGCCTCCACGACAAAAAAGATATATAATTTGTTTTATATAATAAAATTGTAAACTTATGGCATTCATTGACTATTACAAAGTATTGGGAGTAGACCGCAAAGCATCACAGGCCGAAATAAGAAAAGCCTTCCGCAAATTGGCAAAGAAATATCACCCTGACATCAACAAGGATTCCCCCGATGCAAAGGAGCGTTTCCAAGCTATAAACGAGGCAAACGAGGTGCTCGGCGACACCGAAAAAAGAAAAAAATACGATGAATACGGCGAAAATTGGCAACACGCCGCCGAGTTTGATGCGCAACAGCACAGATACAAAGAATCGGGCGGTGGATTCAATTTCGGGGAGTACGCCAATTTTAACCGCAACAGCGGCAACAGCAGCGGATTCAGCGATTTTTTCGAGGAATTATTCGGTGGATTCGCCTCAAACAGAGCAAACAGAGGAAGCGACCTTAAGACAAACATCACACTCACTCTGCGCGAGGCGGCAAAGAGTCACAAAAGGATAATTGAGATTAACGGAGAATCCATAAGACTGACAATCCCCGCCGGAATATCCGATGGGCAGCAGATAAAGGTAAAAAGCCGTGGGGCAGCATCGCGCGCCGGAGGGGCGCGTGGCGACCTTTATATAACATTTCACATCACCCCCGACGCTGAATTCAGCAGGCAGGGCAACGACCTTTACACAACAACGAGCGTAGAGCTTTTCACAATGCTTTTGGGCGGAGAGATAATAGTCCCTACACTAGATGGAAACGTCAAAATACGCATAAATAAAGGGAGCGACAATGGTACAAGAATGCGTCTGCGCGGCAAAGGATTCCCCATATACAAAAAGGAGGGAGAATGCGGAGACCTTATAATAACCCTGCGGGTAAAATTACCCAAGCTCAATGCCCGACAGGAAGAGTTGCTCAAAGAGCTTCAAGCAGCAAATTAAGAATGGCGGCTTTTAATTAGCCTCCATTCTTAATTATAAAGGAATATGTAAAAGTTCAGATAGGTAGCAAAAAGAAGCCATAAAAAGTATGGGATAAAAAGCAATGCCGAGAGACGTTTAACCACAAAAGCCCCCACAATATAGAGAAACGTGAATATAAGCAGCATAACAATATCCAACAATCCCAAAAGAGGACTACGGAACACAAAGAAGAATATGCTCCACAAGAAGTTAAGCACCAACTGCATAACAAAAATAAGGTACAGGATAGAGGAATATATACTGCGTACACCATAGAGCAGTCCTATGCTTATACCCATAAGCAGATAAAGGATGCTCCAAGCTAAAGGAAATACCCAAGAAGGCGGTGTAAGCGACGATTTTTGCAAATAGGGGTACCATTCTATTATCGCATCATTCTGCAGGAACGAGGCAAAAGCCCCCATTGCGAAACAGACAACAACCCAAATGAGAACAGAATAAAATCTCTTCATATTTGTATACTTTTTCAAAGCAACAAACATTCCGGGATTTTTGTTTCAACGGCTATACGAAGAGGCGTATCACCTCGTAAACAATATAAACGAAGAGTACCAATGAATAGATGAGCTTTATCCCTGTTGTAAGCATAAAAGCGGCAAAAGTCATCAAAGAGACCTTAAGAGCCGATCCTGTGGGTGTCTTTGCCATAAGTTCACCGACAAATGCGCCCAAGAAAGGTCCGGCAATAAGTCCTATAGGAGAGAAAAAGAGCCCCACGAACATTCCTATTCCGGCGCCCACCATTCCCTTTTTGCTGCCACCTTTTATTTTAGCCATCAATATTGGCAGTAAATAGTCGAGTATAGTAATTATCACAGCAAAGACAGCGGTGACACACAACGACACCCAACCAACATTTGAATTGGAGCAGAAGAAGAGCAACAGCAGTCCGACGAACGACAAAGGAGGGCCGGGAAGCGCAGGAAGTACCGCACCAAGCAATCCAACGACAGCGCTTATCAGCGACAGCACAATGAGCAACAGGTCCCATCCCAAAATATCAGCCATTCTCCTTCTCTGTTTTTTTATTGTTTATAACCTCGTTTATCTGTGAATTAGAGTGATAAGGCACCTTTCCCGACGGGACATATTTGCTCGACGATGAAAGGTGAGTATCCTGATCGTCAAAGAAGATATGCGCGCCAAAAGCCTTTAGAACCTCATCCTTACGCAATCCTCCAAGAAAATAGGCCTCATCGACATAAACACCCCATTTACGCAGAGTCTTTATCACTCTAAAATGCGATGGAAGGCTACGCGACGTTACAATGGCAAGGCGCAAAGGCGACAATTCTATTGACGTAGGCAGCGACTCCTGAATCTGCGACAATTTTATGAGAAGATTGGCAAAAGGACCCTCTTTCAAAGGTTCATCAGCGTGCTCTTTCTCATATTTGTAGAAGGCATCGATACCCTCCTCCTTGTATCGACACTCCGACTCATCGGAGAAAATGACCGCATCGGCATCAAAGGCAATCTTTACACGGCTATCCTCGGGGTCAAATTCCGTAGGGGGAGCATAAATGAGCGCAGCGGCACATATTCCCGAATCTATCACACGCTGAACATCAGTCTCGTCCTTTGAGAGAAAAAGGTCGATAGAGAATGCCTTCAGATATTTATAGAGTGACTCTCCGCCCGAGAGCGCCACACGGGTTATATCGAGTCCATATTGGTCGAGAGACTTAAGCATACGCATTCCTGTCTCGGGGCTGTTGCGTGACATTACAACAACCTCTACTATAGGACGGTTAGCCTGTTTATTAAGCTCCAGCAGGCTCTTGACAAGATAAAAAGCCGTACCGCGCTCCAGAGGCACATCCTCGTGCTCTTCCTGATACTTACGATATTTCTTTATTCCGTCGCGTACAAAAATCTCATTCTCTTTTTCTAAGTCAAACAGCGCACGCGACGACACGCCTATAACCAATCGACCGGTTAAGTCCTCCATAATCTTTTATTTATTATTCAAATGCGAAGATAAGTCATTTAAATATTCCAATCAAACAAAAAAAGAAAATATTGTAAAGCCCAGCAGGCCGATAATCCATTATTAAATAAAAAATAAGTACATTTGCTGCATAAAACAGAAACAGAGAAATGATAAAAGAGATTATTTTTGATTTTGGCGGTGTATTGATTGAGATTGACACACAGAGAGCCATCGGACGTTTCAAGGAGTTAGGACTCACAAATGCCGAAGAGTATCTGAACAGCTACAAGCAGAGCGGCACATTCTTCTCGCTCGAGAATGGCGATATTACCGCCGACACTTTTGTCGATGACCTTTCGCAATTGTGCAACCGCAAAATAAGCCACGAAGAGGCCGAGTGGGCGTGGATGGGCTTTGTAATAAAAGTGCAGACAGAGTTTCTCGAGTCTATACAGCAGTTGCGTCCGCAGTATCGCCTATCTATTCTCAGCAATACCAACCCATTCTTGCAAGGATGGGCACGCAGCAGCAGATTCACCCCTACAGGAAAATCCCTCGACGACTATTTCGATTCATTGTACCTAAGCTACAAGATGAACTGCTCAAAGCCAAACGACGATATATATATGAAGATGCTCGCCATAGGCAATATGAATCCCGACGAGGTTCTTTTCATCGACGATGGAGCAAAAAACATAGAGGCTGCACAGCGCGCAGGAATAAATGTCCTCAAAGTGGAGAATGGCGAAGATTGGCGCCCCAAGCTCTTGGCCTATCTTGATTCACACAACAGATAACAACATTACCATATAAAAAACAAGCACGACCGTAAAGTCGTGCTTGTTTTTGCATTATACTCAATCTTTTTATTTCAATACCATCTTTTCGGAAAGCTCTTTTGCTCTCTCGAGTGCCGAATGAATATTATGACAGACATTCTCCTCACCGACAAGAGCCACAATACCAGCCTTACGCAAAGCAGTCTCCACATTCTCGTGTACTCCCGAGAGAATAATCACGCGACCCTCGCTGAGCGACGAGTTTATAAAAATCTCGAGATTGTGTATTCCGGTAGTATCAACGAACGACACTTTTCTCATACGCACGATACGAATGTGGCGCGCAGAGTGCTCACGGACAAGCTCGTCGAACTTATTGGCTACACCAAAGAAGAAGGGTCCCTCAATCTCGAACACCTCTGTTCCGGCAGGAATAGCAAGAGTCTCATCATTCTCTCCGTCGTGGTGTACATCAACAGCATCGCGTGCCAAAGTAACAGAAGCGCTCGACATCATTCGCTTCATAATAATGACAATAGCAAACACAAGACCTACCTCAATAGCCAAAGTAAGATCGAAGAATACTGTCAGCAACATTGTAACGAACAGCACGCTTGTTCCCGCCATAGAGCTACGGTACATCGAAACGATTGTACGCCAGCCACTCATATTATAAGCAACCATTACAAGCACTCCGGCGAGACAAGGCATAGGAATTTGACCTACAAGACCACCGAGCATAAGAAGCACCAGCAGCAGCACAAGAGTATGCACTATTCCAGCAACAGGAGTCTTTCCACCATTGTTTATATTAGCCATTGTACGGGCAATAGCACCGGTAGCAGGAATTCCGCCAAAGAAGGGAACAACGATATTGGCAATACCCTGACCGATAAGCTCGGTATTTGAATTGTGCTTATCGCCAATGACACCATCGGCAACCATAGCCGACAGCAACGACTCTATCGCGCCAAGCATTGCAATAGTAAACGCAACAGGAGCAAGCTTCTGAATGGTAGCAAAGAAGCTCTCTCCATCAAAATCTATCGCAGGGAGTCTGAATGAAGGTAGTCCCGAAGGAAGCTCATAAAGGTCGCTGATAGTCTTTATAGAGGTTACACCGGCAAACTCTCTCAGCAACCAGGCAATTACTGTCATAATTATAATAGCGAGCAATGAGCCTGGGATTTTCTTAGAGAGTTTAGGAGTAAGGGCAATTATCGCAACGCTCAAAATACCCATTACGGTACTCCACCAGTCTATATTACCTATATTATTGAAATAGCACACCCATTTATCGACAAAGTTGGCAGGAACCTTATCTATTCCCAATCCAAGAAGGTCGTTAATCTGAGTAGAGAATATTGTAACAGCAATACCCGCGGTAAATCCCACGATGATAGGATAGGGCATAAATTTAATGATACTGCCCATATGGCACAATCCCATTATAACAAGGAATATACCCGCCATTATGGTTGCAATAAGCAATCCATTAAGTCCAAACTCCTGTATTACGCCATAGATAATTACGATAAATGCTCCGGTGGGGCCACCAATCTGCACCTTTGAGCCACCAAGCACCGAAATAAGCAATCCGGCGATAATAGCAGTCACCAATCCCTCTGTAGGTCCTACTCCGCTGGCAATACCGAATGCAATAGCCAAAGGAATAGCAACGACACCAACGATTATGCCGGCCATAACGTCAGCACTAAATTTTTCTTTTGTATAGTTCTTCATTGTTTCGAAGAACTTAGGATGAAAATCCACAAGATGTTTTGCCTTCATAGTATTTTTAAAAAAAGTGCCGCAAAGTTACAAAAAAGTACCTTTACAACAATAAATACTAACAAAATAAAAGCAGAAAGATTGTTATAATGTATCATTCAACAAAAAGAGCGTCAAATGCGTTTACTCTAAAAAACAGAAATATGAGTACAGTTAAAATCACAGTATTTGCCGACCCCGTATGTACCTGGTGCTGGGGCAGTTCACCAATTTTCAGAGCCCTTGAGTATCGTTACAACGGGCAAGTATCAATAAATTTCATAATGTCAGGAATAATTGAGGATATTCTCACCTACAGCAACCGACGCTTAGACATTGGAGGAGACATTGAACTATCGAATCGCAACATTATGAAAGCGTGGCTCGAAGCATCGACTACACACGGAATGCCGGTACAGGAGCATAAGTTCCATCTTTTCAGCAAGGAGAGACGCTCAACAATTCCGCAGAATCTCGCCTATATAGCAGCTCGCCTCTACGCAACTAAAAGCAAGGATAGCGACAAGGAGATGCAGAGAGCGGCAAGATTCCTGCGTCGTATACAAGAGGCTACAGCACTCGAGGCTATGCACACGAACGACTCAAAAATTCTTTCCGACCTTTCGGCCGTCGAGGGATACGACCCAGTAAGCTTCCGTCAGATGCTGCATAGCCGCGAGGTACAAAGAGCCTACGAAGAGGACAAAGCAATGTATAACCGCTACAATATTCAGGGCACCCCATCCTATCTTATAGAGTACAAGAAGCAAGAGGTTCTATTGCAGGGATTCACCTCGTACGAGACGATAGAGCGCAATATCACCCAGCTGACATACGGCAGAGTAGAGCCAAAAGCCGAGGGCAGCAAGCGTCTGGAGTGCAACAAGGAGAATATAAGAGATTATATAAATAGGTACAGTAGCCTATTCCCTGTAGAGATTGCCACTGCATTCAAAATGGAACGCATCAGCGGCAAGAGCGCTCTTAACATCGAGTCGTTCCACAATTTGCCCGACATTATTGAGGAGCTGATAAAGGAGCGTGAGATACACATTACTCCAGCAGCCAACAGCTTCAAGATATTCGCCACAAAGGCAAAAGAGAGCAGCACCCAAAAGCGCGAACGAGAGTTTGCCGAGACTTTCTAACATAATACCCATTTTCTCAGCAATAACGACAGCCAAAAGCTGTCGTTATTATTTTTAAAATATTATTACTATTTTTGCAATGATAAACAGACATCACATTATTTATAAATAACAGAATATGAAAAAGAGAGCATTACGCATATTGCTGCTTTTGTCTATCGTATGCACAGCTTGTGGTAGTGGTACCACAACAAGCAACGTAAAGGTACGTATGCAGACAACAGCTGGAGAGGTTGAATTTATACTCTACGACGAGACACCCAAGCACCGCGACAATTTTATATCACTCATCGAGGAGTGCTACTACGACTCGCTGCTCTTCCACAGAGTAATCCCTGGCTTTATGGTACAGGCAGGAGACCCCGACTCGAAGAATGCTCTCGCCGGAGTGCTCTTAGGAGAGGGAGGCCCCGACTATCGTCTGAATGCAGAGATTCGCATCCCGCAGCTGTTCCACAAACGCGGAGCGCTTGCTGCCGCACGCGAAGGCGACGACGTAAACCCCGCAAAAATGTCATCGGCCAGCCAATTCTACATTGTGTGGGGAGAGGTTTATACTCCGTTCCGTCTACAGAAACTATTGAACAAGATTGAGTACAACACAGGCCATAAGCCTCAGCTGTCCGACGAACAGGTAACAGCATATACCTCTATTGGCGGCGTTCCTTATCTCGATGGCGAATACACAGTCTTTGGTGAGGTAACAAAAGGACTCGATGTAATAGACGCCATACAGAATGTTGAGCGCGACCGCTACAATCGCCCAATAGAAGATGTACGTATCCTAAAAATGGAAATAATAAAACAGTAACAATTATGATAAGCATAGGAGAGAGACTGCCCGAGCTATTGGGCAGCGACCAGAATGGCAACGAGATTCGCACATCACAATTTGCAGGACGCAGACTGATACTCTACTTTTATCCCAAAGACAATACTCCCGGATGCACCGCCGAGGCCTGTTCCTTGCGCGACGGAATGAGCATACTGTCCGATGCTGGATTCTCCGTCGTTGGAGTAAGCGCCGACAGCGCCTCATCTCATCAACGCTTCATTGAGAAGCAGCAATTAAACTTTCCACTCATTGCCGACAGCGAAAAGACTCTTATACAAGCAATTGGAGCGTGGGGCGAAAAGAAGATGGCCGGGCGCAAATATATGGGTATCCTACGCACCACAATAGTAACCGACGAGAATGGTTGCGTAGAGCATATAATAACAAAGGTAAACACCAAAGAGGCTGCAAAACAGATATTGGAACTTTTTAAATAAATACTATGATAACAGATTTTCTACTAATGACTGCCGCTGCAGGCATAGAGGCTGTCAGCGACTCGATACAAAGCACAACCGACATATATCAGAAAACAATTACATCAATCTCGGGAATGACCATTAACGAGGTTATAGAGATTATTGCATCGCAAATAATAGCATTCGGAATCAAGATATTCAAGGTAATCCTCATTTGGTTCATCGGACGCTGGTTGGCCAAGAGATTGAAGAAAATCATCAAGATTGTAATGGAGCGTCACAACACCACCCCATCGGTACAGACATTCCTATCGAGCCTTGTGGACGTTGTAACAATGATTATTCTTATTACAATGATTATCGGAGTATTAGGCATCGATACGTCGTCATTCATTGCTCTCTTCGCATCGGCCGGAGTAGCTGTCGGTATGGCACTCAGCGGAACATTGCAGAATTTTGCCGGCGGTGTCATCATACTGCTCTTCCGCCCCTATAAGGTAGGCGACTATATTGAGGCGCAGGGACAAGCGGGAACAGTAAAAGAGATTCAGATATTCAATACTCTGTTAAAGACATCGGACAACAAGATTATCCTAGTCCCCAACGGCCCTATCTCAACAGGAATAGTAAAGAACTACTCTCGCGAGGCTTTACGTCGCGTCGATTTTACAGTATCAATATCCTATGGCGACGATTTTGAGAAGGCTAAGGAGGTTCTTAACAGCATCATTGCCGCAGACAACCGCATACTAAAGGAGCCTGAGCCATTCATTGCGCTAAGCACCCTTAACAGCAGTTCGATAGATATTACCGTGCGCGTATGGGTAAAACAGGAGGATTATTGGAACGTCTACTTTGATATGAACAAAGAGATATACGAGACACTCCCCAAACACGGCCTTGAATTCCCGTTCCAGACACTCACGGTTAATGTTACCAAATAAACGGGAAACAGACAAACATAAAAATAGCTCCACAACATTGTGGAGCTATTTTTATTTGCCTATAAAGGAACTTAGTCTCTTAAACGGAATCCCGAAGCCTTTGCCAATATTGCAGCCTCTGTGCGACGCGTTGCGAGGAACGCAAGCATATTCATCACCAGAGCAACAAAGGGAAAGAGCAACGACACTGCAGGGGTAAAAGAGGCACCATACAGCAGTATCAGCACATAGGCCAACAGCACAATGTAATATCCTGCCACTACAAGCATCGAAAGTATTGCCACTCTCTTCTGCAGCTCAAAGTTCTGAAAGAGAGATATAAAGAGGGCGAATACATTAAGCAATATATCGAAAATAAGTATAACACCAAGAGCACAAACCACATAAGAAGCCTCTCCATCCAATTGCACCAGACGAAAATTCTCGAGAGCGCTCAACGATGTATTATTGTCGTATATATTAAAAACGGGACCCATAAATAGCGATGCTACAAGAACAGCAATCGCTATTATGTTGAAAAGCTGATATGAACGGAATTTCATATTACTTTAATTTTCAATCCTCATCCTCTACATTCTCCTTAGAAGGATCGCGGAAATAGATTTTATCCTCCATAAACTCCTGTGCTGCGATGAGTGTAGGTTTAGGGAGTCTCTCGTAGAAACGAGAAATCTCTATCTGTTCGTGATTTTCAAACTGCTCTTCGAGGTTATCTGTTGTCGAAGAGAACTCATTGAGTTTCTTAAGCAGCTCCTCTTTCATCTCGGCAGCAATTTGGTTCGAACGTTTGCCAATGATAGCAACCGACTCATATACGTTACCTGTTTCTGTCACAAAATCCGCCATATTACGTGTTACGGTAGTTGAGGGAGCATTTGTCTTTTTGTAATCCATTGCTTTTATATATTGAATTGTTATTATTTGCCTGTTTATCCATTAACTATCTTCATTGACTTTGAGAAGTACCCCTCGGCCTCTTTAAGATATTTGCTTGCGGGAAACTCATTTTTGAACGAGTAATACTCGTCGATAGCCATACGATAGCGTTCAAATTTCTTCTCCTCTACGCTATTGCGTGCCATATGATACTTTGCTCGCAATATAAGTATCGACAGGTCCTCACGCAGCCTAGTGTAAGGGTAATCCTTAAGCACATTCTGTGCGGTAATGATACACGCCTGATAGTTGTTGCCAAGATAAGCATTGTGGTCGCCAAGATCGTAATACAATTTTGCCGACAAATACTCTTTCTTCACAAGAACATCGTGCATATCAAAAATCATCTGCTGAGCCTCGTCGCAGAATCTGCTCGTCGGATGATACTCCATAAAGAGCTGCAGCTCCTGAATAGCGGTATATGTATCAGTCTGGTCCAATTCAGGTTCACCGACAGCCTCAAAGAGCGACTTTCCCGAATAGTAGCGTGCAAGCTCAGTCAATTCACTTCTCTGATAATTGGTGTAGAATGTTTTAAAATATTGCGATGCTGTAGAAAAATCGCGCGATTTATAGTAGCACATTGCCAACATAAACAACGACTCTTCGGCCTTGTCGCTACCCTTCATCATAGCAATAGCTCCTTCGAGAATTACCGAAGCATTCGAATAAGAGCCCTCGAGATAATATGATTTTGCAGCCTCGTATCTATACTCAATATCGCGACTCTTCAGAACTTTATTGAACGAAGAGCACGATGTAAGCAGAATCAGCAGGGTGAGCGATATATAAAAAACATTCTTCATATTACAATTCTCCTGAATACGCCGAACCGTACCGACAGGGCACACGTTTCGTACGTAGACATAAAATTCGTGCAAAGATAGTTCTTTTCGCTCTAAAATACAATGATTTTTATGTTATTATTTACGCTTACAATGTGAATAAAACAAAAAGGCAGGACTTACAAAGCCCGGCCTTTTCCATTATCACAATAGTCAAAAATCACTCGACAAAGAGTTTGTTTCCACAAACCACATAAAAACCGCTATCCAACGCAACATTCTTTGTGCCGTTCACAAGAACATTGGCTACCTTTCGTCCCACTGCGTCGTAAATTGCAATATCCTGCTCATTCTCGGTTGTCACCGACACTCCACCCTCAATAGGGGCAACAGTAACATTCTCTTTACTAGTCTCCACAGCATCGGCTACCGATGTATTCTGCATTCCCTTTTTCTGATAAACGCGTACCCAGTCAAAGAGAGTCTCATAGGTATGTGTAACATCGGCATTTGCAGCCCAGCTGTTATTACCTACACTCTGATTAAGAATAAGATGGAAATTATCGTCAAAAGGCCACTGTCCATTATTGAGAGCATACGAATCGGATGATTTATAGTATGTTCCTACAAGATTGCCATCGACGAACCAAGCGATTGATGTCTCGTCCCACTCAATAGAGAATATGTGGTATCTGTCGAGAGAGGTTGCCACATTAAAGCTTGACTGCGGTGAACTTGTCTGCTTCATATTATATGTCCAATTGGTGTGCACTGTGTGCCAAGAGCGCTCCTGTGAATCGATTGTCTCCCAAATATCAATCTCGCCATCGTTAGGCCAACCACCCGACTGATCCTCGGGCATCATCCAGAATGCAGGAAAGTTTCCTGTCCACGGATTAGCCTTTATGCGTCCCTCGACAAGGCCGTATGTAAAGCCAAACTTATCTCTGCTCCATATACCACCGGTAATCATAGGTACATTGTCGGTCGTTGTATCGGGATTAGGAACAGCGCGCGCCACAAGGTTGCCGTCCTCTATATATATAACCTCTTCTCTATCAGAGAGCCAACGGTTCCACGTAGCACCCTGTCGCTGACATCTGCTCCACCATTTTGAATTGGGCTGTGAGCCATCCTCTGTATTAAACTCGTCGCTAAAGACTAGATGATATTCAGCATCGGGGCCGGCAACAAAATTCGCATAAATTATCATATCTCCGCACACCGATTCATTGGGCAAGAAGACAATCTCGTCGCTGTAGACCTCTTCGCTCCACTGACGGTTACCCTGAACATACTGGGGACCGTCGAGATTGTATCCGTGACGCACGCGGAGCTCCTCGAGATTATAGCCCTCGGCTACAGGGACAGCGCAGATTCTGAATGCCTCAAAAGCATTGACTGTCATAGGCAAGGCACTGTTTCCTACAGAATAGATGGCGCCATTGTATGAATCGAGTTTCAAACGGCACTCTTCGTTATATACATTCAAAAGAAAATCGACAATCATACCACCCTTCGCTGTAATTTCCGAAGAACCGGCAGGGTCGGCATTCTCAATATCTGCCTTTATTCTCGCACGATAGATACCATATGGCAATAGCTCTGAGACTTTAAAAGATGGCAATTCTCCGTTGGTTACGGCAGCACCGCCGTCGCTATTCTTACCGTTGAGAGAGGTATAAGAGAGCAGTTCACTCGACTGCGCTAGAGTGCCGTCAGCATTGAACAGAGGAGCGAACATTCCGTCGTTGTTCATATCAACGTACAGATAATAATTCAGCGCCTGAGAGGGTGAATTGACTTTTGCGTTCACTGTTGCGCCGGGAGTTACAGCAAGCTCAAAATCATCGGCATTACTATAGACACTCTTTACATCATCGGCAATTGTCAAAGCACCATTCTGCCCTTTGCTGACAGTAAAGCCAACCTTTGAGATTGACTTTTGCGCTGCTGTCGATTCTGCATTCTTGTCAAAAGAGAGAGCATAATCCTTTCCATCTGTAACGCCATCGGCCATCTTAACGAATGTAGCTGTAATCTCAACATCACCGTCCATATATTCGGCAGGAATTTCGTAAGTATCGCCGCTGATAAGAACGCCGGGAATAGTAACATTCTCGTACTGCGCTACCCCGTGGACTGAGGCTGCACCGTTGAGATTATGTCCGTGGCGCAAAGCAATAGCGTCGCACATATATCCCGATGAAGGAACAATCTTCACTTTCAACGATCTTCCAAAAGAATGCTTATAATTTTTAAGAGCTGCACCGTCGGAAGTAGTCAAAGAACCATTATCACCATTGGCATTCACTGTAACATTTTCGCCGTGAACATTAAGACGAACATCGCATATAGCGCCTCCGTTCTTAAGAATTCCGTTACCATCCTCGGGACGTCCGGCGGGGTCGATAGAGGCCCAATCAACCTTGAATCGCATACGGTAGAAACCATTTGCAAGGTCGGCAGGAATCTTAAACGAAGGAGGATTAAGTACGTCGGCATTAGACACTGTTGCTCCGGTGCTGTTATAGCCGGTACCACCGAGCGTAGGCTCAGCATAAGAGAATGCCATAATATCGCTTCCTGCGGGAATTGTACCGTTGGAATTCAATGTTGCCTCAAAAGCGCCATCCTGTCCTCTGTCAATATAAACAAAGCCATTCATCCACGTACCCGAAAAGCCGAATGTAGCAGTAACAGTCTCTCCCGCACACACCGAGAATGCCGGTGTATCGACCTTTGAATAGACCTTCAAAGGTGTGGGCAAAGAGATTGTCTGAGCGCCGTCGGCAGGGCTATTCAACGACACGGAATTCAGGCGACGAGAATTGTGTGTATAATTCTGATTCTCGCCAACCACGATAGGATAATCGGAATTATCCGCATTAGCACCGATAACACACGCCATAAAGAACGAAAGGGCGACTGAAAAAGTCAAAAGATTATGTTTCATATTATCAATTATTTATATTCTTCCGAAAGAGTCGCAATGAGCGAACTTGTTTTAACTGACACATTATAGGTCACAAATATATAACAAAGAAATTAAAATCGGTTAAAAAAGGAGCAAAAGGATATTATCCCTCAACAATTTACAACAACAACTGCCCGACAGCGTACAATAAATTCACAAAGACCACAATAGCACAAAGATTATATTTACTTTTAAAAATCCCAAAATATTCCTATTCTGTGTAGCATATACTTTTTTCGTTTATAAAAAAGCCGTACATTAGCGGGATTAAATTCCGCACTCATTTATGAAATTTAAACTCGTATCGGATTATAAGCCTATGGGCGACCAACCCGAAGCAATTGCCCAATTGGTCGAAGGAATAAACAACGGCGCACGCGCCCAGACTCTCTTGGGAGTGACAGGCTCGGGAAAAACCTTTACTATGGCAAATGTCGTAAAGGAGATTAACCGCCCCACCCTTATATTGAGCCACAATAAGACCCTCGCGGCACAGCTATACAACGAGTTTAAAGGATTCTTCCCCGAGAATGCCGTAGAGTACTACGTATCGTACTACGACTACTACCAACCCGAGGCATATATCCCATCTACCGACACATATATTGAAAAGGACCTTGCCATAAACGACGAGATTGACAAATTGCGTCTGTCGGCAACCTCTGCGTTACTTTC
This sequence comes from Bacteroidaceae bacterium, assembly GCA_017546785.1. Lineage (GTDB taxonomy): Bacteria > Bacteroidota > Bacteroidia > Bacteroidales > Bacteroidaceae > HGM04593. The sequence goes on along the minus strand of JAFYRW010000018.1, from coordinate 11,717 downwards.
GGGACGCAAGGATGTTGTTGTAATTTCATCGGTGTCGTGCATCTATGGTATGGGCAACCCATCGGACTTTTACAACAACGTAATAGATGTAAAAAAGGGAATGATACTCGACCGCAATGTCTTTCTCCGACATTTGGTAAGCAGCCTTTATGTCCGCAACGACATTGATCTCAACCGCGGAGCCTTCCGCGTCAAGGGCGACACAGTAGAGGTAAGCCTCGCCTACAGTGACCATGTGCTACGAATAACATTCTGGGACGACGAGATTGACGGCATTGAGGAGATTGACGCAACGACCGGCGTACGCATAACAGACTACGACGAGTACAAGATATACCCCGCCAATCTCTTTATGACCACAAAAGAGAGCACACAGCGTGCCATAATAGAGATTGAGAAAGACCTTGTCGAGCGTGTGGATTACTTTAAGGAGATTGGAAGGCCGCTAGAGGCCAAGCGCCTGCACGAACGCGTCACATACGATACCGAAATGTTGCGCGAGCTTGGACACTGTTCGGGAATAGAAAATTACTCACGCTATTTCGACGGGCGCGAACCGGGCACACGCCCCTACTGCCTTTTAGACTTTTTCCCCGACGATTTTCTGCTGATAATAGACGAGAGTCACGTCAGCGTGCCACAGATACACGCAATGTACGGCGGCGACCGTGCGCGCAAGAACAATCTTGTAGAATTCGGATTCCGCCTGCCCGCAGCATTCGACAACCGCCCGCTAAAATTCGAGGAGTTCCAACAGCTGACGCATCAGGTAATATATGTAAGCGCAACGCCCGACGACTATGAATTAGAACAGAGCGAGGGTGTTGTTGTCGAACAGCTCATACGCCCCACAGGACTTTTGGACCCGATAATAGAGGTTCGTTCATCAAAGAATCAGGTAGACGACCTTATGGAGGAGATACAGATACGCTGCGAACGCGAAGAGCGCGTGCTTGTAACCACCCTCACCAAACGTATGGCCGAGGAGCTCACCGAATATCTGCAGAAGAACGGCATAAGATGCAACTACATACACAGCGACGTTGATACTCTCGAGCGCATACAGATTATGACCGACCTACGCGAGGGACTCTACGATGTTCTCATTGGCGTAAACCTTCTGCGCGAGGGATTAGACCTTCCCGAGGTATCGTTAGTAGCCATTCTCGACGCCGACAAAGAGGGATTCCTGCGCAGCCACCGTTCGCTCACACAGACTGCCGGACGCGCCGCCCGTAACGTAAACGGCCTTGTAATCTTCTATGCCGAAAAGATTACGACGAGTATGCAGCGCACTATCGACGAGACCAACCGTCGCCGCAAGAAACAGATGGAATACAACGAGAAGAACGGCATCACACCCACACAGATAAAGAAGCAGATAGGCAATGCCCTTGCATCGGAGCGCAGAGAGAGCACAACCATTGGCCGATACAACGAGGAGCACACAAAGCCGGCAATAGCCTGCGACCCCATTGTGGAGTATATGAGCCGCGAACAGCTCGAGAAGAGCATTGCACGCAGCCGCCGCCTTATGGAAGAGGCTGCCGAAAAGATGAATTTCATCGAAGCAGCACAATACCGCGACGAAATGTTCAAACTACAGGAACTTTTGAAAGAGAAAGAATAAATTGCTTTACTTTTTATTTCTCTTTCTAAAGAGGATTGAAATTACCAATATTACACCCACACACATTGGATAGTAAAGGTGCGGAATTATCTGAAGAGGAGATATTTTCGCCAATCCCGATGCCATAAGCAGCTGTGCGCCATAAGGCAAAAGGCCCTGCACAAAGCACGACGACGTATCGAGAAGGCTCGCGCTTCTGCGCGAAGATATATTGAATTTTCTGGCAATATCACGCGATATTCCACCAACGGTAAGTATAGCGATAGTATTATTTGCCGTACATACATTAGCAAGCACCGTAAGCAGCACAATAGCAGCCTCAGCAACCCTAGCCGAATTTATACGGGTAGTTATAAGACATATCATAAAGTCGATACCACCATTTATGCGTATAATTTCCAAAAGTCCGCCGGCAAGCATTGTAACCATTACAAGGTCGCTCATTCCTGCAATTCCCGAGCCGCACGACTCAAAGAGACCAAGAACATTAAAGCTACCGTAAGCAAGCCCTATCACAGCAGCCGCAAACACTCCTATCACAAGAACAAGCAGCACATTCATTCCATAGAGAGCTGCAACAATAACAAGAACGTATGGAATTATCTTCACAAAATCATCGGCAGCCATTGCTGGTGCAGAAGTCTGAATATCCACTCCATTGAACAGATAGAGCAGCAATGCCGCCAAGGCTGCAGGAAGAACAAGTCTGAAATTAGCTCTGAACTTTGAGCGCATAGAGCAGCCCTGAGTCTGAGTAGCAGCAATAGTCGTATCCGAAATAAAAGAGAGATTATCGCCAAAGAATGCGCCACCCACTACAATTCCGACGAACCAGGCAACACTGCTGCCCGTCTGTGCCGCAAGCGCCGTCACCACAGGAGTAAGAGCAACGATAGAGCCTACAGAGGTTCCAATGGACATTGAAATAAAACAGGTAGCAATGAATATTCCCGCAGGCAGAAATTCGGGCGGAACAAGATGCAGGGTGAAATTTACGGTAGCCTCAACTGCACCCATACTCTTTGCAACAGAGGCAAAGACTCCGGCAAGAACGAAAATCCACACCATAAGCATCACGCGGGAGTTTGCCGCCCCCTCGGAAAAGGAGTCTATCTTTTTTGCGAGCGACTCTCCTCGAGACACAGCAACAGCATAGAACGATGCAATCAAGAAGGCCACAGTAATAGGGATACGATAAAAATCGCCCACAAGCAAAGAGCCCCCAAGATACACTGTAAGTAGCACTGCTATCGGAGAGAGGGCCAATAACCCTTTAAAAACACTCTTACCAGACATTATACAATAATTTTCGGTTCCTATTTATATAATAAAAAGATGCAGGGAATTTTGGAGAGGTCGGGAGCTTTTCCTTTCCACTCCTTAACACTCTTTGTCTGCACAAACTCATTCTCACAAGTAAGATTGGCCGCAATACACAATTTTGTCTGCGGACGACAATTCTTTATAATATCCTCTATCATTTTGCCATTGCGATAGGGAGTCTCTATAAACAGTTGTGTCTGTTGTTCGCTGTATACACGCTGCTCAAGCTGGTGCAGTTTCTTTGCACGCTCATCGGCCTTTATAGGCAGATAGCCGTGAAAAGCGAAGCTCTGACCGTTGAATCCCGATGCCATCACAGACAATATTATGCTCGAAGGACCCACCAAAGGAACGACCTTCAACCCTTTACGCTGGGCGATGGCAACAACGTCGGCACCCGGGTCGGCAACAGCGGGACAGCCCGCCTCGGATATTACACCGATAGGTTTACCCTCGTATAAGGGGCGCAAAAAGCCCCCTACCTCCTCGGGAGTAGTATGCTTGTTCAGTTCGTAGAAACACGAACCGTCAATATCGAATTGCGAATCTACCTGACGCAGGAAACGTCGGGCGCTTCTCACATTCTCCACTATAAAATGGCGTATGCCGCCTATTATCTCACTATTGTACGAAGGTAGCACCTTATCGAGCGCAGTATCGCCCAATGTAACAGGAATAAGATAGAGGGCTGTTTCCATAGTCTTTCATTTTCATTTACGCGCATCGGGCAGCTCACTGAAGAGTCTGCGGCGCTTAATATAATATTGCACAAGAATCGAAAAAGAGGCACGACACGCTATCTTATCCATTGTGACAGATTCAATATTATGTCTACGCTGCCCATCAAATTCTTTTTTTATTCTACTGTACTCCCTGCGGGCATCGGCCACAGCCTTAAATTCAGCGAACGAGCCTGCAAGCAGATATTTAATTGCTGCAACACAGTCGAGCAAGAAGCGCATACGCATCACCTTTTTATACTCTTTCTGCGGCAGATTCTTATGTAGCATCAAAAGATTATTTCTAAAATTGAGGAATGTCTTACGAGGATTCTTCTGCGAAAGAGTAGCGCCTCCCACGTGATATACCACACTCGACGGCACACACACAATGGAGCGTCCCATTGCCTTCAGTCGCCAGCAAAGGTCAATCTCCTCCATATGGGCAAAGAAACGGCCGTCAAGAGCGCCACTATTCCAAAAGTCATCGCGTCTTATCATCAGCGCAGCACCCGTAGCCCAAAAAATCTCGGAGAGAGTGTCATACTGTCCATTGTCGCGCTCCAAAGTATCAAAGATACGGCCGCGACAATAGGGGTAACCGTAACAATCGATAAAGCCTCCTGCGGCACCCGCATACTCAAAATAGTCCCTATTATTATAGCTTCTTATTTTAGGCTGACAGGCTGCAACATTGCCATTGGCATCCATACATTCCAGCAGAGGCTCTATCCACCCTTCGGTAACCTCAACGTCGGAATTAAGCAGTATATAATATTCACTATCAATATTTTGGAGAGCCTTGTTGTATCCTTCGGCAAAGCCATAGTTACGTTCGAGAGCAATAACCCTTATATCTGGGAACTCACTGCCCATAACAGATAGTGAATCATCGGTAGAAGCATTGTCGGCAACAATAATATCGGCCCCCGATGAATATGCAACGACCGACGGCAGGAAACGTCGCAGCATCGACGCACCATTATAGTTCAAAATTACGACTGCAACCCTGCTGTTCATTGCCACTATTACTCTATTCCTAAAATTTCATCGACCAAAAGAGCCGATTTATCCTCGTTGAAACCACCCAATCGCACACGCACAAGATTATTCACCAGCGCATCGTCGTTCTTTGTCTCTACACGGATATAATTTTCGGTAAAGCCACCAATAGGCATTCCCGTACGAGGCTTCTCGAAAAGAACGACAGCCTCTTTTCCGCAATGACGCTCATAGAATGCAATACGCTTCTCCTCGGACAGAGCAATAAGCAACTGACTGCGACGATGCTTCTCAGCAGGAGATACTGCGCCATCTATTTTTAGTGCGCGTGTGCCGGGACGCTCGGAGTAGCTGAATACGTGCAGCTGCGAAATATCGAGCCCGCGAATAAACTCAAGAGCCTGTTCAAACAGCTCATCCGTCTCGCCGCGAGTACCCACAATAACGTCTACGCCAATAAACGCATCGGGCATTACCTCGCGCACCTTTGCTATCTTTTGTGCAAAGAAGGCAGTATCGTAACGACGGTGCATAAGCTTGAGGACCTCGTCGCTGCCGGCCTGCAAAGGAATATGCAAATGAGGCATAAAGCTTCGTGAGCCCTTCATATAATCAATTATCTCGTCTGTTATAAGGTTAGGCTCAATGGATGATATTCTGTAACGCGCAATGCCATCGACAGTGTCGAGCGCCTTAACAAGCGACACGAACGACTCGCCCGTAGACTTTCCAAAATCACCAATATTTACACCGGTGATTACAATCTCGCGACCGCCCTCTGCTGCCGCCTGATTCGCCTGAGCCACAAGTTCCTCAATTTGGGGATTACGACTGCGTCCACGTGCAAAAGGTATTGTACAATAGGTACAGAAATAGTCGCATCCATCCTGCACCTTAAGGAAATAACGTGTCCTATCGCCACGCGAACAAGAGGGCACGAATCGGCGAACATCTTTTGTAGGTTGCGCGAACCACTCTCCCTCCTGACGTTTGGTGAGAGTACCCAAATAATCCAGAATATCCGACTTTTTATCAATACCAAGCACAACATCAACGCCAAGCACCTTTGCCAGCTTTTCGGGCGACAGCTGAGCATAGCATCCAGTAACAACCACAAAGGCTCCAGGATGCTGACGCACCAATTTATGTATCGCCTGACGGCACTTCTTTTCGGCCTCCTGTGTAACCGCACAACTGTTTATTACACAAATATCGGCCTGCTCACCACGTCGGGCAGTGCGTATACCGGCCTCTTGCATTATGCGCTCAATAGTAGCAGTCTCCGAAAAATTCAGTTTACAGCCAAGCGTATAATAAACGGCCTTTTTATCCTGAAAAACAGTCTTATCTATCATTTAGGTAGTATTTTATATTATGCAGAGCATAATTAAGCGCGAAAATAGTATCTTTTTTCCAAACTACGAAAAGAGCGCGACAGAAAGAAGAGGATAAACAAAAAAAAGAGATGAAAAAATTCATCTCTTTTTATAGGTATATTATAACCTAATGTGATTTTCTTTTAATAGTAAATAAAGAGGTACAATCACCAAGCACGTTACCGTGCTCAATAATTGTCGTCTCTCTATTTTACCTTTAAGCAGCTTGATAATTATTCTGCGGGAACTACGTCTGTAGCTACAGTACCAAGTCCGGGAACGGGAGATGCTGCGGGCAATACCTCAGTTGCAGCTGCAGGTACGATGTCAGTAGCAACGAACTCTTTCTTAGAACCATTAGCAGCGCAAGCTGTCATAACAAGTGCCAATACTGCTACATAGATAAAATTCTTCATAACAATACAAATATTTAAATTCTTCCTACTCCCTTTTTAGCGTTTCGGCAACCTCTTTACTTGAAATTTTTTGCAAAGATATATCATAATCCTTTAATTTTAACTTTTTTTCGACTTTTTTTTCGCCTCAAAATAATTTTTTCGCAAAAAAAATGCGTTTCAACAAAAAATTGAAACGCATTTTAATTTTTTAGAGCCTATCTACGACTTTAAAGAGCACTCATTCAACCTTTTCAATATTGTTGAAGAGAGACGGCAACCGAGAAAAATTCTCCAAATAAACACCGCCGTCCGCCCCTTAAAAGCACAATAGTTTCTTATAAAACAGCTATCATAAAATAACCTTATATAATTTAATACAACAGCACGACATTGGCTCGTTTGCCAGCGTGAGTATCTACAACTACAACATAAGATGCTTGCGGCAGACTACCCACAGGAATTGCAATCGTTGCAGCGTCGCTGTCGGCAGTAACGCTACCCAACAGCACGCCACCCATATTATAGAGCGAATAGCTGTTTCCGGCCTTGACATCACCCTTGCACACAACGTTTGCACCGTCATAGTCGAAGCGCATATAAGCCGCATCCTCTACACCATCGACAGATGTCAAATCCTTTATAACGGGAGAGAAACGGAGAGTAGCCTCATACTTTGTTCCTGTAGGAATTACATACTCATTGATGGTTCCTGTATTTGCGCCACAGCTACCGTTGCCGAGTCCCTTCTGCACGCAGTCAAAGTGAGCGTGAACGTCTCCGGGCTCCAATTCCCAAGTATGCTTAGCCTGTTTCAACTGACGGTCGGTATAATGCTGGAACGAGAATCCGACAGTACCCTTGCTCTCAATCTTAACACCCTCGCCTGTCGAGATATCAAAGAGTACAACCTCGCGCATATCCTCGCGGTTACCCATACTCTGAGGCTTCGGATAAGGCTCGAACATATCGGTTACTGTTGTATAGTATCGTCCAAGAAGCGAGCCCTCTTTGCGGTCGATGTAATTCTCCCACGGACCACGAGCATAATACTCAACACCCTCGAAATTCTCGGGGAAAGACATATCCAATCCTACACGGCGTAATCCCGATGTCTTTGTCTTATAAGAGGTATTAAGGTCTATTACACCATTATTATATATTATGTAAGTAAATGTATAAGATACATTATAACCATCGCCCTGCACCTTTACAGCTACGCTCTTATTGTCGGTAGAGGGTGTTACGGTGATACTCTTAGAGGTTATTCCCGTATCATCAGAATATTGACTAAGAGTCTCTGTAGGCTTATCATTCTCAACCCAACGGTAGTTGTAATACTCAGGACCATCGGTGATAAGAGATTTTCCACCAACCTCCCAAGCGAGCATATCACCATTGTTAGAGAACTCAACCTTAAAGTCAGCGTTGCTGATAACATATTTTGAACCGCTTGTAACCTTGACATCCTTGTCGACAGTATCTACAGTGGCAAGCGCATCGCGTTTCTTCAACTCATACTGAGCCGATGCCATAGAGTAACCGGCAGCAGCCCACTCCTCTTTATTCTTAAGACATACATTTACGTTGAGAAGAACCTCTCCATCGGCAGCATTGACATCTGTCTTATAGGGAATAGCCAAAGAAGCCGAAGCGCCAGGAGAAGTAGCTGGAAGCTCTACTGTACCATTCTCAACCTCTACGCCATTAACAAGAACACCCCATTTCAAATAGAATTTATCGAGAGAGATGAAATTATATGCATTCTTTATATTCAACACCTTTGAAGATGGGCTGTAAGAGTTGAACTTAACATACTGATAAACAGCCTTTACGACTGTAAGCTCGGGAGTCCAAGCGCGGTCGGCGGTAAGAATACCATTGTTCACAAAGTTCTCCTGATGAGGGCCGGGATAATCGTAACCGGTACGATACTTATTCAAGCCATTGACCTTAAGATTGCCATTCTTGATATCCTCAGCATCGTAAATTGACTGATCGACCCAGTCCCAGATACAGCCACCGATACCATAATTGCTCTCCTCTACCTCGTCCCAATATTCGCGCAGGTTACCTACACCATTACCCATAGCGTGAGCATACTCGCACATAAAGTAAGGCTGCGTTCTATTGTTGAAGTTAGCATCTTTGTAGCACTCATCAACGCTGGGATACATTACCGAGAACAGGTCGGTAGGCGATGTTCCTCCGCGTGTAGCACCCTCGTAGTGGATGATACGGCTATCCAATTTACGCACAGCCTCGTATGTGTGTGTAAAGTTAGAGCCACCGCCACTCTCGTTACCCAAGCTCCAGAAGAAGATTGAAGGGTTGTTTCTTCCACGATATACCATACGCACGGTACGGTCCACATATTGAGCTTTCCAGCTTTCGTTGTTTGTTATTCCACCCTTTTCGCCGCCTACTTCCCAGTTACGGTGACACTCAACGTCGGCCTCATCCATACAGTAAAGACCATAGTAGTCGAACATTGAGTACATTTTTGGCTGACGAGGGTAGTGGCTGCAACGGACAATGTTCATATTAGCCTGCTTCATCATCATAACATCCTTGAGCATTGTGGGAAGATCGATGCTGCGACCATACATAGGATGGGTATCCTGTGTGTTCACACCCTTGAAGAACACTCTCTGACCGTTCACATAAACCTTAGTATTCTTTATCTCAATGTGTCTGAATCCATATTTTGTAGAGAACACACTCTCCTCGGCCCCCTTATCGTCCTTTTGAGCCACAATCACAGTATAGAGATTAGGAGTCTCGGCAGTCCACAGAAGAAGGTTCGAGAGGTTAGCAAAATTAAGAGTGCATTTTTTTTCTGTTTCACCACTGTTAAAGTCGAACAACGCAATCTCTTTGCCAAGCTCCTTGCCATCGGGAGAGAGGAGGCGAACCTCGACGCTCTTAGAGACAGCCGCCTTATCCTTATTGCTCATTGTAACCTCAACATCCATCGAACCGCTCTTGTAGTTGTCCGACGCATTGAGAGTGCTTGTGATATAATGGTCACGAACGTGTGTAGAAGGAGTAGCGAACAGATAAACGTCGCGATGGATACCGCTCATATGCCACATATCCTGTCCCTCGAGGTAAGAGCCGTCGCTCCAACGGAATACCTGTACCGAGATATTATTCTCGCCACTGCGGACAACATTTGTAAGGTCAAATTCCGCATCGTTGTTAGCTCCCTGAGTGTAGCCAACATATTCGCCGTTTACCCAAACAAGAGCCGCGCTGTATATACCGTCAAAGTGCAGATAGACGCGTTTGTTGCTCCAACCCTCGGGCAATGTAAAGTTACGGCGATAAGATGCCGCAGGCTTAGGCAAGCCATTGTTCATATTTATAAAGGGAGGGTTGTTCGAGAATGCATAATTCACGTTTATATAGTAAGGGTCACCGTAACCCTTCATTTCGAGACACGATGGAACAGAGATTGTATCCCACGCAGCAACATCTACATTGTCACCCCAGAAGTCATCCTTTCCGGGGCGGTCGTTCACATCCTCGGTATATTTAAGGTTCCACACTCCATTAAGGCTGAGATATTCTGCCAGCTCGGGCTCTATCCAAGGAAATTTGTAACGCTCATCAGCCTGCATCTTTGCTGTAGAAGCATAGGGCATATATGTAGCGTGTCCAGGCTCTTTATTCTCCTCAAAGATAGTCTCATCCTCCCAATAGGTTGGCTGGGGAAGATTGTCGGGGTGTACTCTGCGGATAGTAAAGTATGAATTCTCGGCAGTCGCATTTTTAGACATTGCAAGGGCATTATTACCGCTGAGCACAACATAATAACGCTCACCAGATTTATTTACTCCCGCCAATTGGAATGTTCCGGGTGCACCAGCTACAGGATAGAAATATATTTGCTGATTCAAATTGGTAAAGTCGGGGTCCCACAACAAAGGACGTTTCGCCGCAGACTCAAGGGCAATATCCACAGCCTTTCCATCGAAAGGATTGTAAAGCTGGAAATGATTATTGGTAGCCGCCGAGCGACGGAACTGCCATACAAAATCATCGTAATTTGTCTCGGGACATTTATCAAGATAAAGGAGCGCATTATTTGCATTTACGCCTAAGTCAGTAATTGAATTACCCGAAGATTTGTGTATAACTACATAGTAGCAGGACATTCCAGGATAATACACATCGTAGTTCTTATTAACTGCTTCAAGACGGAAATATGTTGCATCGCTCGACAAATCAGAAGATAGTCTGATAGAACCGTTAGACTGTGCTGCAACAGCCTGTGTCCTGTCGCTATTGCAATACAATTGCACTATATTTGTATTCTCGTTGATAGTTTTTACATAGAAACTCTGGTTGGCCGAAGAAGTTGAATACCACTGCAAAACTCTTCCAGGGTCATCGGAATTGAGCGCCATATCCATAGCCTCGTTGTGATTACAGTTGTTAATCAAATAGACGGGCTCTTTCTCGGACAAAGAGAAGAATGTCCACTCCTGACCTTGCGACTGACTATTCACTGTAGCAAGCGACAAATAGACGCCATCGTCGGCATTGTCGTTATTGGTTACCGCCTTTCCGTATTTCTCGCTGACGAGACGGAAAGTTTTTCCATTCTGAACTAGTTCAGAAGCAAATACCGACAAGGCGGGCAACAACAGCATAAGAGCCGCCATCAGAACCTTAATTCGAGATAAATTCTGCAATTTCATAATCATTTATTTTATTATTTTATTGATATTTAGACCAACCCTGTTTATCTCCGCAAATATAAAATATATATCTGGAAAAATCTAACGAATGAGGGGAAATAATGATGGTGGCACTGGTATTCAATGACTTATGAGGACTTTGGATGACAACCTCGCCGAAGCAAAAGTGCAAAGAAATGAAAGGTAATGAGGGCGGACGGTTTTCAAATCATTACCCGATAGAGAGGTTGGTTTATAGGTCGTTGGAGTTTATTTCTACTCTCTGCCATATTCTGCATAACAATGTACAACTCGCTGATAACTAATTTTGTAACCAAAAAGAATTGGATTATGCGAAGTACATTTAAGGTGCTGCTCTACGTGAACGGAAGCAAGGAGAAAAACGGTGTTGTCCCGATTATGGGACGAGTGACGATCAATGGTTCTGTGGCTCAATTCAGTTGCAAACTGACCATTGCAAAAACAATGTGGGATGCCAAAGGCAATCGTGCCAAAGGCAAGAGCAAAGAATCGAGAGACATCAATTTGGCTTTGGATAACATCAAGGCTCAAATCATCAAGCACTA
>JAFYRW010000001.1 GCA_017546785.1 Bacteroidaceae bacterium | reverse complement strand
ATAGGAGACAGATTAATCTGTCTCCTATTTTTGCAAATGTATGTTTGCAATGCGTTAGTTACACGCCGCAATTATTTTTTATTGCCATTATACTCGTCTGAAACAGTAAGTTTCTTACGTCCTTTTGCACGACGAGATGCCAATACGCGACGGCCATTCTTTGTAGCCATTCTCTCACGGAAACCGTGTTTGTTTTTTCTCTTTCTGTTAGAGGGTTGGAATGTTCTTTTCATCTTTATATCTATTTATATGTTTGTTCAAAAAGTACTTTACGTTATTCAGCCTGCAAAATTAGTCTTTTTTTTTAAATTGGCAAAGTATTTCCTTTGCATTTTTTTGATAAAAGAACTTTTTTGGACAAAATAATAGCAAATAAACAAGATGCACCTGTTTTTGCGGGGTGCATCTTGCTTGTCGGGCTAAAAATATTTAAATCTCGGCAATAACCTCTACCTCTACAAGAACATCTTTGGGTAGAGTCTTTACTGCAACGCAAGAGCGTGCGGGCTTGCTTGTGAAATATTCAGCGTAAATTGCGTTGAATGCTGCAAAGTCGCCCATATCCTTGAGGAAACAGGTGGTCTTTACAACCTTCTCGAACGATGTTCCTGCCTCGGCTAGAACCGCTGCGATATTTTTCATTACTTGTGTAGTCTGTCCGTTGATATCCTCAGCCTCAATGTTACCGCTGGCGGGATTGATGGGAATTTGTCCCGATGTAAATAACATATTACCGCAGATTATAGCCTGTGAGTAGGGACCGATAGCCTCGGGAGCCTCTTTTGTGTAAACTTTTGTAATCATTGTATCTAATTTTTTAGTTTGTAATCGTTAGAAATTGTTGCAAATGTGGTAGCCGGCATCGAGCAGAGCTTTCTTTATAATCTCAATCTGCTCAAAATTGCGTGTCTCCATATTTATACGTAGGAAGCAACCGTTAATGTCCATTGTGGCATTTGCTCGCTCGTGGTGTACTCCAATGACATTGCCTCCGTGGTCGGCAATTATTCTCGAAATGTTGAGCAACTGTCCGGGCTTGTCAATAAGCTCTACGGTGAGCATATAAGAGCGTCCCGATGTCAAAAGACCGCGTTTGATTACTCTGTCGAGGATGTTTACGTCGATATTACCGCCCGAAACAATACAAACGACATTCTTGCCTTTGATGGGCACTTTGTTGAACATTGCTGCGGCTACGGCAACAGCTCCTGCGCCCTCGGAGATAAGCTTCTTGTGCTCTATCATCGATAGGATAGCCGAAGATACCTCGTCGTCGGTTACGGTAACAATCTCGTCTACATATTTGCTACAAAACTCGAATGTTAAATCTCCGGGCTCCTTTACGGCAATACCGTCGGCAATAGTCTGTACCGATGAGAGACGCTCAATCTTTTTGTCGCGTATAGAATTGTACATACTGGGAGCACCGCTCGCTTGAACACCGTAAACCTTTATTTTTGGATTCAACGATTTTATGGCAAAGGCAACGCCCGATATTAGTCCGCCGCCGCCGATAGGTACTATTACTGCGTCGATATTCTGCATCTGGTCGAGAAGCTCAAGGCCTATTGTGCCTTGTCCGGCAATTACATCCTCGTCGTTGAATGGGTGGATGAATGTGTATCCTTTCTCGTCGCGAAGGTCGAGTGCGCGCTTGTAAGCGTCGTCGTATACGCCCTCTACGAGGCAAATGTCGGCACCGTAGCTTTTTGTGGCCTCAATCTTTGATATTGGGGCGCAGTCGGGCAAACATATAAGCGACTTTATTCCATTCTTTGTTGCGGCAAGAGCAACGCCCTGCGCGTGGTTACCGGCCGAGCAGGCAATAACTCCTCGCTCTTTCTCCTCCTGCGATAGCTGAGATATCTTGTAGTATGAACCACGTATCTTGAACGAGCCTGTAATCTGCAGGTTCTCGGGCTTTAAATAAATGTTCGCCTCGGGGTTAATGTGGGGCGCAATTATTAAGTCGGTACGGCGGATAACATCCTTTAATACGTACGATGCGTGGTATATTTTGTCGAGTGTAAGCATCTTGTTTTCTTTGTTTCGTAATTCGACGCGAATTTACAACCAATTTTTGTTTATTTTGTTATAATGAGGCTAAAATTATCATCTTGTAAAAGATAGATAATGCTTGTTCGCCCTCAAAATGTTTGAATAGGTGATAAGATTTTAAAAAAAAGAAGAGTTATTTTGTCTTGTTTACTTGCTGTTTTTAGCAATGCCTTGTATAGAATAATAGCTGCAATCGCGTGGATTGCAGCTATTATTCTGTTTTTCTGTTATCTTGTCAGAAACTATATTTTGCGGCCAATGTCGGTATTGCGTATGAACCTTTGGCAACAAGGTTGTGAGAAAGTCTGAGCTCTGTACCCAAACTTAAATTGCATTTGCTCATAGCCGTTATTTTGTTCAGGTTCACCCATAATTGTAGCTCCGACAGGAAAATGTATGATGTGGTTCCGCCCTCATATTTTCGTATTTGCTTTTCGCGCCAAAAGTCGGCAAAGCCCGAGTGGGAGCACCAACCGTTGGCAAATTCTATATTCCACACTCCTGTTATCTGAAAATTGTGAATGTCGGGGTTTCCTGCTTGGTCTATTGTGCCGGGAATACATTTGTATAATGCTTGTAAAGACCACGTCTTGCTATAGTCCTTTGAATGTCCCGAATATGTTAATCCTCCCAGCCAGCAGTTGTTGAACGAACCGGCGCCGACGCTGCATCCTCCATTGTGCTCAATGTGAATCGACAGCCAATTGAGTTTGGTGTCCTGCCAGAAGCACAGATCGCGGGCAATCTCCCAATAAGCACCGGTGTTTCTTGCTCTGTAATCAAAGTCAATGACAAAGAATGTGCTTCCATAATCGTCGGCGCGGAACATTTCGGCAGTTGCTGTGATTGTCGGACGCTTCTCGAGCCCGGCGTATAGGTGCTTGCCAAAGTCGTAGTGAATTTGAATATTTTGCGCTGTTGCAAAGTTGCATAAAAACGCGAAAATCAAAAGTAAGAATTTGTTTTTCATAGTAATAGATTCTGGCGATAGCTTTTTAAAAAAAATAAAGCAATCTTATTCGTTCTTTTGCAAATATAACGAGCAAATTGACGAGAAATATCAAACTTGTTTGAATATTTTTCAAAGCAAGTGTAGTAGATCTTCGAACTTTAGCTCAAAGATAGGCAAAATATCAATAAAAAGTTAAACAGACCCTACATTTACAGCAACAAACAGACAAAGATACAGAAAGAGCCTTAACAATGTTATTTTGAGTTAAAAAAGCAAAAAAGAAGATATTGCAATATACAATTCATAAGAGCGATAGTTATATTTGTAAATTAAAATCACATATGTAATATGTACGAGAATCTGCTCCGTCTACCATACTTTCAAGGAATAAGCAAGAACGACCTTACCTCGATACTCGACAAGGTTAAATTGGAATTTTTCCGTTACCACGACGGAGACAAAATAGTATCACAAGGAGAAAGGTGCGACAATTTCATCATTCTCCTCAATGGAGAGATAAAATCAGAGACAACTGCCAACGACTCCACATTCACCCTGTCCGAGATTCATTCGGCTCCTCACGCTATTGAGCCCTATTCGCTTTTTGGGCTATCGACAAAATATATAAGGAGCTATTATGCCGTGGGCGAGACTGATATTCTACTGATAAACAAGTCCTACTTTTTCAGTGAGTTCACAAAGCACGACATATTCACAATAAACCTGCTGAATCTTGTCAGCAGCAGAGCGCAGAATATAAACAAGAGAATATGGGAGGATGTGCCACAAAGCATCGAGGGGCGCATCATAAGATTTATCGCACTAAGAGCCGAGACGCTCTGTGGAGAAAAAAGATTGGCTATCAAGATGGAGCGACTCGCTACCGAATTGTGCGAGACACGAATAAATATCTCACGCGCGCTTAACAGCTTGCAGGAGCAAGGAGTGGTAAAACTCAGCCGCAAGGAGATACATATTCCCGATTTTTCCAAGTTGTCGGAGGCAATCCAATAGATAAAAAGCGCTATTACACTCACAAAAGAGAGGTAAAAGAGCCTTTCGAGAGGATAATTAACATCTAAAAAATAAAAAAACACAAAAATTATTGGTAAAAACCAATAAATAGACTACCTTTGCATCCGCAAACTTGCAACAAAGGTCGGTTCCGTAGCTCAGCTGGATAGAGCAACGCCCTTCTAAGGCGTGGGTCGAGCGTTCGAATCGCTCCGGAATCACAATAAAAGCGAATAGGGTTCTATTCGCTTTTATTGTTTATTGTAACAATCATTTTATATTAAGACATAAAGGATATTTATTCTCCTTATCTTTACAATAGGCGTATAAGCTCCGCACCTTTACAAGCAAAGCAAACTTCCCTTACTTGTTTGCATATTTTTATTTTAAAGCTAAAGCTCGAAGATACTTTTTTTGGTGGCAAGAGCCGCGCTCATTTGAGAAGCTATAGCTTGGTGCTAAAGCACACTCCTTTAAGAAACTAAAGCTTCTGTCGTCGCAAACAATACTAATTTGCATTGTCGCTGTGAAAAATATCAAAGAAGCTTCATATTTCTTGCTCGCTTATGCGTATCTTTGCAGAGTGGACTTTTTATCCTATTGTTTATAGTATGAGTATAATTCCGAATAAATATGATATGTTGGCGGTGGTAGGTCCTACTGCTTGTGGAAAGACGGCCCTTGCTGTGGAGCTTGCGCTTGCTTTGGATGCTGAGATTCTTAGCGCCGACAGCCGTCAGGTTTATCGTGGAATGGATATTGGTACAGGAAAGGATATTGCCGAATATTCTCGTGGCGAGGTATCTGTTCCTTATCACCTTATAAATATTAAGGACGCAGGAGAAAAGTATAATCTTTTTGAGTTTCAGCGCGACTTTCTTGTTGCCTATGATGCGGTAAGGGGGAAAGGGGTATTTCCTATCCTTTGTGGCGGCAGTGGAATGTATGTGGAATCGGTGCTGAAGGGATATAGGCTTATTCCTGTGCCCGAGAATGCCGAACTTCGCAAGCGTCTTGCTGGTAAGAGCCTCGAGGAATTGACTACTATTCTTGCTTCCTATAAGAAACTGCATAATAACACAGACACCGATACTCCTAAGCGTGCTATACGCGCGATAGAGATTGAGGAGTATTATGCGCAATGCCCGGTGGAGGAGCGCGAATTTCCTGATATAAATTGCTTGACTGTTGGTGTTAAAGTCGATCGTGAGGTGCGTCGCGAACGTATAAGCCGCCGTCTGCGTGCGCGTCTCGAGGAGGGGCTGATAGAGGAGGTTGAGGCTCTTCTTGCTTCGGGGCTTACTCCCGAACAGCTTGTCTATTATGGGTTGGAGTATAAATATGTGACGTTGTACGTTACGGGTGCAATGTCGCGCGAGGAGATGATAAACTCTCTCGAGATTGCTATTCATCAGTTTGCGAAGCGTCAGATGACGTGGTTCCGAGGAATGGAGCGTCGCGGTGTAGATATTGAGTGGATTGATGCGTCGAATCCTATGGATGTGCAGGTAGAACAAATTAAACAGCTATTAAAATGACAACTCCTCAAAGTAATAAAAGGTATAGATGGGGTATAATATATTGTCCGTGTATTGGTGCTCTGCGTCCTATGCGACGATTGAACGAGGTTCGTGAGTATCTCGACGAACGCTCTGTAGAATATGACTTTTTTGTCTCAGAGAATGGCGAGTCGGTAGAGCGAAAAGCAAGAATGCTTTCCGATAACGACTACGAGACAGTTGTGCTTATTGGCGGCGATGGTGCTCTGCAGGATGCTGTTAATGGCATAATGTCGTCCGAGAATAGGGCAAAGGTGGCTCTCGGGCTTATACCTAATGGTATAGCCAACGATTTTTCCCGTTTCTGGAATATGCATAATCTTGATGTAAAGGAAACTGTGGATTGTATTCTTGCCCACAGAGAGCGCCTTGTTGATGTTGGCTATTGCCGCTTTGTTGCCGATGGGGTGGAGCAGAAACGCTATTTTCTTAATGTGCTTAATATAGGCCTTGGAGCCATTGTCGTAGAGATTGCCAACCGCAAGCATTATATCTTCGCGCGTGCGCTCTCTTTCTTGAGAGGCTTTGTTCATCTGCTGCTATATCGTCAGAATTACAATATGAAGTTCAGACTGAACAATACTAATGTTGAGCGACGCTTTATGATGCTCTGTATAGGAAATTCGCGTGGCTACGGAATGACTCCGAGCGCTGTTCCTTACAATGGTATGCTCGACGTTACTGCTATGCGTAAGCCTAAATTCTTGGGTGTTTTTCAGGGACTTTTTATGCTTGTGCGTCGCAAGATTCTGAATTTTAAGCTTGTTGAGCCTTATCGTACCAAAGAGATAATGATAGAGAGCGTCGGCGCGGCTCACGTTGCGATAGATGCCCGCCCTTTCCGTCCTAATTATCCAATGTATGTGGGCGTTGAGGCTGAGTGTCTGAAGTTTATTATTCCGGGTAGAGTGGGAAAGAAAAGATAATTTAATAAATATATTCTATGAAAAGGATTTTGAATGTTGTAGTGTTTATGCTGCTGTTGGCGGCTGCCGTGCCGGCTGTTTCGCAGGAGCGAAAAGATGAGCGTCGCAAGCCTGAGAGACTTTGTCGCAAATGCGAAAAGATTGTTGCGCGGATGCAGACTCAGTGCCTTGTGATTAGCAATGAAGATTTTGAGAAATTAAGTAGTTACGTAGAGTCTGTGAATATGGACGATGATAGAGGTACTCTTATAAAAGTAGCGGTGATGGGTAATAATTTTACAAGTGAACAATGCGCTAAATTACTGTCGTTCTTCTCTTTCGATTCAAATAGAGTAGAAGCTTTAAAGGTGCTTAGACCCTATGTTGTAGAATTGAAGAACTCAAAAGCTATTATCGATAAGTTTACCTTCTCGTCGAATAAGGACGAAGCGATGAAGATTCTTCTAGGAGAATAATCTGTTGCTTGTTTGCATATACAGCGTTCCCCAAAGGCTATACAAGCCTTTGGGGAACGCTGTGTGAAAAAGTGCACTATTGTGAGTGAAAAATGTATTAAAATGCCTTTTTTTACATTTTTTTTAAAAAAACTCGTTTTTATTTTGTTATTGATATTTTAATTACATACTTTTGAAAGTGGTAATCAAGATATTTTTTATTATATAAATTATACGAGATGAGTTATTTGCGATTCGAAAAAACGCTAATGACGAACTTAGAGGAGTCGTTGCAAAAGGAAATTTTGAGAACAAACCGTTCGGGTGCTTATCATTGTTCTACAATCGTCGATTGTAACACACGTAAATACCACGGTTTGTTGGTCGTGCCTATTCCGCAGCTCGATGAGGAAAATCACGTTCTCTTGTCGTCACTCGACGAGACAGTGGTGCTTCACGGTGCGGAGTTTAACTTGGGATTACACAAGTACAACGCCGACAACTTCAGTCCTAGAGGCAATAAATACATCCGCGAGTTTGCCTGGGAGCGTGTGCCGACAACCATTTACAATGTTGGCGGTGTCTGGCTTAAAAAAGAGAAAGCCTTTGTGCATCACGAGAACAGAATTCTTATCCGTTACACCTTGCTGAAAGCGAACACAGCCGTAACATTGCGTCTGCGTCCTTTCCTTGCGTTCCGCAGTGTGCGTGAGTATACTCACGAGAATAACATTGCTAACCGCAGCTTCAAAGAGGTAGAGAACGGTATCAGTATGTGTATGTATTCGGGTTATCCCGACCTCTATATGCAGCTGAACAAGAAGAACGAATTTGTCTATCGTCCCGATTGGTACAGAGGTATTGAGTATGTAAAGGAATTGGAGAGAGGTTACGACTTTAACGAGGATCTCTTTGTTCCTGGTTACTTTGAGGTTAAAATGAAGGTTGGCGAAAGCATCGTTTTCTCTGGTGGTATCGATCCTATCAGCACCAGAACAATGAAGGCTGCTTTTGAGCACGAGGAGAAGATTCGTATTCCTCGCGACAACTTTATGCACTGTATGGAGTGTGCCGGTAACCAGTTCTTCAATGTTCAGGGCGAACATATTTACATTCTTGCCGGTTATCCTTGGTTCAAATGTCGTGCGCGTGACCTCTTTGTGTCGTTGCCCGGCCTCACTCTCACAGAATCGGGCAAGCCCGGTGAGTATGAGCAGGTGATGCGTACCGCTACTATCGCTATAGAGGACTTTATGGCCGATCGTCCCAGCGAGTGCAAGATTTATGAAATGGAGCATCCCGACGTTCTCTTATGGGCTGTATGGGCTATCCAGCAGTATGCCAACGAGCGTGGAATGGATGCTTGTTGCGCAAAATATGGCGAACTTGTAACAAAGATGATGACCTATATTCGTGGCAACAAACATCTTAATCTGCATCTTTCGCCCAACGGCTTGCTCTCGACAAACGGTCGCGACAAGGCTGTTACCTGGATGAACTCTACAGCAAACGGTCGTCCCGTAGTTCCCCGTACAGGTTATGTGGTTGAGATAAATGCTCTCTGGTACAATGCTCTTAAGTTCGCTCAGGAGATTGCTGTTGCAATGGGTGACAGTGAACTTGAAAATGTTTACTCTCGCTTGATTGCCGTTGCCGGCAAAGCATTCGTAGACGTATTTATGAATGAGCACGGTTACCTCTACGATTATGTAGACGGTGATTATGTAGACTGGAGCGTACGTCCCAATATGGTGTTTGCTGTTGCTCTCGACCATTCGCCTCTCAATACAAAGCAAAAGAAAAAGATTCTCGATATTGTTACACGCGAGCTGCTTACTCCGCGCGGATTGCGCTCACTCTCTCCAAAGAGCGTAGGTTACAATCCTAACTACGTTGGTCCGCAGATTCAGCGTGATTATGCTTATCATCAGGGAACAGCTTGGCCTTGGTTGGGTGGTTTCTACTACGAGGCTTACCTTAAATTGTATAAGACCAGCGGTCTCTCTTTTGTCGAGAGACAGATGATTGGATACGAGGACGAGATTGTACAGCACTGCGTAGGTTCGTTCCCCGAGGTATTCGATGGTAACCCGCCTTTCAAAGGTCGCGGAGCCGTTGCCTTTGCTATGAACGTAGCTGCGATTATTCGTACAAGCCACATTCTCAAACAGTATGAACAAAAATTGGAGGCTTAAGGGAGTAATCTCTTAGTACCAAGAAACAAAAAATAACAATCGTATGAAAGTACTAATGTTTGGTTGGGAGTTTCCCCCGCATATTTCCGGAGGTCTCGGAACGGCGAGTTACGGACTCACTAAGGGCTTTGTGCCCCAGGGTGATGTGGAGATAAAATTCTGTATCCCCAAACCTTACGGTGACGAAGATAACAGCTTCCTTAGAATTGTCGGAATGAATAGTGTTCCTATTGTTTGGAAAGATGTAGATTCCAACTATCTGGAGTCTCGCGTAGGTTCTATTATTCGTCCCGAGGAATATTATCGTTACAGAGACCACATATACGGCGATTTTAGCTATATGAATACCAACGACCTCGGTTGTATGGAATTTGCCGGTGGTTATCCCGATAATCTTCACGAAGAGATAAACAATTATTCTATTATTGCAGGTGTAGTGGCTCGTACCGAGGAATTCGATATTATCCACTCTCACGACTGGCTCACCTATCCTGCCGGCATTCACGCAAAGCAGGTGTCGGGTAAAAAGCTTGTTATTCACGTACACGCTACCGACTTTGACCGTAGCCGCGGTAATGTGAACCCTACCGTTTATTCAATTGAGAAGAATGGTATGGATCACGCTGACCACATTTTCTGTGTTAGTGAGCTTACACGCCGTACTGTAATTGACAAATATCATCAGGATCCCCGCAAGGTGACAACATTGCACAATGCCGTTACTCCGCTGTCGGATGATATTATGGCTATTGAGCCTAAGAAAATACCTGGAGAAAAGGTGGTTACTTTCCTCGGACGTATCACAATGCAGAAGGGTCCCGAGTATTTTGTCGAGGCTGCAGCGCAGGTTCTTAAAAAGACAAAGAATATCCGTTTCTGTATGGCCGGTAGCGGTGATATGATGAACGATATGATTAAGTTGGTTGCGCAGCGCGGTATCGCCGACCGTTTCCACTTCCCCGGATTTATGCGCGGTCGTCAGGTTTATGAGTGTCTCAAGGCCAGCGACGTGTATATAATGCCTTCGGTTAGTGAGCCCTTCGGTATTTCTCCGCTCGAGGCAATGCAGTGCGATGTTCCTACAATTATATCCAAGCAGTCGGGTTGTGCCGAGATTCTCGACAAATGTATTAAGACTGACTATTGGGATATAAATGCAATGGCGGATGCCATTTACGCCATCTGTAACAACGACTCTCTCTATGAATACCTTAAGGTTGAGGGACGTCGAGAGGTAGACAATATTACTTGGGAAAATGTAGCTCTCAAGTTGCGTAGATTGTATGAAGAAGTAATGGCACAGTAAAAAATAAAACAGAATAATATATGAAAACAATTTGTTTCTATTTCGAGATTCATCAGCTCAGACAGTTGAAACGTTATCGTTTCTTCGATATAGGTAGCGACCACTACTATTATGATGACTATGCTAATGCAAGCGCAGTAGCAGAGATTGCCGAGAATTCATACATCCCTGCTTTGACTACTCTCCTCGATATGATTAAGGAGAACAATGGCGACTTTAAGGTTGCTCTCTCTGCATCGGGTGTTGGATTGGAGATGCTCGAGCTGTATGCTCCTCAGGTAATTGAACTTCTTAAAGAACTTGCTAAGACCGGTTGCTGTGAGTTCCTTTGCGAGCCTTATTCACACGGTCTTTCATCGTTGGTATCTCCCGTTGCTTTCAAGGAGGAGGTAGAGCGTATGAAGCGTAAGGTTAAGGAGTTGTTCGGCAAACAGCCTAAGGTGCTCCGTAACTCTGGTCTCATCTACTCTGACGAGATTGGCGAGATGGCAGCTTCTATGGGATTTAAGGGTATGCTTGCTGAGGGTGCTAAGCATATCCTTGCTTGGAAGAGTCCTCACTTTGTGTATAACTGCGCAAATGCATCGGGTCTTAAATTGTTGCTCCGCGACTACAAGCTTTCTGATGATATCTCATTGAGATTCTCTAACCCTGCGTGGAGCGAGTATCCTCTCTTTGCCGAGACTTACGTAGATTGGATTGCTGAGCTTCCCCGTGAAGAGCAGGTCGTGAATATCTTTATGAACCTTTCGGCTCTTGGTATGGCACAGCCTCTCTCTTCAAATATCCTCGAGTTTATGAAGGCTATCCCCGCACTCGCTAAAGAGCGTGGAATTACATTCTCTACTCCTTCGGATATTGTTGAGAAGTTCAAGTCGGTAGGTCCTCTCGAGGTTCCATATCCTACATCTTGGATGGACGAGGAGCGCGATACAACATCTTGGTTGGGTAACTCTTTGCAGCGTGAGGCTTTCAATAAATTGTATAGCGTTGCTGAGCGCGTTGCTCTGTCGGATGACAAGAAATTGCAGCAGGATTGGGATTATCTGCAGGCAGCAGAGAACTTCCGCTTTATGACTACAAAGCAGAATGGTATTATCCCCGAGCGTTGCATCTACGAGTCTCCCTACGATGCGTTTACAAACTATATGAATATCCTCGGCGACTTTATGGCTCGTGTACGTGCCCAGTATCCCGATGATATCGACAACGAGGAGTTGAGCGCATTGCAGCAGGTAATTGACAATCAGGAGGTTGAGATTATTCAGCTTACTGCAGAGCTTGAGGCTCTTAAGGCAAAGGCTGCAAAGCCCCGCAAAAAGGCCGCAACAAAAGAGTAATAAATAGTATATTACTATAGAAAAGGGCAACCGAACGGTTGCCCTTTTTGTGTTTGATGAATAGCAGTCGGAGCGCTATAATGATTATCCTTTTTTGCGTATAAAGGCTACATATAGGAGCAGTATTACATTCATAAGCAATGCGTAGATTATGGCAGGGATTGCCATTTCGCCGCTGTTGAAAATAAGCGGTGATGAGGCTATGGCAATTGCTTGCGCGGCATTCTGCATTCCAACCTCGATGACAATGGTGCGTCGTACGCCTGCGGTGAATCGGCCTGCCCGCGACAAGAGAGAGCTGCATAGCATTGCTGCGAGTATCAATGCGCTTGCTGCTACTCCCAGAATTCTGAAATTCTCCATAATCTCTTTTGTGTATTGCAGAAAGAATACTCCGGCCAACAGCATCAGTGCGGGAAAGGCGCATTTACCTAAAATTCTGTTTACCTTTCTTGCAGCCTCGGGCCTAAAATGGCGCAGCATAATACCAACCAACATAGGGGCGAACAATAGTACTATATTCTGTACAAGAAGCTTTCCTACGGGCAATACAACCTCTACATTGTTCTGCAGTGAAACAAATTCAGCAACTCCGCTCATAATGAATGGCAGGGTGATGAGCGTTACAATGCTGCTTATGGCTGTTAGTGTTACCGACAGCGCAACGTCTCCTTTTGCCAGCATAGAGAATACATTGGAGGAGCTGCCGCCGGGACAGCAGGCTACAAGCACCAATCCTATAAAGTATACTGGGGGCAGTTTTAGTGCCCAAGCTATTCCAAAGGCAATAAGGGGCAATAGTATAATTTGTCCTATTGTTCCGGCAATTACGGCTTTAGGACTTTTTGCTACATTTGTAAATGCTTTTTTGTCAAGGTCGGTTCCTAAGAGGAACATCAATACCAAAAGTACGGGTATTACAATCCAAATAGAATTCATAGTTGTTCTTTAAAAAAATATGCCCATAAAAGGAGCAGTATCGTGAAAATGAAAAGATTCTTTGCCGTCTCTCCTAAAATAGGATTAAGGGCCTTGCCGCTTCTTGTTACAAGCTTTCTCCAGCTAATAATGTGTAGTATAATGTAAATTGCGGGGATTATTGAGGAGTATGGTGAAAGGCTGTACAACAGGGGCAATATAATTGCCATTGCAATAATTCCCGAAAGAAGATAGCACAGCCCCATTGCTTTGCGTCCGAATAGTACAACGGTGGTTCTTTTGTTTACGGCCTTGTCGCTCTCATAATCGCGGTAGTTGTTTACTATAAGCACATTAGCGGACATTAAGCCGATGCTCACTGATATTGGAAGGGAAATATACAGCCCTTCCCAAGAACCCTGCTGCAGATAGCAGGTGAATGTTACGGGTACTATGCCAAAGAATATGACCACTGCAATATCGCCTAAGCCATAGTGCGAGAGAGGGTAGGGGCCTGCGCTATATGCAAGGGCAAACAGCGCAATACAGATGCCGACGGGTATAAGCCACCAACTGCCGTAGAGGAGCATCGTGCATCCGACGGCTGCTGCAGCCGATAATGCTCCGAATGTGGCGTATCTCATAGTTTGAGGGGTAATGTCTCCCTCGGTGACTCCTCGGCGGAACCCTTCGCGTCCTTTGTGGTCTACTCCCTTTTTGTAGTCGTAATATTCGTTACCGAAATTAGATGCTATCTGCGCGAGCGTGGCGAACAACAGGCATTGCAATGCAGGAATCAAAGAGAATTCTCCTTGAATAATGGCGCAGGCTACTCCTGCGACTACTCCCGAAATGCTTACCGGCAGTGTCCTTACTCGTATGGCCTCAATCCATTTTTGCATTATCGTATCAATCTTCTTATTTTAATTTTATGCCAATATACATTCGGCAAATGCCAAAGGTCAT
Organism: Bacteroidaceae bacterium; assembly: GCA_017546785.1. GTDB lineage: Bacteria > Bacteroidota > Bacteroidia > Bacteroidales > Bacteroidaceae > HGM04593. Next base: position 37,152 of record JAFYRW010000001.1, on the reverse strand, counting down.
ACTATGGTGGCGTACATTCTCGAACCCGGCCTCCTGCATTATTGCAATGAATTTCTCGGGAGCCGGGAATCGTAGTACCGATGCGGGGAGATATTCGTATGCCCCTCTGTTGCCCGACACCCAACCGCCGACGGTAGGTAGTATCTTCATAAAATAGAGCTTGTAGCACCAGCGTATAAAGGAGTTTGATGGTATGGATAGCTCTATGATAATCAATTTGCCATTCCTTCTAAGTACGCGGAACATCTCTTTGAGGCCAATCTCGAGATTCTCGAAATTACGCACTCCGAATCCCACAGATATTCTGTGGAATGTGTTCTCCTTATAGGGTAGCTGCTCGCAATCGCCCTGAACCATTATGGCTTCTACTCCTGCAGCCTTAATCTTTTGGCGTCCAATCTTCATCATTCCTTCCGATAGGTCTATTCCGATGATTCGGCTTCCGGGAGCTGCTTTCTGGGCAATCTCAATGGTAAAGTCTCCGGTTCCGCAGGCAACGTCGAGAATCTCCAATTCTTCGTCGGTGTCTACAATCTCCCTTACTGCTTTTTTGCGCCATCCTTTGTCGATGTTCATAGAGAGAATGTGGTTCAATTTGTCGTAGTCTGTCGCTATATTGTCGAATAGTGTTCTTATTCCTTCTTTCTTAGCCATAATGTTATGTTGTTTTTTAGTTCTTGTGTTGTTGCACAAAGTTAATCGAATTTTTAAAAAATACTTTTTCGGAACGATAAAAGTATTTTCCCGATACAAAAATAGCCCCATTCTTTGGGGCTATTTTTGTGCTATTCGTCGTTGAACTTGCTTGTGATAATCTTTATAGGAATACTGTTTTTCTCTCCTCCGCGTAATCTTGCGCTTGTCATACTAAGGTCGTGAGAAATTGCAACGGTGTTTCCGTAACTGTCGGTTGTTATGTTTACGGGAATAAGAACAATCTTGTTCCAGTCGGGGTTGTTTGTCGTGCCTTTCTCATACTCGTTCTTGCAATAATTCACGAGGAGCGAGATGTTGTTGAACTTATACTCGTTGGTATATGTGTCGAATTTTGCAACGTACGATGTAATATTGTCGTTAATCTTGTTGTAGAAGAAGAACTTGTGCATTTCGCTCTTGCGCACCATCAAAAGATTGGTAGGCGGTGTGTAGTCGAATAGCTTGTCGGTCTTCTCGTTGTAGCGTGTGAAGGTAATATCTACCGAATTAAGGGTGTCGCCGTCGGCTGTAATGTCAAGTATGGGGAGCTCAATCTCGGTAAATACTCCTGCGGGTGTACGCAGATAGCTGCAATCGTTGTTGTTGGTGATATAATCCTTAAGATTGTCGTTCTTGAATTTGTTCACCTGTAGTACCTCGCTTGTCGAAGAGAATGTTGATATTCCTCTTACTATAGAGTCTGATTTCCCGTTTTTAACAAGGTAGTCGAATGTTACGTTCAGACGCGCCATTGTAATATACATTACTGTTCCGTCGCCTTGTGTGGTCTTTACATAAACTCCTTTGAATACATTGTTTATAAACTCCTCAGAGTTTGCAAAATAGCTTTTTCCTATAGAGTCGCCATTCTCGCCAATCTCGAAATATTTATTTACGAAGCGGTTGCCGAGCTCCTGTGGCAGCTTTATTGTGATACTGCGGGTATAGTTCTCGTCGAGATAGATAGAGTCGGGGACGGTGTAATCTATTGCGCAATATGATTTTGATGCAATAGGGGTGTTTCCCTCGTCTACGAATTCTGTGGGGTCGATATTGGTGTAGTAGGGCTTGCCCTCTTCTAGTGTTCTGTCGAGTTCATAAACCTCGCACTTCATTGTGTTGAGGGAGTCGCCAAAATAGCTGTTGAAGAATAGCTTGAGCTCTATGCTGACAGCACTGTCGCCAACAATTCCTTGGTTGGGGAAGCCGTAGTTCTCGACGCAGTTGAACTGTGCAATAAAATCGGATGTAAATACAGTGTTTGTCTCCGGGTCGGTGAAACGTCCCAGATAAACTCTGTTGGTGTTTGCCAAAATTGAATCATCGGCCAAAATTGAGCGACTCTTTGCGTACAATGTCTTTACATTGTAGGTGATTGTGTCGTTGCTCGATACAATGCTACCGCCAATAGTCGCTGTTTCATCATCACATCTTGTAAATGTAAGTATCGACAGAATCGATAAAAGTAAAATTGAAATTTTTTTCATTTACAAATTACTCATCATAAATTGTTTCGTAGAAATTGCTGCAGGCTTCGGCGTATGCCTCCTCTGCTTGCTTTTCGAGTATGGGCTTGCCTAAAGACTTTGCATACTCCAATAGCTCTGGAGAAATGTTCTCGCCGTTTACAATTACACCGTCGCTGTAGCGTATAGCAATCTTTGCAAGCTCCTCGTATGTGGTGGGAATCTCAATGCCGTCCAACAAGGAAATATCCATATTCTTGTGAAGAACCTTCTGCAGGAAGTTGTCGGGCAGATTCTCCTTGAAATTGTCATCGTAAAGCGAGAATACTACTTTTGAGTCGCGGAAAGAGGGCTCCTCGTTGTATGCGCTTTTTACATAAATTGGTACAAGCGCAGAAATCCAACCGTGGCAGTGAATTACATCGGGACACCAACGTAGCTTCTTGACAGTTTCCAATACTCCGCGTGCAAAGAATATGGTGCGCTCGTCGTTGTCGGGGTATTCTACTCCGTCGGCATCTTTCACCATCAGACGATTCTGGAAATAGTCGTCGTTGTCTATGAAATAGACCTGCATACGTGCCGCCTGAAGAGAGGCTACCTTGATAATCAAAGGATGGTCTGTGTCGTCGATGATAAGGTTCATTCCCGAAAGGCGTATAACCTCGTGAAGCTGGTTGCGTCTCTCGTTAATGTGTCCCCATTTGGGAGTGAAGATACGAATTTCGTGTCCGCTCTCTTGAGTGGCCTGTGGTAGTTGTCTTCCGATGTTCGCAATTGTTGATTCCTGTACGAACGGTGTGATTTCTTGAGTAATAAATAGTATTTTGTTTGCTTTCATTTTTTTTGTTTGCTACGAGAATGTAATACGTGGCAGTTGCAAAGTTATTGAAAAAACGGCAAAATAGCAAGTTCTTTTTCTTTTTTTAATGCTTTGCAGTAGCAAAATGCTTTGATTTACAATTATTAACCTTGCAATAAGCTTGCTGTTTTTCTTATGGTTATATGCAGTTTCTGCACGTTTTATGCAAAAATATTTTTTGCAATTATTTCGTTTTATGCTCAATTGTTTGTTACTTTGCACTCCGAAATAGAGAAAAATAGTTTAAATTTCTCTGTAATATATTGAAAATGAAAGTAGTAAGTACTATCTCGGAGCTTCGCGACGAATTGGATGTGTGTCGTGCTCTCGGTAAGAGCATCGGCTTTGTACCTACAATGGGTGCATTGCATCGTGGACACGTGTCGTTGGTGGAGCGCTCTGTTGCCGAAAATGATATAACTGTAGTAAGTATTTTTGTCAATCCTACACAGTTTAACGATAAGAACGACCTTAAAAATTATCCGCGTACTTTAGAGGCCGACTGCGCGCTTCTCGAAGGGGTTGGCGCAACCTACGCATTTGCGCCCGAGGTATCGGAAATGTATCCCGAGCCTGACACCCGTGTATTCTCGTTCTCTCCTCTCGACACTGTGATGGAGGGGGCTTGCCGTCCCGGACACTTTAACGGTGTAGCGCAGATTGTAAGCAAACTCTTTTATGCGGTAGAGCCCCATAAGGCCTATTTTGGCGAGAAGGATTTTCAGCAGCTTGCCATAATAAGAAAAATGGTGCGTCAGCTTAATCTCAATCTTGAGATTGTGGGCTGTCCCATTGTGCGCGAGGATGATGGTCTTGCTATGAGTAGCCGCAATATGTTGCTCACTGCCGAGGAGCGTGTACGAGCAGTAAATATCTCGCGCATACTAAAGGAGAGTCTCGAATATGCCAAAGAGCACACTTTGCAAGAGACAAAAAAGTTTGTCGAGGAGCAGATTGCTGCAATAGACGGATTCGTGCCCGAATATTTCCAGATAGTCGATGGCAATACATTGCAGCAGATAGAGTCGTGGGAGGATAGCGATTATAGAGTAGGATGCATTGCTCTGTTCTGTGGCAAAATACGTCTTATAGACAATATCACTTATGTTGCTTCTCTCTAATGTGTAAATGAAATAATTATGTTGTTGCATATATTAAAGTCTAAACTACACTGCGTAACAGTTACCGAGGCTAACCTTAACTATATGGGCAGTATAACCATCGATGAGGCGTTGATGGATGCTGTAGGCATTGTCGAGGATGAGCAGGTTCACGTTGTAAACAACAGCAATGGAGAGCGCATTGTAACATACGTAATAAAGGGTGAGCGTAATTCGGGTGTAATATGCCTGAATGGTGCTGCTGCGCATAAATTCCAACCGGGTGATGTTGCTATAATTATGGCTTATGCTACAATGACTCCCGAGGAGGCTGCAGCATTCAAGCCGAAAGTGGTTATTCCAGAGGCCGGTACAAACAGATTGTTGTAATCCCCGATGCACAGGGCGCTATCCTGTGATTCAAACAAAAATTCTCGAGCTTCTTTTTCTATTTTGCAGGATGATATATTCATTTTGTAAAAAATAGCTATATTCGCAACAGAAAGTGAATTATACGAAAGGGATTCTGCTGCATTGTGTATGGTTGCGGCACTCTCTTTGTGCAATGTAATTGTTTGTGATGAAAATATCATTTATCGTAAAGGAATTTCCTGCCGGCGGAATAGAAAGGGTTGTGATGAATCTGGCTCGCCCTATGGCTGCCTTAGGCTACAGACTCTATCTGTTCGTGTATAAGCTCGAACGGGAGAAACTGCCGTCGGACTCCTTGCCGATAGAATATATTCAGCTGCCATATAAGCCACACAGTAATTTGAATAAAGCCTTTGTCGAGGAGGCTATATGCAAGAATGGAATAGAGATCTTTTTCTCTCCAGCGCGTTTCCCCGCCTATCTTGCTGAATTCAAGAACAGGGGATTGTGTAAGGTTGTATTCGCTCTTCATAGCCGTCCTTTCTACGAGGAAAAGGAGAAGGCTGGTGCAATATTACACCCTAAACGCAACAATATCTTCTACAAGATAAAATGTTGGCTGATAGATGCTCCTAAACTAAAGTCGGGGTATTATTATAGAAAGCCGCGAAAAAGATACCGATGGATTTATGATAATGTCGATGCCTTTGCAGTCCTTTTCGACGATTATGGCAAGGCAATAGCCCAAGAATTGGGAATTGAATATTCCGGCTCAAAATTCGTGACATTAAAGAATCCAATCTCTCCTATGAGTGGTATGCCTGTTGGCAAACGCGAAAAATGCGTGCTCTTTGTTGGGCGTCTGAGCTATTGGGACAAGCGCGTGGACCGATTGTTGGCTGCGTGGGAACTTGTGCAGGATAAGCATAGCGACTGGACTCTTAAAATTGTAGGCGACGGAGAAGAGGGTGCTTCTCTAAGAAAAATCGTAGCCGACAAGAATCTGCAGAGAGTGTTGTTCGTGGGCTTTTCGAGTGCTCCCGAAGAGTATTATGGCAAAGCCGAGATTCTGGCTCTCTCGTCCGACGTTGAGGGCTGCCCTATGGTGCTTCTCGAGGCACAAAGTTGCGGCTGCGCAACCATCGCATTCGATTGTAGCAGCGGTGTACGCGAGATTCTCTCGCCTAATTGGGAGAATGGAGTATATGTCCCTAACGACGATATTGCAGCTTATGCCGAGGCGCTGTCGCAACTGATGAGTGACAATGGGTTGCGTCGTACGATACAGGCTAACGGTTACGAAAATATCAAACGTTTCTCGGCAGAGTCGAGTGCCGAGCAGTATCATAAACTTATTGAACGGATAAGGTAATATGCCTAAATTCAGTATAATAGTCCCGGTATATAACGCTGAGAAATATCTGCCTAAATGTGTCGATAGTCTGCTTGTGCAGAGTGTGGACAATTTTGAATTGTTGCTGGTCAATGACGGCAGCAAGGATGGCAGCCTTGCTCTTTGTCGCGAATATGCGGCAAAGGATTCAAGGGTGAAGGTCTATGATAAGCCTAACGGCGGTGTCAGCTCGGCGCGTAACTATGGCCTCGATAATGCGCAAGGAGAGTATATTATGTTCGTGGACTCCGACGATTGGCTGTCCGACGATGCTCTTGCCGTATGCCTGCCCTATATTCCCGAATATGATATAGTGCGTTTTTCGGCAACCGCTGTTTCTGATACTCGTACAAGGCGTTACAAGCTGGGCAAAAGCTCCGATAAAAACAGGGTAATGGCCGATGTTGTGGCGCGTAAGACAATTGTTGCCTGCTATTGTGGCGTTTATCGTCGCACATTGTTCGTAGAGCATAATATTCGCTTCGACAGCAATATAATAATAGGCGAGGATTGGTTGGTTACTGCGCAATTGGTCAAGCATTGCCGTAACATAAAGTTATTGCATAATGCCTACTGCTATTTCTACAATAAAGGAAATTCCGACAGTTGCACTCTTACCCTGTCGCCCCAAAAATTGATGCAGCAGCTTGTGGTATGCCGAATGTTGCGCAAAATGTACGACAATGGCTATGCCGAGCAGTTCCGATACACCCGTTGCGCACTTTTGTGCGAGCTTATCGATAATTGCGGAATGTCCGATGCGGCGCGTTATCTGCGCGACTGCTCCGAAGAGATAGACGTTGCTGGAATATCCGATATTCTTCTCTCAAACATCAGCTTGAGAAAGAGGAGCGTGCTGTTGGGATTCTATCTGAAAGGGTACCTAAAAGGTGCAAATAGAAATATATGATATAATAAAAGCAGGCGAACATTCGCCTGCTTTTATTATATGTTCTCTCTGGTATTTAGAGACATTTGTCTGTTACCTCGAGATTGCTAACCTTGCTCTTGAACGCTCCAGTCTTTTGCAAGGGGAATACAAGGGTGCGCACGTAATACATCTTGTCGTAGTTGCCGCTTGCGCTGTTGTGGTGATACTGTGTCTCTCTGTCGAGAGTCTCGATGAGCTTGCCGTCGATATAAAGGCTTGTTTGCTCCTTGTTGCCGCTGACGGTAATTTTTGCCTTCTCGCCAGGGAACAGCTGATAGTTGAATGTGTTAAGGTAACCGTCGCGAGAGAATCCGATCTTACCCTCGACAGGGTCGCTCAGATAGAATTTTGCATTCTCCGACTCAAAAAGGATTGTTCCTGCATCCTCTTTTGCCGCCTCAATGTCGAACGATACACTGTACTCCCAACCAATCTCCTTGACGCCCATACTCTCGCCGGGCTTTACAACCTTCTTGCTGAATGAGTAGGGGATTCTTGTACCATTCTCGTCGTAGCTGTTTGTGCGTCCAGCAACGTTTACTCCCGGAGCCTCGCTGAGATACTGCAGCTTGTTGCTGAACTCATCGTATTTGAGCGCAGGAGCAGCACCGGTCCACATTTTTACAGCCATAGTCTGCATTGCGGGGAATGCGCGGTAGTGTATATCCTGATAGCTTATACCGTTTCCTGCGTGGTCGTTCCATACGGCGAACATTCCTCCCTTAATTTGCGGGTGACGCTCCTCGAACTTCTGGTTGCCAATCTGGGCAGGAGTCCAATGCTCGTAGAGCATCTGTGTATTCAGATAATCGTAGTAGTATCCTGCAGCAGGAACAATGTAAAGGTAGCCATCGGGGATTGATATAAGGTCGTAGCCCAATTCTATCATATCCTTAGGGTCGGCGTATCCGTTGTACCACGCACCCAAAAGAACATTCTCCGATTTTACAGGAGTCTCGCCCTTTGCGTGTGTGAGTGCTCCCCAGGCGCACGCCTGCTTGCCATACTTCTCTACGAGGCGAATGCAATAGTCGGTGAAATAACGGAACTTCTCTACTACAGCCTTGTCGCGGTTAGAATACTCGTCGGTTCCAACGTGTACTCGCTTGCCGCGGAACACAGGCTCGTCGCCTTTGAGATACTCATCGTAGAGCGAATCGATAAATGTATATGTCTCGTTCTTGAAAAGGTCGAGGTGATCCATTCCATACTCCTTGCTGCCAATCTCGGGACGGAACTTTGTGAATGCCAAAGAGTGTGCCGGAGCATCAATCTCGGGGATAATCTCGACGTGCATCTCCTCGGCAAATTTCTGAAGCTCGATGAACTCCTGCTTGGTGTAGTATCCGTCGCGTGCTGTCAATCCTGGGAAATAGTCGCTCTCCAAACGGAAAGCACTCTGTGTCTTGTTCCAATCATTGTTGAAATATTGCTTGAATGAGTTGTCGTTAAGATGAATCTGGAATGTGTTCATCTTATAATATGACATAAGCTTCACATAGTCGTACAGGAAATGCAAAGGAATGAACTTACGTCCGCAGTCGAGCATAAAGCCGCGCAGAGAGTAGTCGGGCCAGTCGCGTATTGTTCCTTTGGCGATACTCTTTCCTTTGCTCTGCTCCGCAATCTGAAGGATGGTGCGTGTAGCCCAGAAAAGACCTTTTGCTGTGGGTGCCGATAGTTCGATATTGTTGTCTATGGCAATTGTGTATCCCTCCTCACCGAGTGTCTTGTCGTTTGTGTATGAGAGGGTAATGTCGCCATTCTTTGCAGCTTTATCGGTTACCTGCAATTCTGTACCGAACATCTTTCCGTAGTCGTTTGCCAACTGCTGGGCTACAGCTTTAAGGGCTGAATCGCCTTTGGGGTATACGATACGTGTCTTCTTTGTTATCTCGGCAATGCCGTTGCCTCCGTTCCACTCGCGAAGCTCGGGGACAACGAACGGCTTTTCGTTCTTATCCTCGACTGCAATAGCTGGGAGCACGACAAACAATGCCACAATAAGCATTGTGGTATGCAAAAGTCTTTTCATCTATTTATAAATGTTTTTATATGTGTTAATATTATTCAAGCACAACAAGAACCGCGCCGTCGGCTACAGTGTCGCCCTTTGCTACAGCAATGGATACAACTTTACCGTCTCTGTCGCTGTTGATGTTATTCTCCATCTTCATCGCCTCGAGGATAACAACTGTGTCGCCTTTTGCTACAGTGTCGCCGACATTTACCTTAACGTCGATAATTACACCGGGAAGGGGAGTCTTTATTGCGTGTCCGTTTGCGGGTGCTGCGCTGGGAGCTGTCGCTACGGGCGCGGGTGCTGCTGGAGCAGGAGCTGCCGCTACAGGCTTGACAACAACCACAGGCTTTTTCTCCTCGGGCTTTTCCCATTCTACATTATACTCTACACCGTTTACGGTTACTTTTGCTGTTGTGTCGGCAACCTCGTTGATGCTTACCTCGTATTTGTTGCCGTCGATTGTATATTTATACTCTTTCATTTTTTCTTGAATTTTAGTTACACAAATTGTTCCAATGTCTGTTCACGTATCGGATGGTGAGCACGCCACTCTCCTCGTCGTGTATATTGTCGCCCATATAGCTGCTGAGGGCCATTGCAATTGCTGCAATTACAGCATTATCTTTCTCTTCCATATTCTGTATTTTTAAAGAGGAATGTTTCCGTGTTTTTTATGGGGGAGTCCCTGACGTTTGCCTTCGAGCTGTGCAAGAGCGCGTATCACGCGGAAACGTGTATTGCGGGGCTCAATAACATCGTCGATGTAACCATACTTTGCAGCCTGATAGGGGTTGGCGAAGAGTTTGTTGTACTCTGCCTCCTTCTCGGCAATGAATGCTTTGGGGTCGGCAGCCTCTTTTGCCTCTTTTGCATAGAGAACCTCGGCTGCACCAGCAGCACCCATAACAGCAATCTCGGCGCTGGGCCAAGCGTAGTTGATGTCGGCGCGCAATTGCTTGCAGGCCATCACAATATGTGAACCTCCGTATGATTTACGCAATGTTACGGTAACTTTGGGCACTGTAGCCTCGCCGTAGGCGTATAGCAATTTTGCTCCGTGAAGAATAACGGCATTGTACTCCTGTGCTGTACCGGGAAGGAATCCTGGAACATCGACCAATGTCACCAAAGGAATGTTGAATGCGTCGCAGAAGCGTACGAATCGGGCACCCTTGCGCGATGCGTTGCAGTCGAGTACACCGGCGTAGCGACAAGGCTGGTTGGCAACGATACCTACCGACTTTCCGTTCATACGGGCGAAGCCTACGATAATATTCTGCGCATAGTCGCGGTGAACCTCGAGGAATTCTCCATTATCGACAATTTCTCCAATAACGTTGTACATATCATACGCCTGATTGGGATTGTCGGGGATAATCTCGTTGAGAAGGTCACTAACGCGGTTGATGGGGTCGGTGCAAGGAACCTCGGGAGTTGTCTCGCGGTTGTTCTGCGGAATGTAGCTGAAGAGCTTGCGTATGAGCATAAGTCCTTCCTCTTCGTTGCTTGCTGTAAAGTGTGTTACGCCCGATTTACTTGCGTGGACACTTGCTCCACCAAGCTGCTCCTGTGTGACAACCTCTCCAAGAACTGTCTTTACAACCTTAGGGCCGGTAAGGAACATATAAGATGTGCCCTCGGTCATTATGGTAAAGTCTGTAAGGGCGGGAGAATATACGGCGCCACCTGCGCAGGGACCGAAAATTCCCGAGATTTGGGGAATGACGCCCGATGCAAGAATGTTGCGCTCAAAAATTTCGGCGTATCCTGCAAGGGCATTTATTCCCTCCTGTATACGCGCGCCACCGCTGTCGTTTATGCCAATGACGGGCGCACCCATCTTCATTGCCATATCCATTACTTTGCATATTTTCTGTGCTATTGTCTCGGATAGCGAGCCGCCGGTAACAGTAAAGTCCTGTGCAAAAATATATACGAGTCGTCCCTCGATTGTTCCGCAACCGGTAACGACACCGTCGCCTAGATACTGTTTCTTCTCTTGTCCGAAGTTTGTACAGCGATGGGTGACGAACATATCAAACTCCTCGAAACTGCCTTTGTCGAGTAGCATATCTATACGCTCGCGTGCTGTGTATTTTCCTCGTTCGTGTTGTTTTTCTATTGCCTTTTCGCCACCGCCCATACGTGCTTTAGCTCTTAGGGCAACCAGCTCTTTGATTTTTTCAAATTGCTTGCTCATAATTGTATGTTTTGTCGATTGTTGGACTATTATTCTTCGCAGAACTCGGTAAGTACTCCTTGTGTTGCTTTCGGGTGCAGGAATGCTATCTGCAATCCTTCGGCGCCTGCTCGCGGAGCCTTGTCGATGGTGCGTATCTCCTTTGTCTCGCACTCGGCAAGAGCGTTTGCCACTCCATCCTCAACCTTATAGGCAATATGATGGATACCCTGACCGCGATTCTCTATGAATTTTGCGATTGTGCTGTCGGGAGATGTCGGCTCCAATAACTCTATTTTTGTCTCGCCCACTCGCAAGAATGCGGTGCGCACCTTCTGGTCTTCTACTGTTTCTATATTGTAGCACTCAAAGCCGAGAACCTGCTCGTAGTAGGGGAGTGCCTCCTCGATGCTCTGTACGGCTATTCCTAAATGTTCTATCTTAGAAATTTTCATCTTTCAATTATATTTTATAGTATAATTTTTGCAAAAATCTTCGTGGGCAAAGATAGTGTTTAAAATGAAACTCCAATCCTTTTTGTTCCCTTTTTTTAACCTTTGTGGCTCTCTGTATCTTCTCGACGGGAAAAGTACTTTTGTGTTCATTGTCCAATATTTGCTATTGGACGAAATATTTTCTATTTTTTTGTCCAAAAGAGCTTACTCTTATGTTAAAGAGTTTACATTTATTAAGTTTTTGTATATATTTGCAACGTAAACCTTATGAAAAGAGACAAAAGTCGATGCGCAAACAGCTTGTTTGCCTATGTTTGCAGTAGAATATAATAATTTAGACGGCTCTGCCGTCTGCAAAAAATATAATAAAATGAAAAAGACACTGGTAGATCTTTTTGAGGAATCGGTAAAATTGTATCCCAACAACACATTCCTCTTGGAGAAGACAGACAAAAAAGAGGGTTTTAAGCCTACAACCTACAAAGAGGTGCAGGAGCAGGTTTATCGTTTGGGTGCCGGCCTTCAGGCTATTGGCGTTCAGAAGGGTGATAATATGGCTCTTTTGAGCGAGGGCTGCAACCTGTGGGTTATTGGAGAGTTGGCAATGTTCTACGCTGGTGCAGCTAACGTACCCCTTTCTATTAAGCTCGAGGAGAGCAACGACCTTACTTTCCGTCTTAAGCACGGCGACGTAAAGTATGTGATGGTTTCTGCTACCCAGCTTAAGAAAATCCGCAAAATCAAGGATGAACTTGAGAATGTAGAGAAGATTATCATTATGAATGGAGAGCACGTTTGCGAGGATAAGGAGATGCTTCTTGCCGATGTTCTTGCAATGGGCGACAAATTCCTTGCGTCGCACTCAATGGAGGAGTTCCTGAGTGTGGCAAACTCTCTTACAAACGACGATATTGCTACAATTACATACACCAGCGGTACGACAGCCGATCCTAAGGGTGTAGTGCTTACTCATCGTAACTATACAGCGAATGTTGAGCAGGCAAAGACTCTTGTCGATATTGACGAGACTTGGCGTACACTCATTATTTTGCCTCTCGACCACTGCTTTGCTCACGTTGTAGGATTCTATATAATGATGTCTTGCGGAGCTACTGCTGCGACAGTACAGGTAGGACGCACTCCTCTGGAGACTCTAAAGAATATCCCCGGAAACATCAAGGAGGTTCGCCCGCACTTTATTCTTTCGGTGCCTTCGTTGGCAAAGACCTTCAAGAAGAATATCGAGGGTGCTATCCGTGCAAAGGGTAAGACAACCGAGAAACTATTTAATATAGGTATGAGCGTCCGTCAGAAATATTATGGCGACAGCAATCTCGACAGCAAAGGCTGGCGTATTTTCCTGAAGCCTCTTGTTGCTCTCTTCGATAAGATTATATTTAGTAAGGTACGCGAGAATTTTGGTGGAGAGCTTCGCTTTTTCATCGGTGGTGGTGCTTTGCTCGACAAGGAGCTGCAGAATTTCTATCTTGGCGTTGGTATGCCAATGTATCAGGGTTACGGATTGAGCGAGGCTACTCCTGTAATCTCTTCTAACGGTCCCGACCTTTATCGTTTCGGTTCAAGCGGTAAGCTCGTTAAGCCTATCGAACTTAAAATATGTGATTCCGACGGTAAGGAGCTTCCTGTTGGTGAGCTTGGTGAAATTGTCGTTAAGGGCGAGAATGTTATGGCCGGCTACTGGAAAAATGCAGAATCGACAGCCGACACCGTTCGAGACGGCTATCTGTACACCGGCGACCTTGGATATATGTCACCCGAGGGATTGCTCTATGTAAAGGGACGTTTCAAGAGCCTTCTTATCTCTTCCGATGGTGAGAAATATAGCCCTGAGGGCATCGAGGAGGCTTTTGTAAGCTACTGCTCAACCATTGATCAGGCTGTTCTCTACAACAATCAGTCTCCTTATACTACAGCATTGTTGGTGCCAAATAAGGATAATATCAAGCGCGCTCTTGCCGAGAAGGGCCTCGACCTTACAACCGAGGAGGGACGTAAGGCTGCTCTTGAGCTTGTAAAGGCCGACGTTGATAAATTCAAGAAGGGTGGAGAGCACGAAGGAATGTTCCCCGAGCGTTGGTTGCCCAGTTGCTTTGCTGTTCTTCCCGAGGCGTTCACCGAGCAGAATGGTATGATGAACAGTACTATGAAGGTTGTTCGCGGTAAGGTTGAGAAATTCTATCAGGATCGTATAGAGCACCTTTATACTCCCGATGGTAAGGTTCTCTGCAACGAGAAGAATCTCGACTCTTTGAAATAAGTAAAGATAAATTCTATGGTCGGATAAAAGAACTATGGTTCGACCGTCGTGAAATTTGTGCCGGAGGCTTATTGCTTCCGGCACAAATCGTTTCGGCTTGTCGTAAATGTTAAGTTTTATGAAATAATGCAACTTTTGCCAATATCGGTGGGAATTATAAATTGTAATTCGTAAAAATTAACTACCTTTACGGCTGTTCCGCTTTTTTGGCGGGGTGCTTTTTAAAAAGATAATTAAAAATATATTTAAAAATTAAGTGATGAAAAAGTTTATGATGTCGGCAGTGCTTACATTGTGCACTGCGTTACTTTTCTCTTGTTCGGACAAGGCTTCAAACAGTGTGATTGTTAAGGGTAACTCTTCTAGAATGGATACTCTTTCTTATGCTACCGGTATTGATCTTGCAGCGAGTCTTGCTCGTGAAATGTCGGTGCTTGGCTTCGACTACGATGCTGTTAGAAAGGCTATAGAGACCTCTTCTCTTACAGGTAAGAATCTTGTTGTGAATGGTGACACTCTGAATGCTGAGACTTCTGTAAGCTGTTTGCAGAAATTTTTCTCTACAGAGTTTCCTCAGCGTATGCGTCAGAAGAGAGACTATGAGATGGCACAGGGCGACTCGACTGTAACAGAGGTCGCCGAGCTTGACTTTAACCCCGAGACAATGTTCAAGAGTGAGGAGGAGCGTAGCCTTATCTCTTCGGCTTTTGGCTATGATATTGGTAACAATATGGTTGAGAGAAACGTTCCCTTGCATCTTGTTTGGGTGTTCAAAGGTTGGGACGACTACAACAACAATGAGACAAAAATTACCGAGCAGGAGTCTCGTAACTACATTATGGAATATTTCACAGTAAAGGTTCCCGCCGAGAATAAAAAGGCTTCTGAGGCTTGGTTGAAGAAGATTGAGTCTGAGAAGGGCGTTAAAAAGACCGAGTCTGGCTTGTTGTACAAGGTGGTAGAGCCCGGTGATATGTCGGTTAAGCCTGTTGCTCTCGACAATGTTGTAGAGGTTCACTACAAGGGTTCTACACGTAAGGGCGTTGTGTTCGATGCTTCTCGTTACGCTGATATGCCCGCTGAGCGTCAGAAAATGTTGAAGATGTACCGTCCTAACGACTACGACAAGGATGAGCCTATTAAATTCCCCTTGAACGGCGTGATAAAAGGCTGGGGCGAAGGCTTGCAGCTTGTAGGTAAGGGTGGTAAGATTGTTCTTTGGATTCCTGCTGAGCTAGCTTACGGCGAGAGAGGTGCCGGACAATTGATTGGTCCTAACGAGGCGCTTCGTTTCGATGTTGAGCTTTTGGATGTAGAGATTCCTGAGTCTGCAGAATAATATATGTTCGGGCTGCTCCTTTGTGTGGGGTAGTCCGAACTTTTTTATATTGCGTGGTCCAATCTTTATCTATATTTGGATAGTATATTGTTAATTACAATAATTCATTGATTATGAAAAAGACGGTTCTTTGTTTGGCACTTTTCTTGTTGGCATTATCGGGTAGTATGTCGGCACAGACAGAAGCTAAAAGTGAAGAGAAAAATAGCGAGCAACAGCGTATCGATGCTATGGTCAAGGTAATGGAGGATAGGCTTATGCTCAAAGAGTCGGATTGCAAGAAATTCGCTTCTCTCTATAGTCAGTATGTGGAAGATATTGCCGCAGCTACTCCCCAAGAGATGAAAGTGGAGCCTAAAAACGATGCTGAACGTATGAAGGTTCTGAAAGAGTCTTTTAAGCTAGAGGAGAAATGTGCTAAGATTAAAATAAAATATCTTGAGAAATTCTCAAAGATTCTCTCTCCGCGACAGTTGGAGGCTTTCTACTCTTTGGAGTCGAGAATGGAGGCTGAAAAGAATAGCGACGATCGTAGAAGTACAAGAACAAGAAATAGTTCTTATCGTGTGCGAATGTTTCCCCATCATCGTCAATCGTACGACGGTACATTCTTCTGGCCGCAGGATTCAGTGAGAAATGCTACCGATATTATTCCCGATAAAAGACCTTGATATTTTAGTTTACTGAATATGTTACGGGCGCATAGGAATCTATGCGCCCGTAATTGTTATATACAATTCTGTTGCTATAATTCTATAAGTATTCTG
Source organism: Bacteroidaceae bacterium (assembly GCA_017546785.1). Taxonomy (GTDB): domain Bacteria; phylum Bacteroidota; class Bacteroidia; order Bacteroidales; family Bacteroidaceae; genus HGM04593. Next base: position 21,291 of record JAFYRW010000001.1, on the reverse strand, counting down.
GCATTAATAAGCAGTCCGGTGAGATAGTTGGGAACGGCAAAATATTGATTGTAAATGTCTGTAACCCAATAGTAGGAGTTTACATTGTTTATACTGAAAAGGTTAAACGCGTCTATTCCCAACCAAATATTCTTAAAGTATTTTCCTGCGCCGTAGTGTATGCGACGCTCCTCGTTGTCTAACAAGCGGTAGGACATTCCAATATCGACGCGCTTATAGGCGGGTGCGCGGAATATGTGCTCCTCGCGTCCGGTGTGAGGCGGTCCAAAGGGAAGGCCGTCGGCGTATACTGCGCGCAGGCTCATCTTCCATCGGTCGGTTCCTGGGAAAAAGTCCGTAAAATAGAGCGACGCGTTGAATCTTTGGTCGGTAGGGCGAGGCAACCAGTCGCCACCGTTTATCTTCTCCTTTGTGTCCATAATGGAGAATGTCAGCCACGAGTCGGCTCCTGGGACAAATTCTCCGAAGAGCTTAAGGTCGAGTCCTGTTGCGTAGCCGTGTGCGCAATTCTCGCCATAGTATACCACGCGTACATTATCGATATTGTAGGGGATAAGGTTATCTAACTTCTTGTAGTAGGCCTCAGCGGTAAATTTGAAATTGCGATTGAACAATCGGAATTGGTAGTCGCCACCAAGAACAACGTGTATCGAGCGTTGCGATTTTATGTTTTTGTTTAGTACAACGGTTGTTATTCCGTTGGCCGTTACAGTGTCGCGCAGCTCTTTGTAGAAAGGAACCTGATAGTAGACGCCGCTCGATAAACGGAAGGTAAGGTCGTCGTTGAATTTGGGGATTAGTCCTATTGATGCTCGCGGCGAGAATAATAGCTCGTTGTTCCAATCCCAATATGTCAGGCGAGCGCCGGCGTTTATTGATAATAATCCAATATTACTGTTGAATTTGTATGTGTCCTGTGCATACAACTTTATGTGATTGTTGCTGGTTGTTGTCTTTGATGTAAGGCTGTAAATGGGGTTAAGTGAATTTCCTGTGTGGGGAATATTGTATCCGGCAGAGTCGCGCATCTCCCATTCTCGCTGCTTTTCGTTTACATACTCTCCCTTCCACATAATACCCCAGCGAATGTCGTGTGATTTAAGGAAATGTACTCCATTCAACGATGCCGTGGCAATATTCGCTTGCAGATAGTTGCGTGCGTGCTCGCGGTATTGTCCTATGCTCTTGCTTTCATCGGCCTCAATGTCGTCTATCCAATACTCTCCTGTAATGTCGTATGTCTCCTGCTCGTTGCTGTTGAATGCTGATGTCTGGAGTGATATCTTGTGATATTCGTTGGGAGTGTAGCTGAACGACAGAGAACCGAACAGTGTGCGGAAAATATCTTTCTCCCATCCGTCGAAATAGACCTTGAATTCGCGTACCTCTTCTAATGTTCCAAAAGATGTCTGGCGGTCCGATGGCTTGAAATTGTATCTGTTGCGCGAAATATTTCCTATGAAGCTGATATTGAACTTTTGTGTGGGACGCCAATCTAAAAATGTCTGATAATCTATAAAATCGGGGTCGTACTCTCCTTTTGTGTCGAGTGTGCCCAAAAGGTAGCGTGTGGTTTTATAGCGAAACGAGTTTGTGAAACTGAACTTTTTGTTACCTACTCCAATGTATGCGTTTGCCCCTAATATGCTTAGCGAAGCAGAACTTTCGAATTCTGTGGGCTTGCTGTAGGTGACGTCGAGTACCGACGACATTACATCGCCGTACTTTGCTTCGTATCCTCCGGTTGAAAAGGCTATGCTGCCAACCATATCAGGGTTAAGGAAGCTTAGTCCCTCTTGTTGTCCTGCTCTTATAAGGAGCGGGCGGTATACCTCTACGCCATTTACATAAACGCTGTTCTCATCGAAATTACCACCGCGGACATTATATTGTGAACTAAGCTCGCTGTGTGAGCTTACTCCTGCCTGTGTGGCTATTATTGACTCTACGCCATTGCCGCTTGCGTCGGGTAGCAGACGCATCTTCTTGGGTAGCTCAATCTTGTGTGTGCTTCCCATCTGACGCTGATTGTCGATAATCTCTACGCCGTCGAGCGCATAATCCATAGGGGGAAGAACTACATTTATCGTTACTGTGTCGGTGGGGTTCTTGAGTGTCTTCTTGCGTGTCTGGTAACCGACCATAGAGAATCGTATGACGAGGCTGTCGCTGCTCTGACAGGTGAAGATATAATTGCCTTTTAGGTCGGTGATTGTTCCGGTTGCTTGTCCCTCGGCGTGCACGTTGGCAATCTCTATGGGGGTGTGCTTGTCGTCTGTCACCTTGCCTTTTATTGTAACACTCTGCGCCAATGTGGGTGGCGTGAATATAAGCAGTAGGGCTATTATTGTAATTATTCTTCTCATTATTTGTGCGTGGTTCTCTATCTTAACGGAATTTTTTGATTAAACGTATATCGTGTGCAATATTTTATTTAATAATAATGCCGTTGGGTGCTGCTTGTCTGCTTTTCTGCAAAGGTTGTCGGTCTCTCTGCTGCAGAAAAAGTGAATTACAGAGTGTTCTCCGGGGCTTTTTCCGTGCAAAAAGTCTATGGGTTGAAAAACTGGCCTTTGCTCAATTGCGGGGTGTTTACTAATGTGCCGAATGTTTCAATGTGCATAGATAGTGAAACTTTATTCCCGGTAAAGTTAGTGAAAAAGAAATTATATTGTATCTTCGCACCCGATAAATATGCGCGTATTCAGACGCGCTTCAATGGACTATCTTTTATGGAAAAAGTATATATATTGGCTATTGAGTCGTCGTGTGATGATACATCGGCTGCGGTGATGTGTTGCGACGTTGTCCTATCTAATGTGACGGTGAGTCAGGCTGTGCACGAACAGTATGGCGGAGTGGTTCCTGAGCTTGCGTCGCGTGCTCACGAATTGAATATTGTTCCGGTGGTGGATGCTGCTCTCAAAAAGGCAGGTATTACCAAAGAACAGCTTAATGCCATTGCTTTTACGCGCGGCCCTGGTCTTATGGGTTCGCTGCTCGTCGGAGTTTCGTTTGCCAAAGGTCTTGCCGCTTCGTTGGGAATACCTATGATTGAGGTGAATCATCTTCAGGGACATATTCTGGCGCATTTCATAAAAGAGGATGGTGTTGAACATAAGGCACCCGAATTCCCGTTCCTCTGTCTTATGGTGTCGGGCGGAAATTCTCAGATTGTAAAGGTGAACAGCTATAGGGAAATGGAGATTGTCGGACAGACAATAGATGATGCGGCCGGAGAGGCTATGGATAAATGTGCAAAGGTTATGGGACTCGGCTATCCGGGTGGTCCTATAATCGACAAACTTGCTCGTCAAGGTAACCCTAAGGCTTATCAATTTAGTAAACCTCATATTCCTGGCTTTGATTATAGCTTCAGTGGTTTAAAGACCTCTTTTCTTTATACTCTGCGTAAATTGGTAGCCGAGGATGCCGACTATATTGAAAAGCATAAGGAGGATATTGCAGCGTCGTTCGAGGCTACTGTGGTTGATATTCTTATGGATAAACTCTATAAGGCTTCTAAGCAATTGAAGATAAAGAGGATTGCTCTATCGGGAGGAGTGTCGGCAAATACAGCTTTGCGTGAGGCTTATGCCTCTTACGCCAAACGATACGGCTGGGAGATATTTATCCCTAAATTCGGCTTTACGACCGATAATGCTGCGATGATAGGTGTTGCGGGCTATTATAAATTCCTCGACGGGGAATTCTGTCCTATGGATCTTCCCGCATACTCGCGCACTACTATATAATAATAAGGTGTATGGATGCTGTTGCGCTGTTGTCTCAAAAGGTTAATGATGCTTTGCGTGCCCGTTCTCTGACGCTTGCTACTGCTGAGAGCTGCACCGGAGGCTCGATAGCTGCGGCAATAACATCAATGTCGGGGAGCAGCGATATATTCAAAGGTGGTGTTGTTGCCTATTCCAATGAGATAAAAGAGCGGCTGCTGGGCGTTGCGCACGAGACGCTTGAGAATTACGGCGCGGTGAGCGAGCCTGTTGTTAGGGAAATGGCTCTTGGAGCAAAGAGTGCGATACGCTGCGATTGTGCCGTTGCAACGTCGGGAATAGCAGGTCCCTCGGGCGGAACTCCCGAAAAACCGGTGGGAACAGTGTGGGTGGCTGTCGCGGTTGGAGAAACTGTCTATACTAAATTGTTGCAACTTGTTGATAATGGTCGCCTTGCGAATATCAATGCTACTGTGGAGAAAGTATTGGAATTATTGCTCGAAAAACTGAAAAAGTGATATTGATGGGAATAAATTCCTCTTATACTTTTTTATTTCACAGCTTTTTTATACCTTTGCAGTGAATTTCGGAAATAACGCCACATTCGTTGTTTAATAGCTTTATCTTTTGTTCGTTTGTCGGTGTTTTTGTTACACGAAATGAGTGTAAAAGCAAATGTTTTAAGTATTTCTTAAAATAAATGCTTTTTTGCTTGCAGGATATAGAGTAAATTTATATCTTTGCACGCTGTTTTAAGTAAGCATACAAGAATAAAAACAAAAAATATATAGCGATGTCTAAAATTTGTCAAATCACCGGTAAGAAAGCCATGGTGGGTAACAATGTATCACACTCAAAGAGAAGAACAAAGCGTCTTTTCAATGTGAACTTGTTTACCAAGAAGTTCTTCTACGTAGAAGAGAATTGTTGGATTCAGTTGCGCGTGAGTGCAGCGGGGTTAAAAATCATCAACCGAGTAGGTCTCGATGCAGCATTGAAAAATGCAGTTAGCAAAGGCCACGTTGCTTGGGAAGATATTAAAGTAATCTATTAAAAGATTAAGGAGGTAAGGAATATGGCTAAGAAGGTTAAAGGAAACCGCGTTCAGGTAATCCTCGAATGCACAGAGCAAAAGAGTAGTGGCGTTCCCGGAATGTCTCGTTATATTACAACGAAGAATCGTAAGAATACAACCGAGCGCTTGGAGTTGAAGAAATACAACCCTTATTTGAAGAAAGTAACCGTTCACAAAGAAATAAAGTAATTAAAAGATGGCTAAGAAAGCAGTTGCAACACTCCAGACTGGCGATAAGGAGAAATTCGTTAAGGTTGTTAAGATGGTTAAATCGCCTAAGACCGGTGCTTATATGTTTGCAGAGGAGATGCTTCCCCAAACAAAGGCTGATGAGTCTTTGAAGAAATAAGTAAAAGATAACAGACAGTTTAAACTGAATCTTATATACAGCGGACAACAATTGTTGTCCGCTGTTCTTTTTTTTGCAAAGGTGGTGGTAATGCTGCTTTTGCTTTTCTTGTTTTTTTTAAAAGCATCGAAAGTGAATGCTTTTCGTGCGGCTCTCTTTTGCTTTATTGTCTGCTGTCGTTTGGGCTTTTTGTGTCAATTCCCTGTTTCTATATATCGGGCTTTCTCTTTTGATGTGTGAGTGGTGTCTCTTTTGGGATGCTTTTTGCTTGCGTAGTTTGCATAATCGGAAATTATCTGTTAAGTTTGCAGAATAAATAACCCTTTTACAATTTATAGAATATGAGCCAGATGGTGTCGCCGTCGTTGTTGTCGGCAAATTTCGGAAACTTGCAGGAAGATTTGGAGATGATAAACCGCAGCGATGCTGATTGGTTGCATATAGATATTATGGACGGAGTGTTTGTTCCTAATATCTCTTTTGGCCCTCCTGTGCTTCAGTATGTTGCGAAACTTTGCGATAAGCCTCTTGACGTGCATCTTATGGTGGTTAATCCTATGAATTATCTCGATGCGGTAAAGGCGCTTGGTGCCCGTGTGATGAATATTCACTATGAGGCCGAGACTCATCTGCATCGTGCGATAATGAAAATTAAGGAGTCGGGAATGATGGCAGGAGTTACGCTTAACCCATCGACTCCCGTGTGTATGCTCAAGGATATTATTGCCGATCTTGACCTTGTGCTGCTTATGAGCGTCAATCCCGGATTCGGAGGACAGAAATTTATCCATCATACAGTAGAAAAGGTGCGTGAATTGCGTGAGCTTATCGAAAAGAGCGGTTCAAAGGCCTTAATAGAGGTTGATGGCGGAGTGAATGTCGAGACAGGCAAACTGCTTGCCGATGCAGGATCGGATGTTCTTGTTGCGGGCAATGCCGTGTTTAAGGCCGAATCTCCCGAAGGTGTTATTACTGCACTGCGTGCATTGTAAATATCGTTTGAATTGTCGGTAAATAGTTATCTGCGAAAGAATGTGATGCTTAAACTTGCGTTCCCGCTAATGTTGGGAATCGCTTGTTCGTGGTTCTTCGCTCTTTCGCTGCTATTTTCTTCTCTTCTTATTCTTTTTTCGCTGTTGGCGATGTTCTGCGGAATGTTGCACGAGAGGATGCGTCTACTCTTTGGCGTGGGCGCAACTGTGGCAATGTTTGCTGTTGGCGCCTTTCTTATTATTTTGGAGAATGCCTCCTCGCAGCTGCAATGGAGCGGAACAAAGGGGCGCTTCGAGGCTCAATTGCTAGAGACTCCCATTGTGGGCGGAACATCTACGCGTGTGCTTGCCTATGCGCAGCGTATAGGACGTGATTCTGTTCCCGATGCGCGTCGTGAGGGTAATATCTATATTTATTTTGCCAATAGCGTGGACGTTGAGGCTCTCTCCGTAGGTGAAAGGGTTTTCTTTGATGCAAAGGTTCAGCCTCCGCGCAATGCCGGTAATCCTGCCGAGCTTGACGTTGAGAGATTGTATAGGATAAAGGGTGTTACCGGCACTGTCTATCTGCCCTATGAGGGGTGGAGCAGTCGCGGTGCGGGTACTGTCGGCTGGAGGATGAGGGCGCTTATGCTGCGTCATAAGGTTGTGCAATTGTATGAACGCTTGGGCATTGACGGAGAGGCGCTGGCTGTGTTGTCGGCTCTTACGGTTGGCGAAAAGAGGGGACTTTCGAAAGATACAAAGGCTCTATACTCCTCGGTTGGAGCCAGCCATATTCTGGCGCTGTCGGGATTACATCTTGGTATCTTCTATATGATTGTTTCGGCGTTGTTCTCAACGGCTTTTTATCGTCGTAGATATATACTGCTGCGCGAGGCGGTGATTGTCGCTGTAATATGGCTGTTTGTAGCTGTTGCCGGCTTTACCCCGTCGGTGGTGCGTGCCGCGATTCTTTTTTCGCTGATGTCGCTGGCAAAGATTATAGGCCGCGATACCTCCTCGATGAATATATTGGCTTTTGCTGCTGTGGCAATGCTTCTCTATTCTCCTTATTATCTTTTTGATATAGGCTTTCAGCTCTCTTTTGCTGCCGTATTCTCGATAATACTTATGACTCCAGCCCTGCAGGCTGTTATGCGATACGATAGTTGCAATAATGCTCTCTGTCGTTATATTATAGCTCTTATTGCTGTCTCTGTGGCAGCGCAGATAGGAACGTTGCCCTTTGTGTGGTGCTATTTTGGAACTTTCCCCCTCTATTTCCTTCTGACGAATATGGTTGTTGTTCCTTTGGCATTCTTTATTATGCTGTTGGCGCTTGTGCTTATATTTGTGCCTCTGCCGGCATTGCAGGGTGCTGTCGCTTGGCTGCTACAGATGATTATAGATTCTATGAACTATCTGCTGTGCTTGATAGCGTCGTTGCCCGGCGTCTCGTTGGAGCTTCCGTGGATTGATGTTCCCAGAGCATTGTGTGTTGTGGTAATTGTTGCTCTTTCGGTCTATTCTCTGTTGTGTCGCAAATTGTGGGCAGCGATTGTTGCCGGAGTAGTGTCGCTGCTGTTTGCCGCATCTATTCTTTTGCCCGATGCGCTGCGCAGTAATGAGCGTTATATTCTTTTCTTTAATAACAGGGATTGTCCTGTGGCTCAGCTTGTTGTCTCGCGTAAGCAATCTTATGTGCTGTCGTCGCGTTCGTTGCTAGATGCAGAACTTGATAATAGCTGTCGCCCCTATTGGAAACGCGAAAATATGGACACTCCTCTGTGGGTTAATGACTCTTACGGCGATGATGTCCTTACCTTTACCAATGGAATGGCCGAATTTTCGGGACGCAGAATAATGCTTCTTGCCGACGATTGCTGGCGCGACGAGAAGAATATGCGTCCGGTGGATTGTCTCTATCTTTGTCGCGGCTTTTTGGGTAGCATCGAGGAACTTTTTACGGTATATCCTGCGAGCTTTGTTGTGATGGACGCCTCCCTTTATGCCAATAGCCGCCGCAGAATAGCTGATGAATGTGCGGAATTGGGCATTCGCTGTATAGATATATCCCGAGATGGTGCTATGCGTTGGGACTGTTCTGTGCCGGAACTTACGATTTATCCTGCGCGATGACATTTTGCACCCTAAAATTGTGTTGTTTGCAATCTCTTCGCTATCTTCGCAAAGATTATGACTAATGGGCTGTGCTCCTAAATTTATATACGATGATTGAGATTGAAAAGGCTTCCGAGATTAAAAGACTGGTAGAGAAAAGTGATAGATTCGCTATTTTGGTGCATCGCAACCCCGATGGTGATGCTGTCGGCTCCTCATTGGCATTGGCGCATTTTCTGCGTGGAATGGGCAAGATAGCCGACGTTATTGTCCCTAATGCTTTTCCTGACTTTTTAAAGTGGTTGCCTGCGTCGGACAGTGTGGTGAACTTTGAGCAGAAAAAAGAGGAGGCAGTTGAACTGTTGAACAAGGCCGATATTATCTTCTGTCTCGATTTTAATGCTCTCTCGCGCATAGGTGAGATTGCCGATATTGTGTCGCCTCTTTCCACTCCGCGCATTCTTGTCGATCATCATCTGTATCCCGAGGATGGCTTTGTCGTTGCTCTCTCAAATACTGCGGCCTGCTCTACGGCTGAGCTTGTATATAATCTTGTCGATTATCTTGGTGACGGAGCTTTGCCCTCGCGCTACATTGCCGAGTGTCTCTACACGGGAATAATGACCGATACGGGTAATTTTGCCTATGCGTCGAACCGCAAGGAGATATACATTGTGGTAGCGCGTCTCATAGAGGCGGGAATTGATAAGGACTTAATATACCGACGGGTCTTTTATAATTACTCTATCGACAGGCTGCGTCTTTTTGGCTATGTGATGAATCATAAATTGTCTTATTATCCGCAGAGCAATGCTACTCTGATAACATTGACCTATAATGAGATGCGTCGATTCAATGCAATAAAAGGCGACACTGAGGGGCTTGTCAATATGCCGCTGCAGATAAAAGGGGTGAGATTCTCGTGCTTCCTTCGCGAGGAGCAGCCCGGAAAGATAAATGTATCGCTGCGAAGCGTCGATGATTTTCCCTGCAATAGTGTCGCGGCCGACTTTTTTAGCGGAGGAGGACACAAGAACGCCTCGGGAGGAGAGGTGCAGGGAACAATGGAAGAGGCTGTCGAGCGCTTTAACCGAGCAATAGAAAAGTATGCCGATGAGCTTGTGAAATAATCCTTTAGGGAGTGTGAATCTGCATAAAAACTATTTTAAATAATTAAATATTGCCTCTTTGCCCTATTTTTTGAATATACATTTTGTATCTTCGACTAAAGTTATTATTTTTAGCGGTTGAATTTATATCAAAAGAGTTTTTTAGAGAGAATATGAGGAACCTACTGAAAATTTGGGGAATATTGTCGATGGTGGTTGTGGCACTGTCGTCGTGTGATGATACGGTTACTTACTCCGAAATGAAGGAAAAAGAGATTAAACTGGTAAAGAATTTTATTGTGCAGCAAAAGATTGATTTAATTCCTTACCACGAGTTTATAAAAGATACAATCACCGAGACTACAAATGGAAGAAACGAATATGTCGAGGTTGATGGCTGCTATTTGCAGATAGTGCGCAATCCAAAGAACGCAAGCGACGGTCGTCAGATGAGAGAGTCTGAGACTGTGAATATGATAGCGCGCTACTACGAGTACAATATATCGGAGGCCGATACAATATCGGGCAATATAAACGATACGGACAATCCCGATATTATGCGAGTAAAGTATGAGTATGGCGTTTATAGCGCAAGCTTTACCGATGGCTATATGAAGGCCATATATGGAGACGCTGTGCCGCAAGGCTGGTTGGTTCCCTTGCAGTTTCTCTACTTTACACGCTATCAGTCTCAGGCTGCAAAAATAAATGTGATAGTTCCTCATACAAAAGGAACATCAGAGGCCTCTTCTTATGTTTATCCTTGTTTTTATCAAATAACCTTTACACCCGAAAATTGGTATGACACTAATTAAATCTATTTCTGGTATCAGAGGAACCATCGGTGGACGCGCCGATGAGGGCTTGACTCCTCTTGACATTGTAAAATTGACGTCGGCTTATGCTGCGTTGATTCGTAAGACAACTACTAAAGAAAGTAATAAGATTGTAGTAGGTCGCGATGCTCGTCTCTCAGGTGCTATGGTCAATCACATTGTCTGTGGTACTCTTATGGGAATGGGATTCGACGTTGTTGATATTGGCCTTGCCTCTACTCCTACAACAGAACTCGCTGTTACTATGGAGGATGCTTGTGGCGGTATTATCCTTACAGCCAGCCACAATCCCCGTCAGTGGAACGCGCTTAAATTGCTTAACGAGAAGGGTGAGTTCTTGAATGCCGAGGAGGGTAAAGAGGTTCTTCGCATTGCTACTGCCGAGGAATTCGACTATGCTGATGTTGAGACTCTCGGTAAATATCGTCTCGATGAGACATACAATCAGAAACATATAGACGCTGTGCTTGCTCTTCCTCTTGTGGACCGTGAGGCAATAAAGAATGCAGGCTTCAGAGTGGCTATCGACTGTGTCAATTCAGTCGGTGGTGTAATTCTTCCTATGCTTTTCGAGCAGTTGGGCGTTAAGAGCGTAGAGAAACTCTACTGCGAGCCTACCGGTGATTTCCAGCATAATCCCGAGCCTTTGGCTAAGAACCTCAGCGATATTATGGGACTTATGGCAAAGGGCGGCAATGACGTTGCTTTTGTTGTAGATCCCGACGTAGACCGTCTGGCTATCATCTGCGAGAATGGTGAGATGTACGGCGAGGAGTATACTCTTGTATCGGTTGCCGACTATGTGTTGAAGCACACTCCCGGAAATACTGTATCGAACCTCTCTTCGACACGTGCTTTGCGTGACGTTACTAACGCTCGTGGCGGAAACTACGCTGCTTCGGCTGTAGGTGAGGTTAATGTGGTTACAAAGATGAAAGAGACTGGCGCTGTGATTGGTGGCGAGGGTAACGGTGGTGTAATATACCCCGAGAGCCACTATGGTCGCGATGCTTTGGTAGGTATCTGTTTGTTCCTCAGCCATCTTGCTCACGAGGGTAAGACTGTGAGCGAATTGCGTGCTACTTATCCTGCTTACTTTATGGGTAAGAACCGCATCGACCTTAAGCCCGGAACAGACGTTGATGTTATTCTCGAGAAGATTAAGGCTACATACGCCGGTAAGGCAGAGATTAACACCGTTGATGGTGTGAAACTCGACTTTGAGAATACTTGGGTACATTTACGTAAGAGTAACACAGAGCCCATTATCCGCATCTATTCAGAGGGCCCCACACAGGAGGCTGCCGATGCTATCGGTGAGGAGATTCTCGCTCTTGCAAATAGTATGATGTAATAATACTCTTCTGTAATATAGAATAGAGGTTCACCTTTTGGTGAACCTCTATTTTGTTGTCGGGCGTATGTGAATTGTTCTGTGCGGCTGCTTTTTTGCGGATATTCCCGCTGGTAGCCATTATATACAATTCTCCCACAAAGCTTTTGGCTCTGTGGGAGAATTTATGTTCTTTATTTAAGGTCCTGTAGTACGGGAACTTTGACAGTGCTTATCTCGCTGTGCATTGTGTCGTTCAACTGCTCGAATATTACAATCTTGTTCTCACCCTTGTTAAGCCATACTCCGGGAAGATAGAGTGTCTGCTGAGGTCCTACGTACCAATAGCGTCCGAGATTATGTCCGTTTACAAAGACAATACCTTTCCCCCAATCTTCCATATTTATAAAAGTATCTCCTGTCTCCTCGAGAGTGAATGTTCCCTCGTAGATGGCAGGACAGCCTTGTAGACGCTTGGCCTGTGCCGAACCGTTGTTTACTGCCAATCGGCCCATATTTGATATTTCGGGCATTTGAGCCATAGGAAGCTTGTACATCTCCCAGTTGCCCATAATCTCCTGTCCGTTTATCACTACGGGGCTGATAATGCCCTTTGTGTTGTGTACAATCTCGCTACCATAGTTTATACGGCCCATATTCTCGACCAGAATCTGCAGTGTGGTGTTGAACGGAACCTCAATATCCATTTCGTAGGTCTGTGTGTTGCGGTTGAGCTCACCTACCTTCTCGCCGTCTACATAAATTGTTGCGTAGTCGCGTAGGCCAGGAATCTCCAATGTTCCGCTGATGGCCTGTGTGAATCGGCGGCTGTAGAGAACGTATCCGTAGCCCTGCTCCAACTGCTCGAATGTGAGAGGAGAGATGCTGCTTACGGGCTTCTCTTTCTCGGCATAAGCAATGGCGTCGGCAATTTTGTTTAGCTTTATCGATGGAATCTCAATTACGGGAGTGGGCGCGGGAGCGCTGGGAATCTTGTAATCGACATACTTCTGTATTACGTTGCGTATGGAGTCGTATTTGGGTGTTACCCATCCTGCCTCGCTGATGGGAGCATCGTAGTCGTAGCTTGTAAGGTCGGGCTGAATGTCGCGACGCTTGTCGTAGTTGGCACCGCTGGTAAATGCAAAGTTTGTTCCGCCGTGTACCATATAGAAATTGAACGATACGTCGTTCTTGAGGTACTCTTCTGTCTGACGTGCAACGCTCTCGGCTGTTACCTGAGGGAAGGGCTCTGCCCAGTGTGATAGCCATCCTGGATAGAATTCTGCTACCATATAGGGACCCTCGCCATTGTGATATTCGTCTACAACCTTCTTAAGGTTGGGGATATTGCTCTCACCGTTGGCTGTGGGGAGTGCTCCGGGGGTGCTTCCTCCCTCGAATACCCAGCTTCCGTCCGATGTAAAGAGAGGAACGTTGAATCCTGCATCGGCCAGCTGCTGCTTTATTTTTGCGTTGTATGCGCGGTGCTCCTCCAAAGGAATGTCGGTGCGCTGCGATACATATGAACCGAACTCATTCTCGCACTGTACCATAATGATAGGTCCGCCATTTGTGCATTGCAAATGTCCAACCTCTTTATAAAGACGGTCTATATACAATTTTGTGTATTTGAGGAACTGCTCATTGTCGCGGCGAATCTCCATTCCCTCGACATTCTGCAACCACCAGGGGTAGCCACCGAATTCCCACTCGGCACATACGTAGGGGCCGGGACGCAAAATGACCATCATACCCTCTTCGCCGGCAATTCTAATATACTCAGCTAAATTTTTGTCGCCTTCAAAATCCCATTGTCCGGGCTCTACCTCGTGCCAATTCCAGAATACATATGTGGCAACGGTGTTCAGTCCCATTCCTTTCATCATCTGCAGACGATGGCGCCATAGCTGATGAGGGATGCGCGGATAGTGCATCTCTCCCGAAAGTATACGGGTAGCCTTTCCGTTTACGTAGAAGTCTCCATCTTTAATTTCGAACTTAAGTTTGTCTTGTGCCGACATACTTAATGGAAATAGAATTAGTAGAAGTAAATAGATTGCTTTTTTCATAATCGATTATTTATTGATTCGTGTGATTTTACAAAGTTATGAGTTTTTTTGTTTTTTTCTTCTCTTATTCCGATAAAAGTCGGTGGTTGCAGAATTTTTATTTACTCTATATATATAAGGTCACGCATAATGGAGTCACTTATGAATATTCCTTTACGTGTGAGTGATAGTCTTTCGTTGCTATGTTCCAATGTACCATTGGCAATGTGCTTTGCTGCTGCTTTTAGCAGATGGTCGTACATTCTTTCGCCGAATTGCTCTTTAAATTGCTTCAGTGGAATACCATCGGCGGTGCGCAGGCGTGTCAATATGGCGTCGTTGTGCTGCTCGGCCATTGTGAGATGCTCAATCTCAAAGTCGGGCGATTCATTTTCTATACCTTGTATGTATTCTTTTACGTTGGCAATGTTCCACTGACGGCTCTTCTGGTTGTAAGAGTGTGCGGCAGATCCGCATCCTAAATAGGGTATATTATTCCAATAGCTGCTATTGTGACGACTCTCGAACCCTGGCAGGGCAAAGTTCGATATTTCGTAGTGGCGGTAATTGGCACTGGTGAGTATCTCTATTAGTATTTGAAATTGGTTTATATTCTCTTCCTCTGATAGTGGTACTATTTTTCCCTCTGAGGCCTCCTTGTATAGGGCTGTGCCCTCTTCGTAGGTTAGATTGTATGCCGAAATATGTGTGGGGCATAGCTCTATTGCCTGCTTGAGGTCGTGTTTCCAATCGCTCTCGGTGGAGCCGGGTAGTGCAAAAATAAGATCGATACTTATATTCTCAAAGCCTGCCTTACGCGCATTCTCCACAGCTTCGCACGCCTTTTGTGCATTGTGGCGACGCTGCAGCTGCTTTAACTGTCTGTCGTTGAAGCTTTGTACGCCCATACTCAGCCTATTTATCCTCAACGAGCGTAGCTGCGAAAGATATTCGGGGGTAAGGTCGTCGGGATTAGCTTCGATTGTTATTTCTGCATTCTCTGAAATGCCGAAATTCTTGTCTATAGAGCACATTATTTTCTCAATCTGCTCAATTGTAAGTACCGACGGGGTGCCTCCGCCAAAATAGACAGTGTCGGCGCTACCTATTATATAATTATTACGCATACGTAATTCATTGCATACAGCATCGACATATCGTTGTTGCAAGGAGTGCTGTGTGGTGGAGTAGAATGCACAATATTTGCATCGTTGTTTGCAAAATGGAATATGTATGTATATACCTCCCATATTCTTTTCTGTTGATGATTTTGTCGCGAAGTTAATTTTTTTTATTCGTTTTAAAAAAAGGTAACAGTTTCTATTTGCATTTCTTTATATTTTTTTCTACATTGCCGTCGTGTTTAAAAAAACTAACTAACTAACCTAACTTGATAAAGACAATATGAAAACTTATCAGACTAACGAAATTAAGAACATTGCAATTGTAGGTTGTTCCGGCTCTGGAAAAACCACTCTCACTGAGGCTATGCTCTATGAGGGTGGTATAATCAAACGTAGAGGTACGGTAGAGGCAAAAAATACCGTCAGTGACTATTTCCCTGTTGAGCAGGAGTATGGATACTCTGTATTCTCTACTGTATTCCAGATTGAGCAGGCTAATAAAAAACTGAATCTCATAGATTGCCCGGGCTCTGATGACTTTGCCGGTGGTGCTGTGTGTGCAATGACTGTTTGCGACCTTGCTATGATGGTAATCAATGGCCAGTATGGTGTAGAGGTAGGTACACAGAATAGCTTCCGCTATATAAAGAAGATGAATAAGCCTGTAATGTTCGTCGTTAATCAGGTAGATAATGAAAAATGTGAATACGATACTGTAATTGAGCAGTTGCAGTCGATATATGGTTCAAAGGTTGTTCCTGTACAGTATCCTTTGACCTGCGGTCCTGGCTTTAACTCAATTATCGACGTTCTTCTTATGAAGAAACTTACTTGGACCGCTGAGGGCCAGCCTCCTTTGGTCGAGGATATCCCCGCCGAGGAGATGGAGAAGGCAAAATCTTTGCATAATGAGCTTGTTGAAAAGGCTGCCGAGAATGAGGAGGGCTTGATGGATAAGTTCTTTGATGAGGCTGATCTTGGTACTGATGAGATTCGTATGGGTGCCCGTATGGGTCTTGCTACAGGCGACGTTTATCCCGTACTCTGCTGCTCTGCTGCTACCGACGTTGCTGTCAGCCGTCTGTTGGAGTTCTTGGCAAATGTTGCTCCCGAGGTAGATGATATGCCTAAGCCTGAGAATGCCGATGGCGTAACAGTTCCTTACGACAGCGATGCTCCTACATCAATCTTCTTCTACAAGACATCGGTTGAGCCTCATATTGGCGAGGTTAATTACTTTAAGGTGATGAGCGGTACTCTCAAGGCCGGCGATGACCTTGTTAATGCCGACAGAGGTTCTAAAGAGCGTATCGCTCAGTTGTATTGCAGTGCCGGTGCCAACCGCGTAGCAGTTGAGGAACTTAAGGCTGGTGATCTTGGCTGTACAGTAAAGCTTAAGGATGTAAGAATAGGTAATACTCTTAACTCAAAAGAGGCAAACAATAAATTCTCTTTGGTTAAATATCCCGCATCTAAATATTCACGCGCTATTAAGCCTGTGAATGAGTCGGAGATTGAGAAGATGATGCAGGCTCTTAACCGTATGCACGAAGAGGATCCTACTTGGCGCATTGTTCAATCTAAGGAATTGCGTCAGACTCTTGTCTATGGTCAGGGTGAGTTCCATTTGCGTACTCTCAAATGGCGTTTGGAGAATGTAGAAAAGATTAACGTTAAATACGAGGAACCAAAGATTCCTTATCGCGAGACTATCACAAAGGCTGCGCGTGCCGACTATCGTCACAAGAAGCAGTCTGGTGGTGCCGGACAGTTCGGCGAGGTTCATCTTATCGTAGAGCCTTACGAGGATGGCAAGCCCTTGCAGGATGTTTACCGTTTCGGTGGTCAGGAGTATAAGATAAATGCAAAGGCTACCGAGGAGGTGACTTTGGATTGGGGCGGCAAATTGGTATTTGTGAACAGTATCGTTGGCGGTTCTATCGACGCTCGCTTTATGCCTGCTATCCTTAAAGGTGTAATGGAGAGAATGGAGCGCGGTCCTCTTACCGGTTCTTATGCTCGCGATGTTCGTGTTATTGTTTACGATGGCAAGATGCACCCGGTAGATTCTAACGAGCTTTCATTTATGTTGGCCGGACGTAATGCCTTCAGTGCAGCGTTCCGTGAGGCTGGTCCCAAAATCCTTGAGCCTGTTTATGATGTAGAGGTATTTGTTCCCTCTGACAAGATGGGTGATGTGATGAGTGATATTCAGGGCCGTCGCGGTATGATTATGGGAATGGAGAGCGAGAATGGTTACGAGAAACTCTCGGCAAAGGTTCCTTTGAAAGAGATGGCTTCTTACTCAACCACATTAAGTTCATTGACCGGTGGTCGTGCTTCGTTCATAATGTCGCCTTCGACATACGAGCTTGTTCCCGGTGATGTTCAGAATAAGCTTGTTGAGGAGCTTGCTGTAAAAGACGAGGAATAATACTTGTTTATATAAAATTAAAATGTGCGGAGTATTTGCTCCGCACATTTTTTTTATTGCCGTTTACATTGTGTGAATATTGCTTGTAAGGTTCTTAAAATTATCACCTTTATTTGGTTAAAATAAGAGCTGTTTTTGCAGAATATGTATTTAAAGTTTAATTTAAGTTGTTATTTTGATAATTAAAATTATTTTTAATGTTAAGAATGTGAAACGCCGACTAATTCGTGTTAAGGAAATATACATCCATTAAATGTTGTTATTATATTTGTGCAGTTAGTAATACTGCATAGCAAAATAGACCGTATGAAAAAGAATGCAATTTGGGTTGTAGGAGTTGTGATGATGATCTGCTGCGTCGGATTATTATATTTGCAGGTGAGTTATATCGATGCCATTGTGACAATGCGTCGTGAGCATTTCGAGGAGGGTGTGCGTCGCAGTCTCTATCAGGCGGCATACGATCTTGAACTCGATGAGATGCGTTACTATCTTACAAAGGATGTTCAGAAGGATATTCATCGTGCGCAGATAAAGGATGGCTTTATTCGTTTGGAGCACTCTTATCTGCTGTCATCGTCCGACGGTAGCTTCTCGGTGGAGTCAAAGACTACAATAAATGACTTGACAGGCTCTTTCAATAAAATAAGAAAGGGTAGTGTGTTGGGCTCAATATCGGTAAAGGATGCGCGTAAAATATCGTTCGATGTACTTAAACAGCGCTACCAGTATCAGCGTGCATTGCTCGATGAGGTAGTTTACAATATGCTCTATCAGGCGAGTGAAAAGCCGATGGAACAGCGTATAAACTTTAAGCGTCTCGACCAGAATATAAAAACCGAGCTTGCCAATAATGGTATAAATATCCCTTATCATTTTAGAGTATTGTCGGGCAACGGCAAAGAGGTGTACCGCTGCTCCGATTATGTTCAGGGTGATGAGAGTAATATATATAAGGAATTGATATTCAAGAACGATCCTCCTGCACGAATGGGCACACTCGAAGTTAATTTCCCTACATTGACTTTGAACAAATATATTTATAGTTCGGTTAAATTTATGATTCCTTCGATACTCTTCACTTTTGTTCTTCTGATAACATTTGTGATAACTCTTTATCTATCGGTGAGACAAAAGAAGGTGTCGGAATTGAAGAATGATTTTATTAACAATATGACTCACGAGCTAAAGACACCAATCTCGACAATATCGCTTGCGGCGCAAATGTTGCAGGACCAGTCGGTGTCAAAGTCTCCGGCAATGTTCAACAGACTGTCGGGAATTATTACGAGTGAGACAAAAAGACTCTACTATCAGGTAGAAAAGGTGTTGCAGATATCTCTCTTTGAGGACCGTAAGACGGCTTCTCTTAAAATGAAAGAACTCGATGCCAATGAGCTTGTTACGGGTGTCATTGATACCTTTAATGTGAAGATTGTGCAGAATGGCGGTCAGATATCAGCGTCGCTTGAGGCGGAGGATCCCTATGTTTATGTCGATGAGATGCATTTTACTAATGTCATATTCAACCTTATGGACAATGCTTTGAAATATAAGAAGGTGAACGAGCCTTTGTCCCTGTCGGTGCGTACGTGGAATGCTAACGATAATTATATGATATCTATTACCGACAATGGAATAGGTATACGCAAAGAGGACCTTAAAAAGATTTTTGATAAGTTTTATAGAGTATCTACCGGCAATAGGCACGATGTCAAGGGCTTTGGACTGGGCCTTGCTTATGTAAAGCAGATTATTGAGGCGCACAAAGGAAGCATACGTGCCGAGAGTGAGCCGGGTGTCGGAACTACGTTTATAATTGTATTACCTTTAAAATAAAAGATTATGGAAGAGAAAAGGAGTATTTTACTATGCGAGGATGATGAGAATCTGGGTATGTTGCTACGCGAGTATCTGCAGGTAAAAGGTTATCACGCAGAATTGTATGCCGATGGAGACGCCGGTTATAAGGCTTTTCTGAAAGGTAAATTTGATATTTGTGTACTTGATGTAATGATGCCTATAAAGGATGGCTTTACTCTTGCGCAGGAGATTCGTGCCGTTAATCCCGAGATGCCTATTATTTTCCTTACAGCAAAGACTTTGAAAGAGGATATTATCGAAGGATTCAAGATTGGTGCCGACGACTATATTACCAAACATTTCAGTATGGAGGAGCTTGTGTTCCGTATCGAGGCTGTGTTGCGTCGTGTGCGTGGCAAGAAGAGCAAGGAGAATACCTATTATAAAATAGGACGCTTCCAGTTTGACACACAGAAGCAGTTGCTCTCTATTGATGGTCAGCAGACAAAATTGACAACAAAGGAGTCGGAACTATTGGGCCTGTTGTGTGCACACGCTAACGATATTCTTCAGCGCGATTTTGCACTAAAGACCATTTGGACTGATGACAACTACTTTAATGCTCGTAGTATGGATGTTTATATCACCAAACTGCGTAAGCATCTTAAGGCCGACGAGTCTATCGAGATTATAAATATCCACGGTAAAGGCTATAAGCTCATCACTCCCGAGATTGAAGCTTGATGGCAGGCTGAAAATAAAAAATAGGATTATCCTCAAAGGATAATCCTATTTTTTATTGATTTTTGTGGAATTTAGTTTTTCTCTAACTCCTTTTTACTTGCAAAAATATAGGTCAAAAGTCCTGCGATCATTGTAACGATAGCAGCAACGCTTACAGCGTTGTTGTTTACCCAATTCAAGAAGTAGCTTAGAAGCAGGATTACAGCTCCAATAAGAATAAGAGCCAATCCTAGATTTTTGATAACGGTAGACATATTCTGTGTTTTTAATTGATTTTTCTGTTTACAAAGAAACATATAAATATTTATAGTAGAAAATTTTTCACCTAAAATTTTACAAATGGTGGATATTTATGCCCAACAAACTTTATTTTTAACAAAAAGGTGGCTGTAAAGCTTTGAGGATTCAAAAAAAGTGTCTATCTTTGCACCCGCGTTTAGATAAACGAATGTTTAACCAAATTTTTTATTAACTAAAATGAATCAATACGAAACCGTTTTCATTTTGACTCCCGTTTTGTCTGATATTCAGATGAAGGAAGCGGTAGAGAAATTCAAAGGCATTCTCACTGCTGAAGGTGCTGAGATTGTCAATGAGGAGAACTGGGGACTTAAGAAACTCGCTTACCCCATCGAAAAGAAGACTACAGGCTTCTATGTAATGTTTGAGTTCAATGCCGATCCTAAAGTGATTGCAAAGTTGGAGTTGCAGTATCGTCGCGACGAGCGCGTTATCCGCTCTCTTGTTGTTAAATTGGATAAATACGCTGCAGAGTATGCTGCTAAGCGTAGAAGTTTAAAAGCAAATAAGGAGGATTAATTATGGCACAGACACCTTCAGAAATCAGATATTTGACACCCCTATCGGTTGATGTCAAGAAAAAGAAATATTGCCGTTTCAAAAAGAATGGTATTAAGTATATCGACTACAAAGATCCTGAATTCTTGAAGAAATTCTTGAACGAGCAGGGTAAATTGTTGCCCCGCCGCATCACAGGTACTTCTTTGAAATTCCAGCGCCGCATCGCTCAGGCTGTTAAACGTGCACGCCACTTGGCTTTGCTGCCTTTTGTTACTGATATGATGAAATAATAGGAGGAATAATTATGGAGCTTATATTGAAAGAAGATGTAATCAACCTTGGTTACAAAGACGATATCGTTAAGGTAAAAGACGGTTATGGCCGTAATTATTTGATCCCTACAGGTAAGGCTGTTATTGCTACTCCTTCTGCAAAGAAAGTATTGGCTGAGAATCTTAAACAGCGTGCTCATAAGTTGGCTAAGATTAAGGCTGACGCTGAGGCTTTTGCAGCAAAATTCGAGGGTGTAGCTCTTACTATCGCTACAAAGGTAAGCGCAACAGGAACTATCTTCGGTTCAGTTGGTGCTGTACAGGTAGCTGAGGAGCTTGCTAAGCTTGGTCTCGAGGTAGATCGTAAGATCGTATCTGTTGATGCTGTTAAAGAGGTAGGTAACTACACTGCTACAATCAGACTCCACAAAGAGGTTGCTGTTAAGGTTCCCTTTGAGGTTGTTGCTGAGGCTGCAGAATAATATAGAATCAGCTATATGGAATGCGCATCCTTAATAAGGATGCGCATTT
>JAFYRW010000017.1 GCA_017546785.1 Bacteroidaceae bacterium | reverse complement strand
TAACTATCATAAAATAGTACTCTGTGTTGTACTGCTTTGTCTGTATGGAATGATGTCAAGGATCGTCTTTGCTTGTCGCAACACGTTCGTTGTCGAAAGCGAGTGCAAAGGTACGCCAAATTTTTAAACCTGCAAACTTTTCGATAAGAATTTTCAAAAAAAATGCAACTTTTTTTCTTTTTCTTTGTTTTGTAGTCTTTTTCGTCACCATCTATTGCATAAATAGCCCACAAAAAGTCAAAAAACTCCCAAAAGTTTTCTGAAAATTATTTTAAGGAAGAGTCTATTTTTTTTCTCTATTCACAAAAACATTTATACTTTTGCCGAATGATTAAAAACAGCCTAAAGGTTACACCTTATTATATATATGATAGACCGCAACACAATTGAACAAATTATGGACGCTGCCAAAGTCGAAGAGGTAGTGTCGGATTTTGTTGCTCTGCGCAAACGCGGAGTAAATATGATTGGATTATGTCCTTTTCACAACGAAAAGACTCCGTCGTTCACAGTTTCTCCATCGAAGAACCTGTGGAAATGCTTCGGTTGCGGCAAAGGCGGCAAGCCCGTACATTTTATAATGGAGCACGAGCAGCTGAGCTACCCCGACGCTCTACGCTGGCTAGCAAAGAAATATCATATTGAGATTAAGGAGCGTGAACTAAGCGACGAGGAGAAGCGCGAACAGAGTATGCGCGAGAGTATGTTTGTGGTGAACCAATATGCTCAACAATACTTTACCGATACTCTGCACACGACCGACGAGGGAAAAGCCATTGGATTGAACTATTTCCGTCACCGAGGGCTGCGCGACGAGACAATAAAGAAATTCGGATTGGGATATTCACTCGAAAAGCGCGACTGCTTTGCATCGACAGCGACAAAAGCCGGATACAATCCAGAGATAATTGCAAGGACAGGCGTATGCTACGCAACTGACGATGGTAAATTGGTGGACCGTTTCTGGGGCCGCGTAATATTCCCCGTACACACAATTTCGGGCAAGGTTGTAGCATTCGGAGGACGCATTCTACAGAATAACGCAAAGGCGGCGAAATATGTCAATTCGCCCGAGTCGGAGATATATCACAAGAGCGACCATCTGTACGGACTATACTTCTCGAAGCAGGCGATAATGCAGCACGACAACTGCATATTGGTCGAGGGATATTTAGACGTAATATCGATGCACCAGCAGGGTATACAGAATGTTGTAGCCTCATCGGGAACATCGCTCACAACAGGACAGATACGCCTCATCCACCGCTTCACCAACAACGTGACACTGCTCTACGATGGCGATAAGGCCGGAATCAAAGCATCGTTACGAGGAATTGATATGCTGCTGGAGGAGGGAATGAATATAAGCGTGGTACTACTGCCCGACGGCGAAGACCCCGACAGCTACGCACAGAACCACTCTACTCAGGAGGTCGAGGATTATATAAAGAGCAACAAGGTCGATTTTATACGTTTCAAGACCAATCTGCTGCTTGGCGAGGCAGGCGACGACCCCGTAAGCCGCGCAAGCCTCATAGGCGACGTTGTAAAGAGTATCGCGGTAGTGCCCAACGACATTCTGCGCAGCGAGTACATAAAGAAGTGCAGCGAAATGCTCAAGGTAAGCGAGCAGCTGCTTGTCTCGGAGACAGCGAAGATACGCAAGCAGCGCGCCGAAGAGATATACAAGCGCAAGCAACAGGGAGCCGAACAGCCCGCCGATAGCAATATTGAACCAGCGGAGCCGCAACCAGCAAACGGCAACATACAGCAGGAGATAATAGAGAGCTATAAGAACAATCCTTTATACAGCAAGGAGAAGGCCATTATACAATTCATTCTGCGTAACGGCGAGCGTGAGTTGCTGGTTCCCGAGGACAAAATAAACGGCATTCCATCGTTCACCGAGAGTGTAATATCGCATATACACTATTCATTCGAGAGCGACGCCATAGCATTCTCTCACCCGCTATACAGGCAGATATTCGAGGAGGCGGTGCAATATTGCAACGAGCCTAACTTTTCGGCCGAGAGACATTTCCTTGCCCACCCGAATTACGAAATATCGAGCCTCACAGCCGAATTGTGCGGCGACAGATATATGCTGAGCAAATTCTTCAGCGAGAACAGTAACAACGAGGAGCGCAACGAAAAGGCCGTACTCTTTGAACAGACGACACGCCTTGCCGTAGCCTACAAGCAGAGCATTGTGGACGAGCTTCTGAAAGAGACAATGAACAAGCTCAAAGACCCCACCATAGCAAACGACAGCAACAGATATTTAGAGGTAATGCAGAATTTCAAATTCCTCAAGGAGACACAACAGATACTCAACAATGTGCTGAAAGGCTATGGATTCGGAAACGCAGCACTCAACGTGTAAGGATAGAAAAAGAGTGAGTCATAAGATAATGGCTCACTCTTTATTTACAGAAATCATCTCCTGTATATATTGCATCTTCTTCCGGTTCTTCTTCCACCCCTTTTTTGAATCTTCGTACTTTATCTGCGTTCCATTCTTGTTATGCAGAACAAGTTCAAAAGAAGCATCGCTGCTGTACATATTCATCCAAAAATCATAATCGATATTACAGCGGAAGCGAGTGTGCCAATGCGATTTTCTGTCGGTATATATTCTATCGACAGCATCGGCATATTTACAGCCCGTGGGGAGAATTATAGACAAGGAGTCGATATTGACCGCATTTTTAGAGATACAGGTAGCCATAAGAGTAACATACTCGCGAGATTCCACAAAAGTATAATCGAACTTCAGGGATTTTACATCGTCCGACTGACTCTTCATCTTTAAATCATATATAAAGTAAAGATTACCCTCTGGAGTCACATTCATCACATAGGATTTTTTATAGGACTGAGAGTAAGCCGAAAAAGAGAGTAACAGAAAAATATACAACAGACACCTTCTCATAAATACAAACCATTAAAAAATGAGCATAAACCTCACAGTCTATGCTCATTTAAGCAATTAAATGATTATTCTCCGTAAACAAATGTTGTAGTCTTTGAGAACAAGCCCAATACAGAGAAATTCTTGTGATCAACGTGGCTGATCTTCTGGATACCAGCATTTTTAGCTGCTGCGTTGATAGAAGCATCACCTGATGCAACAATACCAAGAACGTTTGTTGCAGAAGCCTTACCTACCTTAGTACCTACAGCATTGCTTGTTGCAGCTACGGGAGTAGAAACATTGTGATAAAGACCTGCTACATAAGGAACATAAGCGCAGCTTGAAAGAGAAAGAACAGCAACAACTGCTATTGCCTTGAATAACTTTTTCATAGTAATATTATATATAATTTTACAATTTTTGGCAAATGTATAACTTAAGTTCAACTTTACCCCTCCGAATTGTTAATTTGTGTTAACGCAAATTATTTGTTCATTATTTACAACTACACATATAAAAAATGCAGGCCATACCCAAACAAGAGCGGCCTGCCTTAAACTAAAGTATAGGGATTTTTTATCTGTTGCTGCGCAATAGATTCATAAACTCCTCGCGTGTCTTTGCCTGATTGAACGCTCCGCAAAAGTCGGAGGTTGTGGTTACAGAATTCTGCTTTTTTATACCACGCATCTGCATACAAAGATGCTGCGCCTCGACAACGACCATAACACCCAGAGGATTAAGAGTCTCCTGAATACACTCTTTTATTTGTAGTGTCAAGCGCTCTTGAACCTGCAGACGACGCGCATAAACATCGACCACACGCGCAATCTTGCTTAGTCCCGTAATATATCCGTTAGGAATATATGCCACGTGTACCTTGCCAAAGAAGGGCAATATATGATGTTCGCAAAGAGAGTAAAAATCGATATCCTTCACAATGACCATCTGACTGTAATCCTCTTTGAACATTGCGCCACGCAAAATAGCGTGAGGGTCCTCGTTATATCCCGAGGTAGTATCGAGTATGGCACGCGCCACACGGTCGGGAGTCTTTACCAATCCTTCGCGTGCAGGATTCTCACCGATAAGTTCAAGCATCTTATGACAATTATTCTTGAGCCCTTCAATTATCTTCTCTCTATCCTCCATATTCATACTTTATACCTTTTAGTTAATAAGGCAGATTTATCATTCCTTTTGTTACAGAAATTTCCTTGAATCGTCGGGTAGCCTTAAGGCGGTACATCACAGCCTCAGCCTCTTCGCGAGTGCGAAAATCGCCATACTGACACGAACGGATAGGCGATTCAAAAACAACATATACCTGCGCCTCGGGGTAGTACTTTCTCATATATTCGGCCATAGCATTAGCCTCATCGCGTGCAGCTCGAGAATTATTTCCCGAATAGAGAAGGATTCTGTACCCCTCTACCTGTGCAGGCTTTCCGTCGCGTTGCATCATAGAACCCATAAGAGAATTCAGGTTCGCCGGCTGATTCACATATACTATGCCCGAACCGGGTACCACACGCTGCAACTCATTGACAATATTGGCAACAGACTCTGTTGCCGAGAGAGTATCCTGCGACACAGACGACGCACTCTCCTGCGACATTTTATTATACAGAGTATTGCTCTGCGCCCCCGCATAGAGGGCACAGAACAATACCGACAGTATAAGGATTGCTTTTTTCATTCAATTATTTAAAAGCATCGATAATACCTTTGAAATCAGCAGCCTTCAAAGAAGCACCACCAATAAGACCACCGTCTACGTCGGGGTTAGCGAACAATTCCTTAGCGTTGCTAGCCTTGCAGCTACCACCGTAGAGGATAGATGTATTGTCAGCAACCTCCTCGCCATATTTCTCAGCGATAGTAGAGCGGATGTAAGCGTGAATCTCCTGAGCCTGCTCGGGAGTAGCTGTCAAGCCTGTACCGATAGCCCAAACGGGTTCGTAAGCCAAGATAATCTTAGAGAAGTCCTCTGCTGAAAGGTCGTAGAGAGAACCTGCAAGCTGCTTGTAAACAACCTCATTCTGGATACCCTGATTACGCTCCTCGAGAACCTCACCGATACAGAAGATAGGTGTAAGACCGTTAGCAAGAGCCAACTGAACCTTCTCTTTGAGGATAGCCTCAGTCTCGCCATAGTAAGCACGACGCTCAGAGTGGCCGAGGATTACATACTGCGCACCTGTTGATGCAACCATAGCAGCAGAAACCTCACCTGTGTAAGCTCCTGATACCTTGTCTGCACAGTTCTCGGCACCAACGCCAATAACCGATGCATCAACAGCGGGAACAACCGATGCAAGGTGAATAAAAGGAGTACAGATTACAACGTCGCAGTTGGGCTTATCAGCTGTCAAAGCCTCGTTCAACTCTTTCGCAAGTGCGATACCTTCCTGAAGATTTAAATTCATCTTCCAGTTTCCGGCAACAATGTTTTTTCTCATTTCTTTAAAATTTTAAAGGTTTATATTAAATATAACTTCTGTTATTTTTTACTCTTATCATCTTTTGAGGCACTCTCTTTGGCACGCTTCTCTTTTCTCTTTTTCGACAGATGCTCCTTGCCGCGTACCGCACCATCGACAGCAACTATAAGCAACAACGGTGCCACAAAGAATAGAACCCAGAAACGCCAAGAGCGCGTAATCTCGATAAACCATTCTGTCTTTAGAGAGTGTATGGGCGTCTCTTTTGATATTTTTTCAATATCGGGAATATCCAAAGCATTCCACTTTTCGACAACTGTTCCATCCTTTATAAGCAGTAATCCCGGATTGGCACGCACCATTGTCTTTAGCATAATGGGGTCGGCCCATAGGATAGGATATTCAGCTCCTGTGCGCTTGCGCCATCGCAGGACATCATCACCCTCGGAGGAGGTTGCCGCATAAAAGGCCACGTCGTGCTCACAGCAAAGGTCGTAAAGGTCGTTTATTTTGTCTACCCTACTCTCGTCGGCAAGTTCGGTACACTCAACTACAAGCAGACATACGTATCCTGTATCGGCAAGAATAATATCGGCATACTCATCGCCCGTGCTATCATCGATGAACGAAAAATCGAGAATCTTTGCCGGTACTCCCTCTTTAAGAATCTCTTCGCGGCTACCAAGATAGTTCCACGTGCTGTCGGGGTATGTATCGTCGTCAAACTCCTTGACAATGCCATCCTTTTCGAACTTATACAACACTCTCTTTTCCGAAGGAATATCGACTACCGCCTCGCGCAGATTGGTTCCTATTGCAAAAGGACGAAAATCTATCACCGGCAGATGCATAAGTGCCACTCCTTCGAGCAGTGCCACATAGGAGAAGGCAAAGAGAGAGACCATCCAACGGCAATTGTCGCTTATACGTCCCACAAAGAGACGCTGCTTAACCGCAACCAGTGTCGCGAGCATAAGCAACAGCACATTCTTTGCGAATGTAGCCCAATTGGACAGATGGAACGCATCGCCGAAACAGCCGCAGTCGCGTACCGGATTCCACAATGCAAGCACCAATGTCAGCGGGGTAAAGAACAGGAAGAAGAGGAATGTCAGCGCTACCACAAGGCGACGATAGACTCCCATAAGGAGCAATACGCCAGTAACAAATTCGGCGGCACATAATACTAACGCAGCAAACGACAACCATCCGGGGGAGATTGAATCAACCCCAAACGCAGCAAGATACTCTCCTATCTTGTAGCAGAGTCCCATAGGGTCTACCGCCTTCAAGAATCCCGAGACTATCAGCACCAATGCAAGCACAATCCTGCTTATATTGGTTATAACTGCCTGAAACGGTTCTTTTTTATTCGTCTGCAACGCCATTCTTTATCAGTCCAAACACTGCATAGTTAATCATATCCATATAGTTGGCATCTACACCCTCCGACACTTTTGTCTCGCCGCGCAGCTCCTCTATCTGCTTTGTGCGCCATATTTTTGTGAGGATAAGGTCGGTATACGACGATGTGCGCATTCCGCGCCAAGCCTCATTGTAGTCGTGATTCTTCTTTTTCATAAGTTCAAGGGTAATCTGAGCCTTTTCGTCGTAGAGAGCCAGAGCCTTGTCGGCATCAATATCGCAATTGTCGGAATATCCCAATTCCAATTGCACAAGCGATATTATTCCGTAGTTCACAATGCCTATAAGCTCGGAATTTATATCCTCGCCAACCATATTCTCGGCGCCTGTCTCAAGGGTGCGTATACGCTTGGCCTTTATGAAAATCTGGTCGGTAAGAGATTCGGGGCGCATTATTCGCCACGAAGCACCGTAGTCGTAAAGTTTTTTACTGAAAAGGTCTCGGCACACTTTGAGCACCTTTTCAAACTCTTTATTTGTATCGTTTGCCATATATTTACTTTTTCTTTGGGTATTTCTTGAATAAACTGTTCCATTTGAGGCTTATTACTCCAAAAAGAGCCTCGCTGAATATTCCACCGCTCATTTTTGAGACGCCAAGCACTCGGTTCACAAAGATTACCGGAACCTCCTTTATGCTGAATCCACACATATAGGTAGTGAATTTCATCTCTATCTGGAATGCGTATCCTTTGAATCGAATATCATCGAGATTCATTGTCTCAAGCACACTGCGACGATAGCAATTAAAGCCCGCAGTGGTATCGTAGACAGGCAAACGGGTGATGAAGCGCACATATTTCGATGCGAAATAAGACATAAGCACGCGTCCCATAGGCCAATTCACCACATTCACTCCTGTAACGTAGCGGCTGCCGATAGAGAGGTCATAACCCTCCTCGGCACAAGCTGCGTAGAGACGGGGAACATCGTCGGGATTATGAGAAAAGTCGGCATCCATTTCAAAGACATATTCATAGTGTCGCTCAAGAGCCCATTTAAAACCAGCTATATAGGCAGTGCCCAATCCCAATTTTCCCGAACGCTCGAGGATAAACACCCTTTGTGGAAATTCGCTCATCAACGACTTTACAATATCGGCTGTACCATCGGGAGAAGCATCGTCCACGACAAGCACATCAAAAGAGTGCTCCAGAGAAAGGAGTATACGAATCATCTTTTCGATATTCTCTTTCTCGTTGTAGGTAGGAATTATTATGACTGTATCGCTTTTGACCATAATCCACAAAAAGGTTATAAGTGCTGTCCAAAATTATTTTAACACGCGAAGATACAGAAAAAAGAGAGCAAACAAACGAGAATAGGGCAAAAAAATAACCATAATCGTTATATTTAAAATAATATTAACTTAAAGAGTGGCAAAAAATAGTTCCAAAAGAGAGAAAAAATGTAATTTTGCAACAAATTCAAGATGGAGCCAAAAGAACTGCAGAAACTTTATGCCGCGCATCCGGGAGTAGAGGCGTTGGCAAACATCAGCGAGGAGAACAGCCGCAAGAGCGTTTTTCTCCAGGGGCTATTGGGCAGTAGCGCACCGCTCGTCATTGGCGGATTTATGCAGAAATGCCCCGAAAAGAGCCTCTTTATTGTGATGAACGATGCCGAGGAGGCGGGATATTTTTACCACGACCTTATGCAAATTTGCAATAACGACAATATCCTGTTCTTTCCTTCGTCGTTCCGTCGCGCAATGAAGTACGGACAGGAGGATGATGCCAACCGCATTTTGCGCACCGAGGTTATGAGCCGCCTCATAAACAGACGACGCAAAGAGGGATTGATAATCATCACACACCCCGACGCTGTTGCCGAGAAAGTTGTATCGCAGAGCGACCTTGAGCAAAAGAGTATCTCGATAGCCGTCGGCGACAAAATAAAACGCGAGAATATAGAGGCTAAGCTAAGCGGGCTGAAGTTTAAGGAGGTAAGCTATGTGTATGAGCCGGGAGAGTTTGCCATACGAGGCAGCCTCATAGATATTTTCTCCTTTTCATCGGAGTTTCCCTATCGTATAGACTTTTTCGGTGACACCGTAGAGAGCATTAGAACATTCGAGGTTGAGACACAGCTGTCGCGACAGAAAAGCGACAGCGCAACCATTGTTCCCAAAATTGCAGGTAACGAAAAGGTTGCAATAACATCGTTCCTACCCAAAAGCACGATTCTGGTTACAAAAGACTCGGAATTTATCACAGGAAGCATCGAAAAACTAAACAAAGAGGGATTCACCCTACAAGCAAGGCTATCCGAGGAGCAACTGCCCGAAATGCCACAGCTTATGTCCGCAGATGAATTTGCAAACTTCGTGCTCGCTACTAAGCATTGGGAGCTACGCAAGAGCAACAGCGACAGTGCCACAAAAATAACATTCGATACATCTCCGCAGCCTCTTTTCCACAAGGATTTTGAGCTTGTAAGTAAGAATTTCTCGGACTATACAAAGCAAGGGTATAAATTACACCTATTGACCGACGACCTTCATCAAGCGGAGCGTCTCGAGGCCATTTTCAAAGAGCGTGGAGACAAAATAGCCTTTACTCCCATAGGGCGAACCATTCACGAGGGCTTCATCGACAACACACTGCACGCAGCATTCTTTACCGACCATCAGCTATTTGGTCGTTTCCATAATTACAAGCTACGCAGCGAGCGTGCCCGCAGCGGTAAGGTTGCGCTCACTCTAAAAGAGCTCAAAGAGTTTAAAACAGGTGATTTCATCGTGCATTTAGACCACGGAATAGGAAAGTTCGCAGGCCTTGTGCGTATACCCAACGGCAACAGCACACAAGAGGCAATAAAGCTCATATACCGCAACGACGATGTTGTATTCGTATCGATACACAATCTGCACAAAATATCGAAATACCGCGGAAAAGATGGCGAGCCTCCCAGCGTGAATAAATTGGGAACTGGAGCGTGGGAAAGGATGAAGGAGCGCACAAAGAAGAAGATAAAGGACATTGCGCGCGACCTTATAAAGCTATACTCCCAGCGACACAAGGAGGAGGGCTTTGCCTTTTCTCCCGACAGTTATCTGCAGACAGAGCTTGAGGCGAGCTTCATTTACGAGGATACTCCCGACCAGCTTAAAACCACAAACGAGGTTAAACGTGATATGGAGCGCAAGCGTCCTATGGACCGTCTCGTATGCGGCGACGTTGGATTCGGAAAGACAGAGGTTGCAATAAGAGCCGCATTCAAGGCAGCCACCGACGGCAAACAGGTAGCAGTGCTTGTACCTACCACTGTGCTTGCCTATCAGCACTATCTTACATTCAAGGAGCGACTGAAAGAGTTTCCCTGCACCATAGAATATCTGAGCAGAGCGCGCAGCGCCGGCGAGAGCAAAAAGGTGCTCGAGCAACTGAAAGATGGCAAGATTGATATTGTCATAGGTACTCATCGACTGACAGGCAAAGATGTAAAATTCAAGGATTTAGGACTTTTGATAATCGACGAAGAGCAGAAGTTCGGAGTAGCGGTAAAAGAGAAACTGCGTCAGATAAAAGTAAATGTAGACACTCTGACGATGACAGCAACGCCTATTCCCCGCACACTGCAATTCTCCATAATGGGCGCACGCGACCTCTCTATGATACAGACTCCGCCACCCAATCGCTATCCTATACACACCGAGGTACAGACATTCGACGCCGAGATTATAAAAGAGGCCATAAATTTTGAATTGAGCCGCAACGGACAGGTTTTTCTCATAAACAACCGAATATCCAATATGCGCGAATTGGAAAATATGATAAAAAAACATATTCCCGATGCCCGCGTATGCATAGGACACGGACAGATGGACCCTCACGCACTCGAAAAGACTCTGTTCGACTTTATAAACCACGACTACGACGTTCTTATAGCAACATCTATCGTGGAGAATGGCATTGATATTCCCAACGTAAACACAATAATAATAAATCAAGCGCAGAGCTTTGGACTTAGCGACCTTCACCAGATGCGCGGACGAGTGGGACGAGGCAAGCGTAAGGCATTCTGCTATATGCTGACTCCGCCGCGAGAAAGCCTCAACAGCGAGGCACGCCGTCGTCTGGAGGCCATTGAGAGTTTTAGTGAATTAGGCAGCGGAATGCATATTGCAATGCAGGACCTTGACATTCGCGGAGCAGGCAACCTTTTAGGCGCCGAACAGAGCGGCTTTATCGCCGACCTTGGATACGAGACATACCAGAAGGTGCTTGCCGAGGCTGTCAGGGAATTGAAAAACGAAGAATTCTCCGATATTTTGTTGGAGGAGAAGAGCACTGCCGACCAATTTGTAAAGGAGTGCCTTGTAGAGAGCGACCTTGAGCTGTTATTCCCCGCATTATATGTCCCCGACAGCAACGAGCGCATATTGCTCTACCGCGAATTGGACTCAATAACCAACGAGCGCGACCTATCGGCATTCCGCAGCAGGATGCAGGACAGATTCGGTGCAATACCCACCGAGGGCGAGGAACTTATAAGAATGGTCACACTGCGTCGCAAGGCACAGGAGATTGGCGTGGAGAAGATATTCCTGAAAGGCGGCAGAATGAATCTTTTCTTTGTAGACGAGCGAATATCGTCGTTCTACGAGAGTGACACATTCGGAAAGATAATATCCTACCTGCCATTCAGCAGTTTCAGGAATCAGATGCGCGAGGGCGACGGACGCTGCATAATAACCGTCGAGAATGTAAAGAATGTGGAGACTGCATTGTCCTTTATCGAGGAGTTGCAGCGTCATATTTTATGCTGATTCTTGTTCCATTGGCACAAATGGAGTATATTAGCCGACAGAAACGATAAAACCATTATAAACAATATGAAAAGATTTTTAGGATTAACCGGTTGCATAATGGCAACAATGCTGTTCAGCGCAACGGCTACAGCACAGAATGGAGGCATCGACAATGAGATGCTCCAGAGGATTCAGAAGAGCTACACACCACAAGGAGCCGAAAAGGCCCTGCAGAATGTTATGCTGTCGAATGCCGTGAACTCATTGGCATTGAGCAACGATAATCAGAAAGAGCTCGACACTTACTTCAGCAACAGCGTAAATTCAAAAGGTATCAGCGACCAGGAGTCGTCGGGACGTTGCTGGCTCTTTACCGGAATGAATGTGATGCGTGCAAAAATGATTGCCGAGCAGAATATAGGTGCATTCGAATTTTCGCAGGTATATAACTTCTTTTGGGACCAATTAGAAAAATCGAACCTCTTTCTTCAGGGTATAATAGACACCCGCAAAAAGCCTATCGACGACCGTATGGTAGAGTGGCTTTTCAAGAACCCCCTGAGCGACGGCGGAACCTTTACCGGAGTGTCGGATCTTGTGACAAAGTATGGTATTGTGCCCAAAGGTGTTATGCCCGAGACACACACCAGCAATAAGACCGCGGCATTCAACAATATTCTCAAGCGTAAGCTGCGCGAATTTGGTATAGAATTGCGTAAGGCTGCCGATAGCGGCGCAAAGGATAAGACTCTGCAGAATATGAAGGAGGAGCAGTTGAAGGTTGTGTACAAAATGTTGGTAAAGGTGTACGGAGTGCCTCCCACAGAATTCAGCTGGGCCCCAAAGGATGCCAATGGAAAATATCGCGAGGAGCCTCAGAAATATACTCCCAAGAGTTTCTACGACAAATATATAGGATGGGACCTTTGCAACGACTATGTGATGCTGATGAACGACCCTACCCGCCCCTACTGGAAGTCCTATGAGATTGATTACGACCGTCACGTATACGACGGACATAATTGGCTGTATGTGAACCTTCCTCTCGAGGAGATAAAGGCAATGGCCATTGCATCGATAAAGGATAGTACAATGATGTACTTCTCGTGCGACGTAGGCAAATATCTCGATTCTACACGCGGTACTCTCGACATTAACAACTACGACTACGAGAATCTCTTTGGAACAACATTCACAATGAACAAGAGCGAGCGCATAATGAGCTTCGACAGCGGTTCTTCGCACGCAATGACACTAAAGGCTGTAGATCTTGACGCCAATGGCAATCCCACAAAATGGCAGGTAGAGAACAGCTGGGGAGCAAGCTCGGGCTACAAAGGCACGCTTATTATGACCGACGAGTGGTTCAACGAATATATGTTCCGCCTTGTGGTAGACAAGAAATATGCCCCGGCAAAGGTTCTTGAGGTGCTCGACCAAAAGTCCACAAGATTACCCGCTTGGGACCCTATGTTCACTCCCGAGGAATAATCTCCACCGCATAGAGACAATAATATCGCGCACCGGTCAGCCAGTGCGCGATATTATTATTGTTAAAAACGATTCCATCAATCGAAAAAACCGATAAACAAAGAGGAGCGCGACTGCATAAAACAGGGTAACTTTGCCGTCCAAACAGAAAAGCGAAGATAAACTATGAACAACAACTACAGTCTAAGAAGTATGATAAAGCGCTACACGTCGTCGAGCGCAATTCTTATTCTATTCACTATATTAGCCATTGTTTGTGCAAACACGGCACTGAAAGAGCACTATTTTGCATTGTGGGAGAATCCCATAAGCGTCTCTATAGGAGAATTCAATCTATTCAGCCACGATGGACACGAAATGTCGCTGATAGCTGTGATAAATGATTTTCTAATGGCTATATTCTTCCTTTCGGTCGGATTGGAAATTAAGCGCGAGATTCTTGTAGGAGAGCTGTCGTCGCTGCAAAAGGCACTACTGCCAATCATCGGCGCTTTTGGCGGTATGCTTATCCCCATACTTTTCTTTTGGATATTATGCCCCAACAACCCTCAGATGCTACGCGGAGCAGCTATACCAATGGCCACCGACATTGCATTCTCGTTGGGAGTTCTTTCGATATTCAACAAAAGAGTACCATTGGGACTCAAGGTATTCCTTGCGGCACTTGCTGTAGCCGATGACCTTGGCGGAATATTGGTTATTGCCCTATTCTACTCATCGGATATTGATACGACATATATAGCACTCTCCATTGCCTGCATCGTTCTTCTGGCCTTTGGTAACATTCGCCGAGTGAGAGCAAAATCATTCTATCTTATCGTTGGATTGGTATTATGGTATACTATGTTGAATTCAGGCATACACGCTACCATTGCCGGAGTAATCGTTGCTTTCTTTGTTCCCGCCTCGCTGCGAAAAGCATCGGTATACTACATTGAGCGCATACGCAATAATATCAACAGCCTACCCTCGCACGACATTAACGGCAAGCATCACACTGTAATACTGAGCAACAACGAGATTCACAAATTAAAGAGCATAGAGTCGGCTGCCGACAAACTCATAAGCCCCCTGCAGGCTCTCGAGGATGACCTCCACACACTCATAGGATACGTCATCATACCTCTCTTTGCCTTTGCCAATGTAGGAATTGACCTTTCTACAATGAGTCTCGACACCATAATAGGCGGAGTAGGCCTTCCTGTAATGATAAGCCTTGCTGTCGGCAAATTCACCGGTGTATTAGGATTCTCGTGGGTAGCCATAAAGTGCAATATTGTACAATTGCCAAAAGGTTGCAATTGGAACTCTTTCATTGCCGTTTGTATGCTGTGCGGCATAGGACTCACCGTTTCGATATTCATTGCCGACCTTTCATACGCACCATTGGGAGCCGACGGTGCAGCAATGCTCAGTCAAGCAAAGCTCGGTATTCTGTGCGGTTCGATGCTGGCGGCTATAGCAGGATGCATACTGCTCAACCGCTATCTGCCCAAAGAGACTGTATGCGAGGATTAAGTTCAATAATCCTTTTCGTTGGCCAAACGCCACGCGCATAAATAGGCGGCGCGGGTAATATCGGTAAGTTTGCGATAGTCTATCTTTTTGGCAACGTCCGAAGGCAAATGATAGTCGGGGTGCCCCTCGGTGTGATACCACACGACAGGAATGCCCAATCGGGCAAAAGAGGCATTGTCGCTTCCTACGTTAAGATTCTCCGTGGGACGATAGTCTGGCAGAAAGCAGAAGGAATGCTTTTTACAATCGTCGCGCAACCACTCTCCGAACGCAGCATTTGCCGCCGAATAGAAATATGACAAATGGGAGGGATTACTCTTTGGGCCACGGCCTATCATATCAAAATTCATATAGGCCTTTATCTCTGCATTGCCACAAAGGGTAGAGACAAAATGTCGCGAGCCTAATAGTCCACGCTCCTCGGCGTCCCAAAAGGCAAAGACAACGGTACGACGCGGCACAGCGCCCGACAGCTTCATTGCCTTTGCTATCTGAAGCACTGCCGACACTCCCGAAGCATTGTCGTCGGCACCATTGTAGCAGGAGTCTCCAAGCACAGGATAATCATTACCCATATGGTCGTAGTGCGCACCAA
This sequence comes from Bacteroidaceae bacterium, assembly GCA_017546785.1. Classification (GTDB taxonomy): domain Bacteria; phylum Bacteroidota; class Bacteroidia; order Bacteroidales; family Bacteroidaceae; genus HGM04593. The sequence goes on along the minus strand of JAFYRW010000017.1, from coordinate 31,912 downwards.
TAATCACCATTTCATCGCTGTTTTTTCCGGGAATCACCGCCAGAATATTATTCAGCGCGACAACCTCGTAGCCCGCCTTTTTTCCAAGAACAGAGAGTGAGTCGAGCGATATTTCCCATCTTTTATTGTAGGCATCGGTGCTCTTGACTGCCTCGAACGGTTGGCAGTAACCATCGTCGAGAAGAGGCGCTACTCCCCAATCGGCAAGCAACGACACAATATAAGCGGCAGCCATTCTGCCACCCTCGGTTCCGGCTCCGCGTCCCTGCAGAAAATCATCGGCAAGAAAGCCTATGTAATTTTGTGCATTTTCTGCCGATATTATCGACAACCCCTTATCGCGAGCATTCTGAGCGACAGAATTACCACATAGTGCAAAAAGCAATGCTAAAAACAGGATTCTATTCATTGTAAAATTTAATTTCCACCCAAAAATAGTAACAAGCCAGCGAGAAACAGTAAGTTTACTCCAATATTTTTCGGCACAGCCTCTCTTTTTGCGCGAATCGCACAAAAAACAGAAAAAAATCACCCGCTCACTGCAGAGCCTGCATTTAATGCGCGAGCAACAAAAAAGACTTATCCCCACCGAGAGCACACTCTGACAATGAATTTATTCTCAACAGAATAACACACTGAAATAAAATAAACAACCTGTTGAAAACTTTTAGGAATTTATCCCTCAAAAAATAGTGGGGAATTGTGGGGAATTGTGTAATTTTGAAACGATTATACTACATTCCCATCAAAATATGCGTTTCATAGGCAATATCGAGGCAAAAACCGACAGCAAAGGGCGAGTATTTCTGCCCGCCTGCTTCCGCCGCATTCTGCAAACTGCAGGAAGCGAGAAGGTTATGCTACGCAAGGATGTTCATCAGGATTGCCTTGTAATTTACCCCGAAAAGGTGTGGAACGAGCAGCTCGACCAACTACGTGCCCGACTGGATATATGGAACGCGACACACCAGATGATATTCAGGCAGTTCGTTGCCGACATTGAGGAGCTCAACATTGACAGCAACGGCAGAATACTGCTACCCAAGCGCTATCTTAAGATTGCAGGAATAGAGCAGGAGGTACGCTTTATAGGAATGTACGAGACTATAGAAATTTGGGCAAAAGACAAAGTCGAGAAGCCTTTTATGAATCCCGAGGAGTTCAGCAGTGAACTGGAGAAAATAATGTCGAAAAAGGAGGAGGCACAATGAGCGAAGAATTAGTTTATCACACCCCTGTAATGCTCAAGGAGAGCGTAGACGGTATGCAGATTGAGGCCGACAGCATTTGCGTCGATGTAACATTTGGTGGCGGCGGACATTCGAGAGAGATTCTCGGACGATTAGGCAAGAAAGGTCATCTTTACAGCTTCGACCAGGATGAGGATGCCGAAAAGAATGCTCCCGACGACAAGCGCTTTACCTTTGTACGCGGAAACTTCAGATTCCTGTACAATTTTATGCGTTACCACGATGTAGAGGGGATAGATGCTCTGCTTGCCGACCTTGGAGTTTCGGGACACCATTTCGATGATGAGACACGAGGCTTCTCGTTCCGATTCGACGCCGAGCTTGATATGCGTATGAACAAGAGAGGAGGAGAAACGGCCGCCGACCTTTTGAACAACGCTCCCGAGGAGAAGCTTGCCAAGATATTCAAATTATACGGCGAACTCAACTGCAGCCGTAAATTGGCAAGCGCAATTGTAAAGCGCAGAGCAACATCCCCCTTCCGCAGAATAAACGACCTTTTGGAGGTTGCAAAGCCTTTCTGCCCGCCTCAGCGCGAGAAAAAAGAGCTTGCAAAGGTCTTTCAGGCTCTTAGAATAGAGATTAACAAAGAGGTTGAGAGCCTCGAGGAGATGCTGGAACAGGCAAAAGAGCTATTGAAGCCCGGCGGACGTCTGGTTGTAATAACCTATCACTCCATAGAGGACCGCATAGTAAAGAACTTTATGAAAAGCGGCAACGTAGAGGGAATTGTGGAAAAAGACTTTTTCGGTTGTGTAAAATCGCCATTCGACGTAAGCAAGATTATTGTTCCCACCGACGATGAGATGGTTAAGAACCCCCGTTCGCGTAGCGCCAAGCTACGAATAGCTATAAAGAAAGGCGAATAAGAGACCTTAACTTTTACAGAGAGAGAAAATGGCAACAGAGAAAAAGAAAAAAGCGAGAGGAATATTCAGCTACTTTTTGGGAGGCAAATTCCTTAGCAGCGATATTTTCACAGAGAACGCGTTGCTCTTAGTAGTGATTGTACTATACGCATTCATTTACATAAGCAACCGCTACGCTCTACAGCAGCAAGAAAGTGAGATAGTAAAACTAAACAAGACAAAGCAAGACCTTACATACGATGTACTCACGCTGCAAAGCGAATTTTCGGAAAAGAGCCGCCAGTCGCGCATCGAGGAGTATATAAACAAGCACAATAGCAAGCTTAAAAGCGCCACACACCCACCATTTGTAATTGAATAAGAGACAACAAGAATGTTCGACCCACAAAATATAACACGCCGATTCAATATCGTATTATGCCTGATACTGCTATCCGGCATAATAATCGCCGCCAAAGTAGTATTTATAATGCTACAGAAGGACTTTTGGAATGAGGTGGCGTCGTTTCAGGTGAGGACAAACATTCCTATTGCTGCCGCACGAGGCAATATTCTAAGCGACAATGGCGAGCTTTTGGTGTGCAACCACGTAAAATACAACCTTTTCATTGACTTTGACTACACCGACAACAACAAAGAGGCCGAGAAGAGGGTGCTTGCAAAAAAAGACACAATATGGAGCAACAATGTAAAGAAACTCTCCACAGAGCTTGCCAAGATTATACCCCAATGGAGCGCCGCCGAGCACGAGAAGCATCTTAGAGCAGGAATGGCGCTACAAAAGAACAGACAGCCTCAACGACGAGAGTACCCCCTGTTTCCACGGAACATTGCCTTGTCGTACGGACAATACAAACAGATAAAGCAGCTGACAATACTCTCGAAGCCGGCAGCCTATTCGGGCTTAAAGATCAAGGAGGTAAAGGAGCGCAAGAAGCTCTTCGGCTCGCTTGCAATAGCCACATTGGGCGACGCAAAGGAGAGTGAGACCGAAAGCAGCAACAAGAAACTATGGACAACCTACGGCCTCGAGAAAAAGTACGACGATATACTAAAAGGAAAAGACGGAGTAGGAAACAGAATAAAATCGCGAACAACGGTAGAGCGCGAGCCTATACACGGTAAAGATATTCAGACGACACTGAATACCGAAATGCAGGATATATGCGAGCAGGCTCTGCACCGAAAGCTCATCGACCACAAAGGCCTTGCCGGATGGGTGATACTGATGGAGGTAAAGAGTGGCGACATTAAGGCTATAGTAAACCTTACGAAGGTTGGCGACGGCGTCTACATTGAGACCTACGAGCCTACCGAGAACAATATCACCGAGAATCACGCGCTTGGTCGCCGAATGGAGCCCGGTTCAATATTCAAGACAGTGGCGCTTGCCGCAGCCCTCGAAGATGGCAAGATTAAAGAAGGAGACTCAGTGCTTACCTACGACGGAGAGCACAAATTCTACGGCAAGAAGCTCAAGGACAGCGTTACTCCGCTTAAAGGACAGGTAAAATATGGACTGAATGATGTACTTATGCACTCGTCAAACGTTGGAATGGTGCAGTTCGTCACCGACCGATACGTCGAGGATAATGAGCACGGACGATTCGTAGAGACTCTCAAGAGATTCGGAATGGACGAGAATTACAAGCTGATTGCATCGGAGGTAACACCGTCAATAACCAATATAGAGAAGACTCCGGCAAAGAGCCTCACGCTGACCACAATGTCCTACGGATATTCGGTAGCAATGACAGCGATAAATATGCTGACATTCTACAATACAATAGCCAACGGAGGCGACCAGATGGCTCCGCGCCTTGTAAAGGCCATAGTAGATGGCCGAGAGGTTGTAGAGACATTCCCCACAAAGGTACTGCGCAGAAATATGCTGTCGAAAAAGACTGTAAAGACGCTGAACGCGGCGTTGGTATCGGTGGTAAACGGACACTCCGAAAAGAGAACAGGAAAGAATGCACAGTCGGACAAGGTGCTTATTGCAGGAAAGACCGGAACAGCCGAGGTATCGGGAGTAGGAGGCTATCAGAAGCAGGGTAAATTCAATCTATACAGTTTCTGTGGATTCTTCCCCGCCGACAAGCCAGAATATACCTGTATAGTACAGGTACTCAGCCACAATCCCGGAGGAGGAGGAAGCGTATCGGCACCTGTACTAAAGGAGATTGCCGAGAAGATATCGGCAAAAGAGAGTATTCTGCCTATCGAGAGTGCCATTGACACACTGCACCCTATGTTACCGACAGCAAAGAGAGGTAATTTGACCGCAGCCGATTATCTATTCAACAGAATAGACATCAGGACAAAGGAGAATGGTGAGGTGAGCAATTCACCCGAAGAGCCATCGTGGGGCACAATAGAGACAAACGAGAATGAGATTGTACTCTCGAGCGTCGAGCTAAAGGAGAACATTGTTCCAAACGTAGTTGGAATGGGAGCAAAGGATGCTCTGTTCCTTATGAGAAAAGCCGGACTAAAGTCCTCGATAAGCGGGCACGGAAGAGTGGTATCACAGAGCATACGTGCCGGAGAGAATGTAATAAAGGGTAGCTATGTGCTACTCACCCTTAAGCCATAATATATAATAAGGAGAAAAAACACGCCATATGAGACTAAGAGATCTATTTAGAAACATCAGTTACACACAGCTTATTCTGCCAAAAGAAGAGGTTGAGATAACAGGAGTAAATATCGATTCACGCCTTATCGAGGCCGGCGATCTTTTTATTGCCGTACGCGGAACACAGAGCGACGGACACAAATTCATTGCTTCGGCCGAGGAGAAAGGAGCAGTAGCCATTGTCTGCGAGACAATGCCCGAGCATACAAGCCCCACTGTCGCATACATCAAGGTTGCCGACGCGCAGGCTGTAGTAGGCATCATTGCCACTGCTTTCTTTGGCAATCCCACACAGCAGCTTAAATTGGTTGGAGTAACAGGAACAAACGGTAAAACAACAATAGCCACAGAGCTCTACCGTATGTTCCGCGAAATGGGACACAATTGCGGTCTTATTTCTACAGTATGCAATTACATAAACGACAAGGAGATACCATCGACACACACCACGCCCGACGCAGTGACCCTTAACCGTCTGCTCGGAGAAATGGTCGAGGAGGGTTGCGAATATGCCTTTATGGAGGTCAGTTCACACGCATTGGCCCAGCAGCGCGTGGGTGGCCTTAATTTTGCCGGAGGAATATTCACGAACCTCACACGCGACCATATGGATTTTCACGAGACAATGGACAACTACCTTAAATGCAAGAAGAGCTTCTTTGACACATTGCCTCGCGAAGCATTTGCAATAACCAATCTCGACGATAAGAATGGCAATATAATGGTGCAGAATTGTCGTGCCGACATTAAGAAATATTCGACACGAATGATGTCGGACTACAAAGGAAAGATTGTAGAAATGCATCTTGACGGTATGTTGCTTGAGTTCAACAACCGCGAATTCAACACATTATTGACCGGACGATTCAATGTAAGCAATCTGCTGGCAATATTCGGCGCTGCTGTGGAGCTTGGTAAAGATCCCGAGGAGGTTCTGCGAGTGTTGAGCACACTGAAGCCTGTGTCGGGACGATTCGAGGCACTGCACTCAAAAGAGGGATATTCTGCAATAGTTGATTATGCACACACTCCCGACGCCATAAAGAATGTGTTAGGCACTGTAAATGACGTGCTTCACGGACGAGGCAACATTATCACAGTAGTAGGCGCGGGCGGCAACCGCGACAAAGGCAAGCGTCCCATTATGGCACAGGAGGCTGTAAAGGCAAGCAGCAGAGTAATAATTACGTCGGACAACCCACGATTCGAGGAGCCGCAGGATATTATAAATGATATGCTCGAGGGCCTTACTCCCGAACAGAAGAAGAATGTAATATCCATTGTGGACCGCAAAGAGGCTATACGCACCGCTTGCGCTCTTGCTCAGAAAGGAGACGTTGTTGTCGTTGCCGGCAAAGGACACGAGAATTATCAAGATGTTCAGGGTGTCAAGCACCATTTCGACGACAAAGAGGTTATAAACGAGATTTTCAACGCATAAAACAGGTTCAATATGCTATACGAACTTTTTAAGTTATTAAACGAGAGCAATTTTCCCGGTGCGAGACTATTTACCTATACATCGTTCCGAGCATTGACTGCAATTGTTCTTGCGCTGCTTATTTCTACAATATTCGGAGAGTATTTTATAAGATTCTTCCGCAAAAGACAAATTTCGGAGAATTTGCGCGACTTTGACAAGACCAATCTTAAGGTAGGCGTACCCACTATGGGCGGTATAATAATCATTGTATCGATACTTATCCCCTGTCTTCTTTTGGGACGCTTGGACAATGTATATATGCTGCTGTTGCTGGGAACTACCGTGTGGTTGGGAATTATTGGACTCGCTGACGATTATATAAAGACATTCAAGAAGAACAAGGATGGCATTCCCGGCAAGGTGAAGATTTTTGCACAGGTACTGTTGGGCCTTGTCATTGGCATAACATTGTATTTGAGCCCCCAATCGGTAATGCGCGAGAATGTTACCATTGAGCTGCCCGACAATCAGATAGAAGTACAGCACAGCATAATACCCGAGAAACTGAACCAGACAACGATACCTTTTATAAAGAACCACAATCTCGACTACTCCGAGATTATGAGCTTCTGCGGCGATTATAAGGATATTGCAGGATGGATTCTCTTTGTCATTGTAACAATTTTCATTGTTACGGCAGTATCGAACGGCGCCAATCTCAACGATGGAATGGATGGAATGCTCGCCGGAAACGCAGCCATAATAGGCGTTGCACTTGCTGTGCTTGCCTATGTATCGAGCCACGTAAATTGGGCCGAGTATCTTAATATAATGTTCCTCCCCGGAAGCGAAGAGGTCGTCATATTCTGCTTTGCATTTATTGGAGCGCTCATCGGATTCCTGTGGTATAATTCGTTCCCCGCACAGGTATTTATGGGCGACACAGGAAGCCTTACCATCGGTGGAATAATTGCTGTTGTTGCTATTCTCATACACAAAGAGATTCTGCTTGTGCTGCTATGCGGTATTTTTGTGGTAGAGAATCTTTCGGTGATATTGCAGGTAGCATATTTCAAGAGCGGCAAGAAGAGAGGGGTAAGACAAAGAATATTCCGTTACACCCCGCTTCACCACCACTACAACGTTGCCGACAGCAAGCTCGACCCTAACTGTAAATATCTGCTGAAAGGTCCTAAACAGCCTATGCACGAAGCTAAGATAACATTCCGCTTTTGGATTGTTACAATCATTATGGCAGCAATAACACTAATGACTCTTAAGATAAGATAAAAATGGAAAAGAGAATAGTAATATTGGGTGGAGGCGAAAGCGGTTGCGGCGCAGCTATTCTTGCAAAGAAATTGGGATTCGATGTATTCCTTTCCGACTTTGGCACTATTGCCGACAAATACAAGAAGATGCTCGACGATAAAGGCATTGAGTGGGAGGAGAAACAGCACACCGAGAGCCTTATATTGAACGCGCAAGAGGTAATAAAAAGCCCCGGTATACCCACAGAAGCCCCTATGGTTCAAAAGATTATGGAGGCTGGCATTCCTATTATATCGGAGATTGAGTTTGCCGGACGATACACAAAAGCAAAGATGGTGTGTATAACCGGAAGCAACGGAAAGACCACCACTACCTCGCTCATATATCATATATTCCGCGAGGCGGGTCTTAATGTAGGCCTTGCAGGAAACATAGGCAGCAGCCTTGCGCTACAGGTCGCCGAGGGCGACAAGGACTACTATATTGTGGAATTGAGCAGCTTTCAGCTCGACAATATGTATGAGTTCCGCGCGGATGTCGCAGTGCTTATGAACATCACCCCCGACCATCTTGACCGTTACGGATACAATATGCAGAATTATGTTGATGCAAAATTACGCATTCTGCAGAACCAGGGACCCGATGATGCATTCGTATTTTGGAACGACGACCCTATAATAAGAAAGGAGCTTCCCAAGCACCGCCACGGCAAACTATACCCATTTGCCGAGGTAAAGAACGAGGGAATGGCAGCCTACACACAGAACGAGAAGATTGTCTTTACCGAACCTACTCCTTTTAATATGGAGCAGGAGGAGCTGTCGCTCACCGGCAAGCACAATCTCTACAATTCTATGGCAGCAGGAATATCGGCCAACGTTGCAGGAATACGCAAAGAGACTATCCGCGAGGCTCTAAAGAGCTTTAAAGGCGTTGAGCATCGTCTCGAAAAGGTTGCGACAATCGACGGCGTCGAGTATATAAACGACTCAAAGGCTACCAATGTGAACAGTTGCTGGTATGCTCTGCAGAGTATGAAAAGAAAATGTATTCTTATTCTGGGAGGAAAGGACAAAGGAAACAACTACGACGAGATTGCCGATCTTGTCCGTGAGAAATGCTGCGGACTCATCTATCTGGGAGCCGACAACAGCAAGCTGCACAACTATTTCGACAGCTTCGGGTTGCCTGTTGCCGACGTTCAATCGATGAAGAGCTGTATTGAGGCGGCACACAGAATGGCAAAGAATGGCGAGACTGTACTATTGAGTCCCTGCTGCGCAAGCTTCGACCTATTCAAAAGCTACGAGGATCGTGGTAACCAATTTAAAGCAGAAGTGAAAAATCTATTGGAGAACAATGGTTAAGAATGTAACACGAAAATTATTCAAGGGCGACAAGGTCGTATGGGCGGTATTCTTTATTTTATGCGCCCTATCGCTTATTGAGGTATTCAGTGCCAGCAGTCGTATGACATACGAAATGGGCAGCTACTGGAAGCCAATAACAAAGCACGCCTTGTTCCTTATTGCCGGAATAGGCGTCGTGTGGTTCTTTCACAATATGAAGCTCGAATGGATAAGAAACTTTTCTAAATTTGTATATGTCGTAGGAGTAGTGCTTCTCATATATGCTTTTGTCGGTGGCGACAGAGTAAACGACAGCGCCCGTTGGGTGACAATATTGGGTGTACGCTTCCAGCCATCGGAGATTGCAAAGATGGGCATTATGATGATGACCTCTCTTATTCTTGCAAAGGCGCAGAAGGGCAACAGAACGCATCTTTCCCTAAAAGAGGCAATGTCACTCATTTATCTGCGACCACAAAAGGAGGATGATACAAAAGACTACACAATGATAACCATCATTGCCATAGCCATTATACCCAGCATACTTATTTTCGTGGAGAACCTTTCGACGGTAATGATTATAGCTGCAGCACTATTGGCTATGATGATAATAGGAAACATAAACGGCAAGCATCTGGCCGGACTATTGGCTGCAGTAGCAGTTATTGGCGCAATAGGCTTTGCTACCATAATGGCTACTCCCGACAGCGCGAAGCACGGAGGAGCATTCGAGCGCAAGATGCTTACCTGGAAGAACCGATTGGTGGACAAGGACGAATCCGACAAGCCACTAAGCCCCAAAGAGTTCTATAAGAATTCCATAAAGAACGGTGACCATCAGAATCTGTATTCAAAATTGGCGATAGGCACAAGCAGCCTCTTTGGTAAAGGACCGGGAAAATCGGTACAGCGCGATTTTATCCCTCTAGCACACTCCGACTTTATCTATTCTATAATAATAGAAGAGCTTGGACTCATTGGAGGCATTGGCGTTCTTTTGCTCTATCTGACACTGCTCTTCAGGAGCGGAAGAATAGCCAGCAAATGCGAGGACCCCTATGCAGCATTCCTTGTAATAGCAATAGCCATAATTATAACAGTGCAGGCATTGATGCATATGTTCATTTCGGTAAGCGACTTTGTGACGGGACAGCCGTTGCCGCTCGTCAGTCAGGGAGGAACAGCGATACTGATAAACTGTGTATATATAGGAATAATCCTGTGTATAAGCCGCGAGGCAAAAAGATTAGAGCGAGAAAAGGAGAAGAAAGAGGCTCCTATAGAATAGCACCATATTGACAATTAAATATTGAGCATTATGAAAAGAGACTACAAAGTGATAATAAGCGGTGGAGGAACCGGAGGACATATTTTCCCGGCTCTCTCAATTGCCGATGCAATAAAAAGCATACAGCCTAATGCCGACATTCTGTTTGTTGGAGCAGAAAATCGTATGGAAATGCAGCGTGTCCCAGAGGCAGGCTACAAGATTGTCGGACTACCCATAGCAGGATTCAACCGCAAACATCTTTGGAAAAACATAAAGGTTCTATGGCTCATACTAAAGAGTCAGAGAAAAGCCCGAAAGATTATAAAGGATTTTAAGCCGCAGGTAGTAGTTGGAGTAGGCGGATACGCAAGCGGCCCTACTCTAAAGACTGCAGCGCAGATGGATATTCCCACAATCATTCAAGAGCAGAACTCCTATGCGGGTGTTACCAATAAATTGCTCGCAAAAAATGCAAAGATGATATGCGTTGCATACGAAGGAATGGAGCGTTTCTTCCCACACGAGAAGCTGAAGCTTACAGGCAACCCTGTACGTAGCAATCTTGTTGCAAAAGCAGCCAACCGCGACGAGGCAATGAAAAGTATGGGACTCGACCCTGCAAAAAAATGTGTGCTCATCGTCGGAGGAAGCCTCGGCGCACGCAGTATGAACGAGAGCGTGCTATCGAACATAGAGCTTATAAAGACCAACAGCGACATTCAGTTTATATGGCAGACAGGTAAATTCTATTTCGAGGAGATGAAGCTGCGCGTACAGGATGCCGGCAAGCCCGATAATCTTATCGTCACCGACTTTGTAACAAATATGGCCGACGCTCTTGCGGCAGCCAATCTTGTTGTATCGCGCGCCGGAGCAGGCTCAATCTCGGAGTTTGCACTGTTGGGAAAAGCTGTAATATTAGTACCCTCGCCCAATGTATCCGAAGATCATCAGACAAAAAATGCAATGGCATTGGTAGAGAAGGATGCTGCCATACACGTCAGCGACGCACAAGCAAAAGAAGAACTTATAAAAAGCGCCGTTGCAACAGTAAACGATGCCGACAAATTGGAGACTCTGAGCAGCAACATCAAGAAGATGGCAAAGCCCAATGCGGCACAGGATATTGCCAAACAGGTACTTATTTTTGCCGACGCATTCATTGAAAAAGAAACACGACGTAAAAACGAGAATATAAAATAATGAAATTCAGCAATATAAATTCGGTATATTTTCTTGGGGCAGGCGGTATCGGTATGAGCGCGCTTGTAAGATACTTCTTGTCCGAAGGTAAATTTGTTGCAGGATACGATCGCACTCCTACAGAATTGACCAACCGCCTTATAGAGGAGGGTGCACAATTGCATTTTGATGAGAATTGCGCTCTTATCCCCGAGGAGTGCAAGAACAGCGAGGATACACTCGTAATATACACTCCTGCGATACCCAAAGGACACAAAGAGTGGGAATATTTCAAAGAGAATGGCTTTGTAATAAAGAAAAGAGCCGAGGTTCTTGGAATAATCACCGGAGAGAAGCTAGGAGTATGCGCTGCCGGAACACACGGAAAGACAACAACCTCGACAATGACAGCCCATCTGCTGCATAGTTCAAATGTAGACTGCGCCGCATTCCTGGGAGGAATTTCAAAAAACTACGGTAGCAATCTCATACTCACCGACAAAAGCGACTATGTAGTTATTGAGGCCGATGAGTACGACCGCTCTTTCCTGCATTTGACACCCTATATTGCCGCTATTACCTCGGCCGACCCCGACCATCTGGATATTTACGGCAACAAAGAGAATTATCTTGAGGCGTTTGCTCAATTCACTGAGAAGATACGACAGGACGGCTATCTTATAATACACGAGGGACTCGAGGTAAAGCCACGCACAAAAGAGGGGGTACAATGCTTCACATACGGTCGCGAGAGTGGAGATTTTCACGCCGAGAATATACGCATCGGCGGCGGACGCATAATATTCGATTATGTATCACCCGAACAAAGGATTGCCGACGTTGAGCTTGGAGTACCAGTAAGCATAAACATCGAGAATGGCATAGCAGCAATGGCAATGGCCGAAATTTGCGGTGCAACAGCCGAGGAGCTGAGAGAGGGAATGAAAAGTTTTGCCGGTGCCGACAGACGCTTCGATTTTAGATTAAAGGAGGAGAATATTGTAGTGCTCAGCGACTATGCGCACCACCCTGACGAAATAAAAGCGTGTGCAAAATCAATGAAGGAGCTATACAGCGACAAGAAGATAACAGCAATTTTCCAGCCGCACCTTTACAGCCGCACCAATGACTTTTACACCGAGTTTGCCGAGAGCCTGTCCATATTCGACGAAGTTATACTGCTAGACATATATCCTGCACGCGAGCTTCCTATCCCGGGAGTAACAAGCGAGCTTATATTCAACCGTATAGACGAGCGGGTAGACAAGACTCTATGCACAAGAAAAGATATTCTGCAGATTGTTGAAGAGAAGAAAGATACATTCGAGGTAGTGGTAGCGTTAGGAGCAGGAGATCTTGAGAATGACGTTCCGGCAATCGTCGATATTTTAAAAGAGAAAATATGCTAAAAAAGACAGCCCTTATACTGACAATGTTCATTGCAGGAGCATATATAATATTTGCACTGATGTTCCTTACCGGAAAGCCACAGGAGAGCAGCTGCAAAGGTATCGCCGTATCCATCGATGACTACGCAATGGACATTCTTGCAGTTGAGGACATTGAGTCGTTGTTGCGTTCCAAAGGATTGGCCATCAACGACCGACCGATAAATAATATTTCGTGCGATAAGATTGAAAGGACGATAGAAAGCTCGTCACTCATTGAGAATTGCGAATGTTTCAAGAGCCATAGAGAGATTGTCGGCATAAACGTAAAATGCAAACGCCCCATAATGCAGGTATTCGACAAAGAGGGCAGGGAATTTTTCATCGACGACAAGGGCGATATAATAAACGGCCTTCCTAAGGCTCTCTATCTGCCGGTAGCAAACGGAAACATCGACCGGGAAATGGCAAAGAACGAGCTTCTGCAGATAGCACTTTTCTTGGACGAGAACAGATTCTGGCAGGAACAGACAGAGCAGATATTCTTTACATCAAACAAGGAGGCATTGCTTGTTCCACGAATAGGAAACCATATAGTGGAGATTGGCAGGATAGAGAATCTTGATGAGAAATTCTCTAAGCTGCGAAAATTCTACGACAAGGGACTAAACGAAATTGGCTGGAACAAATACAGCAAGATAAACATTGAATTCAAGAATCAGGTAATTTGTACAAAAAGGAGATAATGAATATGGGAGAAAGTAGTTACATAGCAGCAATTGAGATTGGTTCATCAAAAATCTCCGGCGCTGTAGGCGTGGAGACCTACGATGGAATAAAGATTGTAGCCTACGCAAGCGAGCCCGTCAGCGGTTTTATTACAAAAGGCGTTGTACGCAACGTCGATGAGACAGGCCAATGCCTGACAAGCATCATCAACCGTATGGAGGCGCAGATGGATAATATAGAGATTCAAAAGGCTTATATTGCCTTTGGAGGATTATCTATGAAATCTCTAAAATCCACTGTAGTCAAGGATTTTAACGAATATACAAAGATTACACAGAATATCATTGATGAGATTGCATCGGAAAATGATACAGCATTCGTAGTACCCGACGGTTACAAGAAGATTCAGGTAATTCCGCAGGAATATAAGTTGAACGGCGACACAAACAACTCGCCAATAGGTATTCCCACCCGTCGCATCGAGTGCAATTTCTTGAATATCATAATAAAGGAGCAATATATAAAGCAGCTTAACGAGAGTCTCTCCCTTGCCAATATCGAGATTGCCGAAAGCTTCAATGCTACACGCATAGAGGCAGACATTCTGCTCAGCGAGGATGAGAAACGCAGCGGATGCGCCCTTGTGAACATTGGCTCCGAGACAACAACCGTTGCATTGTATTCCAACAATATTATGCGACATATTGCTGTTATTCCTTTGGGAAGCGAGAATATCACCAAAGACCTCTGCAGCGAGAATATCACCCATCAGGAGGCAGAGCAGCTCAAGATATTCAAAGGATACGCATCGGATGCAACCGACAACAGCGCACTGCCCACCGAACTTGTCAATGAGATAATAGGAGCACGCGTAGCCGAAATTCTATTGAATGTGAAACGCAGAATAGAGCTTTCTAAGGAGAATATAAACAACATTATCGTCACCGGTGGCGGAGCAAGATTAAAGAATATCGCCCTGCTGCTCGATGAACATCTTGCAGGATTCAAATTGCGCATAGTCACAGAGTTTGCATCGAACTACCGCAGCGAAGAGGGCCTCTATCATATGAAAGGCGCCCTTACTCCCACGCTCTACGGACTGTTAAAGATGGGCAAGCAGAATTGCTGTCGCAAAGAGGAGATTGTAGCATCACAGCCCACGCCCAATAGTCTTTTCGGCGACGAGCCAGAGCAGGTAAAGGTTGAGGAACCCGTAATAAACAAGCCCCAAGAGCCGAAAGTGACAAAGGAGCAGAAAGTGATAAAGGATAAGGGACGCAAAATAAAGGACCTATTTTTCGATTGGCTCGACAATGCCGCAAGAGAAGAAGATTATGATGACAATGAGTAACCATTAACGAACGATTCAGGAGGATATAATATGAGCTTAGAGGAAAAGAAAATATTACCTTTCGCAATACCTACCGACGCACCAAGAATTATTAAAGTGATTGGAGTAGGCGGTGGAGGTAGCAACGCTGTACAGAATATGTTTACCGAGGGCATTCATAATGTCTCTTTCGCTATATGCAATACCGATAGTCAGGCGCTGAACGACTCAAAAGTTGAGATAAAAGTTCAGCTGGGCGAAAAGACAACCGAAGGCCTCGGAGCGGGTAACGACCCCGAGGTTGCACGCGCAGCAGCATTGGAGAGCCGCCAACAGATTGAAAAGCTGTTCGACGATGGCACAAAGATGGTTTTTGTAACCGCCGGAATGGGTGGTGGAACAGGAACAGGCGCAGCGCCCGTCGTTGCCGAGATTGCAAAGAGTATGGGAATACTCACTGTCGGCATTGTTACCATCCCGTTCAAATTCGAATTGGGCAACAAAATTAAACAGGCACTCAAAGGTGTTACCGAGATTGCCAAACACGTAGACGCTCTTCTTGTGATAAACAACCAGAGACTATTGAGCATATATCCTCAGCTGGATATTGAGGATGGATTCAAGAAGGTTGATGAGGTTCTTACCACTGCAACAAAAAGTATTGCCGAGATTATTACCGCCCGTGGTAAGATTAACCTTGACTTCCGCGATGTAAAGAAGGTGCTCGAGAATGGCGGAGTAGCCATTATGAGCTACGGCATTGATTCGGGCGAGCAGCGAGTAGCAAAGGCATTCCACAAGGCACTGCATTCTCCATTGCTTAACGACAACGATATTTACAAAGCCAAAAAGATACTGTTCAACATATACTACAACCCCAATTCTCCGATGAAAGTTGTTGAGCTTGAGGAGGTTGATACCTTTATGAAACAGTTCACCGATGAGAATATTGAGGTAATATGGGGTGTGAGCAAGGATTTTTCTCTTGCTAACGGCGATGTAAAAGTAACAGTGCTTGCCACAGGCTTTGGAATGAGGAATATTCCGGGAATGGAGCCTATTGTGCGTCAGGAAGAGGAGACAAAAGCAACACTCACACGCGAGGAGCAGGCAAAGATAGAGCGCGAGGAAAAGCAGCTCGACGAAATGAAGAAGGCCTTCTACAAACACGAGTACCGCACATATATTTTCAGCGACAAGGATATTGACGATGAGAATCTTATTGCAATGATTGACAATTCTCCCACATACAAGCGCAGCCACAGCGAATTTGAATATCTGAAATCTATAGTCAATGAGGCAGAGGTTGCTATGGAGAGCGGTGAGGAGACAGAGAGTGCAAACATTCAGTAACGAACAATAAAAACCGAAAAAAATGGAACTTTTTGACATTATATCGAATGATATAAAGGAGGCTATGAAGTCAAAGGACAAGGTAGCGCTCAACACATTAAGAAACATTAAGAAGGTGCTGCTCGAAGCAAAGACTGCTCCCGGTGCCAATAACACCGTAAGCGAGGAGGCTGCAATAAAAATCATACAGAAACTTGTGAAACAGGGACGCGAGTCGGCCGAACTATATGCGAGCCAGAATCGTGACGACCTTGCACAAGAGGAGCTTGCACAGGTTCAGGTAATGGAGAAATATCTCCCCAAACAGTTAAGCGGCGACGAGATAAAGGCTGCCGTAAAGGCTATCATCGAGGAGATTGGTGCTACCGGTCAGCAGGATTTTGGAAAAGTTATGGGAATTGCGAGCAAGCGTCTGGCAGGAAAAGCCGACGGCAGAGCAATTTCGGCAACAACAAAAGAGTTGCTGTCATAATATCAAGAAAAGAGTTCACGCAGCACCTCTTCCGACTTTAATTCAGGAAAGTCGGGAATGTGCAGTTTGTAATAGGTATTTATGAGCGCGAGGTATTCTCCTCGCGCTTTTCTGTTCATTGTAATTGTGTGCAGCGAAGAAAAATCGACATTCAGTAATTCTATGAAATTACCGGTATCCTGCGACGAGAGATATTGACTGTGCACAGGCGGCTCATCGACAAGGCATCCGGCAACAAGATCAAAGCAGTCCCCTTTTTTGTAATTCTCCACATTGGGATATATTCCCAGAAAGGCGGTCAATTTAAGAAGAAACACAATGTGAAAAGCCGAATAGCCAGACTGAGCCTCATCGAACCAATGAAAAGCATAATCCATAAAAGCAAAGAGAGCCTCGTGTTCATCATCTTCGCGCAAGACATAAGAGAGAAACTCGGCCAAATAAACAGCAACCGAGGACTTGCTGACATCGTAAGGAAGCGACGAGAACATTGTGTACGGCTGCACGTCGGAAAGGCGGGTGAGCGCTTTTCCTTGACGCACATTTGCTGTGAACGAGAGCATCGACAGCGGCTGAAAAAGCACACTGCGCACTCTTGAACGCTTGCTTCGCGATACGGGCACGAGAAAAGAGATACGTCCGTATGATTGCGTGTACATATCGGCAATCATAAGCGTATCGCTATACTTTACTGTGCGTAGAACCACTCCATTAAGCCTCTCAACCATACTCTTTCCATTATTACGCCAACAAAGTTAAAAAAAATATTGCAAATACTTGCCTATTTAAAAAAAAGGTTTTACCTTTGCACCGCTTTACCGCAATTAAAGGCGGTCGTGTGCTTTAAAAGAGCCTATTGAAGCAATGGCCCATTCGTCTATCGGCTAGGACGCAAGATTTTCATTCTTGAAAGAGGGGTTCGATTCCCCTATGGGCTACTAAGTAAAACTAGAATTAATATTAGAGAGATGGCAAATCACAAATCATCACTTAAAAGAATCAGACAGACCGAGAAGAGAAATCTTCAGAATCGTTACTACGGAAAAAATATGCGTTCTGCAGTTCGCAGCTTGCGTGCGTTGACCAACAAGGCTGAGGCTTTGGCCAAATTCCCTGAGGTACAGAAGATGCTTGACAGAATGGCTAAGCGTGGTCTTATCCACAAGAATAAGGCAGCTAACCTCAAGTCAGGTCTATGCGCTAAAATTGCAAAGTTAGCCTAATTTATAAGAACATATATTTACCTACGAGAGGCTGGACTTTTTAGTCCGGCCTTTTCGTGTTACAACTACTCATAGTTTCCACAGGAAACAATTAGACAGGCAAAATAGGCTCTTTTCCTTTCAAAAAGAGGGCTTTAATTTTTCTTTTCAATAAATTGAAAAGAACTTGCAGAATCGACCTTTTTTTTATATTTTTGTTCAGTTTAAAAGACTATAAAAAGCACAATATGAGCGAAGATATAAACAAGAGTTCTGCAGCCAGCTATTCGGCCGACAGTATTCAGGTATTAGAGGGCCTCGAGGCGGTACGCAAACGCCCCGCGATGTACATTGGAGATATCAGCGAAAAGGGTCTCCACCATCTTGTATACGAGGTTGTAGACAACTCTATAGACGAGGCGATGGCGGGTTTCTGTACCCACATCGAGGTAACCATAAACCCCGGAAACTCAATTACAGTTCAGGACAACGGTCGTGGCATCCCTGTTGATATGCACGAGAAAGAGAATAAATCGGCTCTCGAGGTTGTAATGACCGTATTGCATGCCGGAGGTAAATTCAATAAAGATTCATACAAAGTATCGGGAGGTCTTCACGGAGTAGGTGTATCTTGTGTGAATGCTCTTTCGAAACATATGAAGACCGAGGTATTCCGCGAAGGAAAGCACTATGTGCAGACATACTCTTGCGGTAAGCCTTTGGAGGATGTACACTGCGTAGGAGAGACAACCCTTAGAGGAACACGTCAGACATTCCAGCCCGACGACAGCATATTCGTTGTAAGCGAGTACAAATACGAGATTCTTGCTACACGCTTGAGAGAATTGGCGTACCTGAACGCTGGAATCAAAATATCACTCACCGACAAGCGCGAGCCCGCCGAGAATGGCGAATACAAGCACGATGAGTTTTTCTCTACCGAAGGACTCAAGGAGTTTGTCCGTTACATAGACTCTTCACGCGTGCCCCTCATCAGCAACGTGATATATCTGAATACCGAGAAGCAGGGAATTCCAATTGAGGCCGCAATAATCTACAACAACGGCTACAGCGAGAATGTACACTCATACGTAAACAACATCAACACAATAGAGGGAGGTACTCACCTTGCAGGATTCCGTCGCGCACTGACCCGTACGCTCAAAAAATACGCCGAGGATACCAAAGCTCTCGAAAAGGCTAAGGTTGAAATTTCGGGAGAGGACTTCCGCGAAGGACTTACAGCAATTGTATCAGTAAAAGTATCAGAGCCTCAGTTCGAGGGACAGACAAAGACCAAATTGGGTAACAACGAGGTAACAGGAGCAGTAGACCAAGCTGTCGGCGAGGCTCTTGCATACTATCTCGAGGAGAACCCCAAAGAGGCAAAGATGATTGTAGACAAGGTTATTCTTGCAGCCACAGCACGTATCGCGGCACGCAAGGCCCGCGAGAGCGTACAGCGTAAGACCCCTATGGGCGGCTGCGGAATGCCCGGCAAATTGGCCGACTGTTCCGACAAGGACCCCGCAAATTGCGAGCTTTTCCTCGTCGAGGGAGACTCTGCGGGCGGTTCGGCAAAGCAGGGACGTAAGAATAAGTTCCAGGCTATCTTGCCTCTACGCGGTAAGATTCTTAACGTAGAGAAGGTAATGTGGCACAAAGCCTTCGAGAGCGACGAGGTAAACAATATCATTCAGGCATTGGGCGTACGCTTCGGTCTCGACCCCGAGGACAGCAAAAAGGCCAATATAGAGAAGCTGCGTTACCACAAGATTATTATGATGGCCGATGCCGACGTCGATGGTGCCCACATTGGTACACTCATTATGACACTCTTCTACCGCTATATGCCCGAGATTATCGAGGGAGGATACCTTTATATGGCAATGCCCCCGCTCTATCTCTGTTCTAAAGGCAAAATAAAGAGATACTGCTACAATGACGCCGAGAAGAGAGCCTTCATCGAAGAGTTTGCAGGCGGTAACGAGAAAGATATCAACGTTCAGCGATACAAAGGTTTGGGAGAGATGAACCCCGAGCATCTATGGGAGACAACAATGAACCCCGAGACACGTACACTGAAGCAGGTTACCATACGCGACGCACAAGAGGCCGACTACATATTCTCGATGCTTATGGGAGACGACGTTGGTCCCCGCCGCGAGTTTATCGAGAAAAATGCTACATACGCCAATATCGACGCATAGTAACATAAATAAATCCCAAAGGCTGACCTTTGGGATTTATTGTTTCTATACACAAGTGCATTGTAATACAACATTAAAAGATTGCTACAGAGAACAGCACAAGCCCCACACGCAAAAGCAGTCTCTAAACGGGACACACTGTCCTTTGTTCGGAATTATTCGATTACAAGCTCATCGATTGGGAGCTTAGGCACATAATGCACGCCATTCTCTCTATAATAACAAAGAGAATCGCCCGAGGCAGCCTCCTTTAGTTCAATATCCTCACCACCCTTTCCTATGGCAAGCAGGAGCAGAGGCTCAAGTGGCAAATTAAGTTCCTGTGCCACAGCCTTCTTGTCAAAAGCACCGATACATATTCCGTTAAGCCCCATTTCTACTGCCTGCAGCAGCATACTCTGTGCCGATATTCCAAGGTCAATAGAGACATTGCGAGTTTCGGGAACAGTAGAACATATTACAATGAAGGCATTAGGCTCTTTGCCTTTTTGCGGCAAGGAGAGAGCAGGCAATGCACTACCCATTTTTATATAGGGAAGAATTTTTGCAGCCTCATCGCTAAGCACGGGACGGAAACGCAATACCTGCTGATTGCGCGCCGACGCTATTTTTGTATTTACATCTATTATACGCAACAGCTGGTCGCGACGCACCACAAACGACGCATCATAGCCGCGATAGCTTCTGTTCTTCTTGAGCAATTGAGCAAGATTAGGTTGCTGCTTTTTCTTAGGAGCAACCGACTGCACTTTATAGGCCTCGAGCCTTTTCTCCAAAAAATTATCTGCCATAATAAAATTAAAGTCTACAAATTTAGTTATAAGACATATAAAAAGAAAATGAGTCCCCGAAAAATTCGAGAACTCATTCTGAGGTGCCTGGCGGATTCGAACCGCCGTACATGGTTTTGCAGACCACTGACTAAGCCACTCATCCAAGGCACCGTTCCGCATTGGGAGGACACCCTCACTTTGCGTTTGCAAAGGTAGCACTATTTTTCTTAACAACAAATTATGAGCGCCATTTTTTACTATTTTATCCCTATTTTATCGTAAAGAAATACAAAAAGTCGCACATTTGAGTTAATATCACTATCTTCGCGACAATGAAAAGGATAGTTTCGAGATTCATAGACAAGCACAAGCTCCTGGACGAAGGCTGCAAAGTTATTGTTGCGCTGAGCGGAGGAGCCGATTCGGTTGCATTATTACTACTATTAAAGCAGCTCGGATACAAATGCTATGCTATGCACTGTAATTTTCATCTGAGAGGCGAGGAGAGCACCCGCGACGAGGAGTTTGCACGCAATCTGTGCCAACAGAAGAATATACCTTTAGAGGTTGTACCGTTCGACACTATAGCCTATTCAAAAGAGAAGGGAATATCTATCGAAATGGCAGCTCGCGAGCTGCGCTACAAAGCATTCGAGGAGTATAGGACAAGAATAGGTGCCGAGGCCATAGCCGTAGGACACCACCGCAACGACAATGCCGAGACTCTGCTGCTCAACCTTATGCGCGGCACAGGAATACGCGGCCTTCACGGCATACGCCCAAAAAACGGTTACATTGTACGCCCTCTGCTATGCATAGGACGCGAGGATATTATGGAGTTTCTCCACAAGGAGGGTGCCACCTATGTCACCGATAGTACCAATTTGCAAGCTGACTACACACGCAACAAAGTGCGTCTGGAACTACTGCCTGCAATGCAACAGATAAACCCCTCTATTCAGCAAACACTCTCCGAGACTGCCGAACGCATTGCTGCTACCGAAGAGATTTATTCCGCGGCAATAGAGCAAGCCATCGGGCGTATAAAAGAGAATAATACCATAAGTATCGAGGGACTAAAAAAAGAGATAGCGCCGACAGTGCTTCTGCACGAGATTCTTTCGCCGTTAGGATTCAACGGGGCGCAGATAGCCGATATTTTCGACTCTATAGAGAGCAACAGCGGCAAGCTTTTTATTTCCAACGGATGGAGGGTTATTAAGGACCGCAGCCATCTTGTAATAGAACAGATTACAGAGGAGAGCTTCGACAAGAGTGAGCTACCGTCAGAGGGAAACATAGAGACACCCTACGGCACTCTACATATAAGCAACGAGGAGTATTCGGGCTGTATCGAAAAATCGCGCCTGTCAGCGTCGCTCGACGCTGACACATTGCACACGCCCCTCTTTGTGCGCAAAGTAAAGCAAGGAGACAGATTCATTCCCTTTGGTATGCGCGGCAGCAAGCTCATAAGCGACTATCTTACCGACCGCAAGCTGAATATATTGGAGAAAGAGAGGCAATTGGTTGTCACCGACTGCGACGACAATATCCTGTGGCTGGTCGGCGAGCGTCCGGCAGCCCCCTACTGCGTGACAGGAAAGACAAAGAAACTCCTCTGCCTAAGATGGCAAAGGAGTCAGCAGTTATAATTAAACTCTAAACTATTCCAATTCTTTCAATTTATCCTCGGCAAGCGGATGACCATACTCTTTTGCCTGTTGCAATAGCAGCAAAGCCTGCTCTTTCTCGTCCTTATGAATGTGGCATAAAGCAGCAAGATAGTATGCGTCGGGAAGCTCAGTATTGATGCTTATCATCTTTTCAAAGACAGCGAGAGCCTCATCGACATATTTCACACGATAGTATAGGCGACCTTTATCCAACAGATACCTTAGATTGTCGGGAGATAAGGCAAGAGCCTTGTCATAGTCGTCTATAGCCTGCTTATACATTTTAGCCTGAATCTCTACGCCGGCACGCATATAATAGAAGTAGGCATCCAAAGAGCCATTATTGCACTCTTCAAAGATATTATATTCCAACACCGCTTTACGGTAATTACCTGCCTTAAGATGCAGATTACCCTTTAAAAATGCGGCTTGTGCCCTATATGAAGCGCCCATCAGCTCAACGACACTATCCATCTGTGCTATTGCGGTTGTGTAGTCGCCCTCCTTCTCTTTACAAGATGCCGCACCGATAAAGGTCTCAAAGGAGGCCATATTTGTACGGTAGAGTGCCACATAACAAGAGAAAGCCTTGTCGTACTCACCTAAAGAGTATAATAGTTCGGCCTTACCCTGCATATACAACGGCTCTTCTGAAATAGTATAAGCCTTGTCGTAACAGCCGAGAGCATCATAAGCCAAACGAGTATAGGCGAGGCTATCCTCAACAGCCTCATTCATCAAATAGAGAAGAGCCGTAGCCTTGTTATAATAAACATCATCTGGCTTTTTCGACAGCGAGACAGCCTTTTTCCACAAACGTTCGGCAGCAAGCCTATCCTTATCATAAACGGCACTCTTTTCGGCCTTCAGCATATAACCCTCGTAACTTTTAGGGTAGGCTGCCATATAATCCTCAAGAGCAACAAAATAGCGATTGCCGTAAGAGAGCTTCAGCAGATGCAGCGTTGTAAGAGCATCGGAAGGATTATCGGGAAGTGCACACTCAATGCCTATGGCATTTATCTTGGATGAAGAAAATTCCATAGGAGCAATGCCCAAAGCATCGACAAAAGCCGATGAGAGTGCGTAGCTGTTGGCCTTATCATAAGGGTCGGCAGGCTGCATAAGAGCAACTACGCCACCTTTTGCATCGACCAGAGGAGCCGACAGGAAACGCTCCTGCATAGGCAACGACAATGTGTAATAGGGGTATCCTCCATAGGCAGCAACGTCGGCAACAGCGACAATCTCGGGATCTTCCCTATAAGGGAGAATATAGAGATTATCGGCCGGGGCAATAGTTGCATCGGAGGGCTGCAGATAGGTAATCTTCTTGTCGGAAGCTGTACGCACCTTTATACAGTCGTAAAGCTCGTTTACACCAACGACTCTAAGGACACGGCGCACGACACCCTTTGCATCCACAGCAACGGCGCTGTCGCAACCCACAAAGAGGCTGTACGAAGAGAGCATATTACCATTACTGCCCATATATACGCCCGTACCGCTGCTCTTAAGCACACCATCCTTGTATGTAAGCACACTGACAGTGGCAAGATGAGCCTTTCCTACCTTTGCAGGAATATCTCCGGCGCTCAAAGGAAGCACCATCAACAGCAACAGAAGCAACAGAGAGTGTCTCATTTTACTCCGAAAGATGACGCTGGCGCACAGCCTCATAAAGAACAACTCCGGTTGCTACCGATACATTCAACGACTCAATGTTTCCGAACTGCGGAATACTAACCCAATCGTCACACAGACGAAGATGCTCTACGGGAATTCCTGTATCCTCGGCACCCATTACAATACATACAGGAGTATTATAGTCACTCTGAGTATAATTCTTTGTGCCCTTCTCTGTTGCACAGACGATTCTAATACCCGACTCCTTCAGATAGCGGAGAGTATCAGTGATATTCTTTTCGCGGCATACAGGGAGAGTATGCAATGCTCCCGCCGATGTCTTTACCGCGTCGGCATTCACAGTAACGCTATTATGCGAGGGGATTATTATTGCATCTACTCCGGCGCAATCGCAGGTACGGGCAATAGAGCCGAAATTACGAACATCAGTTATACCGTCTAGTAATACAAGGAAAGGTACCTTTCCCTCTTCATAGAGAGTAGGAATCAAAGTATCGACACGGGCATACTCCACTGCCGAGATAAAAGCAATTACTCCCTGATGGTTCTTGCGTGTAATTCTATTGAGCTTCTCTACCGGGACACGCAACACAGGAATATTGCGTCCTTTAAGAGCCGCAAAAAGTTCGCGCGACAATTCACTCTGAATATCACGTTTAACCAATATCTTATCGACCTCTTTACCTGCTTCCAACGCTTCGAGCACCGCTCTGACGCCAAAAATCATTTCATTTGTACTTACCATATATTCTATTTCTTATTTATTTCTTAGAAAGAAGCATACGGGCATTGTTCAATGCCGCGTCGCTCAATATCTCTCCACTCATCATCTGGGCAATTTCTCTTATGCGCTCCTCGCCCGACAAGCTGATAATGTTTGTATATGTGCCACTCTCCCGCTCCTCTTTATATACCTTATAGTGCGAAGAGCCCAGCGCCGCTACCTGCGGAAGGTGGGTAATACTTATCACCTGACGCTGCTCGCAGCCCATCTTCTGCATCATACGTCCCATACGCTCGGCAAGCACGCCCGATATTCCTGTATCAATCTCATCGAATATGAGTGTAGGCTGATTGCCTCGGCCTGCTATCAAGGATTTTAGCGCGAGCATCACTCGTGCCATTTCTCCGCCCGATGCCACCTCGGAGAGAGGCTGCAATGCACTGCTGCTGTTGGCCGAGAATAGGAATGTTACAACATCCTTTCCACAAGGGGTAAAATCGGCGCTATCCTTAAAATCGACGACAAAGCGTATGAGCGGCATTCCCAACGTTACAAGAATCTCCGTTATCTCCTTTTGCAGAGCCTCGGCTGCTACCTTACGCTGGTCGGTAATTGCGGCGGCACTCTTAACGAGCTTCTCTTTAAGCATTTTTGCCTTACGCTCAAGCTCCATAAGAGCATCGTCTCCACCGACAATGCAATCGAGACGTTGGCGAAAATCATTGGCAATGCAAAGAAGTTCGGCAACAGAATCGCAACGATGCTTCTTTGTCAGACTATATATCAATGCCAGACGACTCTCAACCTTTTCCAGACGTTCGGGTGAGAAGGTCACCTGCTCCATTCTGTTCCTCAGTTCCCCGCAGCAGTCCTTAAGTTCAATGTAATTCGATTCGAGACGCTCCGATAGCTCGCCCGCCTGCGGATAGTGCGCAGCCACACGGGAGAGAGCATTTGCAGCATCGCGCAACGACTGCAGGAGAGAGCCTCCATCGTCACCATCAATTATGTTCGACGCTGTGTACAATGCCGATTTTATATCCTCGGCGTATGTAAGTTCCTTAATCTCCTGCTCAAGAGCCTCCTGCTCACCATCGACAAGAGCGGCGCCATCGAGCTCCTCCAATTGGAAGCGCAACCACTCCTCGTCGCGACGGCTATACTCCAGCGTCTCCTGCAACGCGGCAAGCTCCTTGTTTATTGAACACCATTCAGAGTAGCACTCTCTATATAACGACAGCAGAGCATCGCCGGCAGACAATGTGTCGAGCACACCAAGCTGAAAATGCTTGTCGCCTAAAAGAAGATTCTGATGCTGCGAATGAACATCGATGAGCTTTGCTCCAAGCTCCTTAAGCAACGATACAGATACAGGTGTGTCGTTTATGAAGGCTCTGCTGCGTCCCGACGATGATAGCTCGCGACGCACAATGCAATCGCACTCATCGTACTCTAGTTCATTCTCGTCAAAGAAACTGCGCATATCAAACGACGACAGGTCAAAGTGTCCCTCTATTATACAGCGGTCGGCACCCTCGCGCACACTCTTTGCGTCGGAGCGCTGTCCCAGCATCATAGAGATTGCACCCAGAAAGACCGATTTTCCCGTTCCGGTCTCTCCTGTAATAACCGAGAATCCCGAAGAAAAATCAACCTCAAGATGGTCAATCAATGCAAAATTCCTTATACTAAGTGATGTCAGCATCTTTTTATCTGTCTTTAAGAATCTTATCCCAAGAGGTCGAGAGCGAGGGGTTAATCTCCGAGAGTATCTTCACGACACTCTGCTTCTCCTCCGACGTTCCCTTCTTGAAATATATATTTACGAATTCATCCTGTTTATACTCGGTAAAGAGTTTGGTAAAATAGGCCAACGGACGGTTGGCATACGCCTCATTCAGCAGAGCGAATGTCTCGGTTATAACTTTCCGTCCCGCATCGGCATTCTTGTACATTGTATCAAGACCCAAACGATGATAGCGATACATAAGCTGGCGTATAGGCTCCAGCGCACCATTCATATAGTCGTCTATTATTGAAAAGCGGTTACTATTACCGCTACCCGCTCTCCAGCCTGTGTCGGAAAGATTCTGAGCATTGTTGGCAATATTCTGAGCCTTTGTCAAAAGGTCGGAGCCGCCCATTTCTCCCATCGCATCCATATCTAATCCCAGAATAAGATAGGCGTAGAATGCAATAACGGCAGTAAGGTTATTGTCAAGATTATCCTCGTTGAATTCCAGTCGGTCGTGCGACTGATAGTTGAACCTCACCTTATCCTCGTACATAAACAGAGGGGAGTTATACGAAGAGCCATAGACGGGACGCGTAGACTGCACCATAAGAGTAACCGAGAATTCTCCCGCATCGGAATATTCATCGACGATGAATGTGAAATTACAGGAGACACGCTCGTAATCCTCGTAATTGTATGTAGTCCATTTACGGTTGTTTATAAACTCGGAGAGAGCATCCTTAAGAGACTCAAAAACCTCGGTGTTTGTTCCTTGAATCTTTGAGGTATTAAGATTGACTACCGCATTCAGCTCCTGCGCATCGAGCGACACAGGCAACAAGATAAACAACAGCACAAGCAACAATTTTGACAGATGCTTGACAATGTCGCGCGCCACCTCACTCTTGCTCTTGAGAGGATAGCGTGTCTCACCCTCTTTGTCAATTATCGTAACCTTATTGGTGTCTACAGCAAAGCCGGCACCCTTATCGGTAAGTGAATTAAGGACAATAAAGTCGAGATTCTTCTTTGCCAGCTTCTCGCGGGCATTATTCTCTCCGTCGTTGGTCTCTAAAGCAAAGCCCACCAGACGCTGGTCGTCGCGTTTAATCTTTCCCAGCGAAGCGGCAATGTCGGGGTTCGCCTCAAGCTCAATTGTCATTCCCTCGCCGGTACGCTTAATCTTTTTTTCAGCAACAGAGGAGGGACGATAGTCGGCTACTGCAGCACATAATATTGCCGTATCGCATTGCGGAAAGGCCTCTGTTGCTGTATTGTACATCTGTTGTGCCGACTCCACATTGATACGCTTAATCGACGGATGGGGCGTTGCAATGGATACGGGGCCTGCGACCAATGTCACATCAGCACCCTGAGAGGCACATTCTTGGGCTATGGCAAAGCCCATCTTTCCCGATGAGTAGTTTCCTATGAAACGGACAGGGTCTATTTTCTCGTATGTAGGGCCGGCTGTTATCAGCACTTTCTTCCCTGTCAGCAACCTACCGGAGAAAAAAAAATCCTTTATGCGTGCAACGATATTCTCGGGCTCCTCCATACGGCCTTTGCCACACAGATGGCTGGCAAGCTCACCCGAGGCAGGCTCTATCATATTGTTTCCGTATCCACGCAGAATATCTATATTGCGCTGTGTCGATGGGTGAGAATACATATCAAGGTCCATAGCAGGAGCTATAAACACAGGGGCCTTCATCGACAAATATGTAGTAACCAACAGATTATCGGCAACACCATTGGCCATTTTACCAAGAGTGGCCGCTGTTGCGGGAGCTATAATCATAGCATCGCCCCACAGGCCAAGCTCTACGTGACTGTGCCAATTGCCGCTATTAGTATCGAAAAAGTCGCATAGCACAGGGCGTCCCGAGAGTGTAGCCATTGTCAAAGGTGTAATGAACTCTTTTGCTGCAGGAGTCATCACTACCTGAACTTCGGCGCCCTCTTTCACCAACAAACGGACAAGCAATGCCGATTTATATGCAGCAATGCTTCCTGTTACTCCAAGCACTATTTTTTTTCCTTTAAGCATAAGCCTTATTTTTTAATGTCGCGCAACTTTATTCTTGTCAATACCTGTTTGGTATTAAGAGGAAAATCTCCGTTCATCATCCAGGCATAATATCCCGGGTCGCGATGCAGCACAGCATCGACACGCTCGCCTTTGTAGCGTCCGAAATTGAATATCTCGTTTCCTGCATCGTCGTAGACCATTCTACCGGCAAAATCCACATTGCGGTTGAATGCAGAATATTGTGATAGAAAATCAATATCATTCTGCAAAATCTCGGGATAATGGTCAAGCTGCGCCTGAAGAATCTCGTATGTAGCACGAGTATCGGCCAACGCACTGTGAGCATTCTCAAGATTGGCGCCACAATAGAATTTATACGCCGCCGACAAGGTACGCTGCTCAAGCTTATGATATATTACCTGTACGTCGATGGCACGGTGACGTGTAAGGTCAATATCTACCTGCGCACGAAGGAACTCCTCGGCAAGCAAAGGAAGGTCGAAGCGGTTGGAATTAAAGCCGGCAATGTCGCATCCTACAAAGTCGTTGGCAATCTCCTTTGCCACCTCCTTGAAGAGAGGACAATCCTTTAC
Organism: Bacteroidaceae bacterium; assembly: GCA_017546785.1. Lineage (GTDB taxonomy): Bacteria > Bacteroidota > Bacteroidia > Bacteroidales > Bacteroidaceae > HGM04593. The sequence goes on along the minus strand of JAFYRW010000017.1, from coordinate 2,795 downwards.
ATCCTCATCCTTTATTCCGTGTACGGCCGAGGCACTCTCGGGGATAGGCATTCCGGGGTTTATGCGCATTGTACGCGACACCTCATTGCCGTTGGGAAAAACCTTTATATAACAAATCTCCACTATTCTATCCTTTGAAATATCCACTCCTGTAGTTTCAAGATCAAAGAATATGATAGGATTCTTAAGATTGAGTTTCATAGTCTGTCTATAGCATAAACGACAGCAACCCCCAATACCCCACAAGAAGCATAAAGAGATTGCTGTACAATATTCTTTAGTCTGTAATCATCACAGGGAGCAAAAGCATCAACAGCTCCTGATTCTCCAACTGCTCGGCTGGAACAATTACACCCGCACGCGAAGGATCGGCAAGTTCAATCACCACATCCTGTCCGGGGATATTGTTCAAAATATCTATGAGGAACGACGCACGGAATCCGATATTCATAGGTGCGCCCTCGTAGTTGCAGGTAATGCTCTCCTCGGCCGATGTCGAGAAGTCTGTATCCTGTGCCGAAATGACAATCTTGCCGGCCTCAATGTGAAGCTTAATAAGGCTCACTTGAGACGAGAAGATAGCCACACGACGCAATGTTCCGATAAGAGCAGTGCGGTCCACTGTGAGCTTATGGGGATTATTCTGAGGAATTACAGCATTATAGTTGGGATAGCGGCCATCGAGCAGGCGGCAAACAAGCTCATACTCGCCCATTGAGAATGTAGCGAAACGGCCGTCAAACTCCAATACAACCTCCTCCTGCTCATCCTTACCCAAAAGGTTCTTGAGCAATGTAGCGGGCTTCTTAGGAAGAATAAAAGCCGATTTTTCGGCACCAACCACAGAATAATCGCGGCAACGCACCAATTTGTGACCGTCCGATGCAACAAAAGCCACATTTTCGGGAGTAAAGTCGAAATAGATACCGCACATTACAGGGCGAACTTCATCGTCGGCAGCCGCAAAAAGCGAGCAAGAGATTCCGCTCGAAATAACGCGTGTAGGAATTGATATTTTAACAGCATCCTCGGCAAGAACAGGAGCCGAAGGATATTCATCGGCATTCTTACCGACCATACTATACTTACCATTGAGATAGTAGATTGTAATCTCGAGAGTCTCTTTGTTTATCTCGAAGCGCAAAGGCTGCTCAGAAACCTCTTTAAGAGCGTCGATAAGAATCTTCGAAGATATTGCAAAGCTAAAATCCTCCGACGAATCAACAACCTCGAACGAGGTATTCAAAGTATTGTCGGGGTCCGAAGCAGTAAGCGTAAGGGTCTTTCCCTGCAATTCAAACAAGAAGCAGTCCAACACAGGAATTGCATTCTTTGAATTAATAACTCGACTGATAGTCTGCAAACGCGAAGAAAGCTGGGAACTTGATACTGTAAAGTTCATAATATTAGTGTTTTATATAATTAACCTATTCAAAAGAGCAACCCACAAAAAAGAGCCGCTTATCAAAGCCAAAGATAACAAAAAACAAGTAAAATTGTATTAAGCTTGATTAAATATTTTACAGCAATTGCAGAAATTCTTTGAGCCTTTGCTCAAAGATAACAACAAATATAAAGATTACGTCAAATATCAGCATTATTTTCGGCTTACTTACAACATTTATCACATTTTTAACAACAAAGCCTTTGCTATTGCCGAGCTATTGAAAATACTCTCTAAAATGAGATAAAAAAAATAGTTTTTTTCGTAAAAATGAACTACTTTCGCCGAGTATTAGAATTTTATTATGGAAATTACAGGAAAAATCATTGCAGTACTTGACGCCAGAGGCGGTACATCAAAAACAGGAAACGAGTGGAAAATGCAGGAGTACGTTCTTGAGACTCACGAACAGTATCCCCGTAAAATATGTTTCAACGTATTTGGAGCAGATAAGATAGCACAATTCAACATACAGGCAGGCGAGGAGCTTACAGTATCTTTTGATATTAACGCACGCGAATACAATGGTCGTTGGTACAACGATATTCGCGCTTGGCGTGTAGAGCGCGGAACAGCGCCTATCCCTGCTGAGGCTATGAGCGCGCCCGCAATAAGCGCACCCAAAATAAACGCAGCCGACTTCAACACACAGAACGAGGCTGACGACCTTCCCTTCTAACACAAGGATAAAAAACAAAAAATCAGGCAGTTAAATTTAACTGCCTGATTTTTTTTATTATCTGTTATTACTACTGATGCGATAAATTTTGTTTAAAAATCCAATTTTAGTTGATTGACATTTTGATTTTTAGTGAGTGACTCAGGAACATTCAATAGTTCTCTGAGTACCACCAGAGCCCATTCAGCCAGTTTGATGCTGCAAGGGATGGTTGTAGAGTCAATTGCGAAGATCTCCCAGCCGGGAAGATATACCTCAGAAACGTCTTCCTTAGCACACATCGGACGAACCTTACGGATGAGCCACATGCCAAGTTCTTCGAAGACCCGGTAATCTCCAGACTCGTTTGCCTTGGATGGTGAGGACAAATCTATAACTACAAGAACACCAAGATGATAAGCAGCCTTATTGACAGATATGAGAGAGGACATATTTGTCTTCTCTCATATCTGCGGCTTTTAATGGCCACAAATTTAACATAACGCTCACTTCAAATCGTAGAATGTCAAAGAGCTATTTAAATAGTTTGTAGTTAATGACTTGCAACGACATTGAACCGAATTATCGCATCGGAAAGTGACTCAAATCGCGAACAAGCAAAAACTTATATAAAGTATAGTATATTAACAAATTACAAATTAAAGGTGTTAATTTAACGCATCACTAGTAAGC
>JAFYRW010000016.1 GCA_017546785.1 Bacteroidaceae bacterium | reverse complement strand
TTATCCATCCGTTACGCTCAACAATATCACGCTCAATGAATGGAATCATCGCGTATCCTCCACCGATAGTGAATAATCCTATCTTAAAAAAGGTAGCAAATAGTTTAGAAATACTTACATTCATAGACAAAATCCCAATTACCCAGGGAAGACACTAAAAAAATAGTGCGCTTAGGCGCACTATTTTTTTATATAAAGAGTTTAACATCATTTATTCTCCTTAACCCAATTATAAGCATTGCGGAACAACTCAATCCACGGAGTAACATCATCGGCAAGATGATTCTTAGGATAAGTAGCGCACTGCCAGGGGAATATTGCACGCTCGGGGTGAGGCATCATTGCAACGTGACGGCCATTGGCACTCGCAAGAGCAGCTACACCATACGACGAACCGTTGGGGTTAGCAGGATAACCCTCGTAAGCGTAACGGGCAACAACATTGTATCTCTCCTCTGCGTAGGGAAGGTCGAATTTACCCTCACCGTGAGCTACCCATACACCGAGACGGCTGTTAGACAACGAGCCGAAGAGCACACTGTTGTTCTCGGGGATATTTACACCAACAAACGAAGACTCGAACTTATGTGAGTTATTGTGACGCATATATCCGCGTTTCTCGTGCTCGGGATTTATGAGGTTAAGCTCCATCATCAACTGACAACCGTTGCAGATACCCAATGAGAGAGTATCCTCACGCTGATAGAAACGGTCGAGAGCAGCCTTTGCAGCAGGATTATAGAGGAATCCGCCGGCCCAACCTTTAGCCGAACCAAGAACGTCTGAGTTAGAGAATCCACCGCAGAAGACAATGAAATTAACCTCGTCAAGAGTCTCGCGGCCGCTGATAAGGTCGGTCATTGTAACGTCCTTAACATCAAATCCGGCAAGATGCATTGCGTATGCCATCTCACGCTCGCCGTTAGTACCCTTTTCGCGGATGATAGCAGCACGGATGCCCGACTTTTCGCGACGGTCGGCCGACATTCCATAGCTATCGAGCATACCTGTAAATTTAGCAGGCATACGGAACCTCAAAGGCTGGTTCTTGTAATTCTGCAGACGCTCGTCGGCGCAACCATTGAAGCTCTGCTTTCTATCCATAAGATAAGAGCTATCGTACCATACGTCGCGATAGTGGTCAATATCGAACAAGCGTGTGCGCTTATCCTTAGCCACCGCAATCTGACGTTTCTTAGAGGGAGTACCAATCTTAACGAAGCAAATTCCTGCACCATCGAGAATCTCCTGCATACGACATTTATCCTTGTCAGCTACCTGAATTACCAATGCGGGATTCTCGGCAAAGAGCAATTTGACAATATCCTTCTCGGCAATATTGTTAAGGTCAATCTCCATACCACCCTCAACATTAGCGAAACACATCTCGAGCAATGTAGTGATGAGACCACCGGCCGATACGTCGTGTCCGGCAAGAATAAGGCCCTCGTTCACCAACTGCTGAACAGCATTGAATACCTCTGCAAAATATTCAGGATTCTTAACCGAAGGAACGTCGCTACCTACACATTTAAGAGTCTGAGCAAAAGCCGAACCACCGAGACGCAGATTATCGAAACTGAAGTCAATATGATAGAATGCACTCTTAGGCTCATTCACCATTACAGGCGATACAACCTTACGAATATCAGAGACCTCACCGCCGGCCGAAACAATTACTGTTCCCGGGCTTATTACCTTTGTACCGTCGGGATATTTCTGTGTCATAGAGAGAGAATCCTTACCGGTAGGTACGTTTATGTTAAGATCGCAGCAGAAGTCCGATAGTGCCTCTACACCACGATAGAGACGAGCATCCTCACCCTCCTGTGAACGGCAAGGCCACATCCAGTTGGCACTAAGTGATACGCTCTTTATTCCATCGGCAAGAGGAGCAAGAACAATATTTGTGAGAGCCTCGGCCACAGCAAGGACAGAACCTTTGGCAGGGTCGGCAAGACCAGCCTGAGGAGCGTGTCCGATAGATGTTGCAATACCGCGACGTCCACGATAATCCAATGCAACAACACCGCAGTCACTCAAAGGCAACTGAATCTCACCCTGACACTGCTGACGGGCAATCTTACCTGTTACCGAACGGTCCACCTTGTTGGTAAGCCAATCTTTACAAGCAACAGCCTCCAAACGAAGAACATCAGTCAAATACTCCTCAATATTCTCGGCATCATATTCTGCATTCTTATATTTACGCTCAACAGTCTTATCGACCATATAAGTCTTGGGCGAAGAGCCGAACATCTGACTTACAGAAAGGTCGAAGGGACGCTTGCCGTCGGCCTGCTCAAATGCGAAACGGGCATCGCCTGTTGTCTCTCCTACAACATACATAGGAGCACGCTCACGCTCAGCAACCTTGCGTACATACTCAATGGCATCCTCTTTGATGAGCAATCCCATACGCTCCTGAGACTCGTTTGCAATAATCTCTTTTGCCGACAAAGTCTTGTCGCCTACAGGCAATTTTGACATATCAATAAGACCGCCACACTCCTCGACAAGCTCCGAGAGACAGTTCACGTGACCTGCCGAACCGTGGTCGTGGATAGATACAACTGGGTTAGTCTCATCCTCGCACAATGCGCGAACGACATTGTATGCACGCTTCTGCATTTCGGCATTTGCACGCTGAACGGCATTAAGCTCAATACCCGATGAGTAACGTCCTGTATCAACCGAAGATACTGAACCGCCACCGAGTCCGATACGATAGTTGTCACCACCCATAACAATCACCTTATTGCCCTTCTCGGGAGCACCCTTAAGGCAGTCGCGGCGTGTACCGTAACCTACTCCACCGGCAAGCATAATAACCTTATCGTAGCCATAAACCTCGTCGTTCTCCTTATGCTCGAATGTAAGCACCGAACCACAGATTAGCGGCTGTCCGAATTTGTTTCCAAAGTCCGAAGCACCGTTAGAAGCCTTAATAAGAATCTGCTCGGGAGTCTGATACAACCATTTGCGGACGGGCAACACCTCTTCCCATTTACGGTCCTCATAAGTACGAGGATAAGATGTCATATAAACGGCTGTACCGGCAATAGGCCAAGAACCTTTACCACCACCCATACGGTCGCGTATCTCGCCACCGGTACCGGTAGAAGCACCATTGAAAGGCTCCACAGTTGTGGGGAAGTTGTGTGTCTCGGCTTTAAGAGATATTACAGTTTCAATATCTTTAATTACAAAATAGTCGGGGATTGAATGATCGGCGGGAGCAAACTGCTCAACAACGGGACCCTGAGCAAAAGCCACATTATCCTTATATGCCGAGATAATTCTGTTGGGATTCTCGTTTGTTGTACGCTTAATCATTGCAAAGAGCGACGAAGGCATCTCCTCGCCATCAATGATAAATGTTCCACCAAAGATTTTGTGGCGGCAATGCTCCGAGTTAATCTGTGCAAAGCCAAAAACCTCGCTGTCGGTGAGCTTACGTCCAAGCTCGCCCTCTACGCGATGAAGATAGTCAATCTCTTCTTTTGAAAGAGCAAGTCCCTCGGCCTCGTTGTATGAGTCGAGATCCTCGATAAACTCAATGGGCTTAGGCTGAATATCAACGGTAAAGACACGCTGGTCGAGTCCGCGATACATACGCTGGAGCATAGGATCGTACTCTGCATTCTCGTCTTTTACGCAGTAATACTCCTCGATACGCTGAATGCCATCGATTCCCATATTCTGGGTTATCTCAACAGCATTGGTACTCCACGGAGTAACCATTTCGCGACGTGGGCCTACAAAATAGCCCTCAACGCTCTCTCCCTCAATGGGAGTAGCCTCACCATAGAGCCAAGAGAGTTTTTCTATCTCATTTGCGCTCAAACTATTCACCGATTCGGTTGCTATTACCGTACGGTTAGGGGTACTGAAAAAATAAATCATAAAGATTGTATATTATAAATTTTCGTGCTTTTCATAAAAATCGGGAAGAGACGTTTAGGCCCTCCGATAGTTCGACGCGAAGATAATAAAAAAAAACGAGACATAGAAAATAAAGAACAACAATCGTTCATTAAAATTAGCATATGGCAAGAATAGGAATATAAACAAGAAATATCACTAAAAACAACCGCTATTTCAATGGTAAAAATATATCTTTGCGGACAAAGAAGCATACAACAGACAGAAATATTATAAACCCGCATAACAATAATTATTATGAACATTCTAATAGGATTCTCAATACCTTTTCTGGGTACACTTTTAGGAGCGTGCACCGTGTTTTTTCTGCGCAAAGAGATGAGCGACCTTACACAAAAGGCCCTGTTGGGCTTTGCTTCGGGAATGATGGTTGCCGCCAGTTTCTGGTCTTTGCTTCAGCCGGCACTCGAGCAGTCTGAAGATTCCTTTATCGGAATAATCCCCGTATTATTGGGATTAGTAGTCGGAATGGGATTCCTGCTTTTGCTTGACACAATCATTCCTCACCAGCATATTGACGAGAAAGGATCCGAGGGACCACGCTCATCGCTGTCGCGCTCTACAAAAATGATTTTGGCCGTAGCGCTACACAATATCCCCGAAGGAATGGCTGTAGGCGTTGTTTTTGCCGGACTAAGCAACAGCAATACCACACTGACCGTTGCCGGAGCATTCGCCTTGTCTATAGGAATGGCTGTACAGAATATTCCAGAGGGAGCCATAATCTCAATGCCTCTGCGTAACGAGGGCAAGAGCCGCAAGAAAGCCTTTCTTATGGGAGCCCTTTCGGGCATTGTAGAACCTACCGCTGCCATATTCACATTGCTGTTCCTCGAAAATGCCGCAGGAGCAATGCCTACGCTATTGGCTTTTGCCGCAGGAGCAATGCTATACGTTGTAGTAGAGGAACTTATCCCCGCATCACAATCAGGCAAGCACAGCAATATAGGAACTATAGGCTTTGCCACCGGCTTTATCCTTATGATGATTCTCGACGTTGTAATAGGATAATAAAAAAGAGACAGATTACACAGTAAAAAAGCGCAATCCACGCAAAAAAAGATAACAGTTTAAAAGAAAAGAGATTAAACTACAGCAACAAAAAAAAGCCCCTTTTCAAGCACTTTCTGCTTTTCCAAAATCAATTAAAATATTTCCAAAAAATTGCTCTCAAACAATTTGCGGGAATATTTTTTTTATACATTTGCAAGCAACACACACCTATTTATATATTAGAATCAACAAACAAAAAGCATAAATGAATTATCTACTTTTATTTACGATGATTCTGGCCTCGCTATTCCTTGTTTTTGCCGGAATGTTTATAGCAGGCCACATATCGCCGCGTAGCTTCAACAAGCAGAAAGGCGAAGCCTATGAGTGCGGAATTCCTACACAGGGAGCAACGTGGGTACACTTTAGAGCAGGATACTATCTTTTCTCCATCCTGTTCCTTATGTTCGACATTGAGACAGTATTTCTGTTCCCGTGGGCAACCATTGTTCAGGAACTAGGAATAAAGGCATTGATGGGAATTTTATTCTTCCTATTTATTTTGGTATTAGGCCTTGCTTATGCTTGGCGCAAAAAAGCTCTTGAGTGGAAATGAAAAAGCCTAATATAAAATCGATTCCATACGAGGAATTCAAAGACAACGAGACTCTCGAGGCGCTCATAAAGGAGATAAACAGCGAGCGCACCAATGTTGTAGTAGGAGCACTCGACGACCTTATAAATTGGGGACGCAGCAATTCAATGTGGTCTCTGACATTTGCCACAAGCTGCTGCGGCATTGAGTTTATGTCATTGGGAGCTGCACGTTATGACTTTGCCCGCTTCGGATTCGAGGTAACCCGAAACTCCCCACGACAGGCCGACCTTATAATGGTAGCCGGAACAATCACCCACAAGATGGCTCCGGTACTCAAGCGTCTGTACGACCAGATGGCCGACCCTAAATATGTGGTAGCAGTGGGCGGTTGTGCCATAAGCGGAGGACCGTTCAAAAGTTCTTACCACGTTCTTAACGGAGTAGACAAAATAATCCCCGTAGACGTATATATCCCCGGCTGTCCACCACGTCCCGAGGCAATTCTCTATGGTATGATGCAATTGCAGCGCAAGGTAAAGATTGAAAAGTTTTTTGGTGGAAAGAACCATCGTGCAAAGAAAGGCGAAATGAACAACGACCCCATTATCGTAACAAATGCACCGATTATTGACAATGAAAAATTGAGCAAAGAATGAATCCTATATTTATAGATATCAAGGAGTTTCCACAGCGTATGCAGGAGTACAAGGATCTCAAGGGAATGGACTTTCTGCGCGAACTTATTGGAATGGATTGGGGCGAAGAGGGCTTAGGAGTCATATATATTCTTGAGAACAGCGACACCCACGAAAATTTAGAGATTGCAATAAAGACAACCGACCGTGAGCACCCCACCCTCCCCACCGTCTGTCATCTGTGGAGCGTTGCCGAGCTATACGAGCGTGAGGTCTACGACTTTTTCGGCATTCATTTTACCGACCACCCCGATATGCGCCGTCTTTTCCTGAGAAACGACTGGGTGGGCTACCCTCTGCGTAAGGACTACGACGAGAGCGAGGCAATAAACCCCGTGCGTATGGAGAGCGAGATTACCGAGGATGTACAACGCGAATATGAGATAAAAGAGGAGGCGGAGCTAAAGAAAATAAATGCACAGACCAACAGGATAAGCGGCGACCAATATGTCATAAACATTGGTCCGCAGCACCCTGCTACACACGGAGTATTACGCTTCCGACTAGCACTCGAGGGCGAGGAGATACGCAAGATAGACATTCACTGCGGATACATTCACCGAGGCATAGAGAAGATGAGTGAGAAGCTTACCTACCCGCAGATATTGGGCCTCACCGACCGCCTCGACTATCTGAGCGCCCATCAGAATCGCCACGCGCTGTGTATGTGCATCGAAAAAGCTATGGGAATAGAGGTTACCGACCGCACACAATACATAAGGACAATTATGGATGAGTTGCAGCGCATAGACTCCCATCTGCTGTTCCTGTCGTGTGCAGCAATGGATCTTGGCGCAATAACAGCCTTCATCTATGGATTCCGCGACCGCGAAAAAATATTGGACATATTCGAAGAGGTTACCGGTGGCCGACTTATTCAGAATTACAACACCATTGGAGGAGTACAGGCCGACATTACGCCGGGATTCGCAAAAAAGGTAAAAGAGTATTGCGAATATCAGAAGAGCAAGATAAAAGAATACAACGACGTATTCACAAACAACATCATCACTCAGCTACGTATGAAAGGCGTAGGAAGAATAACACTCGACGATGCAATATCGTACGGCTGTACGGGCGGCACCGGACGCGCCTCAGGATGGGCGTGCGACGTTCGCAAACGACACCCCTACGCAATATACGACAAGGTAGAATTCAAAGAGATTATATACAAGAGAGGCGACTGTTACGACCGCTTCAAGGTACGTATCGACGAGATAAAAGAGTCTATACATATTATCGAGCAGATAATAGACAACATTCCCGAGGGAGACTATAAAGTAAAGACAAAGCCTATAATAAGAATTCCCGAAGGACAATATACCGCAGCTGTAGAGGGCTCCCGCGGAGAATTCGGCGTGTTCATAGAGAGCCACGGCGAGAAATCGCCCTACAGAATAAAATTCCGCCCTATGGGACTACCGCTAATTGCAGCAATGCACAAAATATTAAAAGGAACAAAGATAGCCGACCTTATCGCCATTGGAGCGACACTCGACTATGTTATTCCCGATATTGACAGATAAATAAGGAGAAAGATGTACAATTTTGAAATAATAACATCGGCAATAGACCATTTCTTGCATTCAGTGATGCCAGCTCAATTGGCAGTAATCACAGAATGCGTTCTTATTGCAGTATGTACGTTGGTAGCATACGTTGCATTCGCTATTGTAATGATTTTTATGGAGCGTAAAGTGTGCGCAGCCTTTCAGTGCCGTTTAGGCCCTACCCGCGTAGGATTCTGGGGATTACTGCAGGTTTTTGCCGACGTATTCAAGATGCTGATAAAAGAGATTATCTCTATAAACAATTCCGACAGCCTGCTCTACCGCTTGGCCCCATACCTTGTAGTATTGAGCTCAATACTCACATTCAGCTGTCTGCCGTTCGACAAAGGACTGCAGGTGCTTGACTTTAACGTCGGAGTATTCTTTCTAATGGCAGCATCGTCGTTCGGAGTATTGGGAATATTACTTGCCGGCTGGAGCAGCAATAACAAATTCTCTATGATTGGAGCAATGCGCAGCGGCGCACAGATGATCAGCTACGAGCTATCCATCGGACTATGTATGCTTACGATGGTTGTTCTAAGCGGCACAATGCAGATTAGCGAGATTGTTGAGCAGCAGGTCGACGGATGGTTCATTTTCAAAGGTCATCTGCCAGCAGTCGTTGCATTCATAATTTATCTCATAGCAGGAAACGCCGAGACTAACCGCGCTCCATTCGACCTACCAGAGGCAGAGTCAGAATTAACCGCCGGCTACCACACAGAATATTCAGGAATGCATTTTGGATTCTTCTACGTTGCCGAATTTATGAACCTCTTCATTGTTGCCGGCATTGCCTCGACACTATTTCTTGGCGGTTGGACTCCTTTATATATAAAAGGATTCGACAGCTTCAATGCCATAATGGATTATATCCCGGGCATTGTATGGTTCTTGGGAAAGACCTTCTTCCTTATATGGGTTCTTATGTGGTTCCGCTGGACATTCCCCCGTCTGCGCGTCGATCACGTCCCCACCCTTGAATGGAAATATATGGTCCCAATAGGCCTTGTGAACCTTCTCATAATGACAATATGCGTGGTGATGAATTGGATATTCTAAATAAAAAAGATTTACAGCTAATATGAAATTCAGTGAAACATATATAGGAGGTATTCTATTTGCTTCGGCATCGTTGCTCACAGGATTAAGAACAACCCTCAAGGAGTTCTTTACCCCGAAAGTAACCGAGCAGTACCCCGAAAATAGAGCAACGCTCAAAATATCGGAGCGTCACAGAGCAATGCTCTATATGCCTCTCGACGAGAATGGCAACAACAAATGCATAGCCTGCGGATTGTGTCAGTCGGCCTGCCCCAACAGCACAATCATAGTAAAGACAAAGAACATTGTAGACGAAGAGAGCGGAAAGAGCAAGAAGGTGCTCGACGAATATATTTACGACCTTGGCAGCTGTATGTTCTGCCAGCTATGCGTAAATGCTTGCCCCAAAGATGCCATTGCATTCAACAACCAATTCGAGAATGCTGTGTTCGACCGCAAGAAATTAGTAATAAGACTCAACAAATAATTTATATGGAAGAGACTACAAACATTATAATATTCGGCATATTATCTCTGCTAATGGTTGCAGCAGCCGTTGCAGCCGTAATATCGAGCAAGATTATGAGAGCCGCCACCTATCTGCTGTTCGTACTCTTTGGTACGGCTGGAATATATTTCAGCCTGTTCTATACATTTCTTGGAGCAGCACAGATAACAGTATACGCCGGTGGTATTGTCGTGCTTTTTGTCTTTGCCATCCTGCTTATCGGCAAAGGTAGTGTCGATATTACCCACACGTCCAAGCTACGATATTTAGCCGGCCTTGCAACCTCCGCTGCAGGATTAAGCCTTACAATCTATCTTATCCGCAGCACGTCGTTCGTTACCGGAAAATTCAGTTCCGCCGGTGTCTCTATGGAGAAATTAGGAAATACCATTATGGGAACGGACAAATATAATTTCGTACTCACATTCGAGGTTCTCAGTATCCTGCTGTTGGCCTGTATGGTTGGAGCAATTCTTATAGCACGTAAAAAATAGCCACTATGACAATACCTTCGGAATATTATCTGATACTATCGGCCATTCTATTCTTTATAGGAATATTTGGTTTCTTCACCCGACGAAATCTTATTTCGTTGCTCATAAGCACCGAACTTATGTTCAATGCTGTAGACATTAACTTTGCTGTGTTCAACGCCTATTCGCACACCGACTATCTCGAGGGATATATCTTCACACTCTTCGGAATAGGAATTGCCGCAGCCGAGACTGCCGTTGCCATAGCAATCATAATAAATGTCTATCGCAATATGCACACCATTCACATTAAAAAGCTGAGAGAACTTAAACACTAAATCCTATGCAGTTCTGTATTTTCATACTTATATTGCCGCTGCTCAGTTTCTTAATTCTGGGATTATGCGGATCAAAAATGCCGCATAAATTAGCAGGCACTATCGGCACTGTATCATTGTCGGTTGTAACAATATTAGCATACACTGTTGCTGTAATATATTTTGGTGGAGGACGAGGCGACGAGGGAACATTCCCCACCCTTATTCCTTACGACTATACGTGGCTACCATTCGCCGGAACACTCAGTATTGATATGGGCATTCTGCTCGACCCGATATCGGTAATGATGCTCATTGTAATTTCTACAGTCAGTCTGATGGTACACATTTATTCGCTCGGATATATGAAAGGCGAGAGAGGATTCCAGCGTTACTACGCATTCCTGTCGCTTTTCACATTCTCTATGCTGGGATTGGTTGTTGCCACCAACATTTTTCAGATGTACCTATTCTGGGAGCTTGTGGGAGTATCGTCATACTTATTGATTGGCTTCTATTACACCAGCCCAAAAGCAATAGCAGCATCAAAGAAAGCCTTTATAGTAACACGATTCGCCGACCTTTTCTTCTTGATAGGAATACTCATCTACGGATATTATACCAAGACATTCTCTTTCTCGGTAAACGAGACTATGCTGATGGCCGCAAGTTCAATGTTGCCATTGTCGCTTGGACTAATGTTCGTGGGAGGAGCAGGAAAAAGTGCAATGTTCCCATTGCATATATGGCTGCCAGATGCAATGGAAGGCCCTACTCCTGTGTCGGCACTCATACACGCAGCCACAATGGTTGTTGCCGGAGTATATCTTGTAGCGCGTCTCTTCCCTCTGTTCATAGGATACGCCCCCGATGTTCTTCACATAATAGCATACGTTGGAGCATTCACCGCACTGTATGCGGCTGTAGTAGCCTGCGTTCAGACAGACATTAAACGAGTGCTTGCATTCTCCACAATATCGCAGATAGCCTTTATGATGGTAGCATTGGGAGTATGTACATCAAGCAACCCACACGATGGAGGATTAGGTTATATGGCCTCAATGTTCCATCTTTTCACCCACGCAATGTTCAAAGGATTGCTCTTTTTAGGAGCGGGTGCCATCATACACGCAGTCCACAGCAACGAAAAGAGCAATATGGGCGGCCTTAGAAAATATATGCCCATCACACATATCACATTCCTGATAGCCTGCCTTGCAATAGCCGGCATACCCCCTTTCAGCGGATTCTTCAGTAAGGACGAGATTCTGGCAGCCTGCTACAATTTCTCAACCACAATGGGAGTATTTATGAGCATCATAGCTGCAATAACAGCATTCTATATGTTCCGACTCTACAACCTTATATTCTGGGGTAAGAGCCACTACGAAGAGGAGCTTGCAGCCTACAATGCCAGAGAGAGAGAAGAGAAGCCCCACAAGCCTCACGAAGCACCGTTTGTAATGACATTGCCGCTAATCATTCTTGCTGTAATAAGCAGCATTGCAGGATTCATTCCTTTCGGAGAATTCATCAGCAGCAACGGAGAATCGTACAGCATACACCTTCAGCCTGCGGTTGCCATAGCAAGCATAACACTCGCAGTGGCAAGCATAGCAATAGCGACAATAATGTACCGAAAGGGCGACAGCAAGATTACAATATACATTAACACACATCTTAAAGGATTCATAAAAGCAGCCTACAATCGATTCTATATAGACGAGCTGTGGCTCTTTATAACAAAGAAGATTATCTTTAACGGAATAAGCCGCCCTATCGCTTGGTTCGACCGCAATGTGATTGACGGCAGCCTCGACAAGATAGCATCGATGACACAAAAATTAAGCAACCACGTGCGTCCTATGCAAAGCGGAAACATACAGAGCTACAATATATGGTTCCTCAGCGGAGCGCTATTGCTAATCCTAATATTGATATACCTTGCATAAAAAGAACCAAAGACTATGAATATTCTGAACCTATTTATATTTATACCTTTATCAATGCTATTGGCGCTGTTCATCAGCCGCAATATAAAACAGATACGCGCGACAATGGTGACAGGCTCAACATTGCTGTTGGCACTATCGGTCTATCTTACTATCGATTTTATTGCGCAGCGTAACGCCGGAGTATCGGCTGCACAGCTCTATTGCGACTCTTGGCATTGGTATCCTACACTCAACATCTGTTATTCGATAGGCGTAGACGGAGTTTCTGTTGCAATGATACTACTATCATCGATAATAGTATTTACAGGAACATTCGCATCGTGGAGAATAAAACCGCAGACAAAAGAGTTCTTCCTGTGGTACACCCTGCTTACATTGGGAGTATACGGATTCTTTATCTCGACCGACCTTTTCACAATGTTTATGTTCTACGAGACAGCGCTTATCCCAATGTATCTGCTCATAGGAGTATGGGGCAGCGGCAAGAAAGAATATTCGGCAATGAAGCTTACCCTTATGCTAATGGGTGGTTCAGCATTCCTGCTGATGGGAATTCTCGGAATATATTTTGGTAGCGGAGCTACAACAATGAACATTCACGAAATTGCAGCATTAGGCAATATCCCCGTGAATATTCAATATATATTCTTCCCACTGACATTTATAGGATTCGGAGTTCTTGGAGCCCTCTTCCCCTTCCACACGTGGAGCCCCGACGGACACGCGAGCGCACCAACATCGGTATCTATGCTGCACGCAGGCGTTCTAATGAAATTAGGAGGCTACGGCTGTTTTAGAATAGCAATGTATCTATTGCCTCAGGCAGCCAACGACCTTGCTTGGCTATTTATAATATTGACTACAATAAGCGTCGTCTACGGAGCATTGAGCGCAATAAGCCAGACTGACCTTAAATATATAAACGCCTACTCGTCAGTATCACACTGCGGATTGGTGCTCTTTGCCCTGCTTATGATGACACGCACCGCCTGCACCGGAGCAATATTACAGATGCTCTCACACGGACTTATGACAGCACTCTTCTTTGCCATTATAGGTATGATATACGGTCGTACCCACACACGCGACATAAGAAAGATGCAAGGACTGATGAAGATTATGCCCTTCCTTGCTGTAGGATACGTAATTGCAGGATTCGCCAATTTAGGACTCCCCGGATTCAGCGGATTCGTTGCCGAAATGACAATCTTTGTAGGAGCATTCTCGATAGACGACATATTCCACCGCGTGGTAACAATCATTGCCTGCACAAGCATAGTGATAACAGCCGTATACATTCTGCGAGTGGTCGGTAAAATACTCTACGGAGTGCCGACAGACAGCGAGCATCTTAAGCTCACCGACGCAACGTGGGACGAGCGTTTCACTGTAATATGCCTTATTGCCTGCGTAGCAGCTCTTGGCATTGCCCCTATGTGGATGAGCAATCTCATTGGAGGAGACGTAGCAAACATTATCTCAAACATACAGCCATAATATATACAGTATGAATTATTTACAATTTCTATCAATGACACCCGAAATAAGCCTATTGGGTGTTTTCGTGATGATATTCCTTTTCGACCTTGTAGCCACAGGACGCTATCGCCGTATTTTCCACGGAATAGTATGCCTGTTGCTCATTGCACACACATACATTTGTATAACATCTGGAGAGGAGCAGACACTCTTCGGAGGAATGTACTACAACAATCCGATGATATCTTTTGTAAAGGCACTGCTTACATTCGGAACATTGCTCGTCATACTGCAGGCACACCGATGGCTCCGCGGCTCATACACATACTACAAACAGGGAGAATTCTACGTTCTTATGCTAAGCACCTTGATAGGAATGTACTTTATGATGAGCGCTCGCCATTTTCTGCTTCTATTCATAGGAATAGAGCTTGCATCGCTACCTTTGGCCTGCCTTGTAGCCTTTGACAAATACCGCCACAATTCAGCCGAGGCAGGAATTAAATATATCCTGTCGTCGATGTTCTCATCGGCCATTATGCTGTTCGGAATATCCTATCTTTACGGAATAACAGGAACCCTCTATTTCGATGATATGCCCACAATACTCACAGGAACCCCCATACACATATTCTCTCTTGTGATGTTCTTTGTAGGATTAGGATTCAAGATATCTCTTGTGCCATTCCATTTGTGGACAGCCGATAGCTATCAGGGAGCGCCCACTGTCGTCACAGCCTATCTATCTGTTATTTCTAAAGGCGCCGCAGTGTTCACACTCTTTGTCGTGCTTACAAAAGTATTCTCGAATATGGTGCCACAATGGCAAACACTGTTATATATTCTGACGGTTGCCAGCATCACTATTGCCAATCTCTTTGCCATCAAGCAGCATAATATCAAACGCTTTATGGCATTCAGCAGCATTTCGCAGGCAGGATACATTATGCTTGCCGTAATTGCAGGAAATGCAAAAGGAATGACAGCAATGGTATTCTATATATTGGTATATATTGTAGCTAATCTTGCTGTGTTCGGAGTTATAGAGAGTATCGAGCAGCAGACACGTCACGGAGTACGCCGAGAGACAATTAACGGATTCTACTCAACCAATCCCCGTCTCGCGTTGCTTATGACTCTTGCCCTCTTCTCGTTGGCAGGAATACCTCCCTTTGCCGGATTCTTCAGCAAGTTCTTTGTATTTATGAGTGCGTTCGACGCCGGATTCTGGGTGCTTGTATTCATAGCCCTCATAAACACTGTAATATCACTTTATTACTATCTGCTTATTGTAAAGGCTATGTTCATAACCCCCAATGAGCACCCCGTACAAAAGATAAAATGCGACCTTTACACACGCCTCAGTCTGGTTATCTGCTTTGCCGGAATAGTTCTTTTGGGAATATGCAGCATAGTCTACATTAACATCGACAAATTAGCATTTTAAAAAATATATAAACAGAATTAGAATCTCCTTATGGCATATGCCATAAGGAGATTTTTGTCTATAAGAAGTTGAGTCGTAAGCAACCGACTACTCTACAGAAACAGATTGTCCCCTTAGAATTGCGATTCTAAGGGGACAATCGTTTACTTCAGCATTATACCATTGAATATTCTACCAGAATTTATTCCTAACCGCCTTGCCGAGAAAAAGTCGTCGCAATTAGTGAATGTACATATACCTCTCACAGCTATCGATTCGGCAGCAACGCCGCAGGATATCAACTGCAGACGGTTGGCCTCCCAAAGGTCAATATGCCAACGTTTGCCATATAAACGTGCTATCTGCTGCATTGGAAAGCCTGCATCAGAGAATGCAGCATAAACCTCATCGCCAACCTCAAAGGCCTCCAATGATATTCCCGGAGCAATCACAGCTCTAATATTGCTAGGATTCGTATCGTAACGTGCCATCATTGTTGCAATACTCTTTTCTAATATTCTTGCCACGGTACCGCGCCATCCGGCGTGTACGGCAGCAACAACAAAATGTTTTTCATCGTACAAAAGAATAGGGATACAGTCGGCAGTAGAGACTCCTATGCACACGCCCTTTACGTCTGTCATCACAGCATCTACACCTTGCAGCAATTCATTCTGCTCATCGAGAGAGGATGCAAAAAAACGCTCGTCGATGCACAGACATTCAGCAGAATGTGTCTGACGCGGCAACACAATATTCCGCTCCTCTATGCCTAAAAGCGCGGCAAGCAAGCTCCTGTTCTTTGCCACACAAGCAATATCGTCGCCACAATAATGAGTAATATTGAATGCGGTGTAAGCACCAACGCTTACACCGCCTCTACGTGTGGTGGAGAAGGCAAAAGCCCCCTCCCCTATCTCATATTCCAGAATCTCGGGGAGAATCTCCATTATTATATAAGCTGGAGAGCCTGCTCAAGGTCTGCTATCAAATCCTCTACATCCTCAATTCCTACCGACAGACGCATTAGGTCGGGAGCAACACCAGCCTCAATCAACTGCTCGTTAGAGAGCTGACGATGAGTGTGGCTCGCAGGATGAAGAATACAAGAGCGCGCATCTGCTACGTGAGTAACAATTGAGATAAGTTCAAGGCTGTCCATAAAGCGGATAGCATCCTCCTTTGTACCCTTTACGCCAAACGCCATTACACCGCAAGCGCCATTGGGGAGATATTTATTTGCAAGATCGTAATATTTGCTATCGGGTAATCCGCAATAATTGACCCAAGCAACCTTAGGATGATTCTGCAGATACTCGGCTATCTTCTGAGCATTATCGCAGTGACGTTTCATACGAAGATGCAATGTTTCAAGACCAAGATTGAGCAAGAAAGCATTCTCGGGAGCCATCATCGAGCCGAGGTCACGCATAAGCTGAGCAACCATCTTTGTTATATAGGCAGCTTTTCCGAAAGCCTTTGTATATGTCAGTCCGTGATAAGAATCGTCGGGTTCTGTCAATCCTTTGAATTTGTCGTGATAAGCCTCCCAATCGAAATTACCGCTATCTACGACTGCGCCACCAACAGCAACAGCGTGACCATCCATATACTTTGTTGTTGAATGGGTTACAATATCGGCACCCCACTCAAAAGGACGACAGTTCATAGGAGTAGCAAATGTATTATCGATAATCAAGGGCACACCGTGCTTGTGGGCAATAGCCGCAAACTTTTCAATATCGAGCACATTCACGCTGGGGTTAGAAATTGTCTCTCCGAACAATGCTTTTGTATTGGGACGGAAAGCCTTTTCAATCTCCTCGGCAGGAGCATCAGCATCAACAAATGTAACCTCTATACCGAGTTTCTTCATTGTAACCGAGAAAAGGTTATATGTACCGCCGTATATTGTTGTTGTCGATACAAAGTGGTCGCCCGACTGACAGATATTGAATATCGCATAGAAATTCGCAGCCTGACCCGAAGCTGTCATCACAGCAGCAATACCGCCTTCGAGAGTCGCAATTTTTGCGCCCACAGCATCTACTGTAGGATTCTGCAAACGAGAATAGAAATAACCGCTATCTTCGAGGTCGAACAGACGAGCCATCTGCTCACTTGTTTCATATTTGAATGTTGTACTCTGATAAATAGGTAAGGCACGAGGCTCACCTTTTTTGGGACTCCAGCCTGCCTGTACACAAAGTGTACCCATCTTTAAATCCTTTGCCATAGTTTTTCTAAATTTCAGTTTAAGTTATTTCGTATGTGTTACTATACTTTTTACAATTCGCGAATATAAAGTCTAATATAGAATTAAGCTCTATTTTATCTCAATTTTTATTAAAAATAATATCTATTTAACATTTAATGGCAATAAAGTCGATAAATCAACAAGTAGGCATATCAACTTTCTCAAATTTATACCCCAATCGTTTAAGTTCTATCGATGCACCTATACGATACATTACCTTTGCCGCACGAGCAAAAGTATAATAGGCCATAGGGCTCTGCGGCTCAATATTCTCGTGTCTTATAATTGACAGCAACGAATAGGCGCAACGACGCATCATCTCCTCAATATCTTTAGCCTCCTGCGAGTCGAGCGGCAACCCTACAATATCGCGCAGAATATGCTCGTCCATATCATCAAAGCCATTTTCGCCATACAGCGCACGATACTCCTCGTTAGAATATTGCTCCCAATTGTCGTCCCAACGGTGCGCTACAGCCATTCCCATATAACCGGCCCAAGCAACCGCCACCGCCGGATACTCGTTTATCTGCGCCACAGCATCGGCAATATAATCGAGTGATAGAGCTTCCCATCGTGCCTCAACATCCTCGGACGAGAGCAATGAGCCATTGAGGAATTTATAAGAGGTACACAATTTTAAAAGCTCATTCTGAATTTTTGTCTCAAATTCACGCAAATATTCAAAATTCGAATCGTTTGTCATTTTGTTTATATGGTTTATAAAGATATTTTTTATTTAAAAAGTGTCTGTATTGTTTTTTTTGACACAGACACTTTCAACTATATAGCTATTATTTTTGTTCAATTCAATTATTCTTATTCAGAATTATTAGTGCGGCAATTACTCCAGGAATCCATCCGAAAAAAGTAAGCAACGTTACAATGAGAAATGAGCCACAACCCTTGTCACATACAGCAAGAGGTGGGAAAATGATAGCTAATAAGGCTCTTAAGCAAGACATTGTGTTATATTTTATGTTTATTGGAGCGGCAAACGGGGCTCGAACCCGCGACCCTTAGCTTGGGAAGCTAATGCTCTACCAGCTGAGCTACTGCCGCGTAACTATAATATCGACGCGAATATACAACATTATTTTCAAAAGTAACGCAAAAGCATAAAACAAAAACAGCACACCTAATATTATAAAAGATTAACACAAAATATAACACTCATAATTAAAACTTATGCTACATTCACAACCATAATCCAACAAACAATTAAGAAATGAAAGAATTAAAAATTTTTTACCAAGAAAGATGCCCATTCTGCAAGAAGGCGTTCCGATACATCGAAGAACTTAAAGAGGAAAATCCCGCCTATAGGAATATCACTCCCGTATGCATCGAAGAGACTGTAGAAGAGGAGTATGCCAATAGTTACGACTACTATTACGTACCCACATTCTACATTAACGAGACAAAGGTACACGAAGGAGGTATAATAAAAGACGAAGTAAAAGAAATTCTCAACAGAATTCTGGAGTGACACAAGCAATGCGCGGCCCACATTCCAAGAGAAGAATCAATGCCGCGAATCTCTATACCATTTTGACCGAGCGAAAATTCAAAGTTTATTTGTCTTTTAGCTCGGTTTTTAGTATCTTCGCGAAGAATAACATTTAACTAAGGTATAAACTAACAAAACAAATAATAAAATGAGCGACCAACGTTATATGATGCGCGGTGTTTCTGCATCAAAAGAGGATGTACACAACGCTATTAAGAACATTGACAAAGGATTGTATCCCAAAGCTTTCTGCAAGATTATCCCCGATATTTTGGGCGGCGACCCCGACTATTGCAACATTATGCACGCCGACGGTGCCGGTACAAAATCGTCATTGGCCTACCTATACTGGAAAGAGACCGGCGACATTTCTGTATGGAAAGGAATTGCGCAGGATGCTCTTATTATGAATATCGACGACCTGCTCTGTGTGGGTGCGACAGACAATATTCTTGTATCATCGACAATCGGTCGCAACAAATTGCTTGTACCCGGTGAAGTCATTTCGGCCATCATCAACGGTACCGACGAGCTTCTCGCCGAGCTACGCGAAATGGGAGTCGGCGTATATGCAACCGGCGGTGAGACAGCCGACGTCGGCGACCTTGTACGCACAATAATCGTGGACAGCACTGTTACCTGCCGTATGAAGCGCAGCGACGTAATAGACAATGCGAACATTGCAGCAGGCGACGTAATCGTGGGATTAGCATCTTACGGACAGGCCTCATACGAGAAAGAGTACAACGGCGGAATGGGAAGCAACGGCCTTACATCGGCCCGTCACGACGTATTCTCAAAATATCTTGCCGAGAAATATCCCGAGAGCTACGACAAGGGCGTTCCCAGCGAGCTTATCTATTCGGGAGGTCTCAAACTCACCGACAGCGTTGAGGATTCTCCTCTCGACGCAGGAAAGTTGGTACTATCGCCCACCCGCACCTATGCACCTATCGTAAAGAAGCTTCTCGACGCTCTACGCCCTCACATTCACGGAATGGTACACTGTTCGGGTGGCGCACAGACAAAAGTTATGCACTTTGTCGAGAACAAGCGCGTGATAAAAGACAATCTCTTCCCCATCCCTCCCCTATTCAAGACTATCAAGGAGCAGAGCGGAACCGATTGGTCCGAAATGTACAAAGTGTTCAATATGGGCCACCGCCTCGAGGTTTATCTGAGCCCCGAGCACGCACAGGAAGTTATTGAGATCAGCAAGAGTTTCGGCGTAGATGCACAGATAGTAGGACGTGTAGAGGCTGCCGACAAGAACGAACTTATCATCGAGAGTCCTTACGGAACATTCACATACTAAGAGAATTATCGTATAATGGACAACGAAAATTCACTATTAAACAAATTGAACGACCTTGAGGTACGTTTCCAAGAGGTTGCGCTATTGATAACCGATCCTGCCGTAGTTGCCGATATGAAGCGATACGTAAAGCTCAACAAGGAGTATCGCGAATTGGAGGCCATTATGGAGGCACGCAAGCGCTACATTCAGTTGCTCGAGGGACTCTCCGAGGCAAAAGACCTTCTTGCCAACGAGAGCGACAATGAGCTGCGCGAAATAGCGCGCGAAGAGCTTGAGCGCTGCACGAACGAGATTCCTGCGACCGAGGAAGAGATAAAGTTGTTGCTTATCCCCGGCGACCCTCAGGACGACCGCAACGCCATACTCGAGATTCGCGGAGGAACAGGAGGAGACGAAGCTGCAATATTCGCAGGCGACCTTTACCGAATGTACACCAAATATTGCGAGAGCAAAGGCTGGCGAATGGAGGTATCGAGCTTCAGCGAGGGAACATCGGGAGGATACAAGGAGATTATCTGCACCGTATCGGGAGAAAAAGTCTACGGCACACTAAAATATGAATCGGGCGTACATCGTGTACAACGTGTACCGGCAACCGAGACGCAAGGTCGTGTACATACATCAGCAGCATCGGTGGCTGTACTCCCCGAGGCAGAGCCCTTTGATGTAGAGATTACAGAGAGCGCCATTAAATGGGATACATTCCGTTCGAGCGGTGCCGGAGGACAGAACGTGAACAAGGTTGAATCGGGAGTGCGTCTGCGCTACCCGTGGTTGAATCCAGAGACAGGTCAGGTTGAAGAGATACTCATTGAGTGTACAGAGACACGTGACCAGCCAAAGAACAAGGAGCGTGCATTGGCGCGTCTGCGCACACTAATCTACGACCGCGAGCATCAGCGTTACGCCGACGACATTGCAAGCAAGCGCAAGACAATGGTATCTACAGGCGACCGTTCGGCAAAAATACGAACCTACAACTACCCCCAGGGACGAATCACCGACCACCGAATAAACTACACAATATACAATCTGCAGGCATTCGTCAATGGCGACATTCAGGATTGCATCGACCATCTTATTGTAGCCGAGAATACCGAGAGAATGAAAGAGAACGAATTATAATTAACTTTACAAATATAACCACTATGAACAAGCAAGAACTTGTAAATCAGATTAAAGAGAAACGTTCATTCCTCTGCGTAGGACTTGACAGTGATATAAAGAAGTTGCCCGCCTGTGTAATGGACAGCGAGGACCCCGTATTTGAGTTCAACAAGGCTATCATCGACGCTACAGCGCCCTACACAGTAGCCTACAAGCCCAATCTCGCATTCTACGAGGCAACAGGAGTAAAAGGCTGGATAAGCCTCGAAAAGACTGTGCAGTACCTCAAGGAGAACTACCCCGAGATTTTCATCATCGCCGACGCCAAACGCGGTGACATTGGAAACACCTCATCGCTCTACGCACGTTCTTTCTTCGAGGAGATGAATGTAGACGCTCTCACCGTAGCTCCTTATATGGGCGAGGACAGCGTTTCACCCTTCCTTGCATACGAAGGAGCTTGGGTTATTGTGCTTGCATTGACATCTAACCCCGGCTCACACGATTTTCAGCTTACAAAAGACGAGAATGGCGAGATGTTGTTCGAGAAGGTTCTAAGAACATCACAGAAATGGGGAAGCGACCAGAATATGATGTATGTTGTCGGTGCGACACAAGGAAAGTCGTTCGAGAATGTACGTAACATTGTTCCCAACCACTTCCTATTGGTTCCCGGCGTTGGTGCACAGGGAGGTTCGCTCGAGGATGTATGCCACTACGGAATGAACAGCGAGTGCGGTCTTCTGGTAAATGCCAGCCGTGCGGTAATCTTTGCCGACAGCAGCGAGGATTATGCTAAGGTTGCAGGAGAAAAGGCACGCGACTACCAGCAGCAGATGGAGAAGGAGCTTGCTTCTCGTGGCATAATTTAATATAAAAAGGTAAAAAAGTATTAAATACTGCATTTTTGCGTATCAGTTATTGCGGAGTATAGAAACTAATGGCTAAATTCGCAAAAGCTGATACGCTTGACACTAAAAAAAACATTACCAATAACCTATACAGAAACTTATCGGTTATGAAATTTACAGCGCAACAGATAGCATCATTCATAGATGGAGAGATTGTAGGTAACGAGAATGCTGAAATATTCACCTTTGCAAAAATAGAAGAAGGTGTACCGGGCGCATTATCTTTCTTGGGTAACCCAAAGTACGAGGAATACATATACAGCACAGAGTCATCAGTGATATTGGTAAACAGAGACTTTGAGCCTAAAAAAGAGATTAAGGCAACACTCATAAAGGTAGACAATGCCTACAACAGCCTTGCCAAACTAATGATGCTCTACGAGTCATTCAAGCCAAAGAGAGAGGGCATAAGTTCGCTTGCATCCATTGCACCAACAGCAAAGATTGGCGAAGGATGCTACATTGCCCCCTTTGTTGTCATTGGCGAGAATTGCGTCATTGGCGACAACTGCACAATACACGACGGAGTATCTATTGGCGAAGGAGCAAAAATAGGCAATGGCACCACACTGTATGCCCACGCTGTAGTATATCACGACTGTCGTATAGGTAACAACTGCATACTGCACAGCGGCTGCGTCATCGGAGCCGACGGATTCGGCTTTGCACCCACAGCCGAAGGTTACGAGAAGATTCCTCAGATTGGTATTGTTGTCATTGAGGACAATGTCGAAATAGGAGCAAACACCTGTATCGACCGCGCAACAATGGGTGCAACGGTGCTACACAAGGGAGTAAAGCTCGACAACCTCATACAGATTGCACACAACGACGAGATTGGCAGCAATACAGCAATGGCAGCACAGGTTGGCATTGCCGGCTCGACAAAGGTCGGAGAATGGTGTATCTTTGGTGGACAGGCCGGAATTTCTGGCCACAGCACCATTGGAGACAGAGCAACCATAGGACCACAATGCGGTACTATAGGAAACATAAAGGGCGGCCGTACAGTAATGGGAACACCGTCAATGGACATAAAGGAGAATATGCGCGCGACAGCCTACTTTAAGCGTCTCCCCGCAATGGCCGAAAAAATCAAAGAGCTCACACGCGAAATTGAGGCTCTTAAAAAAATGAAATAAACAATCTACTATACAACTATTACAATGAACAATAAACAGAAAACCTTAAATGGCAGTTTCTCGCTGTTCGGCAAAGGATTACATACAGGCCTTAACCTTACTGTAACCTTTAACCCCGCCCCCGAGAACTACGGATACAAGATACAACGAATAGACCTTCCGGGCGAACCTATAATCGACGCAGTAGCCGAGAATGTCACCGAGACTACACGCGGCACAGTCCTTTCTAAAGGAGACGCAAAGGTAAGCACCGTAGAGCACGCAATGGCAGCACTCTTCTCTCAAGGAATAGACAACTGTCTGATGCAGGTAAACGGTCCCGAGTTCCCCATTCTCGACGGAAGCGCAATAATCTTTCTCGAGAATATCGAGCGCGTAGGGATAAAAGAGCAGAATGCCGAAAAGGATACATTCATAATAAAATCGAAGATTGAGATTAAGGACGAAAAGACCGGAAACTCAATCATCATTCTCCCCGACGAGAAGTTCAGTCTCAACGTGCTTGTACACTACGACTCCGACATTCTCTTCAACCAGTATTCTACACTCGAGGATATGAAGGAGTTCAAGGAGGAGATTGCATCGAGCCGCACATTTGTATTCGTTCGCGAATTAGAGGCACTGTTGGCAGCAGGACTCATAAAGGGTGGCGACCTTGACAACGCCATTGTCATCTATGAGCGCGAAATGCCACAGGAGAAATTCAATCACATTACCGACCTTATGGGTGTTCCCCATATGGACGCGAAAAAGTTGGGATACCTTAACCACAAGCCTCTCGTGTGGAACAACGAGCCTGCACGCCACAAGCTGCTCGACATTATAGGCGACCTTGCGCTCATAGGTAAGCCCCTGCAAGGACGTATCATCGCTACCTGCCCCGGACACACCATAAACAACAAGTTTGCACGCGCGATGCGCAAGGTTATCCGCGAGCATCAGATACAGGCACCCGTATACAACCCCTCGGCACCATCGGTGATGGACATTAACCGCATACGCGAATTATTGCCCCACCGCTACCCCTTTATCCTCATAGATAAAATCGTAGAGATTGGTTCCGATTATATTATCGGTGTCAAGAATGTAACGATGAACGAGCCGTTCTTCCAGGGACATTTCCCCGACGAGCCTGTAATGCCCGGCGTGTTGCTTGTAGAGGCAATGTCACAATGTGGAGGTCTTCACGTTCTTAATATGCTCGAGGATGCGAGTCTCTACTCTACCTATTTTATAAAGATTGAGAAGATTATGTTCCACAAGAAGGTTGTACCGGGCGACACACTCGTATTCCGCGTAGAGCTGTTATCGCCACTCCGTCACGGTATGGCAATAATGAAAGGCTACGGATTCGTAGGCGAGAAGATGGTGGTAGAGGCTCAGTTCACCGGACAGATTATAAAGAAAAAGTAAAAACAAAAGAATAAGATAATGATTAGTCCATTAGCATACATAGACCCCGAAGCAAAAATCGGCGCTAACTGCGAGATTGGAGCATTCGCATACATTGACAAGAATGTTGTCATAGGCGACAACTGTATCATTATGCCTCACGCCTGCGTACTCTACGGTACACGTATGGGCAACAACAACAAGATATTCCACGGCGCAGTCATTGGCGGCGTACCTCAGGATCTTAAGTTCAGAGGCGAGGATACTACCTGCGAGATTGGCGACAACAATCTTATACGAGAGAATGTGACAATCAACCGAGGAACAGCATCCAAAGGAAAGACTGTTGTCGGCAGCAACAACCTTCTTATGGAGAATTGCCATATAGGACACGACTGCAACATCGGCAGCGGCTGCATCATCGGTAACTCTACAAAGATTGCAGGAGAGGTCATTATGCACGACAACGCCATCTTAAGTGCTTGCGTTCTTGTGCATCAGTTCAGCCACATTGGCGGATACACAATGATTCAGGGCGGTTCACGCATAAACAAGGATATTCCTCCTTATATAATAGTAGGACGCGAGCCCGCCAAATATTGTGGACTCAACATTGTAGGATTGCGCCGTCGCGGCTTCAGCAACGAATCAATAAAGAACATTCACGAGGCCTACCGCCTTGTATACAACAGCGGTTGCACAGTATCATCGGCTGTTGCAAAAATTAAAGAGAGCATCCCCACAAGCAACGAAATTGAATACATACTCAATTTCATCGAAAAGGATGCCGAAAGAGGAATTATTGGATAAAATAAATAAAGTAAGATATGATTTACAAATTCAGACTATTATCGGACGAAGTTGATGATTTTAGAAGAGACATTGAGATTAGTGCCGATGCAACATTCAAAGAACTGCACACTGCAATTCTTGAGTCGGTAAATTACCCCGACGACCAGATGACATCGTTCTTCATTTGCAACGACAGATGGATTAAAGAGGTTGAGATTACCCTCGAGGATATGGGCAGCCGCTCCGATGAGGATATATATGTAATGGACGAGACTGTTATCGGCGACCTTATCGAGGAAGAGAAGCAGAAGCTCATATATGTATTCGACCCTCTTGGCGACAGATTGTTCTTTATGGAGCTTTGCAAGATTGAATTCGGAAAAGAGCTCGATGCTCCCCGCTGTGTAAAATCGACAGGTGATGCTCCCGTACAGATTCTCGACTTTGACGAGCTTATCAGCAAGACACCCGCCGTTACCGCTGTTTCCGATGAGTTCGGCGACGATTTTTACGGCAGCGACGAGTACGACGACGAAGACCTCGACGGCCTCGACCTTGATGGAATAGCCGATACAAGCTCAATCGACGACCTCTATTGATAATATGAACAATTTAGTCGTACTCATAGGCCCTACAGCCGTTGGAAAGACCGAGGTCAGTTTCGACATTGCCAAGCATTTAGGCTGTCCTATTATCTCGGCCGATTCACGTCAGATGTTCGCAGGGCTCGAGATTGGTACGGCAATGCCAACAAAGGAAGAACTCGCTATGCACAAGCACTATTTTGTTGCCCAGCTTCAACCGGGCGACTATTATAGTGCTGCGCGCTACGAGCAAGAGGTACTAGAAGTACTCGAGAAAGAGTTTCCCACCCACCCTAATATGCTAATGTCTGGCGGTTCAATGATGTATATCGACGCTGTATGCAAAGGCATAGACGATATTCCTACGGTGGACGACGACACACGTAATCTCATCATAGAGAAATATCAGAGCGAGGGACTCGAGAAATTGAGCGACGAGCTACGACTGCTCGATCCTGAATACTATCGCATCGCAGACATAAAGAACCCCAAAAGGGTGATGCACGCATTGGAAATATGCTATATGACAGGGCGTACATATACCTCTTTCCGCACGCGAAATGAGAAAAAACGTCCCTTTAATATAATAAAGATAGGACTACAGCGCGACCGCGAAGAGCTGTACGAGCGCATCAACCGTCGCGTCGATATTATGATGGAGCAAGGACTGATGGAAGAGGTAAAGAGATTCTACCATCTGCGCAACCACAACTCTTTGAACACAGTAGGATACAAAGAGATATTCAATGTACTCGACGGCGAGTGGGAGCTTCCCTTTGCCATAGAAAAGATAAAGCAGAACACACGCATCTACTCGCGCAAGCAGACCACGTGGTACCGCAAGAGTGAAGACATAGCTTGGTTCCACCCCGACCAAAGAGCAGAGATTCTCAAATATATCGACGAGAATCTAAAATAAAAAAATAACATCAGAATCTGATGTTATTTTTTTATTTATCCATTATCCAATCTGCTGAGGAGGAGTAAAGAGTGCTACAACCATAAAAAGCAGAAATACTATTACAAACAGAATAATAGCCATACGTATAGCCCAAGTTCTAAATAATTTGGCTCTACGGCGTCTTTTTTTCTTAAGACACTTTTGTGTCAATATATTCTTCTTTGTAGCCATATCATTTCTCTTTAAGGTCGAGTGCAATATTAAGTTCATCAAGCTGCGCAGGATCGAGCACCGAAGGAGCATCAATCATAGTATCTCTACCCGAATTGTTCTTGGGGAACGCAATACAATCGCGAATGCTATCCAATCCGGCAAAAAGGCTCACCCAACGGTCGAGACCATAAGCAAGACCACCGTGAGGAGGCGCACCATATTTGAATGCATCGAGCAACCAGCCGAACTGCTGCTGAGCACGCTCGGGAGTAAAGCCCAAAAGTTCAAACATCTTATTCTGCAATGCACTGTCATAGATACGGATAGAGCCACCGCCTACCTCTACACCATTGATAATCATATCATAAGCATTTGCGCGTACAGCACCCATATCAGTATCGAGAAGCGCAATATCCTCGGGCTTAGGCGAAGTGAACGGATGGTGCATAGCCATATATCGTCCCTCCTCCTCGCTATATTCAAAGAGCGGGAAATCAACCACCCAAAGACAAGAGAATTTGTTCTTGTCGCGCAATCCCAACTGGCTCGCAACCTCGAGACGCAACTCACAAAGCTGCTTACGTGTCTTCATTGTATCATCGCCACTGAGGATAAGGATAAGGTCGCCGGGCTCAGCATCAAAGGCTGCCTTCATCTGCTGAAGTACCTCCTGAGTATAGAATTTATCTACGCTCGATTTTACCGAACCATCAGCCTCTACACGAGCATACACCATACCCTTTGCACCAATCTGAGGACGACGCACAAAATCGGTAAGAGCATCAAGCTGCTTGCGGGTATATATAGCAGCACCCTTTGCACAGATACCGCCAATATATTCAGCGCTGTCGAATACTCCGAATCCGTGTCCCTTCATAATATCCATAAGCTCCACGAACTTCATCTCGAAACGGGTATCGGGCTTGTCGCTACCATAATATTTCATTGCATCGTGCCAAGTCATACGGGGGAACGCCTCGTTAATCTCAACACCACGTATTGTCTTGAACAGATGCTTTGCCATACCCTCGAACAGAGAAATTACATCCTCCTGCTCCACGAAGCTCATCTCGCAGTCAATCTGAGTAAACTCAGGCTGACGGTCAGCACGTAGGTCCTCGTCGCGGAAACATTTTACTATCTGGAAATAGCGGTCGAATCCCGACACCATAAGCAACTGCTTGAACAGCTGAGGACTCTGGGGCAACGCATAGAACTGTCCGGGGTTCATACGCGAAGGTACAACAAAGTCGCGCGCACCCTCAGGAGTAGAACCGATGAGCATAGGAGTCTCAACCTCAATGAAATTCATTGAATCGAGATAACGGCGAACCTCCATAGTCATCTTATGGCGTAGCTCAAGATTCTTGCGTACATTCTCGCGACGAAGGTCAAGATAACGGTATTTCATTCTAAGGTCGTCGCCACCGTCTGTGTTATTCTCAATAGTAAAAGGAGGAGTCTCGGCAGCATTCAATATATTCAAAGAGTCTGCGATAATCTCAATATCTCCAGTGGGGATATTGGCATTCTTGCTCTGTCGCTCGCGCACCACTCCCGACACCTGTATTACATACTCACGGCCAAGATGCGAAGCCTTATCGCAAAGTTCGGCATTGACATCCTCACTAAACACCAACTGTGTAACTCCGTAACGGTCGCGTAAATCAACAAATGTCATTCCACCCATCTTGCGGGCACGCTGAACCCAACCGCTAAGGGTCACATTCTTATCAACATCGGCGATACGAAGTTCGCCACAAGTTCTTGTACGATACATATATTCCTTTTTGTTCTTCTAAAATTATAAGCAACAGCACTTTCAAAAACATATCAAAAGCCTTTGTTACACTCTTTCAATGTGCAAAATTAGCAAAAAAAAGAGAAATAACCATTGTTAATATTCAAATAGTTTCAAATAATAGAGAGAGAATGTCGTTAGTAATTATAAAAAGAGCATTGCAAGAGCAAAAAAAGGTGTAAAAAAGAGATTACTCACACATTTTTAACACTTTGGCACGGTTTTTGTAAGTAACTTTATGTAAAATTATTATACAACAAAAGACAAAGAGTATAATTTTGTACTCTATACGAATATTCACGAAAAAGAATTGATTGAGGAGGAAAAGAAGCTATGTACAATGAATTTTCGCAAAAAATGTCAGAGATTTTATCAGTAAGCAAAGAAGAAGCTTATCGTTTGAACAACAACAGTATAGCCCCCGAGCATCTGCTATTGAGCCTGATGCACGAAAAAAGCGGCATTACCCGAGAAATTTTTGACTATCTACAGGTTGATGGTGTAAAAATCGAGGAGAGCATTGTTGCTAAAATAAAAAGCGAGAGAAGCAGCGACAACTACACAAGCGACAATATAGAAATGAGCTTCGAGACAGGTAAAATATTGCGTCTAAGCACATTGGAGGCTCGCGCAATGAAAAGCGAGACTGCGTCGGAACATATTCTGCTGGCACTGCTCCGCCACAAGGAGTGCATTGCATCGAGCACACTCATAGAGAATCAGATTACCTATGAGAAAGTACGCGAAGCAATAAGCACCTTACGCGGAGAGAGCAAGGAAAACATAAGCAACAATCTCGAATATACCGACGACGAAGAGGACGACAAGGCCATCAGAGGCAACAGTTCTTCGGCCGGACACACAATGTCCAACACCCAGGAGAAAAAATCATCGAACGACACCCCTGTTCTCGACAATTTTGGTGTAGATATGACAAAAGCGGCAAAAGAGGGACGATTGGATCCCGTCGTTGGCCGCGCGCAGGAGATTGAGCGTATCTCACAGATTCTGAGCCGCCGAAAAAAGAATAACCCCATACTCATCGGAGAGCCGGGCGTTGGAAAGTCGGCAATAGTAGAGGGGCTAGCACAGCGCATTGTCGAGCGTAAGACATCACGTCTGCTGTTCGACAAACGCATCATTGCGCTTGATATGACAGCGGTTGTTGCCGGCACAAAGTATCGCGGACAGTTCGAGGAGCGTCTGCGCTCAATACTCAACGAGCTTGAGCAGAACCCCAACATTATACTCTTTATCGACGAGATACACACCATTGTAGGCGCAGGCTCTTCGCCAGGCTCAATGGACGCAGCCAACATTCTGAAGCCCGCTCTTGCCCGCGGAGAGCTGCAATGCATTGGAGCAACTACCCTCGACGAGTATCGCAAGAGCATCGAAAAGGACGGAGCATTGGAGCGCCGCTTCCAAAAGGTGATTGTCGAGCCTACCTCACAAGAGGACACGCTCACAATCCTCGAGAATATAAAAGAGCGCTACGAGGAGCACCATAATGTCAGCTACACACAAGAAGCATTGGAATTGTGTGTCAAATTGACAGACAGATACATCACCGACCGCTGCTTCCCCGACAAAGCCATCGACGCAATGGACGAGGCAGGAGCAAGAATGCACATTTCCAATATAGAGGTTCCCAAAGAGATTGAGGAGCTCGAGGCCGAGATTATAAAGGTTGAAGAGGAGAAGCAGCAGGCAGTAAAAGCGCAGAATTTCGAGCTTGCCGCCAACTACCGCGACAGTGAGAAGAAGCTAAAGAGCGAGTATGACAAGAAAAAGGAAGAGTGGCTCAACAGTATGCGTCAAAAGCGTCAGACAGTCGATGTTGAAGAAGTTGCAGAGGTTGTCTCTATGATTTCAGGAATTCCGGCACAGAGAATGCAGCAAGATGAATGGAGTCGTCTAAAGAGTATGCAGTCCGAGCTCACAGGCAAGGTCATTGCACAGGATTCTGCAATAGAGAAGCTCACAAAAGCCATTCGTCGCAGCCGCGTAGGACTACAGAATCCAATGAAGCCCATCGGAACATTTATGTTCCTCGGCCCCACAGGAGTAGGAAAGACGTTATTGGCAAAGGAGCTTGCAAAATTCATGTTCGGCTCGGCCGACGCACTCATCCGTATTGATATGAGCGAATATATGGAGAAATTCACAGTGTCGCGCCTCGTCGGTGCCCCTCCGGGATACGTAGGATACGAAGAGGGGGGACAATTGACCGAGCGTGTACGCCGTCGCCCCTACTCCATTGTACTGCTCGACGAGATTGAGAAGGCTCACAGCGACGTATTTAACCTATTGCTACAGGTAATGGACGAGGGCCGTCTCACCGACAGCTACGGACGAACAGTCGATTTTCGCAATACTGTGATAATAATGACCTCTAATATAGGTACACGCGAGCTTAAAGACTTTGGCACAGGAATAGGCTTTAACCGCGAAGAGCGTAAGGACGACAAGGAGTACTCGCGCAATGTAATCCAAAAAGCGTTGCACAAACGATTCGCCCCCGAATTCATTAACCGTATAGACGAAATAATAAATTTCGACCAATTGAATCTAAGCGCAATAACAAGAATCGTAGACCTTGAGCTTGCACATATTGTACGCCGCATAAATGAGATGGGCTACAGCATCGAGTTTACCGACGGCGCAAAAGAGTTCCTCGCAAAGAAAGGCTACGACATTCAATTTGGTGCCCGTCCTCTCAAACGCGCATTGCAGAATTATGTAGAGGACGAAATTTCGGAGTTACTGCTCGAACAGCAGCTGCAGGATGGCGACAAGATTATCCTCGACGCAGACAATGAGAGCGATAAGCTGAAATTCACAATCAACAAATAACAACCAATCAGTCTCCATAATGGAGACTGATTTTTTATACGGCAGACAAAAAAGCCGTTCCGCCAAAATGTCAGTCAATGAACTTATGGCATCTTTTTTGTTTATAATGTTAATGTAAAGCCACACACACACTTTTTAGAAACAATTAAAATAATAACAATATGCAGAAAGGAAACATTGGGGTAACAACCGAAAACATTTTCCCCGTCATCAAAAAATTCTTATACAGCGACCACGAGATTTTTCTCCGCGAGATTGTATCGAATGCCATCGACGCCACACAAAAGATAAAGACTCTCTACGAGAAGGGGGAGTTCAAAGGCGAGCTTGGCGACCTTAAGGTAACCGTATCGCTTGGCGAAGATACAATAACAGTAAGCGACAATGGTATAGGTCTTACTGCCGAAGAGATTGAGAGATATATCAATCAGATAGCCCTTTCGGGTGCGACAGATTTTCTCGAGAAATACAAAGACACCGCAAATTCAATCATCGGACACTTTGGATTGGGATTCTACTCATCGTTTATGGTATCCAAGAAGGTGGAGATTGTAACAAAATCGTACACCGGTGCCCCCGCAGTAAAATGGAGCTGCGACGGTAGTCCCGAATATACAATAGAAGAGGTTGAAAAGCAGGAGCGCGGAACAGATATTATTATGTATATCGACGAGGAGAGCAAGGAATTCCTGCAGGAGCAGCGCATCACAGCCATTCTAAACAAATACTGCCGTTTCTTGCCCGTACCCATCGCATTCGGCAAAAAGAAAGAGTGGAAGGATGGCAAACAGGTAGAGACAGCCGAGGACAATATAATAAACGACACCACCCCTCTTTGGACACGCAAGCCCGGCGACCTCAAGGATGAGGATTACAAGGAGTTCTACCAGAAGCTCTACCCTATGAGTGACGAGCCTCTATTCTGGATTCATCTGAACGTCGATTTTCCCTTCCATCTTACCGGTATTCTCTATTTCCCCAAAGTAAAGAGCAATCTCGACCTACAGAAAAACAAGATTCATCTTTTCTGCAATCAGGTATACGTTACCGACGAGGTAGAGGGCATTGTACCCGACTTTTTGACATTGATGCACGGAGTAATCGACTCACCCGACATTCCTCTCAACGTATCGCGTTCTTACCTACAGAGCGACTCCAACGTAAAGAAAATATCAACATATATTTCAAAGAAAGTATCGGACCGTCTGCAGTCAATCTTCAAGAACAGCCGCAAGGAGTTCGACGAAAAGTGGAACGACCTTAAGATTTTCATACACTACGGAATGCTCACCGAGGAGGACTTCTACGACAAGGCAAGCAAATACGCATTGTTGCAGGACACCGACGGCAAAATGTACACATACGATGAGTACAAGACTCTTGTAGAGAGCACACAGACTGACAAGGAGGGCAACATTATCTACCTATACTCAAGCAACAAGGAGAAAGAGTACAGCTTCATCGAGGCAGCCACAAACAAGGGATACAATGTATTGCTTCTCGACGGACAGCTCGACGTTGCATTGATAAGCCTATTGGAGCGTAAATTCGAGAAGACACGCTTCACACGCGTAGACAGCGACATTGCCGACAACCTTATTGTAAAGGAGGAGCAGAAAAGCTCTGCACTCAACAACAACGAGCGCGACCTTCTCACCGGACTATTCCAGAGCCAGTTGCCCAAGATGGACAAAAAAGAGTTCTACGTTCAGGTACAGGCAATGGGCGACCACAATGCTCCTGTAACAATCACTCAGTCGGAGTATATGCGCCGTATGAAGGAAATGGCAGCAATACAGCCCGGAATGTCATTCTATGGCGAAATGCCCGATATGTACAATATCCTTTTAAACGAGGACAACTGCATTGTAAAGCGCATTATGAACGATGCCGAGAGTGCTTGCAACGACAAGATACAGCCCTTGAATGACAAGCTAGCCGAATTGGAGAATCGTCGCAACGAGTTTAACGAGGCAAGCAAGGACAAGAAAATCGAGGATATTCCTCAGAGCGAGAAAGATGCTCTTGCCGACACCGAGAAGGAGATTGCCAATGTAAAGAGCGACCGCGAGGCTATTCTGGGCGAGTATGCGTCGGGAAGCAAAGAGATTAAACAGCTCATCGACCTTACATTGCTTCAGAACAATATGCTCACAGGCGAGGCACTAAGCAACTTTGTAAAGCGCAGTATTGAAATGATGAAATAAGAACAATTCTTCTTACAAAAATAGCGACAGAAACTCTGTCGCTATTTTTGTTTGCCCACAAAAGGACAATATTTGCTTCAGTCCATCGAAAATATATTCGATATATACCACAGATAAGAGAGAATAAACTATTTTTGCATACAAAGTGTTGCAGAAAAAGATATTCTAACAATCGGTGAAACGCATCATAACCTCCATACTGCTATCGCTGCTTATATTGCAGACACTCCCCGCACAGAAGCTAGGATTAGTAATGAGCGGAGGAGGTGCCAGAGGATTGGCCCACATTGGCGTAATAAAAGCCCTCGAGGAGAACAACATCCCCATAGACTACGTTGCCGGAACATCAATAGGAGCCATTGTCGCGGCTCTATATTCTATGGGCTACTCTCCACAGGAAATGATAGACATTATGAGCTCCGAGGATTTTAAAAAGTGGTACACCGGCACGATGGACATTGACTATATGTTCTATTTCAGGAAGAACAACACCGTACCCGAACTTATAAACATAAAGTTCAATCTCAAAGACTCGGTACAGATAGAGCGTCCATCGTTGAGCATAATAAACCCCAACCCGATGAATTTGGGATTCCTGCAGACATTCGCGCAATATTCCGTTGCCTGCAACAACAATTTCGACAGTCTGTTCGTTCCCTTCCGCTGCGTAGCATCGGATATATACAACAAGAAACAGGTAATATACAAAGAGGGAGACTTAGGCGATGCCGTGCGCGCCTCAATGAGCTACCCCTTTGTCTTTAGACCAATAAAAAAGGACAGCGTTCTTATGTACGACGGAGGAATTTACAATAATTTCCCCGCCGACATTATGGAGCGAGACTTTAACCCCGACGTAATAATAGGCAGCGTGGTAAGCGAGAATGCCACCCTTCCCGACGACAGGAATCTGATGAATCAGATTGAGAATTTTGTAATGAACAAGAGCAACTACTCCATTGGCGACAAGAAAGGCGTTGTTCTTAATATGGACCTTAAAAAGATTACCCTGCTCGACTTTCACAAGCTCGACGAGATTGTGAAGATAGGCTACGAGACGAGCATCAGGAATATAGACTCTATAAAAGGATGCATAGAGCGCAGAGCCGACAGCACCCTGCTTGCCAAAAGAAGAGAAGCATTCAAGAAGCGCCTACCAGAATTCCGTTTCAAGAATATCGAGATTACCGGCGTTGCCGAGGAGCAGCAAAGATACATCAAGAAAGAGTTTCAAAGCAAAGGCGAGATATTCGGCTTTGAGGATTTTAAACGCGCCTACTACCGTATATTGTCGGGAAACACTATTGCAACAATGGTACCGCGCGCAATATACAACCTACAGGACAGCACATTCACACTGCATCTTGACGTAGAAGTAAACCCACACTTCTCGCTAAAGATGGGCGGTGCAATATCTACCAACAATTCCAATCAGATATATTACGCGCTGCACTACCGACGCTTCAAGAACCGTTCAATGGAATTTATCCTCGACGGACAGCTGGGTAAAGTGTACAACAATGCGCAATTGTCGGGCCGCCTTGACCTTGCTGCAATAGTTCCCCTCTCGCTAAAACTCACCGGCTCGGTATCCACCATCGACTATTATAATATGAAATACAT
The DNA here is from genome assembly GCA_017546785.1 of Bacteroidaceae bacterium. Taxonomy (GTDB): domain Bacteria; phylum Bacteroidota; class Bacteroidia; order Bacteroidales; family Bacteroidaceae; genus HGM04593. Next base: position 28,397 of record JAFYRW010000016.1, on the reverse strand, counting down.
ATTCTCGAAAGAGAATACAATAGCCCTCAACCATCAGCGCGAATTCTTTGTAAAGGCAAAGATGATGCTGCCATTTTTCCTGCGCAAGAAGGCTGAATTTGGAATTGGCTACGGCAATATAAAAGATGAATATATAGCATCGAACATCATTGACCTCGACCTTCCGCAATTCGACAGGAACACGATGAACTTTTTTGGAGCGTCGCTAAAGTTCGAGGGCAACACACTCAACAGCAAGGTCTTTGCCACCGACGGAACGTACGAATCGCTCAAGGCGCAATTCTTCATAGGCAACGAGGAATATAAGAGTTTCCAGAAGGGAGAGACACTGCACACCCCCCAGTCGTGGTTGCAGATGAGCTACCTTCGCAAAGACCATTTCAATTTCGGCAAGAGATTCACTCTGGGCACGCTGCTGCACCTATACTATTCGACAAGAGGCGTATCGGGTACCTATCAGGCAACAATGATGCAGACAGGAGCATTCACCCCCACAATGAATAGTATGTACAACTACGACCCAGCATTCAGAGCCAGCCAATTTGTTGCGGGAGGAGTATCGCCAATATTCAAAATCACCGACTACATTCAGTTGCGCGGAGGATTCTACGGCTTTATCCCCTACCGACGGATATATGAACAGAGTGACGGAACTGCTCACTTCAGCAAAAAGATTTTCGACGATTTTCAATATATTGCCGAATTATCGCTTGCCGGAACAATTTCCACATTATCTATAAATGCATTCTTAGAATACTACAGCTCACACAAAAAAGGCGTAGACGTTGGAATAACAATAGGTTGGTTTATGTTCAACGAAAGATTTATAGAATAACAGCAAAAAAGTGCAAAAAAAATTTGGAGTTTGACAAAAAAGCACTACCTTTGCATCGTCAAACGACAACGGTCTCGTAGCTCAACTGAATAGAGCATCTGACTACGGATCAGAAGGTTACAGGTTTGAATCCTGTCGAGATCACAAAAGGAGCATTCAATGCTCCTTTTTTTGTTTATATACCCTATATGGTTTTTCTAATTTAACCTTGTTAGCAAATCTATATAAAATTTCCTTTTTAGAATGTTAATTACAGCTGCAAAGCAAGTCTCACCAATCTATTTTATTTATAACTAAGCAAATAGAAATAAAAAAATACAATTAGCATAAAAAACAGAATATTCCATCGCACAGATTCAACGAAATATTTCATTATTTTCAAACAAAAAAAAGCAAAAAACGCTTGCATAGTAAAAAAAAAGGTTGTACTTTTGCAACGCCTTTCAAGAGAAAGGCACACATTTTGAATGGTGACTATAGTTCAGTCGGTTAGAGCGTCAGATTGTGGTTCTGAATGTCGTGGGTTCGAATCCCACTAGTCACCCCCAAGAATCGAGAAACTTTAAAAGTTTCTCGATTCCTTTTTATATAATTTCAAAAGAGATAAAGAGTATTTAAACAAATAGTTTATTATCTTCGCCTTAAGAAAAAAGAGACACTATGAGCAATGTAATTACCGAGCGTGTATCCCTGCTCCGCGAATATATGAGAAAGAACAGCCTATCGGCTGTAGTAGTACCCAGCAGCGACCCTCACGGCAGCGAATATGTTGCCGAACATTGGAAATCCCGCGAGTGGGTGTCGGGCTTTGACGGTTCAATGGGAACAGCTGTAATTACACTCAACGAGGCTCTTTTGTGGACCGACTCACGCTATTGGCTGGCCGCCGATAAGATTCTTCCGCGCAACGGCTACACGCTTATGAAAGATGGTTTCGCAGAAACACCATCTATCATCGAGTGGCTGCAGGCCAATCTCAGCAGCGGAGAGAATGTTGCTATCGAGGGCTCTGTGTGCCCCTACCTTCAGGCCGAGGAGTGGAGAGAGAGATTATCGGGCAAAGGAATAACACTCATCCTCTCGCACGACCCCATAGCCGCAATATGGAGCAACCGCCCCGCTATTCCTATGAGCATAGCCGAGATTATGCCCACCGAATGTGCCGGAGAGTCGGCAAGCAGCAAGATTATGCGCATAAGAGAGCTGCTCAAGGAGAGCAACAGCGATGGCATTCTAATAACAATGCTCGACGAGATTGCGTGGACAACCAATCTACGCGGAAACGATATTGAATTTAACCCTGTTCTTGTTGCCTATATGCTTGTTACAGCAGAGAAGGCCACCCTCTTCATCGACAACAAAAAAACAGACTCCGCAACAGCAGCCTACCTTGCCGAGGCAGGAATAGAGTGTGCCGGATATTCCACAATATGGCAGCAGCTGAAAAATTACAGCGGAAAGAATATCATTCTCTCTCAAAGATGTAATGCCTTGATAGTGGAAAAACTGCCCGAAGAATGCAGAATACTATGGAACAACAACGCAATAGCATCGATGAAGGCAGTAAAGAACATCCACGAGATTGAGGGATTCAAAAAAGCGATGCTTAGCGAGGGAGTAGCAATGACAAAATTGCTCTATTGGCTAAAAAACAATATAGGCAAGGAGGAGATTACAGAGATTGACGTAGACAAAAAGCTCACCGAGCTACGCTCCGAGGATGATAATTTCCGCGGGCTAAGCTTCGCCACCATCGCAGCATACGGCGAGAATGGCGCCATCGTGCACTACGAACCCACCGAGCAGGAGCATTCGACACTAAAGCCCGAGAACTTCCTTTTGCTCGACTGCGGCGGACAATATAAATACGGTACAACCGACGTTACCCGCACAATAGCATTGGGCGCACTTACACAGGAGCAGAAAGAGGACTACACACGCGTGCTACGCGGACACATTTCTCTGGCAAAGGCAAAATTCCCTGCAGGAACCTGCGGCACACAATTAGACATTCTCGCGCGTCAGTGGTTGTGGCAGGCAGGCGAGAACTTCCTTCACGGCACAGGCCACGGAGTAGGACATTACCTTAACGTACACGAGGGCCCGCATCAGATTCGTATGAATTATGTCCCCGCCCCTCTTGTTGCAGGAATGACCATAACAAACGAGCCGGGACTATACAAGGCAGGACGCTACGGAATAAGAATAGAGAACACAATGCTCGTCAAAGAGGACATTACAACAGAATTTGGTTCATTCTGCTCGTTGGCTCCGCTGACAATATGCCCCATAGACAAAGAACCCATAATCCCCGAGATTTTAGGATACGACGCAATAGAGTATCTCGACAAATATCACGAGTGGGTATTCGAGAAGCTGTCGCCCTATTTTGAGGGAGAGATATTTGAGTTCCTCAAGCACGCCTGCGCACCCATCAACCTATAATAGCAATGCGATTCTATAGCATCGTAACAGCAATAACCCTGCTGCTCACAGCCTGCAGCAACGGCACGCAAGAGTGGGAGCCCAAAATAATAGCACACGCCGCAGGAGGCATCGACGGAGACATTTACACAAATTCCCTCGAGGCACTCACAAACTCCATCGAGGCAGGCTACAAATATATTGAGTTCGACCTCCTGTTCACCGCCGACAGCGTGTTGGTTGCCACCCACTCGTGGGAGGAGTATAACACCCTCTGCGGGCAACCGCAAAAGGGCGACAGCGCCCCCACTCTATCCGCCTTTTTATCGCAGCGCATAATGGGAAAATACACCCCGCTCACCGCGCAACAGATAAACAGCATCTTTGAGAGCGACAGCACACTATTCCTTGTTACCGACAAAACATCGTCTCCCGATATTATAAAAGAATACTTCCCCAATATAAAGGAGCGGACAATAGTGGAGGCATTCAGCTACGAGGATTACACCGAGCTTAACAGGCAAGGCTACCACAAAGTACTATACTCCTGCCTTGCACACGACATTACAGAAGGAATAGTAAAGCACATAATATTGCATCACTTCTTTAAAGGAGAAAAAATTGAGTGGCTGTCACTGCACACCAGCGCATTCGACCACCACCTATTTAAATTGATAGATATTTTCTCCCACTACAAGGCTGCGTTATTCACAGTGAACGACAAGGAGATTGTTCCACAAAAACACCGCAAGAATATAGAGTATATTTATACCGATAATATAATTCCATAAAAAATAGTCTGCACCACAGGGTACAGACTATTTTTATATTCAACCGATCGATTTTCGCGTCGGCCTATTATTTCGCAGCTTCCATCACAAAGCTTACGTTGATAGTCTCAATTGCATTCTCAACACCATTGTAGATTGCCGACACAGCCTCTGCATCGTTCACATCTAACTTGCCACTCTTAGCTCTCATCACAACTGCTATGTTAGCAATAAACTTCTCGAATGATGAGGTTGGCATATACATATGCAACTGACAATCGTCAGCATCCTGGAAAGCATACAATACAATATCACGATATACTGATTTGTTTGCACTCATCTTGATAGAAATTTTGTTACCCTCTACCTCAATAGGAGCCTCAACCGGTACGAGTTTATTGTTGTAGTAGCAGTGGTATGCCATTTTGCCATCTTCAAATGAGATATTGAACAAGATGTTCTTCATAAACTTATCCATTGCATTACCATTCAATGTGTTGAAATTCAATATCTGGCCACCAAACTCAATATCCTTATCCAAACCTTTTACATTGGTAACAAAGATTTTGCTGTAATCGTATTTTTTGCCTGCAAGGTCGAGGTCCTCTTTAACGCGAAGCCAAGAAGATTTTGTTTCAACCAAGCCATTATCTGTAGCAATATACATTGTTTGAGTCAAGATATCACCTAAAGAAGTACCATTGGGAGTATAAATCAAACGAGTAGCCACATACTGAGGAGCACTCATATTCTTCTCTAAAATTTTAAAAATCAACAAATCCCCTATCACCCAATAAATATCCTGCTTGTTTAGAATCGTACTGCCATCTGCAGAAGCAGTAGCTGTTGTCACAACAAGCTTACCATCCTCTGTGTAAGTCTGAATAGACATATCACCCTGTTCAACCATTGGACCTGTTGTACAAACCCACATACCAACAATCTCCTCCGAGAGGTCCTCTTTGCAGTACTGATAAGTATAACGCTCTCCCTCATCGGTGTAAATAGAGAAAGACTCACCGGGAATAATATCAAAATGGCCTTTAAAATTGTCGTTATCCTTGAATATCATTGTAATCTCGCCATTCTTAACTACAATTTCACCAGGTACATCTTTCCACATTTCACCATCCTCGACACCGGTAGAAACAGCTGAACCATTAGCGTTAATTATCAATGCCTCGGCATAATTAGCTGTAAGGCAGGTCCAGGTACCTACAAGGTCGGCACTGTGGTCGTAATCGCCGCAGTCGTGGTCGTGCTCACAAGCACTAAAGCCCAACATTGCCCAAAGGGCAATTATCATTACTTTAAAATTCTTCATAAGTTTAAATAGTTAATAAATTGTTTGTTATTTAAGTATATACGCAAAAAAAGGCGTTACACGCAGAGCACTTAACGTGCCAAACGGTAACGCCAATATACGAGAGGCTATATTACATAGTCAACTATCTGATTATTAAAAGATTCGCAGGAGATAGGCATTATGTGCAACATTTTATCAGCATTCACAAAAGCCTATTTTGTATTGCTGTATGCGCCCATTCCTTTATTCACCTTCCTACTTTTTAATTTTGAGCCACAAAAGCAGTTACTGCCATACGACTATTTTCTTTTGTTTCAATATTACTCTTCGCCGTAAGGAGTATGCAAAATAAGGGTTGTTGCACCAAGAGTTATTATTGCTCCATCCTCTATGCGCAGACGCTCTCTGTCGCCCAATATACGGTTCATAACAAATGTTCCCGTTACACTGGGATTATCGCGAATAACATAAACAAGTTCTCCTGCACCGTTACGCTTTACATTTATTATACAATGGCGACGGTCCATACTAGGGTCTCTTGTCTCAATAGGATGCGAGATTATTGTTCCCTTGTTGTAGCGGCCAATAACATTGTCGCCCTCGGTGAGTTTAAGCTCCTGTCGGTAACAGAAATTATTCTCAAGCACAACAACGTAACCAAAATCCTCCTCCTCATAATCCTCGTAAGCCTCTCCAACCTTTATTGTAAAGCTCTTACGGCATTTCTCACACTCAAAAACAAGAGACTGACCTACACGATAGGTGCTATCATCGAACACAATCGGATGATCGCATTTGGGACATATAACCTTTTTCATTCTATTTTTTTAAAAGAAAAGAACCCACGCATCAGGGAATGTCTGCTGATACTGCGACAATGCATCCTGCGCTGCATCGGCCGAAGAGAAACTATCCACTGCCACACGATGACGTTTGCCGCAATCAAGCACCTCGTACGATGCCAACTTTTTAGCTGTAAGCTCTTTTACAGCAAGTTCGGCATTGCTTGCCGAGGGTGAGCTCGCAACAATTATATAATATTTAGGCTCTGCATTATCGGCCTTATTCTGCTCTACAACTATTTTCACAGGCTCTACCACAGCGACAACAGGCTCGGCAACCTTTGGCTCAACAGCCTCGGGAGCCACAGCCTCTACAATCTTTGTATTGGAAAAATCCACGGGAGCAATCTCAATGCCTGCGCTCTCCTCCATTGCCTCGGGAACGACGGCACTCAACTGCTGCATCATAGATATTTGCTCCGATGATGCAAAATCTGTTATAGAAGCGCGCACATTGTTTTTGAATGCATTGTCGCTGACGGGAGTAACAAAGATAAATGTCAATATTACAGCAGCAACGGCAGCAACATATTTTCCAATGTCGCGGCGCTTGATGGGAATTACAATATTCTTTCTGTCGCTCTGCTCCAGAGTCTCTATCGCAAGCGGCTCGAAGCCAAAGTTTGCAGGGTCGTCAATGCCGTTAGCATCGGGGGTAAAGGTAATCTCGCCCTTTACATTCATTTCAAATGTTCCCAATGCTCCGAAACGGACAACACCCTTTTGCGAGAGAGTGGAACGCAACAATGCAGTATCGGCCTTTAGCCTTGCTACAGCCTCGTCGTACGACAGATTATCGCAGGAGATATAGTGTGACACCAAAAGAGCATCATCAATAACCACCTGAGGATTAAAGCCTAAAGCTCGGTATGGGGGCATAAATATCTTATCTTCGGCATTGTACGAAGCAGGAACCTCGTGTGCCAAAAATGCACCTATTCCCGGCACAATAACGCAATTGTGTCGAGCTATAAGATACGAAATATGTGATTCCAATCTTTCCACGAAGCAAAATTAACAAAAATTATTCAGATGGGTAAATGTTTACTTGCTTTTTTTATTATTCATAAAACATTTCATTATACTCGCATAATTTCAGTATCTTCGCAACAGATTACTCCATCCTTATATAAAAATGGCAAAGAAGATAGAATTGTTGGCTCCCGCACGCAATCTCGCAACCGGAATAACAGCCATAAACAGTGGCGCCGACGCGGTATATATTGGTGCAAGCAACTACGGTGCACGACAAGCAGCAGGAAACTCTGTCGAAGAGATTGGTGAGCTTGTGAATTATGCACACATCTTTGGAGCAAAAGTCTATGTAACGCTGAACACCATCATCGAAGAGGATGACATTGCAAATGTCGAGGAGCTTATAACCCGTCTATATGAAATTGGAGTAGATGCGCTCATTGTGCAGGATTTTGGAATAAGAGAGATGAATATTCCGCCAATATCGTTGCACTGCAGCACACAAATGGACAACCGCACAGTGGAAAAAGCGAAATTCCTTGCCGACACAGGATTCCCGCGCGTGGTACTCGCACGAGAATTGTCGCTGAAGGAGATTTCCGCCATTCACGCAGCAATACCCGACACCGAGCTTGAGGTTTTTGTACACGGCGCTCTTTGCGTGAGCTACAGCGGACAATGCTACGCATCGCAGCATTGCTTCGGACGCAGCGCCAACAAAGGAGCGTGCGCACAATTCTGTCGCCTCGCATTCAATTTAGAGGATGCCGACGGCAATGTAATATGCCGCGACAAGCATCTTCTATCACTAAAGGATATGAACCGCAGCGAATTTCTCGAGGAGATGCTCGACGCAGGCATAACATCCTTCAAGATTGAGGGACGCCTCAAAGATGAATCGTATGTAAAGAATATTACAGCATACTACCGACAGAAATTAGATGCCATTTTTGAACGACGCAGCGACTATTGCCGCGCCTCGTACGGAAAATGCACCACTGAGTTTACTCCTCAGCCCGACAAGAGCTTCAACAGAGGATTCACCGACTATATGCTCGTGGGCAACAAAAAAGAGATTGCATCGTTCGACACTCCAAAGTCGATAGGCGAACGTATGGGCAGCGTAAGAATCGTTGCACGTAATTTCTTTACCGTAACAGGAGAAAAAGCCTTTGCCAACGGCGACGGCGCCTGCTTCATTGGCAAGGACGGCAAATTGCACGGATTCAGAATAAACAGCGTCGAAGGCAACAGGATACTCCCACACAAGATGCCTCAGCTGCAGCCAGGCGACATTATCTACCGTAACTACGACTGTGATTTTGAGCGCGAATTATCGCGTCCCGACGTTGCGCGCCGCCTGAGCATAGACATTATCTTTGGCGAGGACAGCAACGGCTTTACGCTCAGCGCAACAGACGAGGCTGGCACCACAGCAACCGTCCGCTCGGCATTCACAAAAGAGAAGGCAAAAAAATCGCAGAGAGAGAATATCATCAACCAATTGGGCAAGCTGGGCAATACCCCGTTCGAAGCAGGCAACATCACGATTGAATTGAGCGACGATTGGTTCGTTCCCTCATCCTTGCTATCGGAAATGCGCCGCCAATTGTGCGACGAACTTATATTGCAACAAAAAAGAAACTACAGTCGCGAGACAATGAACGAGTGCCTCGACAGCGCAAGATTCCCTCAAAAGGAGTTAGATTATCGTGGCAATGTGTCGAACAGCCTCGCCCGCAAATTCTACAAAAGATTCGGAGTAGAAAAGATATCTCCGTCATTTGAGCAGGCACCCGTAAAAGGAACATTGATGTTCTGCAAGCATTGCATAAAGCAGAGTTTAGGCTGGTGTACTAAAGAGGGAGGCCGCCCACCCTACCGCGAGCCTTTCTACCTTGTAAACGGCGACGGTTCGCGCTTCCGCCTATCATTCGACTGCAAGGAATGCATTATGCACGTAATCACAGAATAAAAAAGAGTCCGAATTTTCGGACTCTTTTCTTATAATGCACATTATTTAATCAATGGCCATAATTGTAATAATACCAATAGCTCTTTCCGTATCTCGAATGCACCATATTTGAGCGCACTAGAATATCGTCGTACTCAGCCTCGAGTGCCCTCATTTCGGTATATTTCTTCAAAAGCTCCTCATCGGTTACAACAAATGTGGAATCGGCTGCAAAATCGTTGTACAGCAAAATTGCCTCCTTGTAGTTCTTAGGAAGAGCATTCGCATCCTCTACATTATAGTAGCGGGGCAAACTAGAGACAAACTCATCGAGACGCTTATCGAGCAGTAACGCCGACAGATAGTAGTCGGCGACAATCTGTGGCACACTATCGACCGATACGGCACGGGTAAGATACTCAATTCCATTTTCGGTAGCCCATCGTTCAATGCCGAACTGCGAATATACAGTGTCGGGCAAGAGAGGAGTTGTCTGGTTCAAAGAGGGCAAAAGTCCCTCGGAACCATAATACTGCGGATAGGCAAAGAGATTCTCTCCAAGCTCCCCTTTCAGGGCAAGATAATAGGCGCGCGACGATGTAAGCTCGTGCGATGCCTTTGCAGCATTACGGCCAACCTTTAGTGCCTTGTCAATCTTTCCGCGCTTATAATATTTGTATGCCATTGCCTCGTTCTTTATATCCTCATCGGCACTCGAAAGCATACCGACAAGCAAGAACAGCAGTGTCATCAACGAGAGATTGCGCCACATTATTCTACAGCCCTCCATTTCGGGATTCTTTATCTGTGCAAAAAGCACGCGATGCAATATAAAGGCAAAGAATGCGTAGAACAGTATAGCCGCAACAAATATTATTATCCAGCCAATATAAGAGGCACCTCCGGTGTATATCGTACGGTCAATATCTGTTATAAAAGCCAATATTATAGCCGATGGCAGATAAGAGAAGGCTGTCCACTCGCGCTTGAAATGAGCCAGACGATTCAACCAAGAGGCAAGCAATGTCAGCAGCGCAGTAATAATACCCGCTACAATATAGCTGTTGTACTGCAATCGTCCATTGGCCACATTGTCGTAAAACATCTCGAGCAAAGAACCCTGATACACAGACAGGAACGTAAATGAGAACACAACGAACACCACGGCACAGAGAAGTGCCGCTGCCCGTTGTATTCTTTTTTCGCTTTTAGATACTCTCATTTCTTCTTTATATGACGGTTTTTCTTTAGCACAATAGCTGTACGCGCCGGCAGATAAAGCTGCAACCAACCCTTCTTCTGGCGTGCGTACAATTTATCATACTGAGTAAAATGTACCTGAGAGTTATCTACCTGACCGTAACCGGCATACTCCTTATCGTCGCTATTCAATACAATCGAATAATCACCCTCGGGAACAAGAAGACCATAATCGGTGAACGACTTTGTAGGATTGAAATTGAATACAAATATCAAATCACGACGCGAGAATGCAAGCACCTGATCTCCGTCGTTGTGCCATATTTCGCGCACCGGACGATCCTGGAAATTCTTGACATTACCAATGAGCTTTGTCATTCCCTTGTCGAATGCTCCAAGCGGCGAATAATAATAGTCGGGAGAATCCACAAGGCTCCACTGACGACGGGCGTACTTATGGCTCCAGCCGTTACCCTCGCGCGGGAAGTCAATCCATTCGGGATGTCCGAACTCATTACCCATAAAGTTAAGATAACCACCGTTTATCGTCGCGATTGTAATAAGACGTATCATCTTGTGAAGAGCAACACCGCGAGTAACGGTAGCAGTATCGTCGTTACGGCTGAAATGCCAATACATATCAGAATCCACAAGGCGGAAAATGATTGTCTTGTCGCCCACAAGAGCCTGGTCGTGACTCTCGGCATACGAGATAGTCTTTTCATCCTTACGACGGTTGGTAAGCTCCCAGAATATAGAAGAGGGCTTCCAATCCTCGTCCTTACACTCCTTGATAACCTTAATCCAATAGTCGGGGACATTCATCGCCATACGATAGTCGAATCCATAACCTCCATCCTCGATAGGAGCAGCAAGACCGGGCATTCCCGATACCTCCTCGGCAATTGTAATAGCCTTAGGATTAACCTGATGGATAAGACGGTTAGCGAGTGTCAGATAGCAGATAGCGTCGCCATCCTGTCCACCATTGAAATAGTCGCCATAGCCGCAGAAAGCCTCGCCGAGTCCGTGGCTGTAATATATCATAGAGGTTACACCATCGAAGCGGAAGCCATCGAATTTATACTCCTCAAGCCAATATTTGCAGTTTGACAACAAGAAGTGCAGCACCTCATTCTTTCCATAGTCGAAACAGAGAGAATCCCACGCCGAATGTATGCGACGCTCGTTAGAATGGAAATATTGTGCAGGGTCGCCGGCAAGCATTCCCAATCCCTCAAGCTCGTTCTTTACCGCGTGCGAATGAACAAGGTCCATAATAACGGAAATGCCCATTCCGTGAGCAGCATCGATAAGCTCTTTAAGCTCCTCGGGAGTACCGAAACGCGACGAGGGAGCAAAGAAGTTCGATACGTGATAACCGAAGCTACCATAGTAAGGATGCTCCTGTATAGCCATAATCTGTATGCAGTTGTATCCGTCGGCAGCTACGCGAGGCAACACATTATCCTTGAATTCGCGATAAGTGCCCACCTTTTCCTCTTCCTGCGACATTCCTACGTGACACTCATAGATGAGCAGCGGCTCGCGCTTAGGAGTAAATTTCTGATTTTTGAACACATACTCCTCCTGCGGGTCCCAAACTTGTCCGCAGAAGATTTTTGTAGCCTCATCCTGTACTACACGAGAGGCCCACGCGGGGATACGCTCGCCACAGCCGCCATTCCAATAGACTCTCATTTTGTAGTGCTGTCCGTGAAGTAACGCCTTACGGGGCATTCTCTTCTCCCACACACCACCCGGAAGCTGTTTAAGTTCGTATTGCGGCAATTCCTGCCAATCTGAAAAGTCTCCGATAAGCACTATTCTTGTAGCATTGGGGGCCCATTCACGGAAAATCCAACCAGTAGATGTCTTATGAAGTCCAAAATAGAGATAACCCGAAGCAAAGTCGGAGAGAGTCTGTCGTCCGTTCTTTGTCAATTCTTTCTCTTTCTGCAGAAAATAGCGGTAACGACCGTCTATTGCCAATGAGTGAGGAGCCAAATACCCATCGCGTTCAATAATCTTAAGCATAGCGTTAAGGTTTTTAGTAAGTATTATTTTTCTGTTTATTCAAAAGGAGCAGTGCCAATGTCATACGGCAACCTTTACAATCACCTTCTTAACCTTTACAGGGGTTACAGCAGGAGCGTGTCCATCCTGCGGGAAGAATATTGTAAACATTGAGCGCTTAACATTGATATAATCCTTTGCAAGCATTCCTACAGGGTAAAGCGTAACATCGTTTGCATCGCTATATTCCCCGGCGGGAAGCTCATCAATAGGAGTATATCCCATAACCTCGTCTCCGGTTATCGGTACCTGAATATCAATATATTTACGATGAATCTCAATGGGTACTTCCTCTTTTGTACGAGGCTGGACCTCCATTACATTGGCAAAAACATCATCACCGCAAATTTCGTTACGTCCCAGCGGAAGAGCCGCAAGATCGGTATTAAGGATAAAATCTATAGCCTTTGAGAAGTTGGGATTCAAAGACTCATACATTCTTAAATTTTCTAAAGAATCGAGTATCATAATTATAGAATTTATTTTTTTAGTTCTCCCATTACATAGTCACATTCACGGACAACATTGCCGTCGCTATCCTTTATTATGAATGTTCCGTCGCGTAAGCCATTCTTAAAAGTACCTTCGTAGCGTACACCATCCTCATCGACAGCAATACCGCAGCCCTCTTCCTTTCCGTTCACAAAGCCGCCACGATATTTTGCTCCTGTCGCCAGACGCAATATTCCCGAGCCGTGCATTGTATCGTCGAGCCAGTCGCCCTCATAAGAGTCGCCGTTCGCCCAATAGTATTTACCTTTTCCCGAACGTTTGTTATCGACCCAATTACCATCGTAGCAGGCACCATTCTCGAGTGTCATCTTACCGTATCCGCTACGTTTGCCATTCACAAAATATCCTTCGTAAATTTCGCCAACTGCACTAGTGTAGATACCTTTTCCGTTCCACAGCCCTGCAGAGTAAAAGCCCTCATATTTATCGCCGTTGGCAAAAAGATACTCACCCTCTCCATCGCGTACATCATCTTTCCACGAACCGGTGTAAACATCACCGTTCACAAAAGTATATGTACCTTGACCGTTGCGCAGATTATTTTTCCATTCGCCAAGGTAGCGGCTATTGTCGTTCCAGATGAAACGGCCGTGTCCATCGTAAAGGTCATTTTCCCATTCACCTACATACGACGCGCCACTATAATAATAATAGTTTCCTTTACCGCTGCGTTTATCGTCGCTCCAAGAACCGATATATGCGTCACCATTATTGTAGGTAATCTTTCCCTCGCCCTGACGTACGCCATCGTCCCATTCGCCATCGTATACGCTGCCGTTCAAATAGTACAATGTGCCTATTCCGTGGTATTTATTAGCAAAGAACTCACCCTCATAACGCTCACCGTTGGCTAAGATAAGCACGCCGTAGCCCTGTCGCTGTCCCTTTACAAAAGTACCATCATAGACACTGCCATCGGGATATACAGCCTTTCCCTCGCCGTGAGGGCGACGGCCGCGCATAGTACCCACATACGAGGTACCGTCCTTAAGCACCGCCGTACGGATATTGGGACTATTTTTTTTAGAAGAGGATTTTTTAGATGAAGATTTTTTCGCCGACTCGGACGCAGCAACAATAGAATCGGCACCCATTGATGAAACACCGGCCGAAACAACGTTCGTGAACATCAAAAGGAGTAATATCGTATATATATATTTCATAGTATTCTTATCCTATAATTGCAAAGATAAGAATAAACTTGAAAAACGAAAAAGAAAATAGAAAAAATAACAGAGAGGGCAAAATTACGCTACTCAGGCACCGACAACAACCTCAGACATTGCTCCGGCATCGAGATAATTGCGCGCAATATCCAGAAGTTCCTCCGATGTTACCGAACGTACAGTGTCAATATAGCTGTTCACACTATCGAATCCTTCGCCCGACAGCCACGCATTTATGAATACCTCCGATTTTGCCATAATACCCTCATACTCCCGGCACAATTCACCCATCGTATAGTTACGCACAAGTTCAAGCTCCTCACTCGATACAAGTTCGTTGCGCAGACGCTCAATCTCGCCATAAACCTCAGCAATGAGCGGCTCTATATACTCGTTGGCAGCCTCTGTCGATATCATAAATGCATTCTTGTTAGCAAAGGCATCAAGCTCTGCCTGAATATGATAGGTATATCCTTTATCCTCGCGGATATTACTCATCAAACGGCTACCAAAGAAGCCGCCCAAAAGCACCGTCAGGAATCGCATTTTCATAAAGTCGCGATGCGACGAATCCATTGTCATACAACCTATTCTGACTGCACTCTGCAATGTTCCGTCAATCTTTACATTATGCCTGCCAGTCTCGGTACAATGCTCTTTCATCGACACAAAAGGCAGCTTGTTCAAAGAGCCCCAATTTTCGTTTCCGAAGCGCTTGGCAATGGCATCAACGGTATAATCGTCGACCTTACCCGAAAGGAATATTGTAGCATTGCACGACGAATAGACCTTTGAATAGTAGTCGATGAGTTTCTCGCGGGTAACAGCGTCGTAATCCTCGGCTTTTACAATATAGCCCAATGGATGCGCCTTTCCCCATAAAAGGCTCTCGAAATGCCTCTGCGCGACAATATCAACCTTGCGGCTGTTTATCTTGTAATAGGACTTACTGTTGCGGCATACAACATCGAGATTCCTCTGCGGAAAGAGCGGCTCTTTTATCATCGAAGAGAGCACTTCTAGCAAAGGGTCGAGATATTTATGCAGCGTATAAAGGGTTATATGGTTGCAATTATGCGAGGAGTACATTTCGAGCCACGCACCGCAGCTATCCAGACGGCGCGATATTTCGGTTGCCGAGAATTTAGCACAGCCCTCGCGCAGCATACGGTTGGTAAAAAGCGCCTGCAACGGATAATCCTGAACGCCATATCCGCCGCTCAATAGAATATCGAGACGGACAACCTCTGACGCTGCTCCTTGAATAGCATACAGAGAGACGCCATTAGGCATTTCTACCTTTTGGGGCAACACAAGATTCTGTATCGTTATCGGCTTTATAAGAGGCGGCTGCGGCATACTCCTGCTCGTTTTTTATTGGAAAAGGTCGTCAAAGCCTCCGGTAATCTGCACGGGTGCTGTAACAGTAGGCTCTGCCACCGACACAGTGTCGCCCGACTCTGTTGTCTCGAAAAGCTGTCCCAAACAAGGGTCCCAACCAAAAGGAATATCAAATTTCTCATCCTGAGAATAAGGCAGTGTCTTATCAGCATACACCTTATTCATATATAGACCCCATATAGGCAATGCCATAGAGGCTCCCTGACCGTCACTCATCTTGTCAAAGTGAATGTCGCGCTCCTCGCCACCGACCCAGCAGCCGGTAACAAGAGAAGGAGTAAAGCCCATAAACCAGCCATCGGAGTTATTCTGTGTCGTACCGGTCTTTCCACCCATATCAGCAGTGATATTATATACGCGACGAATTCTGCCACCGGTACCCTCGTCGATAACCGCACGTAGCATTTCTATCATCTTATAAGAACTCTCCTCGCTGATAACCTCTGTCTTTTCGGCAGTAAACAGAGCTACGGTATTACCCTCGTTATCCTCGATTCTTGTTACATAGATTGGTGATGTACGTATACCCTTTCCTATGAACGCAGTGTAGGCAGCCACCATCTCTCCGACAGAGGCATCGCACGTTCCCAAGCACAGAGAAAGCGCAGGCTCAATATCGCGGTTACGCAATCCAAACTGATGCAACAGTTTCTTGAATGTGTAGGGGTTCAGCTTACCCATAAGATAGGCCGATATCCAATTGTTTGAATTTGCCAATCCCCAACGTAAATCAACAACCTCGCCGTAGCGGGCCTTTGAGGTATTCTTAGGACTCCATATTTTTCCATCCTCGGTAACGAGAGTCTGCTCTACGTTGCGAGTCTCGTCGCAAGGCGAGAATCCATTCTCCATTGCCAACGAATAGAGATAAGGCTTTATTGTAGAACCCACCTGACGACGGCCGACATTCGCCATATCATACTTGAAATAGAAGAAGTTAGGACCACCCACATAAGCCTTGACCGCTCCCGTATGAGGGTCCATTGAATATACTCCTGTACGCAGGAAGTATTTATAGTATCTAAGAGAATCCAACGGAGTCATAACAGTATCAATCATACCATTATAGCTGAATACCTGCATATCCTCCTTTGTATTGAATGCGTCGAGAATCTCCTGTTCGCTCGCGCCATTCTTCTTCATCACTCGATAGCGCTCGCTCTGCTTCATCGCACGCAACATTATCTTATCGACCTCCTCGGTTGTAAGCTCCTCGGTAAAGGGAGCTGTCTTTTGCCCCTTCTTTGCCTTGAAGAATCGCGGCTGCAGATAATTGGCCACGTGCTCCTGAACAGCCTCCTCGAGATATTTCTGCATTCTTGAGTCTATTGTAGTATATATCTTAAGACCGTCGGTATATACATTATAGTTCGAGCCATCGGCCTTTACATTCTTGTTGCACCATCCATACAAAGGATTGGTAGCCCAGTCGATAGAATCCTCGTAATACTGCTGCATCTGCCATCCGCGATAATTTTTGCGTACAGGCTTTTTTGCTGTCATCACACCACGCAGATATTCGCGGAAATAGGTTGCAATACCAGCCTTGTGGTCTGCAGAATGAAAATCGAGTACCATCTCGGTATCCTGCAGTTCCTTACACTCCTCTTTGCTCAAAAAACCCGCCTTATGCATCTGCGAGAGCACAATATTACGGCGTCCTTTGGTAAGGTCGGGGCGACGGCGAGGATTATATAAAGAGGAGTTCTTGCACATTCCCACGAGCATCGCCGCCTCTTCAATCTTCAATTCGCGCGGATGCTTGCCGAAATAAACATTCGCCGCGCTCATAATTCCAACAGCATTGTATCCAAAATCATATTTGTTCAGATACATTGTTATAATTTCCTCCTTTGTGTAGCGACGCTCAAGCTGCACAGCAATAACCCACTCTATAGGTTTCTGTGTCAGACGCTCCAATTTACTTCCGGCAACCTCGGAGTAAAGCAATTTTGCCAACTGCTGGGTAATTGTACTACCTCCTCCGGCACTCTCTCTTTGCAGGATACCGCGCTTTATTATTGCTCTCAGAAGAGCGCGAGCATCAATTCCCGAGTGGTCGTAAAAGCGGACATCCTCGGTTGCTACAAGAGCCTGAATAAGTTCGGGGGCAATATCGTCATAATCTACATATACTCGGTTCTCCTTGCTGTAGGACCACGTTCCCATAGGCACACCGTCGGCCGAAATTATCTGCGACGCGAATTTATATGAGGGATTATCCAATTCATCAATATTGGGAAGATAGCCTAGCCATCCTTGAGATACTGCATAAAAAAGTCCGAATACCGAAAGAATGCCCACTACAAGAAGCGCCCACAGCGATATAAGAAATTTATTCAACATACATTTAAATATTAAAATTCAAGGAATCGCAAAAGCTGCTTCCACCGCCGGCAGACAACTTTATCACCCCCTTTTCAAAAGAAACTCAGAATGCAAATTTACAACAAATATTTCAATTATCACACAGCAGAAAAAAATTAACGAAATATAGTTACCGAAAGAGATTTTTTACGAGATAATTATTTATCTTTACGGATGAAATATTTTACACAAGAGTTGCACAAAGAACAACCGCGGCAATTCTCGAGTGTAAAGAAAAGAGACAAACAATCGTATGAAAAACAGTAGTATAGTATCTATCAACGATTTATCGCGCGAAAAAATTCTCGCGCTCTTGGAAATGGCACGTAAGTTCGAGGAGAACCCCAACCACGATATCCTATCGGGAAAGGTCATCGGTTCACTCTTCTTTGAGCCCTCGACACGCACACGCCTCAGTTTCGAAACAGCAGCCAACCGCTTAGGCGCACGCGTCATTGGATTCAGCGACGCTGCAACAAGTTCTGCAAGTAAAGGAGAGACTCTTAAGGACACAATCATTATGGTATCGAATTACGCCGACCTTATTGTAATGCGCCACCGTCTCGAAGGAGCTGCACGATACGCATCCGAGGTATCCTCTTGTCCCATCATAAACGCCGGAGACGGAGCCAACCAGCATCCCTCGCAGACGATGCTCGACCTCTACTCCATCCTAAAGACACAGGGAACACTCGAGAATCTGCACATTCATCTTGTGGGCGACCTTAAATACGGACGCACAGTGCACTCATTATTGCACGCTATGCGCCATTTTAATCCCACATTCCATTTCATAGCTCCTGAAGAGCTTCATATGCCCGAGGAGTACCGTGAGTTCTGTCGCAAGAACAATATCCCGTTCACCGAAACGACAGAATTCAACGAGGATGTAATATCGAGCGCCGACATTCTGTATATGACACGCGTACAGCGCGAGCGTTTCAGCGACCCTATGGAATACGAAAAGGTAAAGAACTGCTACCGACTCACAAACGCAATGCTTGCCGACAGCAAGCCCAATCTAAGGATACTCCATCCGCTTCCCCGCGTAACCGAAATTGCATACGACGTTGATGATAACCCCAAAGCATACTACTTTCAGCAGGCGCAAAATGGTCTCTACGTACGCGAGGCACTAATTTGCGATGTTCTCGGCATTAACATTTAAAGCAAAGCATTATGAAAGAGAAAAAATTAGCCCTGCAAGTATCGGCACTTTGCGACGGCACTGTCATAGACCACATTCCGGCCGACAAATTATTCGAGGTAGTCAATCTTCTCAAAATTCAGGAGATGGACAACAATGTAACCATAGGATTCAATCTCGAGAGTAAGAAACTGGGCAAGAAAGGACTCATCAAGATTGCCGACAGATTCTTTACCGACGACGAGATAAGCCGCATTTCTTTAATTGCCCCCAACGTAGTAATGAACATTATCCGTCACTACGAGGTTGTAGAGAAGAAAGAGGTTAAAATGCCCGACGAGGTACGTAACCTTGCAAAATGCAATAATCCTATGTGTATAACCAATAATGAACCGATGTCTACACATTTTCATCTTGTAGACCGCAAGAAAGGCACTCTACGCTGCCACTATTGCGACAAAGAGATGAACGTAAGAGACATTGAGCTCATATAAGATTATTATCGATGAAACTAAATTGGAAGCCGGGCACAATGATATACCCGTTGCCCGCCGTACTCATAAGCTGCGGTGACTCTCCCAAGAACTACAATGTATTCACAGTCTCTTGGGTGGGAACAATATGCACCAACCCCGCAATGTGCTATATCTCTGTACGTCCCGAACGCCACTCCTACCCTATAATACGCGACACCGGAGAATTCGTGATAAATCTCACCACCGGCGACCTTGCACGCGCCACCGACTGGTGCGGTGTACGCTCGGGTAAAGACTACAACAAAGCAAAAGAGATGCAGCTTACCTACGGTGAATCGAAAGAGGTCAAGGCACCGATAGTAGTAGAATCGCCATTGAGCATAGAGTGTAAGGTAAAGCAGATTATACCATTAGGCACACACGATATGTTCATCGCCGAGGTACTGAACGTACAGGCCGACGACAAATACCTTAACCCCGAGACAGGCGAATGGGACCTTTCGGCTGCCGACCCGTTGGTATATGCACACGGTAAATATTTCCATTTAGGAGAGTTTATCGGCAAATTCGGCTGGAGCGTCAAGAAGAACAAATAAGATGTACAAGCGTTGCCACATATTCCTACTCCTGCTGTTTATTCCCTTCTTTGTACTATCGGCACAAGAGAGCAACAAAGGAATAAAGTTTAATGCGGGAGTAAAATTGGGATTCCAGGCTGCAACCTACAATATAACGAAATTCCGAATCGAAGGCTACAAATACGACGATAGCGCCATACAAAGCAACAAAACAGGATACGCTATCACCCCGTTCGCGCGCCTATCGATAGGACGCTCCTACATACAGACCGAGGCTGTGCTGAGCGTCTCTCGGCACAATTTTGAATTTAAGGAGATAAACCCTGCCGACCAACTCATACAACTCCCTACGGAATACAATCTTACCACATACTGTATACAGGTTCCCCTGCTCTATGGCCACAATTTTGTATTCGACGACATTTATGGAATGAGCTTCTTCACCGGTCCAAAAGCAAAATTCATTTTCACCGGACACGACAAGCAGGAATTCATAAACTTCAGCGACACAAGCCTTTACGAGGATTTACGCCCCATTGTATTTTTCTGGGAGATAGGATTAGGCGTCAAGATATCGAGATTCTTCTTCGACTTTGCCTACGATTTTGGATTCACTGACAACACACGGGGAATAGTATCAAAAAAGAAAAACAAACGCTTCGATGCAGAGCGCATAGACAATCTTTTAAGCTTCTCAGTAGGAATGATTTTCTAAATTCCGACCATATAAAAAGAATCTTCGGTACTTTCTACTGAAAGCACCGAAGATTCTTTATTGCGTATACCTTATTTATCAATAAGCGAAGAGGGGGAACTCGGCCATTGTCTCATTAACCTTGCGACGAACCGAAGCAATTACCTTCTCATCCTCGGGAGCGTTGAGAACAGTCTCAATCATCTCGGCTACGAAAGGCATCATATCCTCTTTAACGCCACGGGTTGTTATCGCAGGAGTACCCAAGCGAATACCCGATGTCTGGAACGCGCTACGGCTGTCAAAAGGCACCATATTCTTGTTAGCTGTAATATCGGCAGCAACAAGAGCCTTCTCGGCAACCTTACCGGTAAGATCGGGATATTTGCTACGGAGATCTACGAGCATTGAGTGGTTATCTGTTCCGCCTGAAACAATTCCGAAGCCACGAGCGATAAGCTCATTTGCAAGAGTAGCAGCATTCAACTTAACCTGTGCCTGATACTCTTTGAACTCGGGCTGCAAAGCCTCGCCGAAAGCAACTGCCTTAGCTGCAATGACGTGCTCAAGAGGACCACCCTGAATTCCAGGGAACACAGCGCTGTCGAGCAATGCCGACATCATCTTAATCTCGCCCTTAGGAGTTGTCTTACCCCAAGGATTGGGGAAGTCCTTACCCAAAAGAATGATACCGCCACGAGGACCACGCAAAGTCTTGTGAGTAGTAGATGTTACTATGTGAGCATATTTTAGAGGATTCTCGAGCAAGCCTGCTGCGATAAGTCCTGCGGGGTGCGCCATATCAACCATAAGAAGAGCGCCTACGCTGTCAGCAATCTCACGCATACGTTTGTAATCCCACTCACGAGAGTAAGCTGAACCACCACCAATAATGAGTTTGGGCTGCTCACGATGAGCAATCTCCTCCATCTGGTCGTAGTCTACTCTACCAGTCTCAGGATTCAAATTGTACTCAACGGGAGTATATATAATACCCGATGTATTTACTGCCGAACCGTGTGAAAGGTGTCCGCCGTGTGCAAGATTCAGACCCATAAATTTATCGCCAGGATTAAGCACTGCAAGGAAAACTGCAGCATTAGCCTGCGCTCCTGAATGAGGCTGCACATTAACCCACTCTGCTCCATAAAGCTCTTTGAGGCGTGTACGAGCAAGATCCTCTACAACGTCTACAACCTCACAACCGCCATAATAACGTTTACCGGGATAACCCTCTGCATATTTATTGGTAAGGATAGAACCCATTGCACGCATTACCTCGTTACTTACGAAGTTCTCCGAAGCGATAAGCTCAATACCCTTGAGCTGACGACGCTGCTCAAGCTCGATTAGCTGAAAAATCTGATTGTCTCTTTTCATAATAATATTTTATTAAAACCTTTTTAGTGTGTAGCAGGCAGCCTCTATGCAGCTGCAAAAACAAAGCCGAGAATAAAAAAAGCGCCCATTAGAGCCACAAAATCCCCCTGCTGCTTTTCAGCGTACAAAGATACTCAAAACAATTCATATATCCGCTAAAATAAAATCTTTTTTATAAAGTAGAAAATAACGGCATTCTACAAATGCAACACAATTCTTACAGGAATTAAGAATACCGTATCGCGCACCATCGGAATATGCAAACAAAAAATGGATGCTCGCGCATCCATTTTTTGTTTATAGAGAATTCTATTAAGAATACATAAATCGACGGATACTCTGTTTAGGAGTCTTCTCGAAAGGCTCTTTACGCAATTCGGTAAGAGCAATCTGGCTGTAGTTGGGAAGCTCCACATTCAAAGCCTTCACATTCTTGTCGATAAGAGCATTAAGGTCGGCCTCTGAGATATTCTCCTTTGCAGCACCCTCATAATCGGCAACAACAAGAGCGACAATAGCATTCTTACGTCCTACAACAAGAGACTCTACAACATAAGGAAGGTTGTTAATCTTATCCTCAATCTCCTCGGGGTAGATATTCTGTCCGCTAGGCGAGAGAATCATATTCTTGCAACGTCCCTTAATATAGATATTCCCCTTTGCATCGATAATACCCATATCTCCGGTCTTCAACCAACCGTCCGATGTAAATGTAGCCTTTGTAGCCTCTTCGTTCTTATAGTATCCCTCCATTACAGCATCACCCTTACACTGAATCTCGCCAAGTACACGACGGGGATTAGAAGAGTCGATACGAACCTCGAGGGGCACAGCAGCAATACCACAAGAGTATTTGGCATAGCGCTTGCGGTCGCAGTACGAGATAAGAGGACCGACCTCTGTCATTCCGTAACCTACTGTATAGGGGAATTTCATCTTTTTCATAATATCCTCAATCTCTTTGTTAAGAGCGGCACCACCAATTATGACACCGGTAGTAAGTCCACCACCAAGAGCTGCAACCAATTTCTTGCGGATGGTTCCGAGGAGAAGATTGTTTATTCCAGGGATTGCCATAAGCACTCGCATCACAGGCTTACGCAAAGTAGGAATAACCTTTGACTTGAATATCTTCTCAATCACCATAGGAACAGTGAGGAACATAAAGGGCTTAACGGCAGCAAGTCCGGCAAGCAGACGAGCAGGAGTAGGCTTACCGCCAAGAATTGTCACGTGACAGCCGCTTGACAAGGGGAAGAGGAAGTCGAATGTCTGTCCGAACATATGAGCCATAGGAAGAACCGAGAAGATTGTGTTACCCTCGGCTGCAGGAATCTCACGACGAGCAAAATCGAGGTTAGCCGACAAGCTGCGAGAAGAGAGAACAACACCCTTAGAAACAGCGCTTGTTGTACCCGAGGTAAAGCTGATGACAGCATTGTTGTTCATTTCGGTCTTAGCATAGTTCACATCCTCCTTCTTAAGGCCGTTAGGATACTGCGAATTGTAGAGAGATTCAACTTTTGAAGCACTCTTCGCCAAACTCTCATCAGAAGCACCAAATAGGCTGATATCCTTAACATTAACTATACAAGAGAAACCCTCTGAAGCGTTCAATTTATCAACCAATCCTTCGACGCCAGAAATTGCGTTATATGCTACGTTATCAGCAATAAGCATCTTACACTCCGAGAAGGCGCTGAGCTCTACAACTGCCGAAGGAATAAAGTCGGGAAGGAAAGGAACAACCACTGCATCGTATGTTACGACAGCAAGATAAGCAATACCCCACTCAGCAGAGTTTCTTGCATAAAGAGCCACATTGTCGCCCTTCTCTATTCCACACTCTTTAAAGAGAATGTGATATTTTGCTATACCCTCGGCAAGCTGTCCGTAGGTATAAGTCTCTCCGCCGTAATTACTCATTGCAGGCTTACTCCAATGCTTCTTTACAGCATTGTTGATGTGCGTCAAATAATGTTCCATAATATCTTATAATTTTAGATTATAGTCTTACAAAAGGTCCATTTTCGGACTTTTTATACTTAAATATGTGCAAATATTCACAATAATTTCTCAAAAACGATAATATCAGTCAAAATTAACAAAAAATGGGTTATTTTTCAAACAAAACAAGTACAATTTCGCACTAATTTTAACATATTTTCACATTTTAAAAAGAAATCCGCCTTATATATTAATATATAAGGCGAACCGTTTGTAGATCGTTTGTATTATTTGTACATAAAGCGGCGTATACTCTGTTTAGGAGTCTTTTCGAAAGGCTCTTTGCGCATTTCTACAATCGCAATCTGCGAATATTGCGGAAGCTCGGCGTTCAATGATTTTACGCTTACATCAACCATTTTATCAAGCTCCGCTTCTAAAATTCCGTTATTCTTTGCCGAATCATAATCGCCGACCACAAGAGCCACAAGAGCATTTCCTCGGCCAACTATCAAAGACTCAACAACATAAGGCAGGTTATTCACCTTATCCTCAATCTCCTCAGGATAAATATTCTGTCCGCTGGCAGTAAGAATCATATTCTTGCAACGACCTTTAATAAAGATATTACCCTTTGCATCCATTACAGCCATATCTCCGGTTTTTAACCAACCATCCTGTGTAAACGAAGCCTCCGTAGCATCGGGATTTTTATAGTAACCAAGCATCACTGCATCACCCTTACACTGAATTTCACCAAGAATACGGCGAGGATTAGCCGAATCAATACGTACCTCAAGAGGCAACGCAGGCGCTCCACAAGAGTATTTTGCGAAATAGTTTCTATCGCGATAAGAGATAAGTGGACCACACTCAGTCATACCGTATCCCACGCTGTAAGGGAATCTCAATTTCTTCATTGTATCTTCAACCTCTTTGTTAAGAGCAGCACCACCAATCAAAAGTCCTACAGTCAATTCGCCACCGAATGTAGCCACAAGTTTCTTGCGTATAGTATTAAGTAACAATCTATTTATTCCAGGCAGTGCAAGTAATACTCTAAGAGCAGGCTTACGCATCATAGGAATAACCTTTGATTTAAATATCTTCTCTACAAGCAAGGGCACTGTAAGAAACATAAAAGGTTTAACCTCGGAAAGAGCCGGCAATAGGCGCGCAGGAGTAGGCTTACCGCCAAGCACCGTAACGTGACAACCGCTCGAAAGAGGGAACAAGAAATCAAAAGTCTGTCCGAACATATGCGCCATAGGCAAAATAGAGAGCATTGCACCACCCACCTTTGTGGGAATCTCACGCATAGCAAACTCAAGATTCACCGACAAGCTACGGGCCGGAAGCACCACTCCCTTAGACTTATCGCTTGTAGTTCCCGATGTAAAACTGATTACCGAAACAGCCTCCATATCACTCTTTTTAAAATCGATGTGCTCGGGTTTTAATCCAGCAGGATACAGCTTTGCGAAACGAGCATCGGCCGAAACGCTTGCTGCAGAAAGTTCTTTACCGAACGAAGCAAAGCACTCTCTACCCTCAACGTTCAATATACCCTTAAAACCTTTGAAAGCCTCAAGAGTATCCATAAGAGCATCGCCACCCTTAATAGAGGTATAAGCTACATTATCGGCAATCATAAGTTTACACTCCGAAAAGAGGCTCAACTCAACAACCGAAGAGGGAGTAAAATCGGGAAGAAAAGGTACAACTACTGCATCGTATGTTACAACAGCATAATAAGCAATTCCCCACTCTGCCGAGTTACGTGCATAGAGAGCTATTTTATCTCCTTTTTCAATTCCACATTCGCTAAAAATCAAATGATACTTTTTAATACCCTCGGCAAGTTCACCGTAAGTAAATGTTCTTCCTTTGTAATTAGAAATTGCCGGCAAAGACCAATACTTTTTTACGGCCTTATCAAGCAGGGTCAAATAATGTTCCATAATTAAATAATTTTATTTATGCTCAACCCCCTTTTAGAGCAGCTGAGCGGTGTTTGCGGTGCAAATATCGGCATTTACTTTCTTATTAATTAAGGATTGTCAAAGATTAACCAATTTTGTACACATATATATGTTATTTAGGGATAAAGTAACGCTCTAATTAACATATTTTCACACATAATTATACAACACGTCACACCATATAGATAAAAATGAACAGCGACAAACTCACGCCTGAGCCTGCCGCTGTTCGGGTCTAACAATCTACAATCTTTTAACTATATAAGAAGCGCTTGATACTGAGTTTAGGAGTCTTTTCAAAAGGCGTCTCCAATACCTCACAAGCTGTAATTCTGCTGTAAGAGGGTAATTTTGCATTAAGCAAACTTATATTCTCGTTAAGAATCTTGTTCAATACCTCCATAGAGACTCCGTCAGCGTTTGCAGCCTCCATATTCGCAACAACAAGAGCAACCAATCCGTGCTTGCGTCCAACAATAATCGACTCCAATACATAAGGCAAGCGGTTCACTAAATCCTCAATCTCCTCGGGATAAACATTCTGTCCATTGGCTGTGAGAATCATATTCTTGCAACGGCCGCGAATAATCACATAGTTACGTTTATCCATCGTACCCACGTCTCCCGTCTTAAACCAACCATCTTCGGTAAAGGCACTCTTTGTAGCCTCCTCATTCTTGTAATATCCGTATGTTACAAGATTACCGCGAACCTGAATCTCTCCGGGAAGCACCGCAGGCTTCTTTGAGTCTATTCTCACCTCAATATCGGGAGAAATAATGCCGGCACAATTCTTAAGCGAGGGGTGGTTCCAACCTTTATAGCTGATAAGCGGACCGCACTCTGTCATTCCATAGCCTACAGCATAAGGAATCTTTATTCTTCGCATCACTCTGTCAACGTCGCGACTGATGGCAGCTCCTCCAATAAAAAAGCCTCCAATGTGAAGATTACCTCCAAAAGCATTGAGGACAGTGCTACGCACCTTCTTGAATATAAGCGAACGTACTCCGGGAATTGCAGTCAATACACGCATCACAGGCTTGTTGAGCACTGGAATAACCTTTGCGCGGAAAATTTTCTCAATGAGCAAAGGTACAGTGAGGAAAAGGAAAGGCTTAACCTCGCCCAACGCCTTAAGCAAGAGCGCAGGCACAGGCTTTGCACTGAAAATATGAATGTGACAACCCACAGAGAACATAAAGAGAAAATCCAACGACAAGCCAAAGATGTGCGCCAACGGCAAGATAGAGAATGTATTAGCACCCTCGGGAGCTGGCACTCTTTCGCGGGCAAAGCGCAAATTACCCGACAGCGAGCGTGCAGGAAGCATAACACCCTTAGGTGCGCTGCTTGTTCCCGATGTATAGCTTATGACAGCCAATGCATTCAAGGCATCCTCTCCCTCGCGGGCATAATTTACATCTTTAGGAGTAACTCCTGCGGGGAAACGCTTGGAAAAAGCCTCGCTAACATACTCTACAGCATCAACAAGAGTCTTGTTGCAATCGAATTCTGTCTCAAAATCAACAAGATTGAACAATCCGCAGAAATCTTCAAATTCCTTGAACGACTCTACCTTTTCTATACGCTTGAAGGCATTCATCACGTACTTATCGAGAAGCAACATACGGCTACCCGAAATATTTGTCAGCGAAATAATATTCTCGGGGAGAAAATCGGCTAACAAAGGAACCGCAATCGCATCGTATGTCACTATGCCCAGAAACGCAATACACCATTCTGCCGAATTCTTGGCACAAATAGCAATTTTATCACCCTTGCGTATTCCACATTTTTCAAAAAGAATATGATAGCGCTCTATACCGGCAGCAACATCTCCATAAGTAAAAGAAGATGCTCCGTAATTGGTTATTGCAGGCTTACTCCAATTACTTTTAATAGATTCGTCAATATAAGAAAGGTAGTGTGTCATTAAGTAATAAAATTCAATGTTTTTGCAAAAAAGTCCAACTTTTTGACTATTCGAACTGCACTCAAAAAAAGGCGTTCGACATTTGTTTGCTGCAAAGTTCACACAACTTTTTCAAAATAGCGAATATTCAAGGTATACACCCTATTGCAGGGGTGTTTTTTAAAATATAGGGGCTAAATTCTGTATTTAATGGCGAAATCAACATTGATTTTATTGGGATTTTTAGTAAAAAAGCCAAAAACAGCACAAAAAACCGAGACAAACGAGGCTACTGAAAAATCTATCGAAAAAAGATGCTTTAAAAATAGGAAATTTAAATAAAGCCATTAACTTTGCAAAAATTGAAAATCTTAACAGGCGTATAAAACCTATAGAATTATGGAAAGAGAAATAAAATTCAGCTTGGTGTATCGCGATATGTTCCAATC